>CAYWXV010000005.1:20683-123696 GCA_964462535.1 uncultured Alphaproteobacteria bacterium
GATCCGGTGGCAGATTCCGGTCAGCCCCTCCCTCTCTAGCGTGCGACTTCGACGGAACAGTGGGCGCGGGCAGCGATTGCGGATGAGACACTCCCAAGAAGAAAACGCTCCACTGAGTTCAGTCCACGTGCTCCAAGGAAGATTGAGTCCACGTTTAGTTCTTCGGCGAGCGACGGGATTACTTTGCGGGGATCACCATCAACGATGCGCGATTGAGCAACGAGTCCGGCCGCTTCCAGTCTCTCCCGCTGGTCCGCATGCGCGTGGTTGACCCAGTCCAGCTCGGATTCAAACACTTCGTCCCCCCATTCCTGGTCACCCGAGAGAGGCGGATGCGAGCTTGCAACGACAGGATCAATCACCGAGACCAGCGTCGCAACGGTCCCCACCGGCCACGTTCGGCCAAGCAGACCATCTATCGCCCTCGTGGCGTCGTCCGATCCGTCGAACGCCACAAGTAGTCGTATCGGTTCATTGTCCGGCATCTGGCGGCCACGCGCAATACGGACCGAGCAACGTGACTCCGTCAGGACCTTCTGCGAAATGCTCCCCATGATAAATCGGCCAAGTGCTGATTTCCCGTGCGAACCGACGACGATCAGGTCGGCGTCCCATGTGCTCGCCTTGTTAAGAAGGCCCCACGCCGGTGACTCCGCGATACCCTCCGAGGTGACCTCCCACGTGGGATGTTGCTCGCGGAGCCGCTCCGCGGCCACCGCAACCTCTTCCGATGCCTTTGCAACTTCCCTCAGTGCCCGCTCGCGTGCGGTTCGCACCGACTTCGGGAGCGTCGACAAGTCTGCGTCCTCCTGTGCATCCTGGGCGGGGAGCCACACTTCAGCAACAGCAAGGAGATGAGCCTCCGCGATGGATGGGAGTCCAGCCCGTTGCAAATCGAGGAGGGCGAGGTCGGCACATTCAGAGCCGTCGTAACCGATGAGGATTTTCATGCGTGGTCAACACTGTTTTCGTCAAGATACCCCCTACCTCCCACTTTCTCTTTGGTCAACACGCGATCACACACTAATTGCAATGACTGGCGCGAGATTCATTGCGGCGGGCGAGATCGTCCCGGCCGACCGTTCGTCGCGGAGGTCACCGACGACGGCCCAGGCCGGCCCTTTGCGCTGACTCGACGGGACCTCTCGCTCATCACGCTCCACGTCGTGCGAGTTCCGTAACATCACGTCTCCCTGTCATCAACACCTCCGACAATGTTTCGACGCCTCCTTGTTGCATGTGCGCTCCTCCTTCTCCCGGCGGTGACGTCAGCGCAATCAGACCTCAACTTTGACCGCCTCCGAGTTCCTCTCCCAGATCGCGATCCCGTGCTTGACGCCATGTGGGAACGCGCCGATTCACTCCTGGAAGAGGATCTGCCGAAGTCCGCAGCAGAGGTTGTGGATTCGCTCTGGAGCACCGCGCGCGATCGGAAGGCGTGGCCACACGTGGTGCGTGCCATTCTCTATCGCGGCATGTTCGCTTTCGAACACCGCGAGGACGACGACGATGGTGCTCAGAGCCTGTTTGACGTCCTGGCCCGCGACCTTCGCGATCTCCCACCTGTCCCAAGAAGCGTTCTCAATTCGATCCGAGCGGAGCTGGTATGGAGCTACTGGTCAGAGAGGCGATGGCGAACACGGAATCAGACGGAGATTGAGAACGACACCTCGACCCGCATGTCAACCTGGTCGCCACGCCGACTGGTTGATACGGCGGAGGCGTGGTTCATCGCATCGCTGGCACCTGAGGCCGAACTGGCTGAAACACCCGTCCGCTCATGGGAGACAATGCTCGAGACGGAAGAGGGTTCAGAAATCCGTCGACCCCTTCTTTTTGATCTGATCGCCCACCGCGCAATCGGATTCTTCACGGACGGTCGGGCCGGTCTCCCCCATCCGGAGCGGGCGTGGAAGCCCACCGGAACCGAACTTCTGGCTCCAACCGATGAATTCGCGATGCTGAAATACAGTGGTGCCGATTCAACCGATCAAGGCGTGCGGGCGGTCCGACTCTTCCAGACTCTGATTCGAATTCACAGGAAGGACGCTGCACAGCTTGTTGACGTCGAGCTCACGCGTCTGCGCTGGGGATTGGCGCAAACCAACGCCGACGGGAAGGACTCAGTCCACCGTGCATCCCTCAGACAGCTGATCACCTCATATGGCCAGGACACGGCCATCCGCGATGTCTATGTCGAGCTATCCGAGTCGCTCGAGAAGGACGAGCGTCTGGTTGACGCAAAGGAGTTATGCGAACGGGCCTTGGCGTTGTTCCCAAACACCACCGCTTCTGAGAACTGCCGGGCAATTGTCTCGCGTATTACAGCCAGATCACTCGACCTGCAGATTGAATCAGCGGTACCACCCGACGCACCGTTCGTTGGAAGCATCACGTTCCGAAATCTGGAACGAGGATGGTTCCGGATCGTCCGCGTTGCCAAGGGGGATGACGTCGACCTGAACAGGTGGGCGTTCGACTCAACGGCTGTGGCCGGGCTCCTCCGCCGTCCCGTTGTGAAGGAGTGGGCGAGTGCATTCGACGCCCCGGTGGCGCAGGACTATCGTTCGCACACTGTGGACGTCGCGATTCCTCCCCTCCCCATTGGACGCTATTTCCTGATGGCCAGCGCCAACGAGTCGTTCCCGATTGATTCCAATCTGATCGCATGTGTCCCTGTTTCGGTCACGCGTCTCGGAATCGTCACGGCAAACGGACAGTCGGGGTTTGATGGTGGATTCGTTCGCGACCTCGTCAACGGCGCGCCGATCAAGGGTGCAACGGTGGAGTTCCTTACGTACGAATACGACTCTCGGACGAGCAGAAGCGAGACGATTACCCTCGCGAAGTCCACGACAGATGCAAGCGGACGATTCGCTGCTCCGGCCATCAATCCAGAGAAGTACATCAGAGGGATGAGGGTGACCAGAGGGAGCGACATAGTATCCCGGAATGCCTACCTGTATCGATACAACATCGGGACTGCGGAACACGACGATGGTGCGCTCATCTTCACCGACCGATCACTCTACCGCCCGGGTCAGACAATCTATTTCAAGGCCATTTACATCCGCGGGGAGGCGGCAAAGCCAGACTTCAAGGTGCTTCCGGGGGAGAGGCTATTGGTCGAGCTCGTCGATCCGAACGGGGACATCGTCGAACGACAGACGTCGATAACAAACGACTTCGGTTCAATCAACGGTGTATTGACGGCTCCCTCCATTGGACTCACCGGCGGTATGACCATCCGCATAGGCAACAGCTCGCGCTACATCAGGGTCGAGGAATACAAGAGACCGAAGTTTGAGGTCACAATCAATCCTGTGGAGGGGACGAGTGCGTTGAACGACACGGTCACGATTACCGGACGCGCGAAAGCATATGCAGGATCTTCGGTTGACAACGCCACGGTTACCTACGCAGTCAGGAGGAACGCACGATTCCCCTATTGGCGACGTTGGTACGAACCGATCCCGGAGTCGCCCACCGTCTATCTCGCGAACGGCTCAGTGACTACCTCTTCGGACGGATCGTTCACGATCCGCTTCGTAGCGCGTCCTGATGAATCGATACGTCGTCATACTCTGCCTCTGTTCACGTTCACTATCGATGCGACGGTGTCGGACGTGAATGGTGAAACCCACGATGCGCGCGAGACAATAACTCTGGGGTATGTCTCCACCAATGTGGATTTGTCGATCCCGGAGGTCGTCCAGTCCGGTAGCTCGCAGGCAGGTCGGATAGTGGCGACCAATCTGTCAGGTCGTCCTATTCCGTTCAAAGGGGAGCTTAGAGTGGAACGACTGGCGCCCCCCTCCCGCTTGACGCGTACGCGCATCCTCGTTCGCCCGGATCGCTTCGCGCTTAGCGACTCCCTCTTCACCCGGCTCTTTCCTATCGATGCTCGAGGGGTCGACAGTTCCGACGTGCGGATGTGGCCCATCGAACGGCTTGTACTGGCGAGGGTGGTACGAACGGACTCGTCGGGCATTGACTCTATCGGCTTCCAGGGATTGCCGGCGGGGGCGTATCGTGTCTCCGTTAGCGGCATCGACAAAGGGGGTGACTCCTTGAGCACGTCGCGGACGATTACCGTGTATCAACGCGGGAGCCTTCCCTACCCTTCGCGATTCATGATTGTTCCGGCGAAGCTCTCTCTCCAGCCCGGCGACACCTTCCGCATGCAGGTCGGCTCGTCCATTCAAACGTGCTTTGTGAGATATCGCCTGGCCATGCAGAACGGAGTCGCGAACGAATCGGAGGTGGAAGTTGGAGGTGGTGTGAAGGAGATAGCGATTCCGATAACGGAGAAGTTCAGGGGAGGAGGGGTGATTGACCTGTTCACGATCAACGACAATAGGATCACGACCCATCGCATCATACTCGATGTCCCCTGGACCAACAAGAACCTGCTCGTCGAGACGCTCACGTTTCGCGATCGCATGACGCCGGGTGCCGAAGAGACCTGGAGTTTCACCATCCGAGGCCCTGGAAAGGAACGAGTTGCCGCAGAAGTCCTGGCAACGATGTATGATGCCTCCCTTGACGCTATCATGCCGAACTACTTCACCTCTTTTGCGTGGCCGTCGGGTGCGACAGGGGAGTGGCGGTCCGGACAAAACATTGGGAGCACAAGCGGAAGTACCATCTGGTCCCAGCACTGGAACGTGTTCGGATCCGTTCAATGGTATGGCTACGACGCATTCTCCGTGCTGCATAGGCGCCTGGATGGATTCGGGGGGGGTGGCGATCGGCGCCAGCTGAGCTATGCGGCCGCCGATGGCTATGATGCGAGCGAGTCCGATGAGCGCGTGTACGCGAGGGGGGCGCCACCACCCCCACCGGCGCCGTCGGCAGGCTCCGCCGCGATGAGAAAGGACGGCGTGGGAGACGCGGACCACGACGATGACGATCACCCGCGTGAACAAGTCGCGCCGCCAATTCGACGCAACCTGAACGAGACGGCCTTCTTCTTCCCCGTTCTCAGAACTGATGACAGCGGGAACGTGGTCTTCACGTTTACCGCGCCCGAGGCGCTGACGAAGTGGCGGATGAACATGTTCGCCCACACGATCGACATGAAGATTGGCTCGTTGGAAGCGACAACGGTGACGCAGAAGGAGCTGATGGTGTTGCCGAACGTCCCGCGATTCATGCGCGAGGGGGACACTGTCGTGTTGGCAACGCGGATCTCGAACCTGGCTGATCGAGATCTGTCTGGATCGGTCAAGTTGAGCATTGTTGACGCCGCGTCCAATCGTGTCGTCGACCAGGCGTATGCCCTCACGGCGCCCGACGTCAGGTTCACCGCACCAAGGATGGGCTCGGCCGTTGCTTCGTGGAAGATCATTGTGCCCTCCGGTTCAGGAGTGGTTCTCTATCGCATCGTCGCAAAGGCGGGCGCGTTCTCGGACGGCGAGGAGGGACCGATACCCGTCCTGACGAATCGAATGCTCGTGACCGAGACGCTCCCCCTCAATATCCGTGGTGGAACAACCCGAACGGCCGAACTTCCGAAGCTCTTGCGGAGCGGATCGGAGACGACCGCGCGAAACGTCCGACTGACGTTGTCGATGACATCGAACCCGGCCTGGTACGCCGTTCAGGCTCTCCCCTATCTGATGGAGTTCCCGCATGAGTGCGCTGAGCAGACATTCAATCGCTACTACGCCAACACACTCGCATCAGAGATCATCAACAGTTCGCCGCGCATACGCGGCGTGTTCGAGAGCTGGCGTGGCACCGACGCGCTCTCATCAGCGCTCCAGAAGAACGAAGAACTCAAGAGTCTCTTGATTCAGGAGACGCCGTGGGTGATGGCAGGGGCGGATGAGACAGAGCGCAAGAAGCGTCTGAGCGTACTATTCGACCTCAACAGAATGCGGGCGGAGCTTGCCAGCGCGCTGGGGAAGCTCGCCGCAATGCAGCGGGACGACGGGTCGTTTGGCTGGTTTTCGGACATGCCCGGTGATCGGTACATGACGGCCTACATCGTTACCGGCTTCGAGCGAATCGCGGACCGTATGGGGACGGACCGTCCAGAGCAGGAACTGAGAATCCTGGACGGCGCGGCCCGCTGGATCGAGCAGCAGACTACGGCAGACTATGTCCGGATGAAGGAGACGAAGGACCTGGACATGGCAGCAGATCACCTGGGGTACCTGGAGATACAGTACCTCTATGCTCTCGCGGGACGCACCCGCGAAGAGGACTCTGAAGCGAGCGAAGCACGGGCATACTGGTTGGGTCAGGCGAAGAAGTACTGGAACGGCCGTCCCCTCCTGACACAGGCCATGATTGCCATTGCACTTCAACGATCTGGTGACAGTACCACAGCAGGTGCCATCATCAGGTCATTCCGGGAACGGGCAACGCGCTCGGATGAGATGGGCATGTACTGGAAGGGGAGCGGTGGCTGGTTCTGGTACGATGCTCCGATAGAAACGCATGTTGCGGTGATGGAGGCGTTCGCGTTGATATCCGGCGATCAACAGGAAATCGAGGAGATGAAGATCTGGCTTCTGAAACAGAAGCAGGTACAGGATTGGGGGACGACACGAGCCACGGCGGACGCCTGCTTCGCGCTCCTGATGACTGGCACGAACCTGCTGGAATCCGACGCGGGTGTACAGGTAACGCTCGGCACGATACAGATCGACCCAAAAACCAACCCGGACATCAGAACGGAGGCGGGAACAGGTTACTACTCCGTTGCCTGGACCGGCCAGGCAATACGCCCGGAAATGGGTCGCGTATCAATGCGGAAGGATGATCCTGGTATTGCGTGGGGAGCGCTCTACTGGCAGTACTTCGAGCAACTTGACCGCATTACTCCCGCAGCCTCTCCGCTGTCGATTGAGAAGCGGCTCTTCAAGAAGGTGCATACTTCGCGTGGTCCGGTATTGATCGAGATCGGTGACACCTCGCTTCTGCGCGTGGGTGATGCCGTCGTGTCCCGTATCATTCTCCGGTCAGACCGCGAGATGGAATACATCCACCTGAAAGACATGAGGGGAACGGGATTCGAACCGGTTAACCAGATATCACGTTATCGCTGGCAGAACGGCCTCGGTTACTACGAGGCTCCTCGGGACGCATCAACCAACTTCTTTATCTCGTGGCTGCCTGCCGGTACGTGGATATTTGAATATGAGACTCGTGCAACGGTTGCGGGCACGTTTTCCAATGGTATATCAACTGTGCAGTCGATGTACGCGCCCGAATTCGCGGCTCATACGGCTGGACGCCGTGTAACAGTCGTGCCCGACAAGTAGCGGTGCCGCGAATCGGAATTCAAACAGCCTGACGATCCCACCAGTGATTTTCCCCTTGGGAACTACGAGAGCCACAGGTAACCTGTGGCTCTCGCCGCTTCGCCTTGTACCGATCCCTCTGCCATGAGCCGCCTCGTCACCCTTCTTCTCGCCCTGGAACTGATTCTTCCCGCATACCTATTCTGCCAGCGCGACGTATCGAACGCCCACTACACCGACTCGCTCTGGAGTCGCGTCGACTCCTTGTGGGATGGACACGATCGCATGGCGACCGTCCCGCTCCTCGATTCTATTCTGATCCTGGCCCGGACCACGGGCGACGACGTTTCGGCCACGCGCGCGCTCTACTACAAGGCGTGCGTTCGTGCCATGGACGTCAGTGAAACCACGCAGCGAATCCAGCTGTTTCACTCGACGTTGCAGGACGGCATCGACGCTGTCGGCGACGTCGGCGGCGCCGTGCTTGCGTCGCTGACGGCCGAGTTCTACATCTGGACCTGGGCCCGCAACGGCGATGAAAGACCCGAGCCCGAGACATTGGACAGCGATGCTGGAATTGTTGAAGATCCCGCCGACCCGTCAACATGGACCAGAGTGCGTCTGTTTGACACCGTGAATGCCTACCTGCGCCGGTCTTTGGAACCGAGGAGAGCGCTCCTTCATTCGAGGACGCGCGACTGGAGACCATTCCTCGCAGGGGACACGAATGGCATCGCGATGCGCCCTACGCTCTTTGATGTACTTGCCAGTCGAGCCCTGCAACTCCTCAGTGGACTCGACTACTACAACGGTGAGGGCATCAATCCGTATGACGGCAACGACTACCAGTCGGCCGCGGTAGTGGAAACGGTTGATGAGTATCTCCAGACGGAATTCGCGCTTCGAGACCCTGTTGACCTGCGCGCGAGACGCGAGCAGTTGCTCCAGGACCTCGTTCGCGCTCATAAGGACGACCCTGACAAGAGCGTGTTTGTCGCCCTGGATGTCGATCGAATCCTACGGACGCCATCCATGTTTAACGGAGCGCGCGACTCCGTCAACGCCGCGCTCGCCCGCCTGGCGGAGCGCCTTGGGAATGACGGGGCGGCCTCCTACCCACTCTTTGTACTTGCCGCCCGCCTGGACGATCAATGGGAGCGCGACTCCGCTGTCAAGTTGTGCGAGTCGGTGGTCGCACGTTTTCCCGGCACTCGCGGTGCTGAATTCGCCAACCTGCTCGTCAGCGCGATTCGCGCACCGGCGATCCAGGTCATTGTGGAGGACGTCGCGAACCCGGAAGAGCCATGGCTGGTGAGCCTGGCGTATCGGAACGTAGATACCATATGGATGAGGTTGGTGCGGAACCGATACCCACTCGATTTTCCCTCCGACAATGCGGGGCGTGACTCATCCATTCGTGCAAATCTTCTTGCCTCCCCGGCGGTCGCGGAGTGGACCTCTCCCCTCCCCGATTCCGGCAACTCCGAGCTGACATCTCATATCGTGGACGTGGCGGCGCCACCCGTCCATTCGGGCCAGTACGTACTGATTGCCTCCACGCGTCCCGATTTCAACGGCGGCTCCGGGAGCCTTGCGCTGGTACCGCTTCAGGTCTCCAGGCTGCGACCCATTTACGGTGACGACTCCGATTCCACACGAATCGCCTACCTCGTGGATGGACGTACCGGTGCTGGTGTCGGCGGAGCGACCGTGCGTGAGTTGGAGCGGATCGACGAGGGCGACACCCTGGGTCCAACGTACCACGAAGTCGCACTCGCGCGCTCGCTCCAGACAGGACGTGTCGAACTCCCCCGAATTACGGGCGAAAGACATCGCGTCTATCGCTTTGAGCATCAGGGGGACACCCTCTTCTCGCTACAGACGGTCCGCGGGCGTAGGAACCCAATGCGGGAGGATCGGGATGCAGACGTTCAAGTGAGGCTTACCACAGACCGACCGGCCTACCGCCCCGGACAGGAGGTCCACTTCAGTGGGGTCGCGATGCGGGTTTCCCCCACCACGGAAGCGCTCGCGGGTACGGCAGTGAAAGTGTATGCGTTCGCGCTGGGACACGGCGCAATGGCCGAACAGACGCTCGTGGCGGATAACAACGGATTCTTCGCAGGCGTGTTCGAAATCCCTCGTAACGAGCGTATTACCATGCTCTTCATTGGTTCTTCCGGGGGAGTCGTGAGCCGTCCAGTCATCTCAAGAGAACGCTCGATGCTCTCCGGTTCGTTCCACATGGACATGGATTCTGCGAGTGATTCCAATTCGTTCACCCATCGACTTCGGGCACGTGTTGGCGACAGCCCTCCAGCGGCCGGAACAACGGTCGACTATCGAATGCTCCGTTGGACGTTCGGGCCGGACGTTATCAGGGACCGGCTTGAGTGGTGGTATCCCACATGCGACACCGTACGAACGGGATCGACCCTGCTCGATTCGGCGGGCGGCGCATCATTCGTGTACGATAGTCCATGGTGGTCCGACCGGGATTCCGGAGTGACAGAACATGCATTTCGAACGGAAGCTCGGGTGGTCGATCCGGAGGGGGAGGTGGTTGATGCCCACACTGAAGCTATGACACCATGGGTCGGCGTGCTCGCCCACATTTCTGGACCTGACGTAATTGGGCCGGCAGATTCCGCATTCGCCACGATCACGTCCTGGAGCGATGCCGATGTCTCAGTCCGTCTTGTCATCGACAGGATGAAGTCGTCCCGTGAGGGCTTGCGTGAGCGACTCCTCCCCAACCCGGACCGCTTCACAATGACGAAGCAGACATTCGACTCGCTGTTCCCCGACCAGCTCTATCGCCGCGACACATCCTTCTTTGGGGACGAGGCCGACATCGAGACAATACTCGACACGATGAGGACACTCTCGCGAACGCGCGACGATTCGATTCCCCTGTCGGGGCGAGAGCCGGGATGGTATAGAATCACCATATCGTACGTGGACGCGTCGGGAGATACGGCACGGGATGTCCTTGCTCCACTGATCCTCCCACGCACCGAACACCGAGGCGCGCTGCCACGGAGTACTCTTCGACTACCGTTCCAACCGTTCCTGTTGCGCGACAGCCTCTCATCCGGCGACACAGCTGTCGTGTACGTTTCCGCACCGCGTGCCGGCCTCCCCGTCATCTGGGCAATGGTGCGCGGAGGCGTGTTTCTGACCGAAGGGAAATTTGTCTCGAACGATCCCTATTTCGTGCTTAGGATTCCGCTAACGGACGCCCACCGAGGGAACTGCTCCATTCTGTTCATCATGAACAACCATGGACTACCCGAGACACGCGTCCTTCCGCTTTCCGTCGACGTCGCGACACACACTGTCGATGTGCAGGTCTCACGCTTCCGTGATCGGATCAAGTCAGGGAGCGACGAAACGTGGCACGTCTCTCTGCGCGGACCCAGTGGAGAACCGTTGCGGGGAACCGTACAGGCGACTCTCAGTCAGACTCCGTTTTCGCTCCCCGCGACATGGCAACGATCGACATTACCGGGGGGGTACTCCGACCGTTCCTCCCTCGCTCTCTTTTCCCTGACTGGATCGACTACTACGTCAGTCACTGAGTCCGATTCCATTCCCGCTCCAATTCTCCCGGCCATTGAGTATCCAGCGTTCATGCTGGGTTCATACCAAACGGGGTTCGCCGACTACGATCGACAAATAGAACCTGCGGGGCGACTCGGTCGCCCGGCCACCAACGCGTTGATGATGGAGGAATTTGACTACCAGCAATACGTCCGTAGGGAGACGCAGTCGAGGATACAGCGGGACAAGTCCGATTCGCTGGAACGTCTTCGCATGGTCGTCGACGACAACGTTCGCCGACGCGTCTACTTCCGGTCGTGGTTCGGCAACATCGGCAACAATCGAATTGCGGAGTTATCCGAGCTCCAACCGGAGGGAGACCTTGATTCGTTGGAGGCGACAATAGACAATCGAGTCATCGTCCTCCCTTCCGTTCTGACGGACAGTCACGGCGACGCCCGTATTCAGCTCGTCGCACCGGATGAGGCTTCCAAGTGGGTCGTTCGCTTCGTCGCCACAACTCGCGGGGTTCGATTCGGTGAGACGACGCGCACGTTGGAGACACTGAAGGATCTGGTGGTGAGGTCAATGGCGCCGCGTTTCGCCCGCTCAGGAGATACCGTTGAACTCGGTGCGATCGTGCAGAATAGAACGCAGCGCACCGTCGACGTAGTAAGTGTACTGACGATCTCGGACCTTGAAAGCCGTCGCGATCGTCTCGACCGTTTCCGTCCGTCGCTTCCGAGTCAGTCGATCCGTATCGGCCCTCAAGATTCGACACGCGTAACGTGGAGAGTGGCGATGCCCGACGATGCAAGACTACTGGCCTATCGAGTAGTTGCTTCGATGGAAGGGAATAGTGACGGGGAGTCAGGGGCGATACCGGTATTGCCCAACGGGCTGCACCGCACGATGTCAATCCCGTTTCTCATGACCTCCAAATCGTCTACGATACCCCTTCCGTCGGACCTCGCCACGGATATTGAGACGTCCTCCGAACGCGTACGCATTGGCGTCGAGCTTTCCGCAAACGATGTATGGAACGTGTTGAGTCTTGTGCTTCCACATCTGGGAAGGCGCGCCTCGGGAATGGCAGCGATACTTGAGCAGCTCTGGTGCGTCAGAGCCGCACAGATCATGACCGCCACAGAGAAGAGCATCGGGGAGGCGCGAAATCGGTGGCGCGGAATCGACGATCAGCACGATGAATCCCCGGCCATACGCGAGGCACGCGGCCTTCTGGAACGCGAAGCCCCATGGGCCATGCTCGCTGATCCTGGCAGGGTGGTCCGGCGGCACATGGCTCACGTGCTGGCCGACGACCTGCTCGAAAGAATGGCCGACGACCTGCAGACGTCATTCATGCGGGAGCTTGGCGCACACGAACACCTGACATGGGCACCGGGCGTCGAGGCCAGCAACGATCAGGCCTTGGAGGGAGCGCTCCGCGTCTCGCGTCTAGCGTTGTTGAGCGCCCCCCGATCCGACTTCGCGCTCCGGACCGTTCGCTGGTTCATTACAGCCAGCATCGAACGTGCATTGATGAATCGATTTGACTCGGTTGGGCGGGGAGACAATCGCCAGAACCAACTGACGCGTGAGGTGGTTCGGTGGCTGGCTCTCCGATCGGACCTCCCAGACTACGTCATGGCGCGCGAGTCGGACGAGTTCACGTCGTACTGGATCGATCAGGCCCTGCGCAATTGGCGGAGCGTGCCGGTCGAGGAGAAGGCGTTGCTGGCGGGCCTCTTCATCCGCGGTGAGAACCGGGGAACCGCGAAGGAGATTATTCGGTCGATTATCGACTCGGTACATGGGCTCAGCGGCATTGCGAAAAGGGACACACTTCTCCCGGGCGAAGAGTGGGACGGTGTCAGCATGCGTGCCATTGGCTCACTCCTATGGGCGCTCCACAAGGGCGGGATCGAGACCGACGAGCCGGATCGAATACTTACCTCCGTGTTGCGTCGAACGGGCCCAGGGAGCGTAACAACAATCGACTCCGTGATCGACGCGACATACCCACTACTCTTCGGGCAACGCGTCGGCTCGGCGCGCAATCGGACGGTTCGCTTCACATTCGGCTCCTCCTCAGGAACGACCCGATCGCGTCTCGATACAAGCGTACGATCGGAGGCCGGCTACGTTCGCCACGACTGGGTCGGAAGGAATGTCGGCTCGGGATTGGGGTCGGTGACCATCTCGCGTTCCGACGGCGACACGTTGCTGGGTCGCATATTCGTCGACTACATCGATTGTCCCGTCGCGACGCACGATGCAGAAGCGAGGGTGCGACTCAGCAAGCGCATCACTGTCGTCGGGTCGGACAAGATTGAAGGCAACACGGGGATCCGCGTCGGGGACACGGTGCTGGTGCAGCTCGTGGTGGAGTCGTCCGATACACTGACGCATGTGCATCTGCACGACATGACGCCCGGAGGATTGCGGTCGGTACGGGACTACGAGTCTCGCAGGGCGTGGAAGGGTCTCGACTACTACGAGGTCCCAGGTGCAACGGCCACCGACTTCTATATCGCATTTCTAAAGCCAGGCCGATCGGTGGTGGAATTCAAGCTTGTCGCAACAACGCCGGGGACCTACACTGGAGGATACGCTACACTGGAGACCGAGACGACTCCGATGATCGTTGTGTCCGAACCGGGATCGCCCGTTGCGATTGACGATTGATCCGGGGCATCGTGGTTCAGTCGCTTGGTTGGACGGGTGGAAATGCCCCCGGCCGGGATGGCGTAGTGCTCAACCTGACGCCCCAAGTCCGTGTTGAATTGACACCAGAAGTGCGCGAACTGCAGCCTCGGGATCCTCCGCGTGGGCAACAGCGCCTATCACCGCCACACCATGGGCGCCGGCACGAATGACGGATGCGACGTTCTCGATGGTGATTCCAGCGATGGCAATTACCGGGATGCGGATCGACAACGACACTGCCGTCACGGTCTCCAGACCGATTGGGTAGTGATCAACCACCTTGCTTGATGTCGGGAAGACCGGACCGAGTCCAACATACGTGGCACCTTGCCTTTCCGCCTCTATTGCATCGTCCACCCCACGCGCCGTTCCCCCAACAATGGCCTCCGGACCCAGAATCTTCCTGGCGATGCTGACCGGCATGTCATTCCGGCCCAGATGCACTCCGTCGGCACCAGCGGCCAGCGCCACATCGACGCGGTCATTCACAAGAAAAGTGACACCCGCGCTGCGACAAAGGTCGGCCACACGGATGGCTTGATCGACCATTGTTCGCACATCATCCTGCTTGGATCTGTATTGGACAACGTCCGCGCCGCCGCGTATCGCAAGCTCGGCCAGTCGTTCGTGTGAGAAGCGCGACTGGGTGCTGGTGTCCGTGAGGACGTGTAGTCGACCTGTCATTGATGCGTGAGGTAATACAGGCGTGTTACGATTCGCAGGACGGGAGCGAGGATGAAACAAAAACCGTGGGGGATCGCGCGATCGCCCCACGGTTGTCTTGAAATCCATCGTCCCGCTCGCTCGCCGCAAAATGAGGCATAGCAACCAGGGTCAGCTCTACATTCCCGACTTCGGCTCAGGATTCTGAATGATGCGGAGAAGATTCTCCCCGGTAAAGAAGCGCTCCGCTGCCGTCTGAAGGTCCTTCGCCGTCACTGCCTGAACCAGACGATCTTCCTGCGGTATCGTGGTAGGATCCTCCTGATTCAGGTATCTCGATTGAAGCGCTCCGAGCCAGAAGGAGTTCTCCTTCAGACGTGTCTCGCGCTCACGAAGATGAATCTCCTTCGCCTTGCCCAGCTCTTCGGCATTGGGTCCTTCCTTCTTGAACTTCTCCACCACCGCCATCGCCTTGTTGATCATGTCACTTACACGATCAGGTGCACAGCCGAAGTTGATGAAGATGTCGTACGTCGGTGTCGGAATGCGGCCCATGTTCGGATACGCGCTGACGGAGTAGACGCCGCCACTCTCTTCACGAAGCGATTCCCGAAGACGGATGTCCAGGATGTCGCAGATCATGTTGATGTAGAAGCGGTTCTCGCGATTGTATTCGAATGTGCCGTTGTAGTCCAGAACGACGGTGCTCTTGGGGTCCAGCCCCTTCTGAATCTCCCTCGTCACGTTTCCCCTGAGCGTGCTCATGTTCCAGTCCTTCCATGTCTCCTGTCGTCTGCTGGACGGCAGAGCGGCCAGATACTGCTCGCATAGACGGCGCATGTCCGAGAGGACGAAGTTCCCCACAAAGACGAAGGTGAAATCACCCATATCAGCAAACCGATCTTTGTACACGGCGAGCGCTCGATCAAGGTTTAGTTGGTCGACATACGCCTGATCCAGGAACCGACGACGGGGACTGTTTCCAGCCAGCGCCGCTCGCACGCTATCGACAAATACCTGCTGTGGATCGGCCGCGCGGTTCTTGGCGGCGGCGGTCAGTTGCTGTTTCATCACGTTGAACGCCGTCTCGTCTCGACGAGGTGCGGTCGAATAGAGATAAATCAACTGCATCATCGTCTCGAGGTCTTTCGGCGTGGACGATCCGCTGAAGCCCTCCGTCAACTCGTTGATGACGGGACTTACCCTGACGTCCTTGCCGGAGAGTGCCTTACCGAGGTCGACAAGCGTGAACTCTCCTACCCCCGATTGGGCAACGATCCCTGCCGCCGTTGACGCTGGTACGAGATCGGCATCGCTTACGAGCGAGAGTCCCCCGGGACTGAACGCCGACATGAGGATCTCGTCGTTCTTGAAATCCGTCGGCTTCAGCACGACGTGAACGCCGTTTGAGAGAGTCCACTCCACCACGCTGATGTCGGCAAGCGTTTTCTCACCCACAACTTTGCCTGCGACGGGCATCTTCGGAAGGAGGGGCTTGTCGTTGGTCTTGTCGACATACGCGGCAATCTGCGAGCCGGCCACCTTCGCAAAGACCGACATCGTCTGCGCTTCGGTCGGCACCGTCACACCCTCCTTCTCCGGCGCCGACATCGTCACAACGCGATTCTCATCGGTAATCAGAGGGGCGAACGCCCTATTGACGTCGTCGAGTGTAACCTTCGGAATGTACTTCTGAACCATCGCGTACTCGTAAGCGATGCCCGGGGCTGATTCTCTCCCGAGGAAGTACGAAACGAGCTCGCGGCAGTAGTTGCCCGACTCCGTCTTGTCCCGTTCATTGTAGTAGCTCTCGTAGTTCGTCAGCAGGTCTGCGATAGCTCGATCCAGCTCCCCCTGCGTGAATCCATGGCGACGCGCCCGCTCCAGCTCAGTCAGGGCCGCTTCAAATCCACGAAGATGCCCGTTGTCCTCGACGGTGACCGTGAGACTCATCATACGCTTGGCGTTGTTGAATTCCCAGACCCCCGCCCGAGCGTTCAGGAATGGTGGGTTGGCGGAGCGAGCAATCTCATTGAGGCGATCGTTCACCATCGATGCTGCCATCTGCTCGATAAGTGAGTTCCTGTAATCACCCACCGTAACGTGCGACACGGGATCGTGCTTGAAGTAGACATTGACATCCGATCCACGTGCCTCAGGATCGGTGACCGCAACGAACAGGGTCCCCTTGTTGTCGGGTATCGCCACCTTGGGTCTGGCTGGAGCATTCTTCGCGGCCGGAATCGAGCCGAAATGCTTCTTGATGATCGCCTCAATCTTGTCCGGATCGTAATCACCAACCACAATGACGGCCATCAGGTCGGGCCGGTACCAGTCGCGATAGAACTCGCGCAACACATCGTGCTTGAAGTTCTGAATCACCTCCGGAAGGCCGATGGGAACCCGTACGCCATACGATGATCCTTGGAACATCACAGGAAACGTCTTGTCCCGCATGCGGGCCCCCGCACCCCTGCTCAGTCTCCACTCTTCCATGATCACGCCCCGCTCATCATCGATCTCCTTGTCCTCCATCAAGACGTTGTGGGCCCAGTCCTCCAGGATCTGCATTCCTTTGTCGATGACCTTTGGGTCCTCGGCCGGGAGCTGGAGCATATAGACGGTTTCGTCAAACGACGTGTAGGCGTTCAGGTCGGCCCCGAACCGCATGCCAATGCTCTCGAGAAAGTTGATGAGGTCGTGCTTGTGGAAGTTCTTCGTTCCATTGAAAGCCATGTGCTCAACGAAATGGGCCAGCCCCTGCTGGTCGTCACGCTCGAGCACGGAGCCGGCGTTGACCGCGAGGCGCAGTTCAAGGCGCTTCTCGGGCTTTGCATTTCGACGGATGAAGTAGGTCAGGCCGTTGGGGAGTTTCCCTGTGCGGACCGCCGGATCGAGGCCCAGCTTGTCACCAAGATCCCCGACCTTCTGTGCCATTGCGGCATTCGCCACAAGGAGAAGGGCAACGGCCGCAAGGATCGATCGCGTGAATCGGTTCATGATATCCGGATTACTGTGTGTATGATCTGAAGTGTGCTATTGCTGATAGGGATTGCCCGCTCGCTCCCTTGACGCCCAGTCCAGGTCGCAACTTGAGGGTCACCGATAATGCTCTCCATTCGGGATACTGATGCGATAGACCGTCCACTCATCCATCGGTTGGGCGCCAAGCATCGTGTAGAACCGGATAGCGGGTTCGTTCCAGTTGAGGACGCTCCATTCCATTCGACCGTACGCGCGTTCGGCGGCTAATCCACGCAGACTCTCGAGGAGCCCACGTCCCAGCCCTCGTCCCCTGTATTCCGGAAGCACGAACAGATCTTCCAGGTAGATCCCTGGGCGACCGCGGAAGGTCGAGTACGTCTTGAAGTAAAGTGCGAATCCGACAACAATCCCGTCACATTCAGCCACCAGCGCCTCGGCACATGGGTCGGGACCGAAGAGGGCCGCGTGAAGATCCTGTTCCGATGAATCGACGGCGTCAAGAAGACGTTCGTATCGGGCCAGTTCGCAAATGAGAGTGTGCAGAGCGGGAAGGTCAGCCGGAACGGAAAAACGTATTCCGGGTTGCAGGGCATTCGACATGGGGGGCAAATATCGGAATCGACGTCCTCGTGGGCCAGACAAAACCGGCTAGTCGTATCCGCCGCTGCGGTGCATCAACGGCCCCTTTCCCCGCCCAAGTCCAGGTGCCCGGCGAATTGCGGTGAATGTGTAATCACGCCCTCTCGCGACAGATTCAACAATCGTATACCCAAGGACCAGGTTTGCGCATATGGCTGAGGAGAGCGTGCAACCGGTTCCGTGTGTCGCGCGCGTGGTCAGGTAAGGATTGGTAAACGCATACGACGTGGACTCACTAAGGAGAAGATCGAGGACGAGGCCGTTCGTGGGAGAGTCACCACCGGTAACCAACACCGAAGGGGCTCCAATGTCACGGAGGCGACGCGCAAGGTTCTCAGGATCTGTCGCATCCTCCGCTGATCCACCAACGAGTAGCACGGCTTCAGCTCTGTTCGGCGTCACGAGGGTCGCGCGTGGTATCAGCCTCGTCACAAGGACGGACACGCCCTCCTCCTCTAGCAAAGGCGTTCCAGAGGAGGATCGGATCACCGGATCCAGCACGACGGGAACAGTTCGCGGAAGATTGTCCAGAAATGCGGCGATCGCTTCAGCGTTGGCTGTAGTGGCGAGCATTCCAATCTTGACACCGGCAACCGGAAAGTCGTCCAGGACCGATTCGAGCTGGCGCGTAACCATCTCGGTGGACGTCGGCACCGTTGCTTGAACGCCAAGCGTATTCTGGGCGGTAAGAGCGGTCACCACCGTCGCGCCATAGACCCCATGGGCCTCGAAGGTCTTCAGATCCGCTTGAATTCCCGCCCCTCCACCCGAGTCGCTCCCGGCAATCGTCAGCACTACTTTCACGCGCCGCCCCTCCCGGCCTTTGCGACCTGGCCTCCCCCCCGTTGTTCGTGACCTCGCTCGATCAATCCACTCACCGCCAGCAGTCTGGCCGCGACATCGGCCACAGTAGCGGCGAAGAGGCCAACGGAAGCGACTCCGTGCGCCCCGGCTTCGATCACGCTCGAGACTCTATCCTCTGTGATGCCCCCTAGCGCGTAGACAGGGGCCGAGCAGACATTCACGATGCCATTGAGCCCGTCAAGCCCGATCCCGGGGTGGCCAGGCTTCGATGGCGTCGGAAACACGGGACTCGCGATCAGATATGACGGGTTCATACTCACGGCATGCTCAGCTTCTCTCGTCGAATGAACGGAGAGCCCAATCGGGATTGAACGGACGGACGTAGGAACATGAGCAATCATGGAATATGGGAGGTGGAGAAACGTTGCATTGGGGAGAAGGAAGGCGTTGCCCCCCAAGAAGACGTTCGGGGGGAGAGGACGTGATGCCATACCAGCGCCCAGCCCCCTCACCTTTACCTCGTCGTGTTCGGGATCGCGGAGCATCAACCCGATGGGAACGTTGCCGATCATCGCAGCCGCGGCAACGATCCGCTCCGCACCCGCAAGCGTCGACGCAATTGAAATGATGCGGACGTCACTCGGGAAGACCAACATCGATCATTCCCTCAGTCGGTGACGACGCGCGTGCGTAGAGTCTGGTCGGCATTCTGCCCGCTCTCCAGGCCCTACGCCCCCCCTCTATTGCAAGACGCATTGCGTGAGCCATTTCCACCGGGTGATGCGCCGACGCCACGGCCGTGTTCAATAGCACGCCGTCGGCACCAAGTTCCATGGCCCGTGCCGCGTCGCTGGCCGTGCCAATCCCGGCGTCAACGATCATAGGAATCTGCATGCGCTCGCGTATCAAAACCAGATTGTGAGGGTTCCGAATGCCAAGTCCGGTCCCGATCGGAGCAGCGAGTGGCATTACTGCCGCGCAGCCCATGTCCTGCAGTTTCAAACATGTGATCAAGTCATCATTGCAGTACGGCAGGACTTGAAAACCTAGACTTACAAGCTCCGAACATGCCCGAAGGAGCTCTTCTGAATCGGGTAGAAGGGTGTCTTCGTCCCCAATGACTTCGACCTTGATGAGATCAACCCCAAGGGCCTCACGCGCAAGCTGGGCGGTGAGGATCGCGTCCCGTGCTGTGTAGCAGCCGGCGGTATTTGGAAGGAGCGCGTATCGATCGCGATCGATGTAGTCAAGGACGGACTGAGATGACGGATCGGACAGATTGAGCCGGCGAATCGACACCGTCAAGATCTCGGTCCCCGAGGCTTCGATCGACCGGAGCATGATCTCCGGGTTCGGGTACCGACTGGTCCCCAATAGGAGGCGTGAAGAAAACGACCTCCCGGCAAGCTCTAGTCGATCCACGGCACTCCCCGGCGCTTGACCGGTATCAAGTTCGGTGTGGGCGTCGATGCTCATGCGTTTCACCCTCCCTGCAAGGCAGTGATGATTTCGATTCTATCCCCCTCCTCCACAATCTTCGCGTGCCACTCGGCGCGCGGCACGATCCTATCGTTGACAGCAACGGCAATACCGGGCCTGGATGGATCGATCCCCCTATCCATCAAGAGTTGAGAAATGCTCGAAGGGCTGATTGAGGCCGGTGATCCGTTAAGAAGCACGTTCATGAAAGCGGGCGGGTGTGAACTGTTCGAGCCACGGAGATGTGACGGAGCCGTGAAGATGAGCCGCGAGGATTTCGGCGGCGAATGGCGCAAATAATATTCCGTGCCGGTAGTAACCCGCAGCGACGTAAACACCTGGGATGTCGGTCTCCCCCAACATAGGCAAGTGGTCGACGGTTGCAGGTCGAAACCCGGTTCGAGTCTCGATCAGCGGGAGTTCGTGAACGGCCGGCACGCATTCACGCGCGGAGCGGAGGAGTTCGTACACCTCGCCGACGGTTACGCTCGAATCGAATCCCTTATCCTCGCTGCTGGCACCAACCACAATCGTACCGTCGGTCTTGGGTACAAGGTAGACTTCGGGCGTTCGAACAACGTGCGTGATGACCTGGAAGTGGCTCTGGTCAAGACGAAGTATCTGTCCCTTGACAGGTCGAAGTGCATGACCCAGCTCCGGGTCAATCTGGTTGAGAAGCCTGTTGTCTGCCCCCGGAGCGATCACGGCGCGCGCGGACGTAAACGTGCTACCCGATGTCTCGATCGACACGTGTCCGTTCGCTGCAAGGATCGATACCGGACCGATACCGGACGCTACTTCCACGCCGTGTTGCCGCAAGGACACAAGGAGGGCGTCGATCAGCCTACGATTATGCACCTGGTGATCGTGGGTGGAGAAGATGCCACCTGGAATACCCGGAGCCACGTAGGGCTCCATGTCGCGAATGTCATATCCCGTCTTCCACTCTACTGGCAACCCTAGCCGCTGCTGCTCCTGAAATGAATGGCGCAGCAGAGAAAGCTGATCGCGATCAACAGCGACGAAGAGCGTCCCCTCAGTCCGATACCCTATGTCAATTCCGGTTTCGCGCTCCAGTTCGTCGACGAAGGGGGGATAGTAGTCGAGAGCGCAACGACCGAACTCTGCAAGTGGTCGCTCCTCCAGACGAGCTTCGATCAGCGGTGCCAGCATTCCAGCGGCCGCCCAGCTCGCCCCCTGCCCCGGTGTGCCCTGCTCGATAACCAGGACACGAGCACCCAGCTTCGCAAGTGCACGCGCAACAGTAAGCCCGGCAATGCCGGCACCGGCAACGGAGAAATCGTACTGCATTGGCATGGCTGGTGTCTTGGCGGGGGCGCACAGGGAATGTCTGGTTCAGAACGCCCCTATCGCCCATATTCAGCGCGGAAGATACACAATCGTTCAGTTGACCATGATGGAGCTACGGCTTGTCACGATCGGCCCCACCCGCGCTTCGACCCTCGCTACTCCGCGCCCGACGGCATCTACGCTGCAGGGCTTCGTGAGTCAGGTATCGACCCTTGCGACACGTGGGCACAGGTGACATTTTCGGATCGGCACGTGCGGAACATTCGCACCGGATACCTTTGCCAGTATGGTGGTTGTATGTGAGGCCGGGACCGTGCAGGCCAGAAGATCGTTACGCTCACACGACGCTTCAAATCAACTCGGTCAGATGACACGATTGTTTCGGCCCGATGGCGCATTGTCTAGCGCACGTTTACGAGCCGGTGTGACGATTCGGTGCACGGCGGGTATCTATCAACAGGGGACGAACGCGTTTCGACGTTGTCCGCAGAATCTGATGTACGACGCTGGGCAAGCCTGGCGGGAATGAGCAGTCGCTCACGTGCATCGGATAGCGGACGAGATGGACCACCTGGTTTCCAAGCACAAGGCAACTCCACGTTGGGCCGGCAACGAGCAGGCAAATTCGATTGGCCCGCTCGGTTCGACGATCAACACATTGGGTATTCACGATCATGGTGTCACGTACGACGATTCACCTTTTCTGCATCCTCCTGCTGGCGATGGTGGCAAGTGGAGCTGCGTTCGGGCAGCTTACGAAAACGGGGACGGACGATGATGCGGAACCAGGGGCCGTGCTTGCGAAGATCCGTCCTTCGACAGGCGGATCTGAGGCGATTTGGACGCGTGTGATACGGGACCTCTCCGAATACGGAATAACCGTACGCACAGTCCGACCGTGGATCAAACCCGAGCTGATAGCCTACCGCCTGCCTCTCTTCAAGCAACGGAGTAGCGAAGAGTCTGTTGAATGGTCTCTGCGGCGGATTTTCGTCATCGAGTACGATGGAGACGCGGATCCTCATGTCGTCGCGGCTCGAATGAGTCGATTCGACGGGGTCGAATATGCGGAGCCAGTATATCGGCGCGAGCTCCTCTACACGCCCAATGATCCACGTCTCGCATCGCAGTGGTATCTGGAGCGAGTACAAGCGACCTCGGCATGGGACTATCAGCGCGGAGACTCGACGATCATCGTCGGGATGGTGGATGCTGGTATCGAGAGAACGCACCCGGATCTGGCGGCTGCCATGTGGACGAACCCGGGTGAAACAGGGAATGGAAGGGATACCAACGGCCTAGACGACGATGGGAACGGGTTCGTAGATGATTCGTGGGGATGGGATTTCCCGGGCGTCGACGGAGTATCACCCGACAACGACCCCTACAACCGCAATCAGGACCACGGTACGATGACCGCTGGGTGCGTCGGCGCGGTCGGCGACAACGCGATCGGAGTCGCTGGCATAGCGTACGGCGTTCGGTTGATGGCCGTCAAGATCACCGACGACTCCCCCGGTTCCGCGCTCTCTCACGAGGCCGAAGGTGTTCTCTATGCTGCAAAGATGGGGGCGAAGGTTATCAACTGCTCATTTGGTGGTCCCGGTAGGTCGCGAGCCGAGGGAGAGGTCATGAGCGTTGTTCAGCAGAACTATGGCGCTCTCGTCGTCGCCGCGTGTGGTAACAACGGCCGGGATCAACTCTACTATCCGGCCAGCTACCCAGGCGTTATCTCCGTGGCATGGACAAAGGAGAATGACGACAAGTCCTCCCTCAGCAACTACAGCTACCGAGTCGACCTCTCTGCGCCGGGTGAGAACATTCTGTCGACCGGAACGGGTGACTACGTCTACGATTCGGGCACGTCCTTCTCCGCCCCGCTCGTAAGCGGTGCGGCCGCGTTGTTGCGGCTCAAATACCCGAACCTTGACCTGTCGACACTCGCCGAATTGCTGCGCGCGTCGACCGACGACAACCGCGGATCGCTTCAATCCCCATACGCCGAGAAGATGGGAGCGGGAAGGTTGAATGTCGGGAACGCGCTCTCCGTTGGGATGAACATTCAGTCGGCTCGAGTGAGGACGTACGACATCATCGAGAGTGATTCGAACGGATTGTATGAACCCGGTGAGACGATTCGAATCCGCGCTACCGTCCGCAACTACCTCGCCTCCTCACCCATCGTGACGACCGTCGCGGTGCCCGTCGACCCAGTTAATGTTGTGATCTCGGGGACTCGCCTCGAGCTTGGTGGAATGGCCTCTGGCGAGGAGAGGACGTCAAGCGACTCCGTGTTCTCTCTGACCATTCCGGCTACGGCCCCAATTGGAAGCAACATCATTATTCGCTTCACGACGATAACGCCCGACAGGTCGAACGATCAATTCGTCACGATCCCGGTCGCTCCGACCTGGAAGACCACCGATAACAACGACGTTTCACTGACCTTCAACAGCAACGGCAACATGGGGTTCAATGGGATCAATCGCACGGAAGGCGATGGGATGGCATACCGTGGGGGTCTGAATCTCCTGTATCACTCAGGTTTGATGATCGCACTCGATTCAACCCGCATCTCCGATGTGGTAAGGCTTGGCGGAACATCGCGCGGCGTCCAGGACGGCTTCCGGTTCGCGTCCAGGTACGACCTGACGTTTACCCCCGATTCCTCCGTCGAAACCGGCGTGGCGGCGTTCGACGATCGTCATCGACCGCTGGATTCGCTGGTCGGCGTTGACGTGCGTATGAGAACGTATCAATACCGGGCCGACGACGCTCGGAACTTCGTGATCGTTCGATACCAATTGACGAATACGACAAACGCGCCACTGATGAACCTCCACTGTGCGCTGTATATCGACTGGGACGTTAGTTCGAGCGGCGCGAACGATCGCGTCGACTGGGATGCTGAACGCAGGATGGGCACGATGCACGACCCCCGTCTACCTGTAGGAACGTGGGTGGGTGCCTCGCTCCTGTCAGATGCAACACCGTCGTTCTACGCAGTGAACAATTTCGACGAAGGTGTCATCTCCGATTTCACTCCTGGTAGGAAATGGAAGACGATGTCGTCGGGCGTCGTGACGAGCGACACGAGGGACGACATGGCGATGACGATCGGGTACAGTGAGCTTTCTATTCCTGCAGGTGGTTCCGTCGAGGTCGGGTTCGCAATTCTCGCATCGACGTCTCTGGACTCGATTCGCATCGCTTCAGAAAGGGCGCGGCAGTACTACGCTCAAAGCGGGGTGGCGCTCACACCCCCCGTTGCGCCGTCGGCATCGTTGGTTCCGAACCCGTTCGCTGCGCGCACGAACGCCGTGATCAACCTGCGAGCACCTGGCGTGGTTCGCGTCGGAATGTACACGCTGGATGGAAGAGAGGTGCTCTCGATCGACGGTGGGTTCCGAAACATCGGAACGAGTGCACTCGACATCGATTTCTCCAATGTGCCCAGCGGCATTTACGTTGTCCGCGTGATGACACCCGACGGAGCGGTTGCTCTCCCCGCCATCCACGTCGCCGAGTGATCGGGTCGTACCATCGACCCGCTGTCTCATCTGTGGTTGCGGTGACGGGTAAATCATGAAGCGGGCCACGAGGTACAACCTCGTGGCCCGCTTCGAACGTACACGCCTGCAGCCACACTCCCCCACGCATCTATGTTAGAACGAACCAATCTTCAGTGTCAAGCCTGCGCTCGGTCCCGAGAGGTCTTCGTCGCTGCTGGCCGGATCGTCAATGCCGTTCACGAACCGATAGCTGGCGTCGACCGACAGCCGAAGGTTGCGTAGCAGATTCACTTCTGCCGAAACGCCCGGCTCCACCACGAAGAATGCATCTGTCGACTCGTATGAAGTACTCCCCGCTTCGTGATGCGTCGCGCGTCGACCGTAGTTCATCCCGCCTGCGCCGACCAGGACATGAACGCCCGGGTGGACGACGTTATCCGGCATGAACTGATAGTCAATGTAACCGCCGCCATATCCAAGATCCATTCGCATCGAATCTCTACCGGGGACATTGGGCTCGACGATCGTAGCGAGACCGTAGCCGGCAAGTCCAACGGTGAGACGATGATCGATCAGCCATCCGCCGGCTCCGCCGACCAACAGACCCGTCTGATCGTTAAACTGCCCGACACGCACCGATGGTCCGCCGTAGCCACCCATGTCAACCGTGCCATCGAAAAGGACGTTCTGTGCAAGGAGTGGTGATCCCGCCAGAAGCATGGCCAGTACCAGAAGCTGCTTTCTCATTGTCGTAAACTCCGTCTGTAAGTGGTGTTGAATCTGTGCGGGGTCACATACGACAATGAGCGCGATGGTTGCGCTTCAGATGTAAAGAGAAGTTAGGAGGATCACACGGCAGGCAGGCGCAGACCTGGGATGCTCCTGCAATATGCGGTCGCTCCGCTCCTCATACCTCACTGCGGCGTACCTCCGGTATGTCTCATTCGCCGGTCGTCGCGCGCCTTGACCTTGCGCGATTCAAACAGCCTCGAGGTCCGAGGGTTACGCACCAGCCTGCTACCGCGCGGCGTCGTAGATCTGCTTGTGTGACGGATCCAGGTAGATCAGCTTTCGCCAGATCAGACCGTCCGGATCTCGGTAGTCTCTGAACAGCTCGGCATACTCCAGGTTCTTTGTGTCATTCAACACACGAATGATTGTACTCGGTTCCACAAGACGATCAACGGCCTGGACCAGATCACTGATGAAGGCGTTGAGTGAGTCGAGTGCGCGCGTCCGATTCTTTGCAAGGAGGTCGAGTCCGTTGTAGTGGTAGTTGTAGATGAAGAGTCGCAGAGGCTCGTACCGGAGGTTCGTCAACTCCTTGATAAAGTTCATGCGAGTGTAGGCACCAGGTGCGGCGTCCGCTGTCCATCCGGCAACATTGTTGACGATCTGCGCCCGTTGCGAGATCAAACGAGCCTGCTCGTACATAGCCGCCCCCCCCTTTGGTGAGTAGCTGTCGAAGTCGAGCCCAATCGCGATGTACACGTAGAAGTCTAGCAGTCCCGTCAGGTCGTTGTAGCGGGTCGGGTCCTGTATGAATGGCTGATTCCGGACATACTGAAAGCTCCATGCGTTGTCCAGAATCTTCATCATCGGCGACTGCTTGTCGGAGCCACCGATTGCCCGTTGACTACCAACCACCAACGTCGCACCATAATCACCACTCCCTGATTCGCCCGTGAAGACCACGTTGAAGTTCATGCGGATCTTCTCTCCCTCCCACTCATCATTGGTCCATCGGATCGACTCCACGTACCTCTTCAGCTCATCGGCAAAGCCGCTCACCTCGCTCTGGCCGTTTAACGAGAGCCGGTCGTAGCTGACAGAGACGGTGGCATCAATCTCCTGAGCCCGAAGCACGAGGTGCGTGATAAGAAAGCAGACGAGCGAGGCAACGAGAGTTCGCATTGAATTGGATCCTATTCTATCGAGCTGAAACTTGGCGGCCGGGTGTGCCGCGCGACGATACGGAAGGGTCGACGCTGAGCGTAGTGCGCAAGTTTATCCGATCCGGGTGAAAACGGCAAGGGCGTCTCCTTGCCTTGCCATTCCGCGCCATAATAGCGATGTTCTCAAGCCGCGTCCACAACCATTCGCCTGGTTGGTGCACGCCGTAGTCGACGCACAAGCGTCGAACAGACCACCACAACCGAGATACGACACCATGAGACCTCCACTTCGTGTGCTGAGAGCACTCATCCTCGCCATTCCGCTCGTCGTTTGCGACGGGCAACCAACACCGCTGGAGACCGCCGCGAATGGCTCATCGGTCTCCGCGACTGACAGTCCCTGGAGCGGGCTGATCAACCCGGCATGTATTCAGTCGGCCGACCAGCCGATGCTGATGGTCTGGTCAACACGATGGGCATCCGCCCTGCCCGAAGCGACCAGCGGTGGCGTCGCATCGCCCATTCGTCTGCTTGAGCACGATTGCCTTCTGGCGCTCTCGGGTATGTCGTACCGCGACTACTGCGACGCGACGTTGAACGTGGGCCTCCGACATGTCCTGGCACGTGACGTAGCACTTGGGGTCGATGTTGGAGCTCGAGCTGTTAGCATTACAGCGGCTGGCGTCACTGTCCAATCTCGCTTGCGGATTGGCGCGACCCTCTCGCCGACGCCCAGCCTGAACGTCGGCGGATGCTGGTCGGCCATTCACGATAAACACCGCGCCACATCTCATGAACTGGCGATTGGTTGGGAGTACAGCCTCGATGATGCATCATCGTTGCGCGTCGGCCTTCACGGTGCAACCAGCGGTGAACGGTCCGCCACCGTCGGAGTTGGTCATCGCGTCGCCGACCATCTCTCTATCGATGGAAGTGTCGAACTCCCAATGGACCGTTTTGGTGTGGGGGCATCCGTGGTTACGGGACCCGTGATGGTCGATGTTGCCCTGGCGATGTCTTCATCCATCGGTTACGGACTATCCCTTGGCATCGTCACACCCTTGTAGGAGACAGTCATGAGCACCCACTGCTTTCGATTCTCCCCGCTCACGCCTGCTCCCCTTCTCGTCTTCCTCTGTCTCTGTGTTTCCGCGAGTTGCGTGTGGAGTCAGGAATATGTTGAGGACGACATTGAGACGGACACACTTGACGCATACGTCAGTGACGAGCTTCTGCAGCTCGAACTCCGCCCCCTCGACCTCGGCACTTGTTCCGTGGATCAACTCGCCCGGTTGCCCGGGATGGGAATCGGGCTTGCGGCTGAGTTGTTGGATGCAATTGATCGCGGGGAGGTGCGAACGTGGACGCAGGTTCGACATGCCCTGGAGATCGATCGAGCCACGCTGAGGCTATTGCAAATTCATACCCGACTCCCTCGCCATCGGCATGACAAGCCGGCGACTGCGCACTTCAATTTAGAAGCTGGCATCGCTCTACCCCCACGACGTGGCGCGCGGGATCCGGTGATGCGCGTGACGAGCGGACGGGCCACCGCCGACACGATAACCGTGGGAACGAGATTCGTCGGGTCCGCGTTGTCAACCCGCCTGGAAGGTGTCCTGGCCTCCGGCGTCGCTACCATAGCGTTTCGCGGCAGCAAGGATTCGTGGGAGCCATGGTTCTTCGACGACACGCTCGGCTACACCTATAGTGGCAGCGTCGTGACGAGCCGGGACAGCCTCGGCGACTCTGTCGTTCGACGGCGCGGTGGGAGCGTCGGCGTGTCGGCCACCGTCGATCAGGCCGATTGGGGGCTTCTGGTGGGCGACTACCGTGTTACGACGCCTGCTGCGACCGGCACGCTCCTCCGCTCGAGCGCCGATGTAATACGGCGCTTGCTGATCCCCGGGACTCCAGTGGCACGAGCATCGCCCTCATTTTCGGAAGACGGATTTCTCCGTGGCATACTTCTAAGGCTTGGGGCAGCGTATGGCAGGACGACGGTGCCAAACATTGACATAGGCGTAACGGAGCGAGACTACGCATCAGCGGCCTCATCACCGACCGACATTTCCACGGATGGAATCCGGAGGACGCGATCCGAGTTGAGACGGGCAGGGGGTGTGCATGAGGAGGGAGTCGTCGTTGCCGCGCGATGGGAGAGGCGGCGCTGGGGGGCCGACATTCAGACACAGCGTTGGGTGCGGCGCTCGACGTTCCCGATCGTAGGCTCAGCTGCCGGGGAGTTCATCGGTGGATCACTGTGGCACAGAGTCGGGAACGGCCTCGCACGAACAGGCTGCCTGGTGGTTTCTCGATGCGTTATCGCGACGGCAGGGATTCTTCTCCCCGTCGGCTCACGTGCAGAGGTCGCAGGCATAGGCCGCTATGTGATCAATGACGCGAGGATCGTCATTCCCGGAGGCGCCAGCCTCCCTCGTCAGGGGATGGAATGGATGGTTGCTGGGTCGTGGCGGGCTTCCAGGTACGAGCTAACCGAAGTCTCGGTCGGTTCGCGCGAGATGTCGGTGGGATCGTCCGCACCGTTTGGCGGTATGACTACATACGTCGGGTTGACGAGAACTGAACGGGAAACGAGCGCACTCCGGCGCGTCACCCTCAGACTGGAGACCACCCCTGCAGCCGCTTCGTCGTCCCCAGATTCCAGACTCCGCGACCGAGAGGAGATCCGAGCCCATGTCGGCTACAGATCGGAATGGTGGAACGGACCGGTGCGCATCGGAACGGACCTGCAGCTCAGCTTCGTTGATCAGGCTGGCGAGCGGAGGGGGATCGCTAGCGCAGCAGCCGCATCGGTCGCGTACCGGTGGGGGTCTGCGTTTGAGGTGAGGGGCCGAGTGGCCCTGTTCGACGCTGAGAGCCCCGCGACGATCTACGACGTTGCCCCTTCCTACCGCGGGCGGTCCATGCCGCTCACTCTCGGTGGGCGTGGCGCTCGCCTGAACATTGAACTGCGGCATTCTCTGTGGAAAGGGATCGTTGGTGGTCTCGGTATCGAACATCGGAATAGAACAGATCGATCCCGCGTCGCTGATTCGGGTGACGACCAGATCGACAGTCCGGACGTAACGACGATTTGGGCATCAGCCCAACTGCGACCTTGACGGTTCGCACAACGGAGCGTACCTTCGTCCGGTCGTTAAACGCCTCCCGAGGTGCGTGGGTCGTACCACCCGCAGGTTAGCGCAATTCCACGATCTCGAACACATTGATATGCCCAGCCTTGTTTCAACGCTCGCAGCAGCACTTGCCCTGATCAGCTCCATTTCCGGAAGCGTTCACCAGAAAGGAGACGTCCGGGAAATAGTCAGGCAGGTAAAGAACGTCTATGCGGCCACTACGTCGGCCGAGGTCTCGTTCGTCCAGACCGGGAACGGGACGAACATGACTGGGCGCCTGATGTACGCGTCGGGAGATCGATATCGTCTGGAACTTCCAAAGCAGACGATCATAAGCGATGGGAAGAAGACGTGGACCGTGTTTGCAGACCGGAACCAGGTAGTTGTCAACAGGGCTGCGAAGGGGAGCGACCGATTGACTCCCGAACAGATTCTGACGTCGTTCCCGGGTTCGTATGCCACCAGCCTGACCGGATCGTCCACCGTGAACGGGAAGAGCACGTGGATCGTGAAATGTGTTCCCGGCACCGGCCCACGTATCGCCGATGTTACAGAGGCGACGCTGTACATCGACAAGGCGACCTCTCGATTCCACCGGATCGATGTGAAGAGTGAGTCACTCGGGACGGTAAGCATCAGGATCACTTCGGCTAACTACACACCTCGTATCGACAACGGATCATTCTCCTTTACGCCCCCCTCGGGGATGAAGGTGATTGACCTGTCACGCTAGCCGGGCGATTATGCCAGCGGTTATTACCTCATTGCGAACATCCTTCGAATGGCTGCGCAGGCAGACGCCACAGTCTTTGCTCGAGTTACTGGTTGAGTGGCTTCGGTGGTTGTGGCGGACAATTCTGCAGATCGCTTTCCGATCCGATGATGACCATATCTACATGTTGTCAGCGGGCATCGCTTTCAACATCATCACGTCCCTCGTCCCGACCGTCCTGGTCATCCTTTACGTCCTTGGGTACATACTTGACTCGCAGTCAGTGGTAGCGCAGCTCAACGAGTATGCGTCGTCGCTGATCGTGTCTGGAGAGTACCGTGCGGATATCATCGACGCTATTCGAACGCAAGTCGACAACATCGTGTCGAATCGCGGTATCGCCGGTCTGCTTGGAATTATCGGCGTGCTCTGGAGCTCGTCCGCGCTGGCGTCAGCCATACGCGTAGCCGTGAACAAAGTGCTCAGGTGTCGCGAGCGTCAGAACTTCCTGATCTACAAGCTCTACGACATCGTGGGAATCATGATTCTCGGCCTGCTTGTATTCCTGTCGATCGTGACCGGTCCACTACTTGGAATCGTTCGATCGTTCACTGAGAATGTGGCGAATCAGCTACCGTTCGACTTGATCGGGTTCGACTGGCTCCTCGGCGAAATCACTATTGGGGTTCTGAATCTCCTGATCTTCTGGGCCATCTTCAGGTTCGTTCCGTATCAGCGCCAGGACAAAATCGTGATTGTGGTTGGGACCCTCGTCAGCGCCGGCTTGTGGGAGGGAGCACGCTACCTGTTTGGCTTCTATCTGGTAGAGTTTGGGACGATCGGTCGAGTGTATGGCGGCTTCGCATACTTCGCCGCAGCGGCCCTCTGGATTTACTTCAGCGCCCTCGTCTTTCTCGTTGGAGCCGAAATCGCGTACCACGTCAAGCAGTCGGCCTGGAATGCCAGAAGGACGTTCGAGCGGGTAGCCGACACGGGCGAATCAGGCTGACGCGGGTCGCGCCCGGATGTGACGCCCCTTTATTCCGGGGACGTCGCCGGTGGCGCCGTCGCGGCCGCAGGCTTCGAGGTTCGCTGCCTTGCCGCTCTGGCCTCCTTCGCCTTTCGTAACGCGTTGTAGTTGATAGATGCCGACAGACGCACCTCCGGCCGGATGATTCCCCTGGATCTCAACACCTCCTCGGCAGTTACGTAGCGTTCACGATTCGGCAGTCCACCACGCGCCCCGGTCGGCACTTGCGACATCGGAATCAGCGCCTCTTCCACAGCCATTGGATCGGATGGCAGCTCGAGAATTCCATCGCGATTGGAGGTGAGGTCCAGCCATGGGCCATATCGCGGACGGGCAAAGTCGAAGATGTCGATGATAATGACGGGGGTGCCCGTGAATTCTATGACGCGCCCCTCGGAATTCAATTTGGCCGCATCACCCCACTCGAAAAGCCACTTCGCGTCGGTCATGAACTGGCGCACACACGAGTGAGAGACCGGACGCCCCGGCATCGTAAACTGGTGGAATGCGTTGCCTGCGTGATAGTGGAAGTTCCATGTGTATGGGAGCTTCCAGTTGTCATTCAACGACGAGATTCGCAGACGCTCCTTCCAGTTCATCGCATACCTCCCGGGGAACGTCGGCTTCCGCTCGGTCCCGGTGTTGCAGGCGGCGAACCGTATTAATCGGCCATACTCGTAGCAGGCATACGACTGCATCTTATTCGATACCATCACAATCTTCGGAATCTTTGCCGCACCCGGGTACTTCATTGGGAAGACTGAATACGCGCGGAGATCGTTCACGATCGAGTCGGGAATGATCACGGTGTCCCCCACGCGGATGTAGCCATACTCCTTCCTGTTCATTGTAATGAGAATTCGGAACGGATCGGCCTCGCTCTCCGGTTTGCTTCGGGAGAACACCTTTCGGATCGAGTCTAGCATCGAACGCGACTTGATATGAAGGCGGGTGTAATGTATCTGCGGGAAAACGGTGTCGGGTATTGATGGGACGCGGGCCAGCGAGTCTGCGCGACGAGCGGAATCGGTGCGGGCCGCCGAAGTATCAGCCCCCTCCTTTGATGGCTCACCCGATCCGCACGAAGACATTCCCACAGCGGAAAGCACGAGCATCATCGATGTTGCGACGAGTATACCTGTTGAGGTCGTGGCGAATCTCATTCGTGTGCCCCTGGACTTGATTCGTTGTTGGACTTCCGGATAACTATGCAGAGCGACGTCTCAAATGGATGCACCGGTGCGGAGCTTCTCGGCCCGATCAGCAACCTTGAGCGCTGTAATAATGTCGTCCAGCCCACCTTCGATCACCTCATTCAGCGGGTTGTTCTTCGCATCCCCTTCCAATCGGTGATCGGTGACCCGGTTCTGCGGCCAGTTGTATGTCCTGATCTTCTCCGAGCGATCACCCGACCCTACCTGTCCCTTGCGTTGTTCGGCATACGCGCTATCTCTCTTCTCACGTTCAATCTCGTAGATCTTCGCACGCAGCATCTTCATCGCCCGCTCGCGGTTCTGAAGCTGTGAGCGCTCCTGTTGACAGGCAACCACTACACCTGTCGGGACGTGGGTCAGACGAACTGCGGTCTCAACCTTGTTGACGTTCTGCCCCCCTTTCCCACCGGAGCGAAACGTATCCATTTCAATGTCAGCGGGGTTGATGTCGACCTCGACCTCCTCCACCTCGGGAAGGACCGCGACCGTTGCCGCGGACGTGTGAATTCTCCCCTGCGCCTCGGTTTCGGGCACGCGTTGCACCCGGTGGGTTCCTGACTCAAATTTCATCGTACCGAAAACGTCGTCACCCGACAGCATGAACGAGAGTTCCTTGTACCCGCCCAGCTCCGATTCAGTGTGGTCAAGCGGTTCCAGCTTCCACCCTCGTTTGTCCGCATACCGCGAGTACATCCGAAACAGGTCACCAACGAAGAGAGCAGCCTCCTCCCCACCCGTGCCCGCCCGGATCTCAACGATACAGTTCTTTGAATCGTCTGGATCCTGAGGAATGAGAAGGAAGCGAATCTCCTCCTCCATTCCCTCTTGCCGCATTCGGAGCTCGGCATACTCCAGCTCTGCAAGTTCATGGAGTTCGCCGTCGGTCGTGTGCATCAGTTCCTCGGCTCCTACCAGATCGCGCATGAGCTTGTCGTACGCATGGTAGGCGTCGACGAGCGGACGAAGAGACCGTTGCTCGCGCATGGCGTCACGATAGGCAACACGGTCGGAAATGAGGCCCGGATCCCCGAGTCTCATTTCAATTTCTTCGTAGCGTCGGGCTATGTCGCGGAGCTTGTCGAGCATCGACAGTCGGTTGTTGTTATGTTACCGAGTCCCGGGCAGCCCTTACCTGTACAGAAGAGACGTAGGCGGCTCCCGACTGAACGGAGTATCCAGTCTGCCACTGAAACGAGGGACATGGGTTAACACGCAGCGGCGGGGAGCAAATCTAGCAATTCCCTCACGATAGAATTCCGATGATTGGGGCCGGGTTACCACATACGATCGTCCGGTTTCGCCTCCTGATTGGCGTCGTTCTGGCAGGGACTGGACTCGCCTGCGCCGGAGGGAGCAGGGGCACAACCGTTGTGAATCGCGGTCCCTCCGCTGCGGGCCCCCACGAGGAAGCGAATCTCCATCACAACGACGAGCGGCGCTCCCAAACGTGGGAACAGCGAATTGTTGAGCGGAACTTCATCGAAGGATCGATCCTGCAGATGCGGGGCCTATATCCTGAAGCGATCGCTCGATATCGAATTGCACTGCAATTCGCCCCACGCAATTCGACGATCCACTTTGCAATCGCAAAAGCATACCGTCTCTCCGGTCGATCCGATTCGGCCGTGTTTCACTCGGAGCTTGGGGTCCGAATCGATTCGACGAATGCGGATGCCGTTGAGATGCTCGCCGAGCTGCTCCGCGAACGTGGATACCCGGCCGCCTCCGCTGCACAGTACGAAGCCCTCGTTCGTCTGGATGTCGACCGTCTTCAGGCGCGATTTGAGCTAGCGCGAATGATTGAAAGCGAAGACCCGAGTCGGGCAATTCATCACCTCCGCTATCTGGCGGCCCGCCTTCCGGACGATGATGTCGTCGCATTTGCGCTCGCGGACCTCCAACGAAACGCCAAAGACACTGTTGGCGCCGTCGTCACTCTCGTGCGCTTGATCGACGCGAATCCCGATGACATTGACGTCAGCCAGGCGGTGGTTCTTTACATGCTGGAGCTGGGACATATGGAGCGGATGCTCCCGGTTGCCAAGCGACTTTCAAGAAGCGGACAGCGGTCGCGGGCTGACGAATCGCTCATGGACATTGTGTCGGCGACCCTCCAGATCGGACTGGAGCGGAACGATGTAGGGGTTCGTGACTGGGGTCGCGATCTCGTAGGGTTGTTGCGTGATCGTGAATGGGGGGACCGTTCTCAGATGCTTGCCGTCGCTCAACTGGCGCTGATGACGGACGATTCAACAAACGCGGACGCGCTGGTTGCCAGGGCTATCGACTCCGATGCGGGAGATGAGAGAGTCACTTCTCTCCTCCGCTCGTACGTCGAACAGCGTCGTTACAAGCGGGCGGAGGCACTTCTGCAAATCGCGGCGCGGAGTCCAGGCGCTCGATCAGAGACGTACATTCTGCTGGGGATCGTGGAGCGCGAGACGGGACGACTACGAGACGCGGAACGCCATTTCAGAAGGGCAACGGCAATCACGCAATCTGCTTCTGCCTACGAAGAGCTGGGCTGGATACGATACCTTCGTGGCGATTTCGATGGCGCCCTTCGGTATATTCAACGTTCTTTGGATTTGGGTGGTCCCAACGGGCGACTTTGCGAACGATTGGGGTTGACATATGAGGCGCGTGGAGAGCGTGAGAAAGCTCTTGACGCCTATCGTCTGTCTCTTGACCTTGCTCCCGACAATCCTCATCTCCGGGAACGGATTGGAACCCAGCCGTTCGACGCCGATGTACCATCCCATTCGTCGACCTCCAGTTTGGAAGCGGACGAGCAACAGAATAGGAACTCAGGTCCCACGCCATGATGAAATCGATCGTAAGTGGCCTTTCGGCGGCAGCGCTGGGGCTCGCCCTTGCCGCATGTTCCAGTGGATCCACCACGCGTGCCGACAACGACGAAGCCAAGGCCCTGTTGGAGCGCCTCCGCGACAGCTATTCCTCCACCCCATCGTTGAATATTCTGGGAAAGATGAAGGTGTCAGGCGTGCCCGCAACGGTGTGGTTCGACGCGCTGGCGCGAAGCCGTGACTCGCTGAAGATTGGGTTGACGGGTCCATTCAGTATTCCGGTTGGCGCTCTGTCGGCCACGCGAGAGTCCTTTCTCTTCTACAACGCCCAGGAAGGGACCGCCTACGAAGGGCGGCCGGATCGCGAGACATTCGCAAAGCTCATGATGATCGACCTGGACTATGAACAGATGGTCTCCATGATTCGGGGTGAACTCCCGCATATTCCAAACGACGGGGAGTTTCAGGCGGACATGGTTTCCGGCAACATGCGCTACACCATGATTCATGGCGGAGCGAAGGAGTCGTTCACGATTGATCCAGCGAATCTTGCAGCGGTCGACTTTCGGCGATGGAGAACCGAAGGCGAACGAGACGTGGTCGAACTCTCGATGCGGTTCAGCGATTATATCCGTGTGGGGGGACGCACGGTTCCACGCAAAGGAATTGTCGAGGTGAACAACGGAACGCAGACGGTTACGATCGATGTGGACAAGGCGTACGATACGATCGACTCGGATCGTTCGATGATTGTCGACCTCCCTCCGGGCACACCAAGGAAGAGGATCTGATCGTTCGCGATGATCAAGCAGCGTGTCATCTCAAGCGTCATGGCGTCCATCGTGTTCGTCGCAGCTCTTTGCACCGCAATTGACGTTTGCGCACAGGACCGGGAAGGGGATGTCCCGCGAACGCGCGTTGACACGCTCGGCCAGGATTCCATGCGTGTCGAGACCGGGAGGCGATCCGAGATCGACACGATCGTCTCGTACCATGCTCGTTCCATCGTCAATGATATCGTCGGGCGGCGGCTCCTGCTCTACGGTGACGCCGAGGTGGTGTACGGCGACCAGCGACTAACGGGACACTACATCGAACTCGATTTCAACGGATCGACGCTGTATGCCCGTGCATTCTATGACTCGACTACTGGACAGTTCTCGGAAGTGCCGGTGTTCCGGGACGGCTCGCAAGAGGTGACGGCGAATGAGATCAAGTACAATTTCAAGACGAAGCGTGCGGTCTTGACGGCCGCGGAATCGCAGTTCCAAAGTGGTTTCTACTTCGCCGAGAAGACCTATCGAATCGCCCCCAACACTGTTTACATTCAAGACGGACGCTACACCACGTGCGATGCCCCGCATCCACATTTCTATTTCTCGGCGCCCGAAATGAAAGTGGTCGAGAACGACAAGGTCTTCGCGGATCAGGTGACGCTCAACGTAGCCGATGTTCCGGTCTTTTTTATCCCGTTTGGAGTCTTCTTCGCCAGCCGTTCTGGAAAGCAATCGGGCATCATCCTGCCGGACCTACCTCCTACGGTCGACGCCACGCGTGGTGTCGTTTTCCGTGGCCTTGGATTCTTCTGGGCCGGGAATGACTACGTGGACGCGTTGGCAACCACCGATCTCTATATGAAAGGTGGCGTCACAGTCCGCGGAACGCTCCGCGGACGCGTCAATTCGATCCAGCTCGAGCGCTCTCAGCTCGATTTGACGTGGGCCTTGTCCCGAACGGATCCAGACAATCCATTTGATGAGAGCTGGATTGTCAACTATTCGCACAATCAGAAGATTGGTCGCGTCTCCAGCGTGAGTGGCAACATCAATTTCACGACGCAGAACGCGATCAGAAATTCGACAAACGTCGGAGATCGCACCGCCCTGGGTTCGGACATCACCCGTCAGGAGGTAGCGTCAAATATCTCCTTCACAACGACTCTGTGGGGACTGGGAATAACGACCGGGTACAGGCGTTCGCAGAATATTGTCAACAACGAGTTGACGCAGTCAATTCCGCTGAGTATAAACCTTCCGAACTACACGCCCTTTTCGGATTCGAAATACGAGAGTTTCCCGCTCCGCTCGCTGTCGCTGGGATATTCAACAAACGTGCAACTGGAGGGGGTGCGCCTTGGCCCCCTTCCACCTGATAGCACGACGTTCAAGACGGAGGACGTACGTTTTGGCGTGACACATCGTCCGACAATTTCACTCCCCGTCAGATTCGATTATCTCACGTTCACTCCGTCCGTGAACTACACGGAGAGCTGGTTCCGCCGACGTATCGTGAAGGAGAACGATGGTACGAGTGTGGTTTCGAGATTCGAGGGGGGGTTCCGCCGCGCATCGTCTTACGCGTTCGGTCTGTCGGCATCTACACGCTTCTACGGGATTGTGCAGCCGGGCATTCTCGGCATTACGGCATTGAGACATGTCGTCACGCCAACAGTCTCGCTTTCGTACACCCCCGACTTTGGGAGGCCCGAATACGGATATGTTGACAGCGTGTTCGACCCGGGCCTCAACCGAATGGTTGCCTATTCAATCTTCGAGGGAGACGTTTCGGCAGCATCCATTCCGCCTACGTTCGGTAGCCAGACGGTAGCATTCAGTCTGAACCAGACATTTCAGGCGAAGATTGCGCAGGGGGACACGCTGCCAGACAGAAAGGTCGACCTGCTGTCGTTGACGACTAGCGTCAACTACAATGCCGCTGCGCCAGGGAACATTAGGTGGAGCCCGATATCGCTCTCCGCAAGCACAAACCTGGGGCAGATCGGTAATCTTACCGCTTCGGGTTCGTTTGACATATACGACTACGACACGTTGGGTGTGCGCAAGCCGGAACTGCTTGCCAGGAATGGTCGTGGCCTGGTTCGCACGACGTCCTTCAGCGTGTCAGTCTCAACCTCGTTTAGCGATCAGGGCTTTAGCGCGGGCCTCCTTCCGACTCCGGTAACTACGGACACGTCAAAAGTGCGCAGGTCGCGATTCGATTTTTCGCAGATCCCGTTCGACGACAATGAGTTCTTTGGGGAGACGGTGCGTGGGCGATCCAACTTCATCCTACCGTGGAGAATCGGATTTACCACTACATGGAACTACTCGCCGCGGTTCTCGGCTACGAAACCCGTGGGATACTCTCCACATTCGTTGAATATCATCACGAATCTCGAGCTGTCGTTGACGCCAACTGTTCGCCTGTCGTCGGGTGGCACCTACAATCTGGATGCCGGGAAATTCCTTGTTCCCAGCATCAGTCTGACCAAGGACCTCCACTGCTGGAGTCTTTCGTTCAACTGGTATCCGCCAGGAGGTACAAGCAGTGGGTACTACTTCCGCCTTGGGCTGAACGCCGCGGAGCTGCAGGATGTAAAGATTGAGCGCCAGGAATAGCTGACGCTCCGTACGCAATCGAAATCAATAGTCGTTCCACACAACAGGACCTGTTAGGAAATGCGCGTTCTCCTCTTGCCGTTGATGCTGTTTTCGGCGCTCGTCGTATTAGCGTGCGGTGGATCGTCGAAATCCACGGCCTCGCGCGACACGATCTCAACGCCGTCCGGCTTGCGGTACGTTGTGATTCGCGAGGGAGATGGTGACATCGCGGCCGTGGGTGACAGGCTGCTCGTGGATTACGCCGGCTACCTTACGGACGGTCGGGTCTTCGACACCTCGATTGACTCCATAGCCAACATTCATGGACTCGAGACGGGCGGATCGAGGCGACCGATTCAATTCAGGCTGGGTGGCGGCGAAGTAATCAAGGGCTGGGACGAGGCGTTCGCCCTGAATATGCGTGTTGGTGAGTCCCGAAGACTGATTATTCCCCCTTCGCTTGGGTATGGCACAAAGGGGAGCGGCGCGATTCCACCCAGCGCCCTCCTGGTATTCGACGTGCATCTCCTCAAGATCCTCCCCGAAGACACGGTGACCACAATGGATGGCCTGAGGTACATTGACCGTCTTCCCGGAAAGGGGAAGCTGATTCAGAAAGGAATGCAGGTCAAGGTGGACTATGCCGGCTATCTGATGAGTGGCAAGTTATTCGACACGTCGATTGAGGCAGTAGGGACCGAGCACGGATATGACAGAGGGGGATATCCGTTCGAGCCATTTTCATTCACGGCAGGGCGGGGAGAGGTCATTCAGGGCTGGGATATTGGTCTCACGACGAACATGCGCGTCGGCGGTAGACGACGACTAATTGTTCCCCCGGGCCTCGGTTACGGTCAGTATGGGTCGCCACCGACGATCCCACCAAATGCAACACTCGTCTTCGACGTTGAGGTACTGGAGGCGCGATGAGAATCCTGCGCATACGGTCGAGGGGACTAAAGGCACCGCGCTCAATTGTGACCAACGGTCTTGCGCTGCTTGCACTATTCGTGTGTGCCGTTGTGGTGGGATACCTCCTCTTGTTCAACGCGCGGCCAGCCGACACGCCACACCAGTTCGACCTGGCCTCGACACTGCGCGACGTTGATTCATTGAGCTCTTACTCGGTTGAGATCGCTGTTCCAATAGAGGTTCGAGCGCGGCCCGTTCGGATCGACGACCACGTGGTAGATGCCGGACATCCATCGCGTGACATCGCGGCATTCCCACGTCAGCCTGCCGATAGCGGCGCGCCGGTACTCATGCAGATCGGAACGGTCGCTACCTACGGAACCTCGATCGATATGGAATCTGTCAAGGTCACGGATGAGGTTCTGGAACTCCCCACGCCGTTGGCATCGCTCCGCGACATAGCTCGGATGCCGTCGCGCGATCGCATCATTCAACGCATGCCCACCAGATCAGACTCCGTGCAGCCGGCGTTGACCGAGGAGGCGGCGCAGCAAGCGCTCGTGGGGGCGAGAAGGCTCGCGGAGCGAGATAGCAGCGCGTTACTTGCCACGTCCGCAAGGGCACGGCGCGTACTCGAGGTCGTGGCTCGACAATCGGGCCGCAGGGTCGTCTTCACGGAGGCCAAATGATCCTCCGCCCGACCCCACAGGGCCCAATCGCCATTCGCCAGCAGGACCACGCTGCGTTTTCCGCTTTCCTGCTGGAGCATTGGTCGGATCATGGATTTCCGAATGACCCGGAGCGCGAGCGCATCATTGCGGCCGCGCGTCGTCACGATGATGGATGGATCGATGTTGACGACGCACCAACGCTCGACCCTGAGTCAGGCTACCCCATCAACTTCGTGTCGGTCGGTCCGGAGCTGGCCATCAGCATCTGGCGCAACGGCACTCGTCAGGCTCTTCAGAGGGACCCTTGGGAGTGCCTGCTTGTCACCCACCATGCCTATTCGATCAACGAGCTCGCCCACAAGCGTGATCCTGAGTGGAAGGGCTTCTTTACCGAGTTCGCAAGACAGCGAGCCGAGCTCCGAAGCAAGCTCGGTCTGACGCATCCGGATGTGGAGCGTGCCTATTCATATCTACGAATGGTCGACTGGTTTTCACTTCGGTTCTGCGCAGCGACCGATCTCGGTCAGGAGAAACCAGAAACGTACGGTGGATATGGGTTCCGGAGCGATGGCGCGGAGTTTCAGTTCCGGCCGTACCCGTTCGATTCGCCTGAATTGTTCTACGAGCTGCCGGTTTGCAGGCTCTCTCCCGATGGGTACGCGCGGCCGGAAGACCTGCGACAGGCGCTTGCCCAGACGGACGTCCTCGCAATTCATATCTCCCCCCTTCCCCGAACACGGCGATGACACCGCTGCTTGTACTTGGCGGGACGCCCCCCTCGCGGGAGCTGATAGTGGCCCTCCTCGATTCTCACGCACCAGTTGTCGCCGCTGACGCTGGAGCTCTTGTTCTTGAACGCCACGCACTTCGTCCGGACGTGGTCATTGGAGACTTCGACAACGCCGGGGTCGATGTTGATGATCTCCGTAGTCGGGGAGTGGAGGTCGTCGTCGATCGTGATCAGGATACCAACGACCTTGAGAAAGCCATGGGATGGATTGCCCGGAAAGGGTATCAGAGGCTAGCGGCGATTGGAACGGGTGGCGGAATGTTCGATCATGCAATCAACAATCTATCGGTGCTTGCACGATGGGGTCGCGCGTTGTCGGTTCAGGTCCTGGACGATGCGTCGATCGCTTACGTCACTCACGAAGCCATCGCGATCGATGTGTCGATAGGCGAGAGGATCAGTCTGATTCCCCTCCCACATGCCGTCATGACGACGGAGGGGTTGGCATGGCCATTACGTCGTTCCGAGCTCTTCATTGGCGGTCGAGAGGGTGCTTCGAACGAATCGGTCGCACGTCGTGTAACCATCGAGGTTCATTCCGGATGTGTGATGGTCTTCCACTATCCGGTGTCCGGGACACTAACGGAACTGGCGCGCCAGAAGGGAAAAAAGCAATAGTTTTACCGCCTGCCGGATCACCCCGCGTCCGCGAATCTCCCTTGCGACAGGGGTCCGAACAGCGCATTTTCCTCCATCGACTCTACATCCGCTCGGAATCCTCATTCAAACACAGGTATACTGCCGTATGACACGTAAGCTACGTCGTATCAATCGGCTTGCCGTGGTAACCGCGACTATTGTGGTCGGCATGTGCGCAGCGATAGCGCCTGTGCTGGCACAAACGACACGGGTTCGGATCATTACCGAATCCGATCGCAAGAGCCGCGCGGCAATCCCCAACCTCGCATCCACAGCGCGAACCGTCCCCCTCTCTGTGGACCTATCGGCCCTCCGGCAGATCGAGGGACCGGAGCTACAGCTCGCATCCGTGCCCGTTGCACCCGGGCTGGCCCTTGACCTTGATCTCACGGAGTATTCGATCCTCACCCCAAACGCAACGCTGATAACGACGGGCGACGACGGGCCGCACCCTATGCGCCCCCTCACCGCGCGTCTCTTTAAGGGTAAGGTCTCAGGTCACGACGATAGCTATGTCTACATCGGCTTCAGCGAGACGGATCTGGTGGGATTGGTCACAATGGGTGGGAGAACGTACCAGCTGCAGTCGGATCATGCCGCTCAAAAGCAAGCGAACCGACTCGCCGCTGTGTCATACGCGACCTCGGATGTCCACGCTAGCATGATGCGGTGTGGTGTCACCGATGAGAACGAGGGCCTGCTCGGGGGACATCGCATCTCGAAGGAATCGTATCAGGCACTTCTTGCTGGAACGATCCCCATCACCGTCAACTTCATGGTGCCGGGCGCCTACGAGGGTGACTATGAATTCCGTCAGCTGTTCAAGGATGAGGCAGATCCCGATGTGGCCGCCGCCGACTACATGATGCAGATCGTGGGAGAGGCATCGGCCATATACGAGCGAGATATGAACTGTCAGCTGCGTATCGGGTACATGAACATCTATACCTCTGCCGCTGCGTCACCATACAAGGAGAGCAGCTCAATGCAGCTGGCCCTCTATCAGGAGCGGGACTTCTGGCGCGCCAACAGGTCGAATGTGCAACGGTCGTATGCTCATGTCATGAGCGGCAAGAACTGGACGAACCCGATCGGGATCGCATTCCTGAGTGTCCTTTGCCAGCCGGACCAGGCGTTTGCCTACAGCCTGACTACGCGTCTTGGCACGGAGCAGGACGTGGTCGTTGTGTCGCACGAAAACGGCCACATTTTCGGTTCGGTCCACACGCACTCGTGCTCATGGAATCCGGCCATCGATTCATGCGCTGCAGCTGAGAATGGTAGCTGCTACGGTTCCGGGGCCGTCCACGAATCGCGCGGGACGATCATGAGTTACTGCGCCGCAAAGGACCTGGAGTTCCATCCGAAGTGTGCGCAGGTCATCCGCAACGGCCTTGCCGCTGCCGGCGCGCCTTGCGTACTGCCTGGAAAGAAGCTTGAGATCGGCCCCCACCTGACGGTCATCCCGAAGGTGAATGTCAACATCGATCGCGACACATTGATCCGAGACTTCTATCGCAATCCAAGCGTCAGTCCGGTTCAAGTCGAAGAGCTGCGAATAACTGGAATCAACTCTGAGCGGTTCACAATCGTCGAAGGGGCTCCCCCCTTCACGCTGGGACCGGGTGAGACGAAGGATCTCCTTGTTCGGTACAACTCGCCAGTAGAGGAGCCGTCGTTCGGTACGTTTACCGCCATCCACGACGGCTACAATCCGCCGCCATCCGTCTACTTCGAAGCCTACGCTGTCGATCCGAGACCAGATCTCGGTATCCGCGTTCACCCGACCCTGAAGGATATCAACTTCGGGACCGTAGCCCTTGGTGAATTCGTCGATACCTCGATGGCGCGCATCTTCTACAACGCTGGGACGGCGACGGTTCTCGTCGATTCGACGTGGATAGGTGGCCCGGATGCGTTCGACTTCCGCATGACCGAGGGGAACGCGCCGTTTGAAATCCCCACGGGGAGCATCAGCCGGAACGCGCGGTTTGTCTTCCAGCCAAAGGACACCGGACAGAAGCTGGCCTACCTCTATCTGAAGCACAATTCGCGCGGTCGCGAGCTCGATTCGATTCCGCTACACGGTTATGCCAAGAGGGGGCCGCTGCTGGTGCTCTCGCTGAGCAACCTCACGGTCAACTTTGGTGAGCGCGCCAAGGGAGTTTCGTACGATACCCTCTTCCCAAGCTTCTTCTACAATGCAGGAAGCGATACGCTTGGCCTGGCCGTTGACCTGTACGGGAACAACGAGACGTCGTTCACCAGTGATGTTTCGGGCATTAGTGAATTGGCTCCGGGCCAACAGCTCAACCTGCAGATCGGGCTGTTCGACAACACGGACGGAATCAAGCAGGCATACCTCCTCCTCGGGCATATTCGTTTCGATACGCTCGGGAACGACAAGGTCTACAGGCAGGACACGGTCTGGCTGATCGCGCTCGTCGGGCAGTGGGCGTCGGCCCCAGGAGAGATGAAAGCGTCGGAGGGAATCGTGATTGCTCCGAATCCGACGCGCGGGCCGATAGCGGCGGTGATTGAACCTCTGGATGGAGAGGTTGGCCGCAATGTTTCGGTGCGCCTCATCGACATGCTTGGCCGTGAGGTTGACCGCATCGACCGTCAATTCGGTCAGGGATCGATGCTACTCCAGATCGAGACGAGCACAATGCCCGATGGTGTCTATCACCTGATCGTTGAAACGGAAAAAGGGCGCCGATACGGTCGCGTGACCGTCCAACGATAGCCGACAAAGGCGACGCGAGTTGATTCGGTGAGCGCCCGTTCGATCGGATTCGAACGGGCGCTCGCATTTCGCCCCCGGTAACCGAACATGGGATTGTTGGTATATCGGATAGTCCGTATCCTAGGCGGACACATCACGCGTCGGCCTCACTCCCCCACTCTTACGGTACGTTCTTCATGCGCTATTTGCTCCTCGTGCTCGCGAGCACCCTCTCCTTCGTTGGATGCACCGACGATCCATTGCTTCCGGGCCACAACCCAATCGTCGTCGCCAAACATCTCCCCCCCTTGACGGCCACGTACTTCTACGAGTTGTGGATAAACAGGCCCCCTGCAGCTCCCCGCGCCAGCGGGACTCCTCACGAAGACGATTCGTACATAAGCATTGGCAAATTCATCGTCCAGGATGATGGATCGATGCTTGGGCTGGATGGGAACCCGGCTGCTTTCGTCATCCCGGCGGATGTCGATCCAGGGCTCCTCGCCGATGCGTTGCTTACAATCCAGAATGAAGGGGATGCACCCGGTGTGCCCGGACCGCGCCTACTGGCAGGGGACTTTCTGGGGTCGGAAACGAGAGCGTACGACACCCTTCGGCTGACCGGCCGCGAGGCCTTCGGAGATTCACTGGGCAGGCTCTACTCGTGGTGTGTGCTCGACGCTCCAACTTCCGACGCTCCGGATGACAGTGTGCGGGGTGTATGGTTCGTGAACATGGAGCGCGATCCCATTACAGACGTGGTTACGGACACCCTCCCGGGACTCGCACTGGCGAAACTCCCAACAAACACGGACAACGCGGACTGGGACTACCAGACCTGGTTGATTAGATACGCGTCCGGGAGGGTAGCGGAGTACGTTCCCCTTGGGAGATTCAGAAATCCGGCAATGACCGATTCGAACGGAGCAGGCGATGGGGCGGGAGATGCGCCCGGGCGACACTATCAGGTTCCCGGCGAGGACTTCGCGCGAGGTCTGATTCGTACCCTGAACGATGGCAACTATGGGATTGTCGTCACGTTGGAACCGTCGGGCTCGCAATTCACCAGACCGGGGGTGCCGATCCTTTCGCGACACCTCATCGACAACAATGTCCCGCCGCGACGGAACATCGAGTTGGCCCCCGTGACCGACCGTCCCTTTGTCATCATTACGCTGGATCGCTAGTGTGCACTCGCAGTCATACCCTTCTCCTCCGCCTCATTGCATTCGTTGCGATCGTCACGCCGGCTGGCGCACAGGGGAGATTCGAGCGTGTCATTGACCCCTTCGTGGTCGAGGATCGAGCTGGTGAGAAACTGTCGTCTCCCTTCTCGGGCGGATTGGGCTCCGCGCGAATCGGTCTCGTGGATGTCAGCGGCGATCTGCTACCCGACCTGCTGGCTCTGAACCCTGACGGGCGACTGCGAGCGTACCGGAACACTGGAGAAGGACGATTCGTTCGAACGTACCCGAGTCCGTATGACTCCGCCCCCGTGTTTCAATGGTTCAGGCTGGCGGACATCAACGACGACGGTGCACTGGACCTCTTTAGCGGTGGCAGTCACTCCGAGGTTCTCTTGTATGCAAACCTTGGGACGACTGCGGAGCCGGCTTGGGGTGCGGCCGACACGGTCAGGGCCGACACGATCATCTTCACGCAACTCGAAACCGTCCCGTCGCTCGTCGATATCGATGGCGATGGAGATCTCGACCTCTTCAGCGGGAACATCGAGGGATCAATCACTTTCTATCGAAACGTTGGCAACGCATCGAACCCGGCATTTGAGTTGGCCTCGACGCGTTTCCAGGACATACTCGTGATCTCGTCTACAGCGCGAAGGAAGCGAGCCGACGAGCCTCGACTGCTTCATGGTGCCAGCGTTCTTGACTTCGCGGACATGGACGGCGACGGCGACCTCGATCTCCTGTTCGGTGATTTCTTCACGACGCGCCTCCTCTATTTCACGAACGACGGTTCGAGGCAATCGCCGTCATTCAGTATGGGCCACCTGGACACCGCGTTCAGGGGGTTCGGCGATGACGTAGAGTCGTATGGGTTCAATCAGCCAGCGGCCGGCGATATCGATGGCGATGGTGACGTAGATATTATTGTCTCGTCCCTCTATCCGAACTCAGCGCTTGAAGCGCTGACCCCCTATGTCAACGAGGGTTCGCCAACAATGCCGGCAATGCGGCGCCGTCAGGGGGGGATCACTGGCGAACTCGACCTTGGTACGTATGCCGCTCCCTGTACCGTAGCTGATACTCGCGGTCGTTCGGTTCTGGTCGGGAACGGAGACGGCGTCCTGACGGAGTATTCCGTGACCGTTGATGGTGCGCGTACGCGGATGGCAAGAATGGGAGTTCACGCACCCCTCACAGGTCGGTTCAATGCATCACCAACGTCCGGCGATCTGGATGGCGACGGTGTCAGCGAGGTCGTAGTGGGTTCCGCTGACGAGGGGAACCTGAAGTTGTTGAAGAGAGTTGGATCAGAATTCGTTGTGACCCCATGGCTGATGGACACGGCCACAGTCGGTCGATACGCGTCGCCGGCGCTTGTCGACCTTGATCGGGACGGCGATCTGGACCTGTTGGTCGGTGCAGCTGGAGGACGCATTCTCTACTTCGAAAACCGAGGCACACCACAACACGAGGACTTCGTGGCCACCCCTCCTCCCCCTCCCTTCGACACGCTGGACGTGGGCGCATACTCGGCCCCCTTCGCCGATGACATCGACGGGGACGGCGACATTGACGTCCTTATTGGTGGGCGCACCAATCCGACTGATCGAGTAGGTCGCGTCCGGTTCTGGATCAATGATGGGGTACGTTTTGATGAGTCGCCCGCCTACCCACCTCTCCTTGCAGGAACGCAACCAAAGCCGATGGTAGCACGCCTCACCGAGGGTCTGTTCGTTCTTGTCGGCGAGCAATCTGGTGGTATCACCGCCTGGCGCGACTCGGGAACGACGTCGAACATCCCAATAAATCCTTCACGCGCACGCGGCCCGTCGTTTCGCCGCGAAGGAGAATTTCTTCTCCTCGAGGGGAACTTCTCCCCAGAAGGCGCGTCCCTAGGCCTGTTCGACGTTACCGGGCGCGAGGTTTTCCGCGGCCAGATCGAAGGGAGTAGAATCAAGGTTCCCGATCTGCCGATCGGTCGATATCTGGTCGACATCGGCCGCCGCTCAGCCGGATCGATTGTGATCGTTCGGTAGTCTCCGCGTAGCCCACCGCGCCCCCAAGGTCGTCGAATGGACATTCACGTTCATCAACAACAGCAAGGTGGGAGAATGAAGCACTTTGTCCTGGCGGCGGCGGCACTAGCACTTGCCGCGCCACCCCTCCTGTCACAAACGACCGTCACACCTGAGCCGAAGGGAGAGGTGCGAATCGTTCGAATCAATGGCGGGAGTTTCCTGGGGGTCAATGTCAGCGAGGTCAATGCTGATAATGCGAAGACGCTCGGGCTGCGGGAGGAGTACGGTTCGCTGATCACGAAGGTGCTCGACAGCACAGGCGCAATGGAGGCTGGCCTTCTTGCAAATGACGTTGTGATCGGTTGGAACGGAACGCGTGTCGAGAGCAGCATGGCTCTTCGCCGAATGGTGCGCGAGACGCCGGTTGGAAGAACGGTGCGGCTGACGATCGTCCGGAATGGGCAGCAGATGGATGTTCCGGCGAAGATAGGAGAGCGCAATTCGACGTTTGAGCTCCCGGAGTTACCACAGATCCCCGATCTGCCGGGAGTTCCTGACGTGCCGATGGCTCCGCCGAAGTTTGAATGGCGATCAACCGAAGGAAACGGCGCTCACCTTGCCGCCATTAGTCGCGAGCTCGAGTTGATTTCAAGCCGCGCCAACGGTCCGCGCATTGGCGTGACCATCACCCAGACAGAGATTCATGGAACGGAAGAGCAGCAGAACGACTTTGCGGGCGTCCGGATCATGGAGGTCGTTGATGGACTTGGGGCCCAGGAGGCTGGGCTGAAGCCCGGCGATCGAATCGCCACGGTCGAAGGAAAGCCGGTCGATAACTTGAGCGATGTGGTCAACTTCATTCAGCAAGCAGGCAAGGACCCGAACGTAACGCACGTCAACATTGGCTATGAGAGGGATGGTGTCACAACGACGGTACCGGTTCGTCTCGATCGTTCGGCCAGGAGTGCACCTGCTCATCGCGAACATCAGATACGTATTGAACGCCAGCTCGAACGGGAGATGGAATCGGCGCCCCATACGACACCAGACGAACCGAAACTCGGCTGCCAGCCGAAAGAGGCCCCTGGTCTTTCGATGCGTGTGATCGAAGTACCCGATGTTCAGTTCTTCGGAGCCGGCTACGCGCAGCACCCGGAGGCTGCGGAGAAGCTCCCCGATCTTCCCTTGTGACCGGCACCATGTGTCGGCTTTAGAGAAAGGCCCGCTCGAATGATTGTCGAGCGGGCCTTTCCATTTTCAACTGGAGTCGTGAGCATTTCCTGGCTACGGAGCGATTACGACCGGTGTCATGCGCCGGTCTGCCGGCGTCTGCAATACCAGCGTATACGCACCGGGCGCGAGATCCTCAACGCTGATGTCGAACGTGTAGACACCGTGTTGCAGCGTCTGACTGGTTATGGTTCGCACACTCCTCCCCAGCGCATCAACAAGAACAAGACGGGTCCACCCGTCCTCGACAATCTCAAACTCGACTTCGGCACGCTCACGAACCGGGTTCGGGCGGACCGGACGAAGAACCAGTTCGCCGTCGACAAGAACGAGTCGCCCGTTGCCAGTTGTGCAGACGCTGTCAAGAAGGATCTCGCCCTGCCCCAAGGTTGTCGGCACGTCCGCACCGGCCCACGCCAGGTTCGTAATTCTGATCGGAGATGCGATCGCATCGCCAAGCGTGGCGAGTAGTTCGTACGAGATGGTCGCAATCGAGTCGGCATCGACCGACGCCTGCAGAGGCAGGACGTGTTCGTCGCCATCCGTCCAACCTGCGGGTGTAAGTCCGATCGGTGCGGCAACGGTTCGATCATATCGAACCTCGCCCGTAACTCCAGTCACGCCATTGACAGCGAGATTCTCCGTGACGAAACGGACAGCAATCGTGAACCGGTTCCCTGGGGTGACGAGGACGGTCGGGAGTGTGACGATTGCGTTCGGATCGGGAATCGGCGGAACGACGACGATATCAACGGCCCCCAGGTCCACGATGCATCCGTTCGTGTCGGTGATAAATGCACCGTAGCGGCCGGATGTCTTTACCGTGATTGACCTAATCGTGTCTCCAGTGGTCCACGTGCATCGCCCAAATGTCCCCACAATGTCGAGGCGAACCGAGTCACCTTCAAGGAACTGCGTTGGTCCTCGCGCGACGATTGCCCCATTTGGGAGTGGATAGACAACAACGTCGACCGGACTGGCAACACCCTCGCACCCATCGATGCTGGTAACTCGAAGGCTGTACCGCCCCCCCTTCGTAGCGGCAATGCTCCGAGTCGTGTCACCGGTCGACCACTCGTACGACGCATACCCGACATCCCCCTGCAGTACTACCGAATCGCCCTCGCAGAATGTTGTGCCTCCAAGGGGCGTAATCGTTGGCGTTGGCTTGGGCGCAACGACAATCGACACCGTGTCGGAGTATCCGGTACACCCCTCGGCGCTCACGGTCGCGACGAAGTACGACCCGGGATCTGAAACACGAATCGTGCGTGCTCGACTGCCGTTCGACCAACGGTATGACGTGTAGCCGGCCCCGGCATCGAGAACAGCGGTGTCCCCTTCACAAATCGTTCCGTCACCGGCACCGCTGATGGTTGGTATCGAACGAGGGTAGAACGCCACAACAACCGTGTCGGAATACGATGGACAAGGGATGCCTGGCTCGTACACACGAACCCAGTAGGTCCCAACACCGACGACGATCTGGCGCGACGGAATTCCGTTGCTCCACAAGTAGGGCGTGTAACCAGCACCTGCATCGAGAACAACCATGGAATCGGGGCAGATCCAGATCGTATCCGTCGCTGATATCACCGGTCGCCTGGCAGTGGGGAGCACAATTACGGAATCGCTTGTAATCGAAACGACGCAGCCGTTCGTGTCCGTCACCTGGAGCGTGTAGCGCCCTCTGGTACGCACCGAGAGAATCTGTGACGTGTCGCCGGTCGACCATCGCCATGTCTTGCCCCCCGGACAAACCCCGCGGAGAATAGTCGCGTCCCCCTCGCAAATAGTCTTGTTCCCGATGAACTCGATTGATGGAACCGGTCGCGGATTGACCCGGACGCCAATCGTATCGGTAACAGCACGACATCCGAGCGAATCGAGCACGAGGATCGAAAACACACCGGACTTCTTCACAACGATCGATGCGGATGAGTCTCCCGACGGAATCCACCGATAGTCTCGGAAACCGCGCGGGGCCCACAACGTCACCGAATCACCGGAACAGAACGTGACCGGTCCATCCGGTACCGGGCGTAGGTCGATGGAATTGCAGAAGCGGGCAATGAAGACATCCTGATGACGCGTTGGGTCGCTGTTGGTGGTGTTGAGGCGGGGCTGGAGTCCACCAACAATTGGAAGGTCGGTGCTTGTAGTTGTCCCCGCAACGACGACACCCCCGAAACAGTCACCGGCAATACCAGATCCAATTTCTGTTCCCGAGCCTCCAAAGAACGTGTCCCAAACAACATGACCGAGCGAGTCAAATTCGGCCACGAAGAAATCATTTCCTGCCTTTAGCGAATCGTCGTAATTCCGCTTCGAGTGAAGTAGGTCGGGACTAATCGTTGACCCAACCAGATAGACGTGTCCGGTAGGCGCCGACGCGATACCGGCAGCATTGTCATTTCGTGATCCACCATAGTATGTGGACCAGGAGATTTTTCCATTGGGCGAGAACACGGCAGCGAAACCATCCAAACGCGACGTTGTTCCCGCGATAGTTCGCTGAGCCACTCCCGGCGTCGTCGGGAAATTGTCGCTCCTCGTCTGTCCACCAACCGCAATGTTTCCACGTGGATCGGAATCGACGCTGTAGATCCAATCAGCCCCGGACCCACCCAGGTATGTAATCCATCTGACGCGACCGGTCTGGTCGAAATTCGCGAGGTAGCCATCACGATCTCCACCGCTTGATGTTTGAAAACTGCCAGATGTGGAAGGGAAATCGGAACTGTAGGTTCCGCCCGCTATCGTTACGGCGCCGTTAGTGTCACACGTAATCCAACCTGCTCGGTCCTCGAAGGAACCGCCGACGTGCGTTGCCCATCGTCTGCGCCCAACATCGTCGAACGCAACGACAAATGCGTCGCCGTTCCCTTTCATTGTTGGTTGAAACGCCCCGGGCGTCACCGGGAGGTCCGTGCTCCAGGTTGTTCCACCTATAACAACCCGACCACGATGGTCGAAGCAACATCCACCCGCCTGCTCGATGTTCGTACCACCGTAGTAGCTCCCCCAGGCCAGCCTTCCCTGATTATCCAGCAACGCTATGAAGACATCGTACTGCGATCCATTCAACGACGTGTCCTGTGCGTTTGGCGTCGTTGGGAAGTCTGCGCTGTTGGTGATTCCGGTGATTGCAACGCGCTGAAAACTGTCGAGAGCCACCCCTGCAACCAGGTCCCAATTCGAGCCCCCCAGATATGTTGCCCAACGGCGAGCCCCGTTTGGCCCAAATGACACCAGAGCCGCGTCCACCAGATTTCTCAGCTGCTGCTGAATTACACCAGGGGTCGTAGGGAAATTGAGCGACGTCGTGTGACATCCAAGGACAACGTTTCCCTCGAGATCAGCATCCACCATCCTCCCGATTGCCCCACCGAATCCAGAAAACTCGTACGCGCTCTCGATATCGCCACCGCCGTAATACGTGGACCAGAGGAGCGAGGGGTCGAAGACGACGGGACTGGTGGGATCATAATCACCAAGCTCGATTGACACGACGTCGCCATCGACGTGAAATCTGCTTTCCACCTCGCGAGGAATAGCGGCGTGCCATCCCCAAAACGTCTCGTGCCAGATTCGAATCGGCTGATAGGTAAACGGGGCACCTTCAACGATCTGGCCGAACGGCGTTGTAATTCGAAGACCACCATTGGGGAGTGCTTCAAGTTTGTCAGCGCCAACATAGCGGAACCGTATCTGCCCGACATTCGTGCCCGGCGCAATGCGCAGGTCGTACTTCAAACCCGATCCGTGGGACTTGACTACTGCGTCAACGCCGTCGTAGAGGCCGAACATCTCGACGGAATCCATAGGCGCGACTTCGATTGGCGTCCGGGAACCGATATAGTATCGATCTGGAGCCCCGCCGGCAGCGCTTCGCCCTTTGACGGCCGCCGGCTGTGCCCCGAGAAATTCTACGTCGACGCGGTAAAGATCGAGCGGAGGGGGTGGCTGAATCGTGGTTGAGACATCTTCAATAACCGGGGGGCGTACATCCGGAGTCCACTGCGGGCGACGGAACACATAGCTGAAGCCCGTCCGGCGGACTGCGAATAAGGAAGCACGGTCGCGTGCAACGTACAGCACGTCTGTAACGGCGTTCCCGCGCGTGTCAGTTACCTGCCCCCTGTTCTCAACAAGATGGAGGGCGCCGGGAGAGCGACGAATGTCCTCCTGTGCACGGGCGTTATAGGCCGAGAGCAAGAGCAGGGACGTGACGACGATCAGTCGTTGCAGACCGTGGAGCAGCATTGGTGTGGCTGATCGGGTGGAGGAGGGGTACGTATTGGGCCTCATCGATTTGCCAGGAACCGTCGTGATACGGAACGATTGGCCCCTTTCTCACTATCTGGACCGTCAACGGAGAAGGGACCCGCCAATATAACAAAGTCTCCTGCGGGAACCGGGACGTTTCGTCGACGTCATGGGTCAGCGCGAAACCACAACCGGCGCGGAAACGCGGGCCCTCCCGGACGACAAGACGACCCTGAAGACGCCTGAGGCCACACTTGACAGATCGGCATCATACATATATGCTCCCGCACGATGATAAGCCTGAACCAGAACCCCAGCCAGGTCACCGCGCGAATCGATCAGCTCGATGCGGACGACTCCATCCTCAACCACTTCGTAGGCAATGTTGAGCGTGCGCTGCACCGGGTTGGGGCCGACACATTTCAAAGCGACCTCCCCCCCGGCGCCAATGAAACGCGTTCCTCCGTTCGCGCACAGACTATCGAGACGAACCTCACCGAAGACGACATCCACGGGAGCATCGGATCCCACCACCTCGATGTTCGTGATTTCAATCGGAGATCCGGTTGCGTTCCCGACGGCCGCGACGAATGGGAACGCAAAGATGGTGGAGTCCCCCTCCAGACCACCGAGCGCAATCGGAAGAGACCTATGCACGCCATCGATTCTGCCCCTCGCTGTTGGAGCGACGGGAATCAGCATTGAAGCATCGAAACGCAAATCGGCAGTGATCTTCGTCACCCCGATTAGCGCTCCGTCGGTGCCAGTCACAAGGATCGGTAGTGACGCGCGAGCGCCGGGGCGGGCTAGTATACTCCCCACGGCAATTCGAATCGAACGTTTGGCGGTCGATGCCGTGTCATCACGAATGAGAGTCCTGTCGGACAACCCAATGCACCCGTTGCTGTCAACCACGAGTACCGTGTAGATCCCCGTATCGCGTACAACTATCGATCGCGTTCGCGCTCCCGTGCTCCACAAATACGATGCGTATCCGAATCCGGCGTCGAGCACGACGGCACCGCGGCGCGGTAGGAGAGTCGAGCCTTGGGCTGTTACTATCGGTGTTGGCGATGGCGCAGAGAAAACTTCCACATCAGTCGATCCACCCACACAGTTCCCACTGTCCGTTACCGACAGGGTGTAATTCCCCGGCCGCGTTACTACGATGGATGACGTCGAATCGCCAGTCGACCAACGGTAGCTCACATAACCCGTCCCGGCGTCCAGCACCACACTGTCCCCATCACAGATCGGAACGACGTTTCCGGGACGGATCCAAGGCGTTATCGAATCGGCTATTGAGATTGCCATAGTGCGCGCTTGCGCCTCACAACCGTCTGGATTCCGCGCTACGACGGCGAGCGTGCCACCAGCTCCCCCCCATTGAACAACGATGCTGGCCGTTGATTGTCCTGACAGGATTCGACCACCCATCACTCGCCACGTCCATTGCGACCCGATCTTCGCATCCACATCATACCGCGCCGTGCTTCCGGCGCACACAGTCGCTGGACCGGCAATTCTCGGATTCGGACGGGGGAGTGCAACCACAGCAACTGGTTCCGAGATGCCAACACATCCGGATCGGTCCGTCACCTCAACGTTGAACGCTCCGCTGACTCGCGCGACCAGGAAGCGTCCGCGGGATCCATCACACCAGAGATAGGACGCATAGCCGTCGCCGGCATCGAGCACTACCGAATCTCCGTCGCAGAATGTGGTCTCACCCAACCGTGCAATTACGGGGCGTGGAAGAACCCCTTGGGGGACAAACACGGTATCGGATCTCCCGCGACATCCATCCGGCGCCAACAGGTCAACCCAGTAGGCGCCGCCCGGAACTGCCGTGATTGTCCGCGACGAATCGCCTGTCGACCACCGGTACTCCACAAACCCGCCCCCCGCGTCCAGGATCACACCGACATCGGGACAAGAGGTGCGATGTGACATCGCTACTCGCGTGTGGAGTCTCTCCCCCGTTGTTACCTCGAACGAAATGGTGGTATCGCAGCCCGATGCCGTATCCAGCGCGTGGACCGTCACACGCCCCGACGTTCGGCCCCATTTGATCGCCACGTCACTCCCCTTCTGACCTCCACCAATGAAATCGCCGTCTCCCTCGATGGTCCAGGTGTAGTGGACGCGCTGGTTTCGTGGAACGGAGTAGTACGCAATCGCGTCGTCGCAGACGCTTACCGGGCCTGCCACATCCACGTACGGAGGACGAATTGTGCTGATGTCCAACGCATTTGTAGTCACGAGACAACCATCCATTGTCTCCACCGTGGCGTAGACGTGCGCCGGGCGCCGGACTACTATCCGTTCACCCGCTTCACCCGTGTTCCAACGCACACGCTGAAACGGGCCAGGGCGAACGGAGAGTGCAACTGAATCCCCATCGCACAAGGTCAACGACCCGCTGACCTGTAGAATGGGTTGATCGGTCCGATGCCAGAGCACATGGACCGGAGGGGCGTCGACAACGCAGCCGTTGGAATCGACGCCGCGAACCGAGTACGATCCCTCGTTCTGTACGTCGATTGCTTGCGACGACTCGCCGGTGGACCATGAGTAGGCGACAAAACCGTCCGACGCGACGAGCCGCACATTCGCCCCCTGGCAGATCGTCACCGAGTCCGGAGCGTTGATAAATAGATTCCGTCCCGTGTACTCGCTCACGCGAACCGTATCCGATCTAACCGTGCAGCCGGTCTCATTGATCACCTCGCACCAGTACGCCCCGGCAGTGGCGTCGATGCTCCAGCTCCTCTCCCCCGTATTCCACCGAACCTGACTCGCCGTCGAGTCGGCGGTCAACCTCACCGATTCACCCCTGCACACATGCACGTTGGTTCTGGGCCAGATCGACGGCCGAGCCGGACGCCCGTGCATCATCACACGAACGGTTTGGGATAACCCGCGGCAACCATGCTCGTCCGTCACTTCAACGGCATATTCACCCGCTGAGCGCACAACAATTGAGTCGGCAATCGATCCTGTCGACCAGCGGTGGGATCGACGCCTGGACGAATCCAGCTTTAAAACAACGCTGTCCCCCGAGCAGAGGATCGTATCGCCCAGAACGGAAATACGAGGCGTGGGTGTTGGGAATACCGTGACGACAACGGTGTCCGATGGGCCATCGCATCCGACGTCGTTCCATACGTTCAGCACGTAGCGACCGGAGTTCCTCCCCGCAACCCGACGTGTTGTCTCTCCGCCCGGCATCCACATGTAGCGGACGTATCCCGCCGGTCCGGTTATGATGACGCTGTCCCCTTCGCAAAACGAGGTTGCGCCACTCACGTCGATTATGGGATAGAGGCGACCACAGAGTCTGGAAAGAAAGATGTCCCAGTACTCGTCGCTGGACCCCGATGTCGTGTCTAGATTTGGTTGAAACGGATTACGCGTTGGGAAGTCAGGGCTGCGCGTGTAGCCGCTTATGTAGACGCTCCCCGATCCATCTCCCGTGATCCCCGTTCCGTAGTCCTCGTAGCCACCACCGAGAAACGAATCCCAGAGGAGACGACCCTGCGCATCGAATTCAACGACGAATGCGTCCGATCCTCCTCTCAGCGCGGGCTGCAGCGATATGGTCCCGCGAAGCAGGTCAGAACTCCGTGTGTAGCCGGTGGCGTAGAGATGTCCGTTGGGAGCGGCAGCAATGGTGGTCATTGCATCGAGCCCGCTCCCGCCGTAGTACGTGCACCATTGGAGAGATCCATCCGCGGCGAATCGCGCCAACCAGGCATCGAGCTGTGCGCCGGGTGTCTTCTTCGACTGCAAAGAACCAGGTGTCGTGGGCAGGTCGAGACTTACGGTGCTCCCGCCGGTGTAGACATTCCCAGCTCTGTCGAACGCAAGATTGTTGATGTAATCGTTGTCTGTACCGCCGATATACGTTGACCACACAACGCGACCGGTAGATTCCAGCAAGACAACCGCCCCCTCAGTCGCGTCAGTCGGAGAGACTGCCCATCCACTTCTGAAGCCTCCAGCGGTCGTCGGGAAATCGTGGCTGTACGTTCGGACGGTTAGCGCAATGCGGCCGCTCCTGTCGACGGCGACGGCCGACCCGAAATCATGGAGTGACCCACCGGCGTACGTGAGCCAATCCAGGTCGCCGCCGGGCGTAAAGCGAGCAACAAACGCATCGGTCACACCGGCAAATCGCGTTTGGAACACGTTCGACGAGACAGGCAGGCCCTCCCCCTGTGTCGAACCGCCCACGACAATCCCACCGTCGGAAGCGAGCGCCACGCCTCCACCGAAATCCCAATCATAGCCTCCTAGATACGTGGCCCATACAAGGCGGCCGGCCGTATCAAGTCTGCCAACGAACGCGTCGAAATCCCCCTTGCTGGTACTCTGAACCGCTCCCGGTGTAACGGGGAAATCGACACTCCGTGTGCTCCCCGAAATTCCGACCACGCCCCCCGATCCCGTTGCGACTCCGGAGCAATAGTCGGTCCCCCCGCCCCCAATGAGAGTTCCCCAGCGCCTGTTCCCCATGGGATCGAAGGAGACGACGTAGGCGTCCATTTCGCCTTCGATCTGACGACTGAAGGCGCCCACCGTGGTTGGGAAATCGACGGACACCGTCCCTCCGCTGACATAGATATTTCCGTCCGCGTCAACGGTCATTCCTTGCCCGGCCCCGCTCCACCCGGCGGTCGCACCTCCGTAGCCTCCCCCATAATCGTACCAGAAGTCATAACTCGATCCACCGTAGAAGGTAGACCAGATTATCGCTGGATCTATTATCAGTGGCCCGTCCACGTCCGTCGGAATGTCGACGTCGAATCCGATCTCAACCCCCGTCTGTGAACGGATCATACGATACGCAGCGTTGACGGGGAGAGGTATGCCGGTGGTGGTTGGTGGTGCCAGATACGCGACAGGTGCTGCGTCGATGATCGTTCCAAGCGACGTCGATATGCGCAGATCCCGTTCGAGCTCGATGCTGTCTGCCCCGCTATACCGCAGCCGAATCATTTCCGGATTCGCCGTCGGCGCCACCACGAACTCGTACTTGACGACGCCGCCTACCCCCTTAATGACAACGTCAATTCCCTGCCAGACATTCGCGAGTCGGACAGATGTGAAGCAGTTCAGAGCGGTGGCGTGCGGGGCGTTATTTCGGTAGTACGAACGGACCCCGCTCCGGACCTCACCTGTCTGCACGCCATTGGGCTTCTGCGCGTTGACGAAATCTATGTCGACACGGTGTCCCCTTAGTGTGGCGCGATCAAATCCACCGGGCGGGTGCATCTGCGTGGCGGTTGAACGGGGTAGCTCCTTGTCCTTGACCCCCGCCCCATCTTGTGATGCGGAATCGACGTCGACGCGGTGAAGCACGATCGTCATCCCATCGCTTCTGAGATAGACGGTCGCGTCCCGGGACTCTGCAACAAAAAGGACGTCGGTGCGGGCACTGCCACGTGAGTCAATGACCTGCCCTCGGTTGGGGACGAACGCAAGATCCCTCCCCGTTTGCGCGCGCAGGGTTGAGGTGGAGCTCGCGTTGAATGCGACCAAAATTGCAAGGACAACAAGGCCGATTCTCAACGCCGCGTGACTTGTGCGAGACAGGGACATGCTCGCCAGCTTGCGAAGTATGCTGAGAAGGAGAGGAGCGGTACCGCACTTGATCGGGCGATCGCCCGGCATGTGCGCGAGGGCGATGGAAAATATGCCCGCCGTGATCGACCCGCAACGCCTTTGTGTGGTGAATCCTAACGCACAACCATGACTGGATAGGTCGACATCTGCGATGGGGAGCGTAGCACCACCACATATCGGCCGACGGGAAGAGTGCGGAGATCGATCCCGACGCGGTAGCGTCCTGCGTCCATGCTACCGTCCAGGACCTGGAGCGCGCTTCGACCGGTCACGTCCACAATATCGATTCGCACTATCCCATCCTCTACCAGCTCATACTCCATAAGCGACACAGCCGAACCGGGATTCGGTCGGACGGTCTTGATGCCAAACTCCCCGTCTGCGTCTATCAGACGTGTCCCCCCTGCTCTGCACAGATCCGTCAATTCGAAGGTCCCGTCGACTGCAGACGCGACAACGGCACCCCCCGTGAAGCTTTGTGGGATGAGCCGAATGGACGTTCGCTCAGTGTTGCCGAGAGTCGCAACGAACTCTAAATGTGCAATCTCCCCTGAAGTAGTTGCGGTCAAGCCGATGTCGACCGGAATTACGCGATCGTCCCCGTCAATGAACCCTGCCGGGGTCGCGCCAAATGGAAACATCAAGGTCCGATTGAAGCGGAGTTCACCCCGCATGCGTGTCGCCCCGGAAGCCGCGAGCCCCTGCTCAATTATTCGGATGGGAACGACAAAATGGTCACCAGTGCCAGCCGCAGCGCTACCGACCACAAACGTGACCAGTGCGGTGTCACGGCGCGACGATGTGTCGCGCGGGATGACCGTTACGACAACATTCTGTGATGTACCTCGACAACCATTTGAGTCCACGACATCGACGCCGTACACACCGCTTGTCTTGACGGTAATGCGTTGTGATGTCCTCCCGTTTGACCACAGGTATCCACTGAATCGCCGATCCACATCGAGGATGACCGAGTCTCCTGTGAAGAATGTCAATGGTCCCGACGGGATGATAGAGGGGGACGGATTCTGCCAGGCCTGAACGACAACATCGTTTGAGCGGCCGGAGCATCCCGCGCCGTCTTCTACGCTGACGCTGTACGTGCCCGAAGTGGTGACCACTATCGTACGGGTTGTCGCGCCATTCGACCACGCATACGACGCGTACCCGCCCCCCGCGTCGAGTTCCACGGAATCGCCAGGACAGAATCCGACAGAACCGGACGGCGTCACGACCGGACGGAGCGAGTTGCCAATAACAACATCAAGAGCCCGACTGATTCCGACGCAGGCTTCAGCGGACGTTTCGCGCACGACAACCTGTCCGTTGACTCCTCCCCATTGAACGCTAATCTGGTTTGTTCCCTGACCCATCACAATGGATCCGCCGATCACGGACCATGCGTACACGGCCCCCGAATGCAAGGCAGTGCTGTAACCAGCCGAACTGTTCGGACAGACCTCATCCGGGCCTGAAATGTCGGGACGCGGACGACTGTGAATCGCCACGCTAACGGGCACGGATACGCCCACACATCCCACGGTATCGACCACGCGAACCGTGTAGGTGCCAGATGTTCCAACCGTGAGAAATCGCTGCGTCACCCCATTCGACCACTCGTACAGCGAGTAACCCTCACCAGCGTCGAGATAGACGGAATCACCCTCACAGCCCGTCACGCCGTTTCGTGAGACGATGACCGGCGTAGGTGGCCGCGCCTCGAGCACATTAAATGGGGCCGATGTGCCACCGCAGTTGTCGGCATTCCGGACCGTCACGCGATATGACATTCCCGCGTGGCCCCAGATTCGTCGCGTACGCGCACCCGTATTCCATTCATAGTCGACGTACCCATCCCCGGCATCGAGTTGCAGAGAGTCTCCCGGACAAACGCTGGATCGGGATGCCGCAATACGAGGTATCAGTGTCGTCCCGACAACGACATCGATGGTCATAACCGAATCGCATCCTGTCGAAGGATCGACAACGCGAAGTGTGACGCGCCCTGTTCCTCCACTCCCCCATTGCACGACGGCCGTCGAGCCCGTCGTGCCACCCACGAACGCACCAATCGCCCCGGCCAGACTCCACTGATATCTGAGCTGGGCGCCCGCGGGTCCTGAATATGTCGCTCGGGACCCGGCACAGATTTCCACCGGACCTGCGATGTCCACGGCAGGGCGCTTGGAGACACCGATGTAAATCGATGTGGATCCGCCGGTGCAACCCTCGAACGAGGTCACGGAGACGGTGTACCACCCGGATGAGCGAGCGACAATCCGCGCGGTTGTGTCGCCGGTGTTCCACATGTACGATGCGAACAGTCCAACGCCGGCGTCAAGAATTGTCGAGTCTCCTCCACAGAGAGATGTCCCTCGGCTTGATATGATTGTGGGTAGCGGAGAGTTGAATTCGGAGACGATAATCGTGTCGCTGCCCACGCTACATCCATTCGAATCGGTCGCCACCACCGAGTACCGTCCCGCTCCTCTGGCCCAGACCACCCTTGTTAATTCGCCATTACTCCATCTGTAGTACTTGAATCCCGGCGACGCTTCTATACGAACGCTATCGCCGTGACAGAACCTGGTCGGCCCTTGCGCCTGGATTCGAACGGTCGACCGAGGATGCTCAACGACGACAACGGAATCGGATCCGGCGGAGCATCCGGCAGCATTGTAGACAGTCGCCCAATAGCGTCCGGGACCGACCCGTATCGACGACGCCGAGCTTGCGTTATTCCAGCTTACGCGTGCATATCCAGTGCCCACGGTGAGGGTTACAAGACTATCGGGGCAAACCCAAACAGTATCGCCAGGTAGAATGCGCGGCCGCGGCGGACGGGGATGAACCGTGATGAGCCGCGGAGGCGTTACGGCCCGACATCCGTTGGAATCGGTCACCTCCACCGAGTAGGTACCTGTCGTCCGAATCACAATGCTGTCCGCAGTGGCTCCGGTTGACCACCGATATCCGCGGGCACCGGAATAGGTGACCCTAAGAATCGCACTGTCTCCCGCACAGAACTCGTCAAGGCCCACCAATTCCGTTGTCGGCGTGGGGAGCGGATGCACAACGACATTTACGACAGGCGACGTGCCATAGCACCAGACCGTATCCTCGACATACACCGAGTACGGCCCCGGTTGGGTGACGACGATTGATCGCGTGGATTCCCCCCTCGGCGACCACACGTAACGCGCGTATCCAGAGGAGGCCGAAAGAATGGCGCTGTCCCCGGTACAGAATCCAACAATTGGCCCCGGGGTCACCGTGGGCGTCAATGAGCGACAGAATCTGGCAATGAACGCGTCGAATGGAGAGCCAACGCTCGGACTGAAATTGAGAGTGCTCTGGAAGGCATTGCGCACAGGGAAGTCACCACTCGTCGTGTACCCGCATACAAAGTCCTCCCCAAATCCACTCCCAATCAGTCCGGTGACATAGTCGTTTCCGGAGCCACCGAAATAGGTGTCGGTGACGAGTGCACCGGAGCTGTCCAATTCCACGAAGAAACCGTCAAGTCCTCCGTTTCGATTCGGCTGGTATGTATTTCTGCTCTGAACCAGATCCGCACTGCCTGTGAATCCTCCAGCATAAAGCCGCCCGTTGGGGGTGACGCTCAGAGTCATCAGCCATTCCGTCGTGACTCCCCCGTAGTATGTGCACCACGAAAGCCCGCCTGAGGGTGACAAACGCCCGAGGAACCCGTCGGTGGTGGTGCCCGGATTGCGGGTCGGCATGAGCGAAGACGACGTGGTGGGCAAATTCGAGCTGTAAGTGATTCCCACGAAATAGTAAAAACCGTACTGATCGATGCGGATATTGCCCATGTAGTCCAAATTGTTCCCGCCAAAAAACGTGCCCCACCTCTGTGATCCCGTTGAGTCGAACGAGAATGCTACTCCCTCGCTTATGTCGGGAGACGACAACGACCACGCCGTGCGGTATGCTCCGAGCGTGGTCGGAAAATTGCTGCTTGACGATGTTCCGGAAGCCACAATGTTGCCACTCGTGTCGACTTCCACACCGCCGGCATAATCGCTGGCGGAACCGCCAACAAATGTCGACCATAATGGAGTGCCAGCGGTATCGAATCGGGCAAGAAAAATGTCGGACTGTCCGGCAATCGATGTCTGAAACGCCCCGGAGGTCACTGGGAAATTCCAACTACCCGTGGAGCCAACAACCACCACGCGCGTCTGACGATAAATCGCAATGCCAGCCCCATCATCGGCCCCGCTGCCACCGTAATAGGTGGCCCATATGCGTCGTCCGCTGGTATCGAATCTCGCGACAAATGCATCGGGTCCGGATGTACCCCCCTGCGACGACTGGAATGCCCCACTTGAAACTGGGAAGTTTGTGGATTGAGTCGAACCGACGACCATTACGAGCCCCGGAGCAACGTCTATGCCACTTATGAAATCAAAATTATCTCCCCCTAAATAGGTGGCCCAGACGCGCCCTCCCCACGGCGTCATCTTAACGATGAACGCATCGGTCTTTCCCGTTGGTGATCCATACGTCGTTTGAAACGCACCGACCGTGACGGGAAAGTCGGCTGAGTAGGTTGCACCGGTTACGTAGAAGTTTCCCTGGTTATCGAGGGCCATTGCGTGACTCACGCCTCCCCAGCCCCCTCCTGGTGTCACTCCGTACGCGAACTCCTGGCCAGTTCCTCCATAATATGTTGACCACATCAACGAGGGATCGATGACAATCGGTCGGCTGTCGTCGTAATGATCTACCGTGAATGTTAGATCAAAGGCGGCTCGCTCCTTCCCCGATGCTCGAGGCACAGCATGAACCTGCATGGAGGCTGGAATGGTGTCGAGCTCCCCGCCGTTCAATTGTTGCAGAACGATAGGTGGTGCATCCACAATCGACCCCACGGACGTCTCGATTTGCGCGCCCCCGTCATCCTGACTTCGAACGTTTTCCGCACCCACAACCCTGAAACGGACCGCCTCCGCATTGGCTCCCGGGTGAATTACCACATCGTACTTCAGCCCCCCCCGGTCGTCGTGGAGCCGCACATCTATACCCGGCCAAACATCGCGCAGGAGTATCTCGGAAAAGCGTTGCAGACCCTCAACTGGCGGGCGCGAACCACGGTAGAACGAGACCCGGTCCGGATATGCCACGCCTTCGAGTACCTCCCCAGCAGGTGAGGCGCCGACGAATTCGATATCAACTCGATGCCCACGAACGCGCGCACGAAGCAGATCGTTCGCGACCTCGGCCGGAACGGGAGGGCCACCACTAAGGCGGATAGGCGCATCGTCGCCACTGATGGCATTGCCCTGCTCCAACGTGTCCAACGTGAAGAGGACGAGACTTAAACGTGTTCGCGACACGTATGCGTGAAGTCCGGGACCGCCGGCCACGTATAGAATGTCCGGGCAAGGCCTCCCCCCGTCGTCGACCAACTGGCCGGCATTGCGCACGAAAGCGAGGCCGCGCGAACCCTGAGGAAAGACTGCGAGGCTGGTCACGAAGAACCATGCAATGGCTATCGACATTCTGGCCGACGCGGTTCGATATGGGCGAGTCCGCGAGAGAATCATCGCGACACCTGAACGAATTGTGTGACACGACTATGGCCACTACTAAGCGTCAGAGCATACGTTCCTGTGGAGATGCTCCGAACCGGCACGGTCACCAGGTATCTACCATGTCTCAGGTCAGCGACCATCACCGGAATCGTTGTCTTCCCCAGCAGGTCCGTCAAGTGAATTCGCGCTGGTCCATCCTCAACCACTTCGTACTCCACTTCCATGACGTCCGATGCCGGATTCGGGCGGATTGCTTTTATGCCGAATGCCCCGTCCGTATTAACGAGCCGCGTGCCGCCGTCTCGGCAGAGACCGTCCAAGCGGAACTCGCCGGAGTCGACTTGCAGCCGCACGACGCCACCGATGAATTCGACGTCCTCGATACCGATAACCGTTCGATCATCGTTGCCAAGAAGTGCGGTGAACTCCAACTGCACCAGATCGCTCCCGGTCGTCGGCGACGTCAGCTGCACATCAATGGGGACGATTCGCTCGCCGCCACGAATCGAACCGGCCGATGTCGCACCTCGCGGGTAGAGTAGGCTCGAATTGAATGTGACATTTCCTCGGACTCTTGTCACGCCCGATGTCGCGAGCTTCGTCTCCGACATCCGTATCGGAACCGTGACGACGTCTCCTGGCGACGCGATCACACGGGCGATGCTGAGCCGAACATCTGCCGTGTCATTCGTCGGCGTAATGACCGTGATCAAGATGTGCCCGACTGATGTACCGCTGCACCCGTTGCTATCGGTCACCTCGATCGCGTAGGTGCCGTTGGTCTTCACCGTAATTCGTCGCGTTGTGCGCCCGTTTGACCACCGATATGCGGCGTAAGGAAGATCGACCTCTAGCACGACGGAATCGCCCTGCACGAACGTCGTGGGCCCGAGCGCTCGGATCACAGGGATGGGCGTTGGCCAGGCATTGACCGTCACATCGGAAGATCTCCCGCTGCATCCCGCCCCATCAGTGACGGCAACGAAGAACTGCCCGGGGACCCGCACCACCAACGTTCGCGTCGTATCGCCAGTAGACCACGCGTACGTCGCGTATCCTCCCCCGGCATCCAGGATGACTGAGTCGCCAGGGCAGAATCCGATACTACCCGATGGGGTTACGGTGGGTCGCAATTGCGTTCCCACGGTGACGGTTAGCTGGGCGCTGTTGCCGATGCATCCTGCACTGCTCGACTCCTCGACGTCGACGGTGCCACCACCGGCAGCCCCCCACTGTACCACAATCTGATCCGTTCCCTGCCCGGACTGAATCGTTCCGCCCGAGACGCGCCACGAGTAAGCCGATCCGGAATGCCGCGTTGTGCTGTACGTCGATATCGAATTGCGACAGACTTCCACAGGACCCGCGATATCAGGGCGAGGCTTTGGATTAACGATGACGTCAACAGGCGCCGAGAGTCCTCTGCAGCCATTCGTATCGACGACCTCCACCGAGAATCGCCCGGCGTCGTGCACGACGAGAACCCGGTCAATTGAACCATCGCTCCACAAGTACGACGCATAGCCGGCCCCGGCATCGAGCGTCACAGAGTCGCCCATGCATAGGCTCAGGCTGCCCCCCGCCACGATAGTCGGTGTAGGTGGCGTCGCTTCGCGGAGCGTGATCGGGGCGGATGTTCCGCCACATCCTGCCGCATTTCTGACCGTCACTCGGTACGTCCCGCCAGGCTTCCCCCAGATGGTTCGGGACGTTGCTCCGTTCGACCAGTCGTACTCAGTGTATCCTGCCCCCGCGTCCAGCTCGACAGAGTCCCCCGGGCAGACGATGTCGCGTTGGTACGATATGTTCGGTCGAAGAGTGTTGCCTATCACCACGCCGACCGTCACGGACGAATCGCAACCGGTGGTCGAGTTCGTAACCTTTACGGTCACGGTGCCGCTTCCACTTGTGTTCCATGCGATGGTGGCAGTTGGTCCGTTCGAGGGTCCCACGAAGATGCCGCCGGTCTGCGTCCACTCGTACTTGAGACCGGGCTTTGCGTCAACGGAATACGTTCCCTCGCTCCCCGTGCAGATCTCCACGGGTCCGGCGATACTTACGTTCGGTCGTGCGACCACAGTAATGTCCTCGGACGCTGACCCGGCGTTGCAACCATCGAACGTAGTCACGGTAACGGTGTAGCGTCCGGACTTGCGCACCCAGATCCGAGGCGTGGTATCGCCGGTACTCCATCGGTAGCCTTTGTAGAGGCCGATACCTCCGTCAAGCTGCACGGAATCGCCGGAGCAGATAGCTCTCTTTCCGAGCACAACTATTGATGGCGCTGCTATACCGTACTCGGTGATCCGCACGGCAGTGGATGTTGCCGGACAGCCGTTCGAGTCTATAATGCTCACCGTGTAGGTTCCTTCCGTCCGGCACATGATGGACCGGGTGGTATCACCCGTGCTCCATTTGTAGCGCGCATATCCCCCCCCGGCATCCAGCCTGACACTGTCCCCCTGACACATCAGGATCGGACCGCGAGGGCTGATGGTAACCGATGGCCGCGGGCGCTCGATTACCACCACTGTATCCGATCGATTCGAACAATTGACGCTGTTGTAGACCCGCGCCCAATATGCTCCAGGACCCACGGTTATTCCGTGCGTTGTCTCGCCCGTATTCCACTCGACGCGATAAAATGAGGTGTCGATGGAAATGGTTGCCGTACTATCCGCGCAGACGTAGACTGGTCCGCGGGGGCTGATGACGGCCGGCTGTGGCCGCGGTCGGACGACAACAGTCTGCGATGGCGCCAGGCCGACACATCCATTCGAGTCTGTAACCTCAACGGCGTACGTGCCGCTGTTCTTGATCACCACACTATCCGACACGCTCCCTGTTGACCACAGATATCCTCTGGCGCCCGGATACCTGACTCGGAAAACAACACTGTCCCCCTGACAGAACGTCAAATCACCAATGACCTGAATGACGGGACGAGGTAATTGGTGGACAACAATCCGTGCTGTATCGGAGTTCCCGCTGCAGCCCGCGGCGTCGGTGACAAATACAGAATAATTTCCGGCCCTACGAACCACAATGGAGCGCGATGCCTCGTTGTTGGGCGACCACCGGTACGAATCGTATCCACCGGGACCCTCGATTACAACGCTGTCTCCGTCGCAGAAGGATGTTGGGCCCTCGGCCGAGACAACGGGGTACAGTGTATTGCAAAACCGACTGATGAACGCGTCCCAGTATTGCGACGGAGATCCGCTGTTCTGATTCAAGCTGGGCTGAAAGGCGTTGCGAACCGGAAAATTCGTTCCGTTGGTGTATCCACTAACGTAGACACTCCCCGATCCATCGCCCGTAATGCCGGTTCCGTAATCATATTGTGAACTTCCGAGATAACTATCCCAGATAAGCCGCCCAAGACTGTCTACCTCCAGGGTGAAGGCATCGTAGAGTCCACCAATTGTTGCCTGGTACGAATTCCCACTTCGAAGCAGGTCCGCACTTGCCGTGTAGCCTGTGGCGTAGAGGTGACCGTTTGGCGCAATAGACATGGCAGAAGGATACTCCCATCCCGTTCCGCCGTAATATGTACACCACGAAAGAGTTCCATTCGGCTTCAGTCGAAGGAGATATAGATCATAAATACTCCCCGAATTTAAATTCTGCTGAATGGATGATGCGCTGGTAGGGAGGTCCGGGCTATATGTACCCCCACCCGAATAAATATATCCGCGTGCATCGAACACGGCATTGTTCATCCAGTCGTACGACGATCCGCCGAAGTAGGTACCCCAAACCAGGGTCCCCGAGGAATCAAATAGCGCGAGAGCCGCCTGATATGTATCTCCAGCGCCCGGTGACCAGCTTGGCTGAATCGTTCCGGACGTTGTCGGGAAATTTGAACTGTAGGTGGTACCGGAGATAACTATGCGACCGGAGGAATCCACATCCACGCCTCCACCCCAGTCTTGAGCCCCACCCCCCACGTACGTCGCCCAATTGCGATTTCCGTTGGTGTCAAATCGGGCCACCCACATATCGTATGTATTCGGAGACTGAAACGTGCCAAAGGTAACTGGGAAATCATTGACGGATCCCCCGAGCGTCGATCCGCCAAGCGCAATATGACCATAGCGATCCAGGGCTATCGGCCCGCCCCAATCGAGGTAGCTTCCACCGAAGTATGTCGACCAGACAAGTGTCCCCGCCGTATCGAAGCGCGCGATGATCGCGTCGTACGACCCCCTCAAACTTGACTGAAATGCTCCCGGCGTCACGGGAAAATCGGTGCTCGTCGTTGTGCCGGCAACAACGAGAAAACCTTCGGAGGAGGCGTCGAGTCCATTGCAGTAGTCGTGATTCGTCCCCCCCATGTACGTGGCCCATCTGCGCGTTCCATTCGAAGTAAAGGAGACGATATACGCGTCCAACAATCCCGAAAGCGATGAGGAAAATGCCCCGGTCGTGACGGGAAAATCGGTCGAGAACGTCCCCCCTGCGGTGTAGACGTTTCCAGACGGATCGACGCTCATTCCCTGTCCCAATCCACCCCATCCCCAGCCCCCACCCCAGCCGTACGAATAATCGTTGTTTGAACCTCCGTAATACGTCGACCAGACAAGCGTCGGATCTATAACGAGTTCCTTGGTACGGTCATACTCCCCGACCACGAACCGGACGAGGTTGTTGGCGACAGCAAAGGAGGTGGCAATTGTGTCTGGCGTAAGAACGTTTGTGAACGCACTCTGCCAGGCAACGGGGACGCCATCACGCAGTTCCCCAACGCTGGTCGACACTCGCAGTTCACCGTCCGCACCGACCTCCAGCTCGTTCGCGCCGTCATAGGCAAGCACGATATCAGATGGATCGCCACCCGGATGGACCACGAACTCGTACTTCATCCACGCCCCTTGACTCTTCAGAACGAGGTCAATCCTGGGCCACACGTTGCGCAGAACGACTCTCCCGAATCTGGGGATACGGGTGAGACGCAGGTCCGAACCGCGATAAATATTGACGAAGTCCGGGGCCGGTTCAGACTCTTCAACGCGAGGATTCTGGTTGGCCCCAACGAAACGGACGTCAACGCGGTGACCAACGACCCTCAGTTTCTCCGGATCGCCAACCAAGTCGATCTGCTGCTGCAAGTGTGGGAGTATGCGAAGGTGGTCGGCAACGGTCACCGAGTGGTTGGACGTATCCGGCTCAAGACGATAGAGCACGTAGCTGACCCCGGTCGCTCCAACGTAGGCTCGAAGACCTGGACTGGCGGCGGAGTAGAGGATTTCTCGGTGGTGCGCGCCATGCGCGTCGACAATCTGGCCACGGTTTGGTACGTAGCGTAGTGCGTCGGTGACGTGCTGTGCAGGCAACGGCGTGGCTGTGCACGCGATTGCTGCCAACACGATGAGAAGAGAACGCCGTGTACCGATAGAGCTCCGCCGCTCAGGGAGGGACGAGGTCACAGACATGATGCAGCTCCCCACAATGGTTGAGGGTTGGTCGGGATCTGTTGCATCGGGCGGGAGCGGTCCGCCTGCCGAATCGGAGCGACCGCCGCGCGGTATCTGGTCGTCGAGCGGTCCCAGCGGGGGGAGCCAGTCGCAGGCAGTGCCGACAGACTCCAAAGGGAGACGACCGAAGGTGTACCCGACAAGATAGATATATGTTTGGAACGGCCCACTCTTTCCGATCGTTCTGATTGGCTCAGTTCACCGGTAACCAGTTGATGATTGACCACCCTCGTCCCTCCCCGCGTAGGGGGGCACCATGGGCGGCTCACGCGATGTTCAGATCTGATTCACGAATCCGAAATGAAGGACTCAATGGACAACACGACACCCAGTCGAAAACGGGAGCACGTTGAGATCGTTGTCGACAAGGAGGTCACGTTCCGCGCCCGCACGACGGGGTTGGAGGAGTACGTGTTCGTACACAACGCTCTCCCGGAAATAGATCTTGACGAGGTTGACACATCGGCCCCCTTCCTCGGACGCAGTTCCTCACTTCCGTTCATCGTTTCGTCGATGACTGGGGGATACGCTGAGGCTGAAGGAATCAATGGAGCGCTCGCCGAGGCATGTGAGGAGCTGGGCATGGCAATGGGTGTTGGCTCTCAGCGCCAGGCAATGGAAGACACCCGGTTCCACTCAAGTTTCCAGGTAGCGCGCCGCGTGGCCCCCTCCATACCCCTGTTCGGGAACATTGGGGCGGCCGAGCTAACCCAGCCGCATGCGATGGAATCTGTGCGCCGCCTGGCGGACCTAATAGAGGCCGACGGATTTGCGGTTCATCTCAATCCACTGCAGGAGTTGCTTCAGCCCGAAGGTTCCCCTCGCTTCGCAGGTGTGCTGGGAGCCATCGAGAACCTCGTTCGCCATCTGGAGATTCCCGTCATTGTCAAGGAGGTAGGTGCGGGACTTTCCGCCAACACAGTGCAGCGACTCGTGGATGTCGGCGTGACCCACATTGATGTGGCCGGCGCTGGTGGAACGAGCTGGGCTGGAGTTGAAATCCTTCGACGCAGCGACAGGCTGATCGACGAGGAGACGATGTGGGATTGGGGAATACCTACAGCACGGGCCGTTGCTGACGCCCGCCCGATTTGTGAAGCGGCCGGGGCTACGCTGATCGCGTCCGGAGGGATCGCCACGGCCACCGACGCCGCCATTGCCATAGCGCTCGGGGGACACTTCGTTGGGGTGGCCCGCCCCGTCCTCACCAGCCTGATGTCACACGGAACCAGTGGAGTCATCCAGATGATGAATGGATGGGGAGAACATCTCCGCCGTGTAATGTTCCTCACGGGATCGCGCACTATCGCGGAACTCCGTTGCGCACCGTTGCGATTGAAGCGCTCAGGCATCATGCCCGGACCGTAGATTGCGCGACCCCCCAGTACACGAGCACAGTGTTCGATTCAATCTCGGATCCATTTATTCTCGCGTGACATTCTCTGACCTCTACAATGAACTCCGGGGCGCGGTCGACGATCGACTAATCGAGATCTCGAGTGTCATCTCTCCCTCCTCCCTCGCGGAGCCGGTTGCCTACATATTGACGGCTGGGGGTAAGCGTGTCCGGCCGATCTTGACAATGCTTGCGGCCGAGGTTGTTGGGGCGTCGTGGCGGGAGGCTCTCGGCCACGCCGTCGCGGTGGAGGTGCTGCACAACTTCACGCTCGTGCACGATGACATCATGGACCGCGCGCGGACACGCAGAGGTCGGCCGACGGTTCACACCAGGTGGGACGAAAGCACGGCCATCCTTGCTGGGGACGTCATGATCGGAATGGCGCAGCAACAGCTCCTCGTGAACGCGTCCGTCGATGCCCATGCTTCAGCACTGGCATTCGCTGATGGACATGTCGGGGTTTGCGAGGGTCAGGCGCTCGACCGAGACTTCGAGACATTGGAGGAGGTGACACTCGACGACTACATCGCGATGATCACGATGAAGACGGCCAAACTTCTTGAGGTGTCGGCCGAATTGGGAGGAATCTGTGGCGGGGCTTCGGAAAGAGACATTCAGGCGCTGAAGGCGTTCGCCAGGCATCTTGGTATTGCCTTTCAGATTCAGGACGACCTGCTGGACATCGAAGCCGATGAAGCAGCATTCGGAAAGACCATTGGGGGTGACGTCGTTGAGGGGAAGAAGACGTGTCTCTTCGTGCTGGCAGACATGCGAGCCAACGACGATGGCGATCGTCGCCGGATACAGGAGTTCAAGGAGCGGCGTGGGCTCCCGAAAGAGCGTGTCGCGGAGATGCGCGACATGTACCGGAGACTGGGTGTGATCGACGATACGAGGGCGATGGTCGCCGAACAGACGCAGCGGTCGGCCGCTGAACTGGCCCATTTTATGGATTCGGAAGCGCGGTCGTTCCTGACGGATTTCACTGGAATGCTGTTGAACAGAACGACGTAGCCGTTGTGATCACAAAGACTGTCCAGATACAGAACCGGTCGGGGCTCCACACCCGCCCCGCCGCCACAATCGTCAAGATGGCTGCCGCATATCGATCGGAGTTCTTCATTGTTAAGGATGGGTTCCGGATCAACGGGAAGAGCATCATCGGGGTCATGACGCTCGCGGCAGAGAAGGGATCGGAGCTCACACTCGAGTTTGACGGCGTAGACGAAGATGAGGCCTGTCGGGAGATCTCCGAGTATTTCGCGAGAGGGTTTGACGAGGCGTATTGAGCCACCACATTCGACAACAAAACCTTTGAGCAATCCATGTCCGTGGCGTAGCTTTGCGCGGTCGTAATGGCGCCTGCGCAGCTCGCACGGCTGCCATCCCACCGGAAATCCGCCTGAATCCAGACATCCTGACGCGCATCGGTGCCGTACGGACGGCACGCCAGGCGTCAGGTCTTCAACAGTATACCAGAAGGAATCCCATCGTTATGTCGCAATCGGCCTCTCTGCCGGGAGACGTTAACGTCCGCCCGACGAAGACCGTCGCGTGCCGCCGCATGGCCGGAACGCATAGCGCGGTGAACATGCTCTCGAGCATTCGCACACGCCTGCTCCCAGTTCTGCTTACACTGGTACTCTTCTTCGTTACGGCGCCGTATGCGGCGATCATAGCGCAGGATGGTGCCCCCCCCATCGAACACCATGAAGGGGGCGAGGCCAACCTCATCCTCCCCAAGCTGGACGGGGTCCAGTTCATGGGGATGGATGGAAGAACGCTCCTGATGGCAGGGCTCGTTGTCTGTATCGGTGGGATCCTGTTCGGACTTGTGATTTCGCGATCCCTCAAGAACTCCCCGGTTCACCGTTCGATGCTCGAGGTCTCGGAGCTGATCTACGAAACATGCAAGACCTACCTCCAGCAGCAGGGCCGGTTCCTGATGATTCTCGAGATCTTCATCGCGATAGTCGTAGCCTTCTATTTTGGCGTGTTGCAGGAGATGTCGATGTCGCGCGTCGCGATCATTCTTGCATTTACGCTCGTGGGAATCGGTGGAAGCTACGGGGTGGCCTGGTTTGGAATTCGCATCAACACATATGCAAACTCGCGCGCCGCATTCGCCAGTTTGAGGGGAAAGCCGTTCCCGATATTTGACATCCCTCTGAAGGCCGGTATGAGCATCGGCATGATGTTGATCAGCGTCGAGCTCCTCATCATGCTCGCGATTCTTCTGTTTATCCCAGGTGAGTACGCTGGCCCATGCTTCATTGGATTTGCGATTGGCGAGTCGCTTGGTGCGGCGGCCTTACGTATCGCCGGAGGCATCTTCACGAAGATTGCTGATATCGGTGCCGACCTGATGAAGATTGTCTTCAACGTAAAGGAAGACGATGCGAGAAATCCGGGCGTCATCGCGGACTGCACGGGCGACAATGCCGGCGATTCGGTCGGACCGTCGGCCGATGGCTTCGAGACGTATGGTGTCACCGGCGTGGCCCTTATCACCTTCATTCTTCTCGCCGTCAAGCCGGAGATGGTTCAGGTTCAGCTCCTGATCTGGATCTTCGTGATGCGCGTGATGATGATTATTGCGTCGGGGCTCTCGTATGTGATCAACGGTATGATCGCGAAGGGGAAGTATGCGCTTGCCGATGCGATGAACTTTGAACATCCCCTGACCGTTCTCGTCTGGCTTACCTCGATTATTTCCGTCGTCACCACGTACGTTCTCTCGTACCTCCTGATTCCCAACCTCAACGGTAATCCGGACTTGTGGTGGCAGCTTGCTACCGTCATCACCTGCGGAACGCTCGCGGGGGCAATTATCCCCGAACTGGTAAAGGTGTTCACCTCCACGGGGTCGCGCCACGTCGAAGAAGTGGTCACAGCCTCACGTGAAGGGGGCGCCTCCCTCAACATTCTGTCGGGTCTTGTCGCCGGAAATTTCAGTGGGTACTGGATGGGTATCGTGTTCCTCGTGCTCATGGGTATCGCGTACTACGTAAGCACCCTGGGCCTTGGAACGATCATGGTGGCCCCTGCGGTGTTTGCGTTCGGATTGGTCGCGTTCGGGTTCCTCGGTATGGGACCAGTGACCATTGCAGTCGATTCGTACGGACCGGTCACTGACAACGCACAGTCGGTGTTCGAGCTCTCTGTCATCGAATCGATTCCGAACATCCGGGAGGAGCTCAAGCGTGACTTCGGTATCGACGCCGAGTTTGAGAAGGCGAAGCACTATCTGGAGGAAAATGACGGCGCCGGCAACACGTTCAAAGCGACCGCAAAACCTGTACTGATCGGAACGGCCGTGGTCGGTGCAACGACAATGATCTTCTCGATTATTGTTCTGTTGACGCATGGGCTAACGGAGAACATTGACAAGCTCTCGCTTCTCCATCCACCCTTCCTTCTTGGGTTGATCGCTGGTGGCGCGATGATTTACTGGTTCACGGGGGCCACAATTCAGGCCGTCACCACAGGCGCCTATCGCGCGGTCGAATTCATCAAGCGGAATATCCGACTGGAGGGCGTGGAGAAGGCATCCGTGGAGGACTCGAAGAAGGTGGTTGCGATCTGCACGCAGTATGCTCAGAAGGGGATGTTCAACATCTTCATTACGGTCTTCTGCGCGACACTGGCCTTTGCGTTCTTCGAGCCATTCTTCTTCATCGGCTACCTGATTTCGATTGCCCTCTTCGGTCTGTACCAGGCAGTGTTCATGGCCAACGCCGGAGGCGCATGGGACAACGCGAAGAAGGTTGTGGAGGTTGATCTCAAGGAGAAGGGGACGGAACTACACGCGGCCACAGTGGTCGGCGACACCGTGGGAGATCCGTTCAAGGATACTTCGTCCGTTGCCATGAACCCGGTCATCAAGTTCACGACCTTGTTCGGGCTCCTTGCTGTCGAACTGGCGGTGTCACTGACAGCGGACAAGGGTGCGGCCATCAGCCACATTCTGTCGGGGGTCTTCTTCCTCATCAGCGCCTACTTCGTATACCGCTCGTTCTACGGCATGCGCATCAACGCGGCCAAGTGACGGCGAAGCGTTTCAAGGACGTCGAAAAAACAAGAACGGGAGCGCGAGTGCGCTCCCGTTCTTGTTTTGGCGTGGGCCGGCGGGCACCTACCCTTCTCGTTTGCCGATGCGAATGCGTGCAACGGCACACACCATGTCTTCCAGAAATCGCCCCATGACGGTAATGCTCCTTCCGATGTACGAGCGCAGCAGCTGTGCCGGGACATCGCACAACGAAGCTGGGTCGATCAAAGGGAACGCGAGGCGGTACTGCTTGCGGGGGTCTTCGTCGGGGACGAAGCGAGGCGCGAGTCGACCGTCATCGAGACGGACGAGCGTGACGGTGCCACGACGGCTTTCTTCAGGAACCGTGGGGCCGCTGTGTACGGCGAGCATGGCGGTACTATTTTGATTGGACCTCTGCGGTGACCCAGCCGGAATGGACCTCGTCCTGACAAGTGTTGGACCTGGCGTCACGATGTCACCTGGAACCGGATCGTGTTCGCCTTTGTCGGACACGGCTAATGTAAGGAAATGATTCCGAAGAAACGGAAATCCACCTCCCTCGGCCTCTGGACTCTATACGGCGCCCTGTTCGCTGTCGCCCTCGTCGGTCTGAAGTTTGTCGAGCTATCCTATATGTCGAACAGGATCGGCACCGAATTCTACGTAGCGCTGATCGCCGTGGGATTTCTCGCAATCGGGCTGGCGATTGGACGTCGGCGGGACGCGGTTGGACCACACACCGATCAGGGCCGCACGCCGCTCACTACCGCAACTGAACAGACGGGCGCAACACTCAATCGCGATCACGATCTCACTGCACGCGAACTCGAGGTCCTCACGCTCCTGGCCGAAGGCCGGACCAACCAGGAGATCGCAGAGAGCCTCTTCGTCTCCCCTCACACGATCAAGACGCACGTTGCAAACGTATGTCGAAAGCTCGCTGTGGAACGGAGAGGACAGGCGGTGGCACGGGCGCGCGAGCGGAATATTATCCCCTAAACAGGTGATTGGGCCACGTGTGGGGCCAAATCGCCCGTTTGGGTGATGCGCCCGACACCCTGTGAGGCCTACATTCGCGCCCATCGACGGCAGTGGGCGATCGTCCAACGAGACGCCACGTCGTCTCGAACCTACCACTAACTCAAGGAGCAGATTCTGGTATGAAAAGGACGATTGCCAAGTATGGGCTCATCGCCGGGCTCTTTCTTGCCGTGACGTTCGGGATGTCAGTCCCGCTTTCGGGCACGCCTCCCGACTACGGACTAATGGAGGTCTTCGGATATGCTTCGATGATCCTCGCCTCCCTCATCATCGTACTCGCACAACGCGAATACCGCAGTCACAATCGAGATGGATCGACGGGATTCGGCGCGTTTATGAAGGTGGGGCTTGGTGTCGCTGCAATCATGGGACTCGTGCTTGGGCTCTACACGTTTGCACACATCGCATGGTTGGAACCTGATTTCGGGCAGAAATACATGGCCTACTCACTCGACCAAATGAGGACGTCGGGTGCAACTGCCGCCGCCGTGGCCTCTCAACGGGCTGAGATGGAGGCGATGATGTCCGCAATGAACAGTCCGTCCCTGCAAGGCATCATAATGTTTGGGACGACGTTTGTGATGGGGGCCGTGGTGACTGCGATCGGAGGGTTCGTCATGGGGCGCCGCCGGGCAATCGCCACGCCGAACATGTAGGGACATTGGGACCAACAATGCTGTGGGGGCATCGACGTTTCCGTCGGTGCCCCCACGCTTCGTTGCAGAGTCAGAATCGGTTACCTAAATCATTCAATCCAGTGGCATGTTCATCTGCACAGCACCTTAACCGACCTCTACCAACTCCGCGGCTAACACTTCCGCCTCTTCCTTGATGAGTTCAAGTTCAATCTCAAGCTTTACCTCATCCCCAACCAGCAGCCCGCCTGCCTCAAGGACCTGGTTCCAGGTAAGCCCCCACTCCTTACGGTTGATTCGCGTACTTGCGCTGAATCCGGCGTTCGTCGTTCCCCATGGGCTCTTCACGAGACCTGAAAATTCTACGTCCAGCGTAACGGGCCGGGTCGTGTCGCGGATGGTCAGGTCGCCCAGAAGTTTCAGCGACCCGTTCTTTTCCTGAACAACACCGTTGCTCTTGAATACTGCCGTGGGGTACATGTCCGATGCGAAGAAGTCGTCCGAACGAAGATGATTGTCCCGCGCCTCTTCACGCGTATTGATGGACGCCGTGTCGATAGCGACGTCAACACGGAGCGTTGAAAGGTCTGTCGGATCGAAGTCAACGGTTCCATTGAACTTCTCGAAACGACCCCGCGCGTTCGAGATCATCATGTGGCGTACCGAAAACGTTACCTGCGAATGGGCCGCATCAATGTTCCATTTCATGGTCTCTTCTCCCTTGCTGTGCAGTCTGTTGATGTTCATCATCGTCTTGGCAGAGGACAACTGCCGTTCGACATGGACAAACATAGCGTATAACATTCATTGTCGCAACAACCTTTGTGCCCGCGAACAATACTTTACAATGCATGTTATGACACTTGACGGAGCTCGACGTCGGAAACGAGTTAGTCTTGGCCAATTCGCGTCCGTTTACCGCAACGGATTCGGCGCGCGCTGAACGTGGACTCGGGACCTGGCGCAAACCTGCGCATGCAGATTCACAGCCGTTCAGAGCGACGCGTGCGTCGGTTGCACCCCCCACTCAAGGCGAACGGCGAGCTCATGGTACCACCTGGTGGCCTGTGAGAGTCGATCGGCGTGGTCTCTGGTCCCCCATATCACGGTGAGAGTGCGCTGGGTCGACTGGGTCGTCTTCGTGCGTTGCGAGTCCTTCACACCATTCGCGCACCACCCAGCCGCATCGCGCAACGAGATCAGTCCTCCAATGTCGATTTCCTGACCGGAAGCATTGAAAATGTAGCTGGTCCCCTTGTCGGGTAGTCCAATGCCGAGTGGTTCTTCGAGCTTCGCGACGTCCACGAGGCTGATGGGAAATTGGCTGTGAAGTGATACCACGTTACAGAGGTCGACGGCGGCGTTGATGGAACCGAGCCGGCCCTCCATTGAGGCCCCACGGAGGTACTCCGATGCCGGCTTTCCACGCCCTGTCGGCTTGTACCCTCCATGCCGCAGGAGATCCCGAACTCCGGTTCGTACACTCTCCTGATAGACGAAGGGACTTTCCATTCCTTGCTGAAGCAACGCCACCAGCCATTCGGGAGAGGCAACTGAGTCCAGAGCCAACCCAAGGTCGATTTCAAACGACGCTGTTGCCAAGGTCGGATGAGGATCGATTTGTATCGTCATACTGGTTTCGTCGTTCTATCTTGACATGGTATTCAGCGACCAAAATAGACCGACCCATGCACATTTCTTCCTTGGCTCTTGCGATCGTACTGACGACAATGGGACTACGTGGACAGCCCGTTCGTTGGGATGTCGTGGATTCCGTTGGGGTTGAGCTTTGGGATGTTGACTGTCCTGATTCGGTGACCTGCTTCGCAGTTGGATCGCGCCAGTACTACCCCGATCGATCATTGGTCCTGAGGTCTACGAACGCTGGCAAATCCTGGGAGATTGTATACGACCGTCGAGCTGACACGACGCAATCCGTCATACCCGGGCTCAGACGAATCGCTGCGGTAGGTCCCCTGACAGTCGTCGCGGCCGGCGATAGTGGTGTGGTCCTTAGGTCGACTGACGGAGGGCGTAGCTGGACGGGTGGTACGATGCCTCGCCAGTTGGCCGTTGCTCGACTGTCCATCCACCGAAGCGGAGCGGGTATGGCCTTGCTGGTGGATCCCGACATCGGCATGATCGTCCCCACCGTGACATCGGACGCCGGAGCCACCTGGCGGGAGACTTCGTTCAACGCACCCGGAATGCGAGGATCACGGTGCGTGAGTGTGGGAAATCGGGGGGCGGGTTCGTTTATCTGCCCCGTGTTCGACGAGAGCTCATTTGACCTGATCGAATCGAAGAACGGCGGCGTCGACTGGAGGCGTGTCCTCCCTGCATGGCGCGGCTTCGAGATCATTGCCTTTGCAGACGAGAATGTGGGGTGGGGAGTACTTGGAAACGCCCACGCGACAGAGCAACGGTTCAGAATTGCGAGGACAGTGGACGGCGGATTGACATGGCTGACATTCGATGACCAGAGTCGATTGAGAGCCTCGTCGTATGACATCTCCCCGGTGGATTCCCTATCGTGCATACTGGGCTCTTCAAGAGGAGAGATTTTGCGGACAACTGACGGCGGGCTCATAATTGTTCAGGACACGGTGCCAATCGGAGGAAGTGTTCCCATCGATGTCTCCGCAATGTCAAGCACGTCAGCTGTCGCAGTTTCTCGCACGGGACAAATCCTGCTCGCCCGATTCCCTCAGCCATCATCGACTGTCCCTGAGTTCTCCGAAGAGGAGCGACCAACCATCTCGCCCAACGTCCTTCGCGTGGGATCCACGTTGTCGTCAACGATTCTGGGGACCCGTGACGAGGTAGAGCGAGCCGCGCTGTACGATATCGTTGGAGGCGAGGCATGCGCGGTCGACGTGACAATTGACGGGAGTGGAAAGAGACGCATCACGCTTCCACCTGGGATTCGTGTTGGTCTGTACACGCTTGTATTCACCGATCGGCTGGGTCGAAAAACAACGGCGCGACTACTCGTGCGATGAAGTAGTCGCGCCCGCGCGCAGGCTGCCTACGAACACAATGGCTAGAGGCCGAGACCGATTCCCACGATAACGTGAAGTCGCTTCACGGCGGCTGCGGTATATCGCACCTCGCCATCAAATCGCAACGTGCTCCACGGCTTCGCCGCGATTCCAACACCCACGCCAATCAATGGTTCCGTCGACTCCTCACGTTGCCAGATTACAGATGTCTCAGCCCCCTCGCTGTATGTGACGTCCGGAATGCATGTGTATTCCACTCCCCCGAGCACCGAGACGAACGGGTAGGCTCTGTCGCCCGGCTTTCCGCTACCGAATCCCATCACCTGAATTCCACCGCCGACGGCAAGCATAGCAGCATTCCCGCCTGACAGGCGGTCGCGCTGCGCGGCCTTCACCAGGTTCCCGCGATTCGAGGCAATGTAGGACGCTTCCACGAACGTCATTGCCATTATGAGCGGCCGAACCGCGCGCTGGTACGTGATTTCCATCGCGCCACCGCCACCAAGATTATGTTCGTCGGTGGGCGTCGTAAAGGCGGCAGAGATACGCAGACGTTGCGGGATGCTTTGTGGCAACGGTTGTTGGGCCTGGACCTCATTCGCGTCCGTCGCCGCAATTGCGGCAACGACTGCGAGCATCATGATAGAACGATAAGAGCGCATGCGTGCTCCTAACAGACGTGCTGGTGGGCGTCGTTTCTCCCGCACGGAAGGACTAAACGAGAGCGCCGGTGCTCTGCGGGGGGCGCTCAATCACCATGCCAACGAAGACGCCGCCACCTTTGACAAATGCTGGTTCCAAATCGACGGCCAATTGGCGCCGGCGAGCATTCTCTTTCTGTGGTGCGCGATTGGTTCCAGCGTGCTCGGTGCGGTTCCGTTGATTGATCATGGTGTGTACGGGCGGACCACTATCACTGCTGCGCTGGTGGACGCTAAGCGAAACCATGAGATTGATGCGGATACGTGGCAAATCGCGTGGGGTGAAAACAAAAGAAAGGGGAGCGGCCAGACAGCCACTCCCCTAACGGAACCTGAGTGCTCCCCGGGGGACTCGAACCCCCGACCCGCTGATTAAGAGTCAGCTGCTCTACCAACTGAGCTAGGGAAGCGCGACAAAGATGCGACTTTCGACCTAAGAGGCCAAAAAGAAATCCCGGGTCAACGTGATGTTACAACGCCCGGCTCTTAGCATCTTTGAAACACCATGATCCTAGTCTTCGCGTCCCGCGCACTCGTTCTCCTTCTGGCTTCGACGTTGCTGTCATGCTACGCCTCAAACCGCTGTGGCATGGACTTTCCCGACCAGGTTCCGCCCAATCTCACGATCAGAATGAACAGCAATGGAGGCATGCTTCCTCAGTGGGAGGACGTTTCTTTCTCACGCGACAGCATCGTGATTGTTCGCTTTTTTGAGGGGGCGGAAGCACGACTAGTAGCTGCCGGTGACACGCTCGTTATGAGGCGGCTCTGGCGGTCGTTTGTCGATAACCACTTCGAGACAATCGACACATATACCGAGGACGTCTACGACCGCGGGGGGCTCACGCTATCGCTGTCGAACGACGGAAGGACATGCTCAGTGTCTGACGCGGGACGTACGCTGATTGTGAAGCCGCACGTTGACAGATGGGAGCGCATTGTGATGGCGGTGCTCGCCGAACGGGATGACATCGTTGGACGTTTGGGTGTGCCGGTGGACCTGACGATTGACAGCACATTCGACAATCGACGCGTTTCGTTCCAGATAGGATGGGTCGCGTTTGCAACCGACTCATTGGTACGCGTGCCGCGCTCAGGTCTGAAGATCACACGACGGATCGTGCCGGGTCCCCAGGTGATGCGTGCTAACGTGAACCTGGAGCAATGGGGAGAGCGGCGCGCAACGGTCACTTCTCATTGCAACATTCGCCTCTCACTTCGTGAGGGGAAACCGATCATAGAAGTCGAGTAACCGATCATGCGATCCGTCGCTTTCCAAAACTCCCGTTGGCTTTCATGATGACAACCCTGCGTTGCGTGGCGACTTTGGCCATTGTCATGTCCATCGGGACTCACGGCTCCACGCTGGCACAGCAGCGAGTGACGATCGATTCCCTTCGCTCCGTTGGCGTCGTGCGCGTCAAACTCGACGGGCGTCGGGTTCCGTCGCCCGTGGACGGCAAAGAGGTCGTCTATCTGGAGTTGGTGACGGGCGTTCGGTCCCGTGCGTCGTGGGAGAGTTACACCATTGATTCACGGACGAGCGATGACCTCCTCATCACAACACCTTTGGGGACCGTCAGCCTACCTCCCATCCGGCTGCGCCTCTACCTTCGTCCGTCCAGCATGCGTCGCGTGCGAGGGACCACGGACTACCGCGCGGAGTATCGGCTGATACCACGGCGCACGTACTACGCCCGTGTTGTCGGTGAACAGTTCTACCTCCCCCCTCGCGGACAAGGGCTGCCGCCATCGACGGGAACCAACTACGTGCTGCAGGTGTCGGATCGACCCTTTGTCAATGGCAAACCGCAGGGAGATTTGACTCCCGCAACGAGAGACATCAGCTACTGATGGCACACATACAAGAGCCAACATTGAGCGGACGATTCCTTACCGCGGAGTGGAGACATCTGCTGATGCTCAACTACGAGGTCGATCCGGCTATCATCCAAAAGTTCATACCGCGGGCGACGGAGATTGACACGTTTGAGGGGCGAGCGTATGTCAGTGTCGTCGGGTTCCTGTTTCTCAACACGCGCGTACTAGGTCTTCGAATACCCTTCCACGTGAATTTCGAGGAGGTGAACCTGAGAACGTACGTGCGCTTCAAGGGGCCCGAGGGATGGCGACGTGGGGTCGTCTTCGTCAAGGAGATCGTCCCGCGGCGGGCAATTGCGTGGGCGGCGAGAGCCTTCTACAATGAGAACTACGTTGCACACCCTATGCATCACTATGTCGTGCTGGGATCGGGTGATAACGATCGAAGAGACGTGGTGGAATACGGTTGGCGGGTTGCCGATGAATGGCAGATTCTACGAGCAACGCCCGTTGGCGAACCGTTCGAATTGAAAGCAGGGACCGAAAGCGAGTTTATCGCGGAGCACTACTGGGGCTATGCCACCCAGCGTGACGGAGGAACCGTGGAATATCGTGTCGAGCATCCGCCGTGGCGGGTATGGGACACGGTTGATGCATCACTGGAGTGCGATATCAATTCCGTGTACGGCGCCGAACTTGGACCAGTGTTGACCTCGCCCCCACGATCTGCCTTCGTTGCGGAAGGGTCCGGTGTGATTGTTCGACGCGGTGTTCGATGCGGATGACGGTCACGCTTCACGAGTTCGCGACAACAGTCTCCGCGGCACCCTCCTCCTCAAGTCTGGCAATGACCTCCTCGAATGACGCCCCGGTTTCTCCTTGTCGCAGATTCGCGAGTCGCGTGTTGGCCAATGCGAGTTGTGCCGGTATCTGACATAGTTCTACGACGTCGCGGTAGCAGCTTGCCGCCTCGGCCAGGCGCCCATCGAGTTCGAGAAGCGTGCCACAAATCAACCGCAGTTCGGCCGACAGCGGGGCAAGGCGGTGGGCCTTTCCTAACAGCTCGTAGGCAAATAATCGCGCACCCGTTCGGTGAACCGCGAACGCAAGGTTTCTCACCACTTCAGCGTTCTCGTCGTCCAGGGCGTACGCCTGCTCCAGCCAATGTCGGCTTTCATCGGCCCGTCCCAGACTCGCGAGGAGAAGCGCGTACGAGCTCAGCAGATCCGACGTATGCCCAAGTTCATCCAGCGCCCTCCGCATTGCGCGCTCCGCATGGCTGTAGAGCCGGACACACAGGTATAGAGCCGCCAGAGCGGGGAGTCGTTCCGCCTCGACTCTCTTGCCGGCGACAAATCTGGTGACCAGCAGTCGAGCTGCACGAACATGCCCGAGTTCGAGTAGTTCTCGCGCATGTGTCAGCAACGACCAGAAGGAGTCGTCTGGAGTAAGGACTTCGTCGTGCGGCACGAACTTCCAGATAGGACCGATGGAGTCTAGTGCGGAATTGCGGAGCCAGGCTAAGCGGGAGTGCCCGGAGAGTGAAGGAACTGGAGCGTGCGAGGATGCCGGTAGCGGGGTAACGCGATGGCAGTGGGCAGGGCGCGACCGTGCTGCGTTGGCGCGGCCCCACAATATGGAAGAGGGATTTGTTGAGCCGTCGGCAGCGATATACGGAATTCAACGACGCCAATCAAGAAGTCGACGCAAGACAAGGAGCGTTGATTCCCCGGAGCTCTCGGAATCGACTGGCGTGGCGGAGTCGAAACAGTCAATGGAGCTTCCACCAGGTCCCTGACTTCCCTATCTTCCTCTCCTACCGATTACCCCCAACGATCACATCCTACTGCGGTGACGATATGAAAACGATACTACTGCTCGTCGTGTGTTTACTTCTGTTCGGAGTGCACGGTGCAATCGGTCAGAACTCCACTGTTCGAGTTGTCTTCTTCACCGGACAGGTCTCGACGAAAGGGAGGTCGGTCTCCATTGGGCAGGAGCTTGGGCGAAACGATGTCGTGACGGTTGGCTCAGGAGCGACGCTTCAGATCTCCGTTAACGGAAAGGTGCTCCGGTACAACAAAGCAACATCCGTGCGGATTGCAGATGCCATCCGTCAAGCCGGTAGCGGTGAGAACACTGCGGTTGCAAACACTGTTAGGACACTCGCCGCCGCCAGTGGCGCCGGATCGGGAGGACGGGCAAGTCAGGCTGGCGCGACACGGCTTGGCGGCGATCGACAGGAAACGACGGAGCGCGCCCGCACTTCATTGGACGCGGCTCATCAGCTTGCAAACGATGAGCTGTCGAGGCGGCTCGGGATCGATAACGCACTCTTCAAGTTCGAGAGCGAAGTGCGGAATCTGTATGGGGAGGATGACATGCTGATTCTGGAGCCACGCTCATCTGCAACCAGACTCGGCGCAATTCGATTTCGATGGTTGCGCTCGCCAACGGCCGGCGGGTACGTCGTCACTGTCCGCGACCACGTGGGGGACAAGGTCTTCGAGACAACGACCAACGACACCACGGCCGTGTGGGAGAGTCCGGCACTTACGCCTGGTGTCCTCTATTCGTGGAAGCTGTCCGACCAACGCAACTCTTTGCACAGCGTTCAAGCCTACTTCTGGCAGCTCGATCCAGACGTGGACAGAACGGTAACCACCGGGATGGCATCTATTCGCAAGGAGCTTGGCGACGACAATCCCGCAGTCCCCATGGTCATGGGTGCATACCTGCAGGACAACGGGCTGTTTGGAGAGGCGGCGCGCGAGTACGTCACCGGCGCAGAGGCTACGCCGGAACGCTACAAGGACTTCATGGATCGAGCTCTGGATATCTACGCGTACGACATCGGCATGTCAGTGCACGAACTGCTGATGGTCACGCCACAGCACTAGGAGACTGTTGGATAACTCCCGGATCAAGTGTGTTTTCAAGTCGCGCGAGGTCAATGTGTGCGACGACGCGCGGCTGGGGCTGCCAGCGGTACGCCGCAGTGAGGCATTGGGAGCGCAACACGGGGATCGCGCGTAATTCAACAGCCTCCTACGATTGTGTGGCGGCAATCAGACGCGCAACGTGCTGATCGATCGGCAGACTGAAGTCGTCCGCGCGAAGACCATCAACAGATATCCAGCGCAATCGAATTGTGGTGGGAGCGTTCTCGTCGACGGCGAAGTCGTACGTATCGAACGTTACGGCGTAGTAGATGCTGAGAATCTGGTGGTCACTGTTGAACGCCGATGGTTGGTACCACTCGGTTGTATACAAGTGATCAACGGAGGTCGGCTCAGCTCCGAGTTCTTCGCGACACTCTCGGCGGAGGCAGTCGATCGTCCCCTCGCCCCATTCCATCCCTCCTCCCGGAAACTTGGTCAGTTCCGTTCCCTGGTAAAGCTCGTCGGTTACCAGCACGCGCCCTTCGTGGATGACAACTGCGTATACCCTCACGATCAATCGTCTATCACGCCCCATACTACCCCCCCCGCGTCATCTTGATGATCCAATTCAGATAGGGTTGCGAACCTCCGTCAACGTCAAGGACCACTATCTCCGGGACGTCGTAAGGATGGAGTGACGTCACTCTCTCCGTGAGAGCGGTTACGCGATCCGTAGTTGTCTTAATCACCATCAGGCATTCGGTCGTCTCTTCCACTCCACTATTCCATCGATAGATGGACAGAACGTTGTCGACGATCGTGCAGCACGCAGCCAACTCCTCGTCGACGAGTGTCCGAGCAATTGAACGGGCAAGGTTGGATTCAGGCGTGGTGGAGAGTATAACGACCGGAGACGGAGTCACTTTGCCGACTCCATTGCCTCCAACTCTTCAAGGTTGGCTCGACTTTCGTCGGCGCCGCGCTGGACCTCTTCGCGGTAGGTCGAACCGATCTCGTCTGCAAGGCTCTCGTAGCACTCGAGGAGCCGCCCTTCAAATCGCTTAAGCGTCGAGAACGTCGGGGTGTGCGTCTCCTCGATGAGTTCGACAGGGACACTTGAGAAGAGGCTCACCAAAGCGTCCGAAATCTGCGCGGCGACATCTCCGACAACGCCACCACCCTCTTGATGCCGAACGTCCTCCAGCAAGCGCTCGGAGCGAGACGCGGCAGACAGGTGGCGGGCCTCCAGGATCTGGAGACGCGCCCCCACGTGCGCTCGTTTCTCGTGTTCGGCAACGCGTCGGTAGAGCGCGATGACCTCGCGCTCCAGGCGGATGACACCCTCAATGGCTTCGCGCGAGGTGTTCCTTGACGTCATGAGGCGGGCCAGACTCGCATCACGCGAGTTCGTTGGTGCGGATGATTACGCGACCGTTGTAGTACCCGCACTTCGGGCATGCAGCGTGTCCCGGCTTATCCTCGTTGCAGTTTGGGCAACGTCCAAACGACGGGGCAGTTGCCTTGTAGTGAGTGCGACGCTTGTCGCGACGCGACTTGGAATGTCTACGCTTTGGATTTGGCATTGACTCGTCTCTCGATATCGTAGATGTAGAATGTTGACCAACGTTACACGGGCTCGTCCGCGGCACCAAACAGACCGGCAAGCTTCTCCCATCGTGGATCGACTACAACCGGGGCACAGCTGCACGTCTCGGTGTTGAGATCGGCACCGCATGCGGGGCAGAGTCCCCTACACTCATCATTGCAGAGGTTCTTCAATGGAAGACTTACCAGAATCAACGAGCGGACGTCGTCGTCCAGCACAATCGACTCCTGTTTCGGGTCCAGTTCTCTGAACATCTCCGCACCGTCATCGTCCGCCGCGTGTCCAACGTGCTCTCTGTAGTATATCCGAAGCGGGACGTTCACACTGACCTCATCCTCGGCGAGGCATCGGTCGCAGGTGCGTTGTCGTGTCGTCTCAGCCACGGCCTCCAGAGTCAGCTGTGTGGAGACGCGGCGGAGTGTTCCAGTGACGCGCAATGGCTGCGAAAACTGGTCGGGCGCAAGATCGAGATCGTCCGGTAGGACCTCGAATTCAAACGGGTAGTCACCGTCGGCGAGCCCAGCAATACCGATTTCCATGCAGGGTCGGGACGATCGATACACGCTCTTCACTGCGAATTTTCTCCTTTTCCCGTCGAAACGGAACGACAAATATACAGGAATCCACCTGTGCGGCCTTCCGGAAAACGCAACAGTCCGAAAGATCGGGAGGCCGGCGAACGACAGGCGCCCGAACCGGTGGGATGCCGATTCGGGCGCGTCGGTGGGCAGTTCAAGCCCGTTCCTCTCTACGACTCTCGTTGGCTGCTCAACTCAATCTGACGATCTACATCGAGCCGATCACTGAATGTCAATCTGCTTTGGCTTGAGCTCCTCCGCCTTGGGAACGCGAACGCTGAGCATTCCATTCTCGAAGCGGGCTGCGATCCCATCGGCGTTGATGGCAGCAGGGAACGTGAAGCTCCGTAGGAACTTGCCATAGGATCTTTCAATTCGATGGGCGTTCGGCTGCTTCTCCCCCTCTTTCGCCTCATAGTGATATGAGCGTTCACCGGCGACGGTCAGCGTCCCATCCTGGAAGTTGATCTTCACGTCTTCTTTCGTCAATCCAGGAAGCTCAGCATCGATGACGAATCCAAGCTCGTCCTCGTGTACATCCACGACGGGGCGCCACACGGCCGAGTCAGCTCCATCTTCGTCGTTCCGACGGCGCGTCGTGGGGAAGAAGCTGTCAAGGAAGCGGTTCATCTCGCGCTGGACATCGTAGAATCGGACCGTCGGCGTGCGTAGTGTTGACATTGTCGTGCTCCTCAAAGATTATCTGGATGGTTTGTGTCTCAATCATTCCGTCTCCGCTCGACCCCTCTCGTTGGTTCCGGGCCGAACTCAAACACGATGCCAGGCCGATTTGAGATACAAATGTTGCCAGGTTGTCCGAACAGGGGCGACAACATGGGCATGGGGGCTGCCACATGTTCGCACTGACGCGCTACATTTTCATGGCAGCCCCCTCGGGCCGGCTCCGCACGATCCGTGAGGCTCCATCCCGATTCGCGTGCAGAAATTGACGTTCGTCGCCCTTCGGTCACATTGGCACGGTCGTTGGTCCGCCTGACTCCACGGCGCCGACACAAGGAGGAACCATGTATTCACGCTTCCGATTACCTCTCATCCTGCTGGTCTTCCTGCTCCACGTGGCACTGACAGCCCAAACGCCCGAACCATTCTGGATTCCAACAAACGGACCAACGGGCGGCATAATGAACTGCCTCTATCGGACGTCGTCGGGGACACTTCTCGCGGGAATGAACCTCGGTGGGATGTATCGATCCACGGACCGCGGGAGGTCGTGGACCTCCCCTGCACTCCGCAACTATGGAACTAGCGTGTTCACCTTCATTCAGGACGGGGCAGGTCGCCTGTTCGCTGGTACGGGGTCCGGCGTCTACAAATCGAACGACGACGGCCAGACATGGATCCAGTCCAGCAGCGGCCTGTTGATTCGTGAGGCCCGAGATCGTGATCGGACGCTTCTGCGGGGGGAGTACCTCGTCACGGCATTCGCCTTCGACCGGAGCGGAAGCATACTCGCCGGCCGCTCCGACCCGGGGGGGATTTTCAAGTCGACGGATGGAGGTGATTCGTGGTTCGACCTGAAGGTCGGACGGGACGACGTCTCCGACATCATCGTGCGGGGCGATACGATCATTGCAGGTCTGTCTCGAAATGCGCGACTATCACTGCGATCTACCGACAATGGCGCCACATGGTCCTACTTCACACCCATCCCCGGCACCGCATCCGGCTTGAAGAGTGTTGCCGTGATTGGAGAATCAGGAACCGAGATCATCGCACTCTCCAGATCGGGAAAGGTCTGGCGGGGTTTGTTTGCGGACACGACCTGGACAAGTGATTCCCTCAACCTCTCGCTTCGACTCTTGAAGCCCAACGGGGATGGCGGAGTGATAGCCTGGGGCGACAGCGGCGTCTTTCTACTCGAGCGGGGTGAATCGAAGTGGAACAGGCTGTTGCCTCACAATACCTTCTTTGCCGCGCAGACACAGGGAACGGAGTTCTTCACACAGGCAGTTGATGCTCGGTTTCATGTCTACGATGCTGTGCGACCCACGACTGACGTGACACCGACCGGAATTGCAAGCAGCTATGTTGCTGGCATGTGTGTGATGGCGAACAACCGCGTTGCGGCCAGGACGGGAACGGTCGGATGGGTAACGACTTCGGACGGTGGAGTCACATGGATCCCGTTCTCGACGGGACGGACATCGCTGGACAGCGTTCTGACGTCGTTGCGAAGCTCCACAAATGGCGAATGGCTCGTCGCGCAGACAGAGGGGGGCGACCCGCATGTTGTTCGAATGACATGGAGGCTCGAGCCAACCGAGGCCGAAGCAATCCCGTTGCCACCGAGCCCACCCACAAGTGCGAAGCCCATCGCCGAGGTAACGAACACTGGAACCGTACTGCTCCGGTACAGTGACGTCGTCATTTTCAAATACCCTGTCGCCGGGACCGAGTGGATTCGGGTCAACACGCCAGGGTCAACACGGTTGAGGACGTTCCTGCATCACAATGGTGTCTTCTACCTTGGCGATTCGCTTGATTGGGCGCGCTCGACCGATGAGGGGGAGACCTGGGAGCCAATCCCCACCCCGCCTCAACCGTATAACGTCGTTCGCTTCGACAACAACCGAAGCGATCGAGCCGCTATGTTCGCGGGAGACGACCTCTATGTCACCTCAGACAGTGGTCTGAGTTGGGCGGTTAGCCGATATCTGTACGGCTTGAGGTCCATTAGCATCGGCCCCGGAGGATCCGTGGCGGGATTGGGTACACGCGCGATCTCCACCGGCCGGCAGGTTCCCGGAACATGGATCGTGGAGCGCAACTGGGAAGCAGAGGCCCCAGTCGACACGCTCTGGTCGTCGCTCATTACGTCGATTGCGTTCGCACCCGATGGTCGCCTGTACGCTGCGACCACGGATGCAGGAGTCTACCGAAGCAGCGCCACGCACGTTTCCAGCGCCCCGTCACGAGAAGTCACCTTGAGCGACGCCACCGACACGGAGAGGGTGCGCCGGCTCGTGGTTCGAGCAGGATCGTCGATCACGTTTGCGGTCCCACACGATGCAACGGACCGCGTGACCGTCTATGATCTTCGCGGTCAAGTGGTCGGTGGTGTCGTCACGTCGGCAAGCGGAGGGATCATTTCGTTCATACGGGGAGACGCATCACCGGGCATGTATGTCGTGGCCGTTGCATCGCAACCCCGGGTCGTTCTGATAGTCGTTCCCTAGGAGGCTGTTGAAATACGCACGATCGCTGAGTTTCGCTCCTCATCGCTCACTGCCGCGTACCTCCGGTACGACTCGTTCGCTCATCGTCGCTCGCATTGACCTCGCGCGATTTGACAAGCCTATTGATCTAATAGATAACCAACACTCTCTCAGTGTGCCACGGTGGCCCTGCGGAAACGGGCTCGGCCCCAGATTACTCGCGGTTGGTAATCTGGGGCCGAGCGCTGTTCCTGACTGACGTATCGACTGAACTACTGCGAACTCCGCAACGACTCGAGAACTACCTCCGCGACGTCGCGAACAACCACTCCCCCATCGGGAGCCTTGGTCTTTACTCCGTCCGTCATCATTGTCATGCAGAAGGGACAGGCCGTGGCGATGGTGGTCGCGCCCGTCCCCAACGCCTCTTCGGTCCGCTCGATGTTGACCCGCTTCCCCTCCGTCTCTTCCAGATACATCTGTCCGCCCCCTGCACCACAACAGAAACCACGCGACCCGCTCCTCTCCATCTCAACCACCTCGAGCCCTGGCACGTTTTCGAGCAACGCGCGCGGTGCTTCATAGGTGTTGTTGTATCTCCCCAGGTAGCAGGAGTCGTGATAGGTCACCTTCTGCTGCATCGGGGTCATGGTCTGTATGCGCCCTTCCTTGACAAGTCGATCAATGTACTCTGTGTGGTGGATCACCTCGTAGTTGCCACCGAAATCGGGATACTCGTTCTTCAACGTGTTGAAGCAGTGGGGGCAGGTCGTTACGATCGTCTTGACGTCGTAGCCGTTCAACGTCTCTACATTCATCTGAATCAGCATCTGCGCCAGATACTCGTTCCCCAGGCGACGGGCAGGGTCTCCCGTGCACTTCTCCTCCGTGCCGAGGATGCGGAATGAGATCCCGGCATGCTCCATCAACTCGGCGAAGGCCTTCGTCACCTTTCGGTAGCGGTCGTCATACGAGCCGGCGCACCCCACCCAGAAGAGGACATCGATCGATTGCCGTTCGTCGGTGGTGCTCTCCTCCATCGTCTTGACGTTCGTCCCCTCCCGCCAATCGGCTCGCTCTGAGGAACTGAAGCCCCACGGCGTGAAGTTGTTCTCCATGTTCTGGAACGCCGGCTGCATCGTCTGCGGAAACTCCGCCTGCATCATCACCAGCGATCGGCGCAAGTCGACGATCGCCGGAACATGTTCGATCATTACCGGGCATTCCTGCACACAGGCCATGCACGTGGTACACTGCCACAAGGCATCGGTCGATATGTAGTCGCCGATGAACGTCTTGTCGTCAGCAGCTGCGCTCTGTTCGCCACCACCCGTGGAGGGGGCTCCCGCGAGTCCCGGGGCCCTGTCCATCGTTCGATGATGCGTCTCGATGATAATGCGCTTCGGGTCAAGGATCTTGCCGGTAGAGTTTGCCGGGCAGACAGTCGAACACCTGCCACAATGCGTGCATGTCATTCCGTCCAGCAGCTGCTTCCACGTGAAATCCTCGACGTCGACCACGCCGAACTTTTCCAGGCCCTCTTCCTCGAAGTCGATCTTCTTCAGTTTGTTGACCGTCCCCAGTGTCCCGAAGTAGACGTTGGGAACGGAAGTCATCACATGGAGGTGCTTCGAGTACGGAAGGTAATTCATGAACCCAAGCACCGTCACGATGTGGACCCACCAGGCGACTTCGAACACCACCGAGGCCGTCGACGGGTTGGCGAACATAGGAGCAAGCAGCACACCAATCGGACGGACTGCCCATGGTTGCTCCGTTCCGGCGGCAAGGCGTGATGCGTTGGTGATCAGGAGCGACGTGACGACGATCAGAATCAGAACCAATATCAACGTGGCATCGAGCCGCTCGGAGCGGTCGCCCTGCAGACGCTTCACTCTTGTCACCCAACGACGCCACAGCGCCCACAACGCGCCGACTACTACCGAAAGACAGAAGATGTCCTGCGAAATCGTGATCGCTGAATAGACCGGTCCCAGCCACGAAATCGTTCCGTGTGGGATGAGTCCTTCAACGATGGACTCGATCACGGCCGCAAGCAGCACCAGGAAACCCCAGAAGATCATGGCATGGATCGCTCCCGCCACCGGATCGCGGAGCAGCTTTGACTGCCCAATCGCGACCACGAGAACGTTTCGTATCCGACCAGGAATATTCTTGAACCGATCCTCAGACCGTCCAATCTTCAGATACCCCACAAGACGCCGGACATTCCATGCAAGCCCGCCGAATGCGATCAGCAGAAGAATCAGGAAGAGAAGATGCTTCATTTCGGTTTCGAAGGGTCGTGTGCGGCTCTCTTGTCAGCAGAGCGCGGAGAGGGAGAGATTCAGAACGGGGGCGATTCCGTTCACTGGCTGAATTGGCAAGCGGGCTAAGTTAGAAGATCCCGGCGAACGACGAAATCATCCGAACCACTGTGATGCCGGGTACAGTTCGTTGCGAACCACACACTGAACACAGCGTAGCCGGACCGCATGAAGAAGAAGATCGTTGTACTCGGATCTGGATTCGGAGCAATCAGCTTCGCCAAGGCTGTTGACCTCAGACTCTACGCGGTTACAATCGTCAGCCCGCGAAATCACTTTCTGTTCACCCCCCTCCTTCCAAGCACCACTGTCGGGACCGTTGAGTTCAGGAGTATCATCGAGCCGGTACGTACTGCCCGGCACGGGGTCGATTACATCCAGGCCTCCTGCACGTCGATCAACCCTGATAACCGAACGATATCGTGCGCGAGTGTGGAGGGGGCCGCGGAATTCGAACTTCAGTACGACACGCTGATTGTTGCAGTCGGCGCGCGAAACAACACATTCGGGATCCCCGGTGTGGAGGACCACGCGCACTTCCTTCGAGAGCTCGCTGATGCGCGCGCGATCCGCGAGCACATCGTCGCTTCGCTCGAGCAGGCCGACGTCCCCGGGCTTGACGTCAAGGAGCGCGAGCGACTGCTGACGTTCGTGGTGGTGGGGGGCGGCCCGACCGGCGTCGAGTTTGCAGCCGAACTTCATGATCTGCTTGACGACGATCTGAAGCGGAGCTATCCACACCTCGTCGGTGAGACAAGAATCCACCTGTTCGAGGCCGGAGACTCGCTTCTCACATCGTTCGATGAGGATCTCCGGAGCTACACGTTCGATCATTTCAAACGAAGCAACATCGGGGTCCATTTGGGGACACGAGTCAAGGAAGTGACGGCCGATGGGCTGGTGTTGGAGAACGACAACGTGATAGCGGCGAACACAATCGTCTGGTCGACCGGCAACGCCCCCCTCACATTGATTGCGGGACTTCCGTTCGCGACGGATTCCCTGGGAAGACTTGTCGTTGATGAATTTCTTCGCATCCCCGAACGTGCTGACATCGTTGCGCTTGGCGATTGCGCGGCGATCTCGGGCTCACGCATTCCCCAGACAGCGCAGGCCGCGATGCAGGAAGGGAAGTACGTGGCAAAACGACTCAACCGCGAAGGTCGCGGCAAGATGGCAAAGCCCTTCGCGTTCAAGAACCTTGGAATGCTGGCATACGTTGGCGAGGGGCGGGCGCTTGCCGACATACCTCGTGTGCGATTCTCGTGGAAAGGCTTCCTCACATTTGTCTTCTGGCGGTCAGCCTACCTGACGAGACTCGTGAGCATCAAAAACAAGGTTCTGGTCTTCTTCGACTGGTGCAAGACGTTCGTCTTTGGTCGAGACCTCAGTCGCTTCTAGTGGCAAAGCGAGAATCGAAGCAGACAACAAATAAAGACGCGGCTTCAGGGGGGAGTATCTGAAGCCGCGTTCTTGATTCGATCGTGTTGACGTCGAACGTCTTACATCGCCGGAGCCCCACCCTTTGGTGGTATTGGTGTCGGCACTTTGTTGCTGATCGCAGGGATCGTCCTGAGATAAGCATAGACAGACTTCAGATCGTCGTCCGTCATCTTGCCGTACCACGGCCACGGCATCGGCGGGAGGATCGGACGATCCTTACCCATGTGCTTTCCGGTGCGGAGAGCCGCCATAAACGTCTCCTCGCTCCACGATCCTATGCCAGTGAGGCTGTCTGGCGTGATGTTCTGTGCGAAGCTAACCCCCCACGGACCCCAGTAGGCCGTGTTTGTGGCGGCGCCACCCCATATCCAAGGTCCTGCCGCCGCGGGAGGATCGGGAAGCGCCATCTCTGCCGGATGCCCCTGCAGCATCTTCGTCATGTCCGGTTCGGGCTGACCGTTGGCACCCATCTTCCAGGGCGTATGGCAGTCGTTACAGCCGCCGACAGTGACAATGTACTCTCCTCTCTTCACCGGATCCTCGGCCGGCTTCGATGCCGACATCGATGAGGAATCCGACCCTCCCCCCTCCTTGCCACCACCAGAGTCATTCTTCGAACAGGCTCCAAAGAAGAGAGCCGTCAACAGACCAACGCCAAATACAATCCGCGTGGGGACGGTTGTACGAGGTGCGCGCATTAGTGAACCCTCCAGTTCGATAGGTATTGGAAATTCAGAGCACGGTGACGCGAGTGGCCACAGCTTCTGATGAGTTACTCGTGAGACTGCCGGGAGGCGTGTGAGAGACGGGAATCGGTCCGCAGGAGGACGCGGGGTGTTGTCACCGGGGTGAGCAAACGTAACAACGTCGCGACCGCTATGCAAGCGCTCGCGACGTTTATTCTGAACGGGCGCATGATCGTCTGGACGCCCATTCCCCGCACGCCAATACGCTACGCGCCCAGGCCACACCTCTCAAAAATGTAGTCGACGTTCGCAATCGACTTCTGTAGATCACACAGGCCGTCGATGTCCTCAGGGGACAGGATTGCCGTCAGCTCTGCATCGCGCTTCAATACGGCCGCAAAATCCTCGCGCGTTTTCCATACCTCCATCGCGTTGCGCTGCACCATGCGGTACGCATCCTCCCGGCTCAATCCACGCTTTGCCAGCTCCAGTAGGATCGTCTGGGAGAAATGAAGGCCACTCGTAATCGAGAGGTTCTTCATCATGTTCTCGGGATAGACGATCAGGTTGTCGATCAGGTCGGTCATCTTCGCCAGGATGTAGTCTAGCGCGATCGTCGAGTCGGGGCAGATGACGCGTTCGACGGACGAGTGACTGATATCACGCTCGTGCCAGAGTGCGACGTTCTCCATTGCCGCAACCGCGTTCGCCCTGATAATCCGCGCCATCCCGCAAACCCGCTCCGAGATAATCGGATTCCGTTTGTGTGGCATTGCCGAACTCCCCTTCTGACCAGTCGAGAAGTACTCCTCCGCCTCCAGCACCTCCGTCCGCTGCAAGTGCCGAATCTCCGTCGCGAACTGCTCGAGCGTTGATGCAATGACACCAAGGGTCGTCATGAATTCCGCGTGCCGATCGCGCTGCACCACCTGGGTTGTGACGGGATCAGCCTTCAGCCCAAGCCTTTCACAGACATACTCCTCCACTTTCGGGCTGAGATGTTCGAATGTCCCGACTGCACCGGAGATCTGACCGTACGCGATCACATCGATGGCCCTCTTCATCCGATCGATGTTACGCTCGGTCTCCTGATGCCAGAGAGCCAGCTTCAATCCGAAGGTCGTTGGCTCGGCGTGGATCCCGTGTGACCGACCGATCATAAGTGTGTGCTTGAATTCACGTGCGCGTCTTGCGAGCACGTCACGCAACGCCTCCAGGTCCTTCAGCAGAATCTCCCCTGCCATCTTCAACTGTACGGCCAGACAGGTATCGAGCACATCGCTCGATGTCATACCGAGATGGACATAACGAGATGGCTCGCCGACATACTCGGCAACGTTGGTCGTGAATGCGATAACGTCGTGCTTCGTTGTCTCCTCGATCTCAAGAATTCTCTTGACGTCGAATCGCCCCTTCGCTCGAATAGCCTTTGCCGCTTCCACCGGCACAACGCCGAGTTCTGCCTGTGCTTCTACGGCAAGGGTCTCGATCTCCAGCCAGATCCGAAAGCGACTCTCGTCCTCCCAGATGGTCCCCATTTGCGGTCGCGTATATCGTGCTATCATCGTTCAGTTTCTTGTTTGCTTACGAAATCCTTGTATCTTTGCGCCCTCACTTTAGAAAACAAAGCGAATGCGCCTTTCCACAGATCTAGACGCCATCGATCTTCGCATCCTGGACGTTCTACAGGGCAACGGTCGAACGCAGATGGGAACGCTGGCAGAGATGGTTGGGCTTTCAGCTCCGGCGGTTACGGAGCGGGTGCGCAAGCTGGAAGAGCGTGGAGTGATTGTCGGATTCACGGCCCAGCTCTCCCCCCTCCCCCTCGGTCTCGACATTGCCGCCTTCATCATGGTGCGCGTCGACTCGTCACGACACTACCCCGGGTTCATTACTCGAGTGACCGATCATCCGGAAATCCTGGAGTGCCACGCCATCACAGGCGATGCCAGTCACCTGTTGAAGATTCGCACGAGGAACACAACGACGCTGGAGGCGCTGCTCGGCGAGATTCAGAAGTGGCCAGGTGTCATTGGTACGCGCACGAGCCTGGTCCTATCGACGCACAAGGAGAACCTGAGACTCCACACAGGGCATCTTGCCGGGATCATTGCAGAGGAGCGGAACAACGGTGAGAGGAAACCGGCGGCACGTGCAACGACGCCATTCGGAAAGCGCCAAAAGTAGATAAGAGCTTCGAGAAATATCCTATCAAACCATTACCCACCAACCGCAGGAGCAGCACAACACGATGGGAATGAGCAAGAAGAAGGTCCTTGCCCTGGCCGAAGAGGCCAATGTTCAGTTTGTCAACCTTCAGTTCACCGACATCGTCGGTACGTTGAAGGCTGTCACGATTCCGGTATGGAAACTCGAGGATGCGATCGAGAACAACGTCTGGTTCGACGGCTCGTCGATCGAAGGCTTCACACGCATCCACGAAAGCGACATGTTCCTGAAGCCAGATCTCGACACGTTCGCCGTGATTCCGTGGACACGCGACTCCGCCTCCGGCACACGCGCCCGCATCATTTGCGATGTCTTCATGCCGGACGGTGAGCCGTTCGCAGGAGACCCGCGCTACATCCTGAAAAAGCAGCTCGATCGGGCAAAGAAGATGGGATACGTCTTCAATGTTGGTCCGGAGCTCGAGTTCTTCCTCTTCAAGCGCGAGAATGGCGGACTGTCGCCACAGCCGCATGACGAGGCGGGATACTTCGACCAGACGACCGATGCCGCCAGCGAGATCCGTCAGGAGATGACGTTCGCCCTTCAGGCATTCGGCATCGATGTCGAAGCGCTCCATCACGAGGTGGCGATTGGCCAGCACGAGATCGACTTCCGCTACTGTGACGCCCTGGCCGGCGCCGACGCGGCAGTGACACTCCGCTTCGCGTTGAAGTCGATTGCGGCGCGACATGATCTGCATGCCACGTTCATGCCGAAGCCGATCGCCGGTATCAATGGCTCGGGTATGCACGTCCATCAGTCGCTCTTCACGACGGACGGCGAGAATAAGATGTTCGATAAGAACGGCATCTATCACCTGAGCGAATTCGCCCAGAGCTTCATCGCCGGGCAGCTTCATCACATCAAGGCGTTGAACGCTGTTATCAACCCGACGGTGAACAGCTACAAGCGTCTTGTGGTTGGGTACGAGGCGCCGGTGAACGTCGCGTGGGGCCAGCGAAATCGGTCGGTCCTTATCCGTGTTCCCCGCTATACGCCCGGGCGCGAGAAGGCTGTACGTGTCGAGATCCGTTGCCCCGATCCGGCCGCAAATCCATACCTGGCCTTCGCCGTTCTCCTGGCTGCCGGTCTCGACGGAGTGGACAAGCAGATGAAGGCGCCGGAGCCGGTCGAGGACGACATCTTCGAGATGTCGCAGGACGAAATCGCCAGCCGCGGCATCGGATCGGTCGCGTACGATCTGCGCGACGCGCTGGAGTCGTTGAAGGAGGATGAGGTGGTTCGCGGCGCGCTCGGGGAGTTCACCTTCGAGAAGTTCTATCAGGCGAAGATGCAGGAGTGGGACAACTATCGCTTTGCCGTGTCACAGTGGGAGCTCGATCAGTATCTCGAGATCCACTAGGAGGCTGTTAAGTAGCGCGCGATGCGCACGCGGCACTCCTCGTCGTTGAAACGAAAAACGTCGGCTGGCCCTCTCCGGGTCGCCGACGTTTTTCTTTACTCAGGACTTGCTAACGCAATTGCATCGTTCGCCCTCGCTCCTGTTCCCGCCCGTCGCGCACCCCAATAAGGAACTTGAAGTAGATATCGCAGTTCACGATGTCGGACGAGATGATCTCGCCATCGATCGTCATCGTTGCCTGGAACCAGTTCGGACCCTCAACGATCTGACGCGTGCCAACCGTGAACGGCGCCCTATACGGCGGATGATCCACTGGTGGGCCGAGTGGTACACCGTTTACAACGAACTGCACCGACGGTGTGCCAATCACCCCGGTCACGGTCGCGGTTGCGTACACGGTGTCAGGGTAAGGCGTGTTCGAGAATTCGATGATCTCGCCCGGCACAGGACTGGTAAGCTCAATCGTTGGCTCCAACGACGATCGCTCTACGGGGTCCAGGACCCGCGCGGTCGACGACATCGCACTCAAGACTCCGGCGATAGCTACCAACGCCGGGATCGGTATTCGTGTTCGAGGGTTCATGCGCATTCTCCAATGTGAACGGTGCTCTCGTCCGCATGAACACGTCAACTCGCCGATCTTCTCACAGCCGTGACGCTAACGCGCAACGACAAACGTCCCGACCGCAATCCCATCTCCACTCTTCATCCGCCAGCGATATGCGCCCGATGGGAGTACCGCGACAGGAAGGTGGAGCCGGAGCTCGCCGGTATTCGCTGTCACGTTTTCGAGTCGAAGCCGAAGTATGCCGCGGGCATCGACGACGTCCAACGTGCCGTTTGTCAACACGCGATCAAGCTGGAGAACGAGGTCGGCATCGCTGGAGGCCGGGTTTGGATAGATGCCGCCACTGATCCTTCGGAGATCGCCTCCGACACTTTCGGTCGGGGGTGTATCGGCGGTGGCGGTGTCCTGCAGCGTTGGACCCGGTCCACCTTCCGTCACTGCGAAGTCGTCGATTGCTCCCTCCACCAGCGACGGACGCCCAATATCGGAGCAGACGACGCGGAAGTACATGCTGTCCGAAAGTGTGACGTAGTCCCGGATCCTCGATGCGTTTCTCTTCCAGATATCGGGGGACTCCGTGATCGCTGCGATCCGCTTCCAGGTCCTGCCGTTGTCATTCGACAGGTACACCTCGAGCGTGTCGTCGGCCGGTGTGAGTGGATTCACGTTCCCCGAGAACCAATAGTTGGTGTTGACCCACGGATCGGTCGAATCCTTCAGGCGGAGCATCGGCGAGATCAGGTTCGTCGACCCGTTGTCGACGTCGTTTGCACCCGCACCATCCGCGGACGAGGCAACACCCGTGAAGAAGGCGAAGCGCCCTCCCGGAGTTGTTTGATCGCCGGGCTGCACGACTCGGTCGAATGCCTGCGTCTCTATCGGTTGTCCCCGCTCCCATCGTCCACCCGACACCGTGTCTGACGATAGACCGGTCTGCCATCCCGTATTGACCTCAACGTTGTCATGATACCCGCGATGAAGTTTGACGACGACATCCTCTTCGACAACGCGCGGCACCGTCACGCGCGTGGGACGATAGCCCCATGCTCCGACGACGACATGATAGGCGCTATCCTTGGGCAGGATCAAGGTGTATGGGCCCGGCACGCTTGTCAGATCCATGTCGCGCTCTATCACGGAGAGGGAGAACGTCTCGATGGTATCGAGCGTCTCGGCATCGATGGCCCGGACACGGACGTCAGCCAAGGGTATCGGGCGGAGGAAGATGTCATGCTGTTCCCCCTGCTCCGTCCCCGACGCAGGCGCCAGGATCAGCTCACCCGTGTCGTCCAGATAATTCAATGCAGTGGCTCGATACGAGAGCGTGTCGACGGCGCCTGCCAGAACGTATTTCCCAAGCGCATCGGTGCGGATGGAACGACCTGAGCCGGGGAACCTGATCAACGCGTTCGGAACCGGGAATCCTGTCTCCTGATCCTTCACGGTTCCAAATACCCTTCCCCTTCGCGCGCCGTTGAACTTGAACACATAGAGACCGTTCTGCATGTCGCTGGCAATGATTTTCCCGCTGGGGAAGTAAGGATAGGTCTCCCAGTTGCCGTTGTACTGCGCCGCTGCCCCTTCGAACGTGTCGAAATAACCGACCTCCGCTGGCTCCCGCGGATTGGAGACGTCGATGATTCGTGTGCCGGCCGTGTACCAGGCGATTATCGCCAACGTTCCCTTGCGATGAACGTTGTGGATGATCTCCCCCGGGACCGGCGTGTAGTCAACCACCTTGGTGATGTTTTGCAGGTCCGCCCTATCCCAGATCTTCAGCGTTTTGGGCGTCGTGCCGATCTCATCCGTCGTCATGATGTACCGATGGTCCTCGGTGATGTCGGAATTATGCGTACCGGCACCGGGATAGCTGATGGACGTGACCAGTTGCGGGTTTCGACGATCCGTTCCAAGGTAGACTATGTCGAGCCGCCCGTTGTTGATCGCCGACGTATACATCGTGTCCTTATAGATGATCGCGTCGTGTACATAGCGCTCGGTGTACTTTCCTACGACCGTCGGATGCTCGGCGTCGGGGAGAAGATCGAAGATGATGGTCCCCTGGTTGGCGCCGGCGTTGACATTCGTACCATGGATATAGAGATAGCGGTCGTCGACCGATACGGTATGCCCCGTGCGGAAGATCGACGTGTCGGATCGGACAAGCCGAGCGCTTGCAGGGAGATCATACAGGTCGATGATCTGAAGTCCCATTCCCCCCTCACTGACGACATAGGCGTAGTGCCCGAAGGTCTTCATCTCGCGCCAGCCGTTGTTCGGGCCGGGGATCTTTGTCACAAGCCGAACCGGCGTCTCGGAAATGTCGAGGATGTAGGTCCCATCGAAGCCCCCAAACAGAGCGTATTCACGACCATCAGGAGCGGTGTAGCCCCACAGAGCCGAGCTACGACCACCCGCGTTCGTCGGCTCCCAATGGTCGATCATGGTTGTATTGTATGTCTCCGGAGTCCAGGTCTGCGCTGAAAGGGAGCCAACGCAGAGCAACAGTGCTCCGATCTGCAAGGCGATCCTGTGCATGGATTACGTGTCAGTGAAGTGTATGCCGCCAACCCATCGTAACGGAGGAAAAGGGGGAATCCTGAGACGGGCCGGTTGGGAGGAAAGAGTAACAATACCGAAGAGTCGCGGAACCGACAAGGGGTAACATCGTGAACGAATTGTAGCTTCTGGACCATGAATACCGCTGAATCGATCATTGCCGGGCGTCTGATTGCGGTGCTCCGGCTACACGATGCCGGTCACGCCCTTGAATGTGCCCATGCCGTTGCTGACGGGGGAATCACCACGATCGAAGTCACATCGACCGTCCCCGAATTTGAAACGGTGATCCGCAGACTCAGTATGCGTACAGACCTGATGGTTGGGGCCGGCACCATCCTGGACCAGAGGAGTGCCGTGCAGGCAGTAGACGCGGGCGCGCACTTCTGCGCAAGCCCCGTGACCGATCCGCGGCTGGTGGAGGACATCCTGAGACGTGGTGTGATGGCGATGCCGGGCGCTCTTACCCCGACAGAGATTGCGTACGCTCATTCGCTGGGGGCTGCGATCGTCAAGGTATTCCCGATGCCATCGCACGGGGTCTCATACATCAAGGCAATACGTGGACCGCTCCCACACATCCCCCTCGCTCCCTCCGGAGGCGTAACGCTCGACACCGGCGCCCCCCTCCTGCACGCCGGTAGCGCGGCACTGAATGTCGGGTCGTGGTTGACGCATGCAAAGGATGGTGAGCTGTTGTCGATAGAGGAAGTGACGCATCGTGCAAGGCTGCTAGTGACGGCAATCAGAGAGTAATCGGCTCTCCCATCTCCGCGGCTCCGCG
>CAYWXV010000006.1:0-41814 GCA_964462535.1 uncultured Alphaproteobacteria bacterium
GACGTCCCGGGTATGCGACCCTGGTACGCATTATTCTGGAACAACAGGTTTCGCTGACGTCGGCCAAAGCCGTCTACCGTCGTATCGAGAAGGCGTTGGAGGTGGTGACAGTGGAGAGGATGATCGACATTGGTGAGGCCGGGCTGAGGGGACTTGGTGTGACTCGACAGAAGGCATCGTACTGTGTCGGGGCCGCCCACGCTATCGTATCCGGTGATCTGAACTTGCGCCGTGTGGCCCGCGCAAACGAGTCTGCGGCTAGAGCCGAACTTCAGTCGATCCGTGGCATAGGGCGCTGGACCGCCGACATCTATCTGCTGATGGCTCTCCGCCGACCCGACATCTGGCCCACCGGCGACATCGCCCTGCTGACGGCGCTTCGTGAGCTGCGCGGACTGGATCAACGTCCATCCAACGAAGCAGCTGAACTCATCGCCGAGACGTGGCGTCCACTCCGCGCCGTCGCGGCAAGGATACTCTGGCACGGATACCTTTCTCGTAGAACGTAATTCGCGGGAAGTGGCTGGTTGCCAGTTGTCCACTTAGCCACATTCCCCCGCCGCCCCGCCGTCACCTACTCCTGCTTGCTCAGATTCAGCGTCGCCATGTAGTGCTTTGGATCACGTCGCATCAGGTCGTGGTGAATTGCATGCTCCAGATCGATGCCCTCCTTGTTCGCGATGCAGATGAGCACAAGAAGCACATCGACCATCTCCTTCTGAACACTCCGGGAGCCTCGCGAGATCAGTGCCTCCGCCAACTGACCGCTCTGCTCCAGGAGCCGTGCGAGTCCATGGTCGGAGCTGTTGGCGTCGATCAAGTCGGCGAACTTCGACGCAATCCATTGTTGCGTTTCGTTGAGCGAGAGGGTAGGCGTAGGTGAAACGGAACGATTCATGGCGTTGTATGGCCTCCGATCATAAAGTCATACGAATATCCAATACGCATTGTCAGTTCGTCGAACGCCGTGCCTACGTCGGTCTGCGTCGCAGCCACCCCGGCCGAAATGGTTCCAACCGCGTGTGACGGCTTCCATCGGAGCGTGAGCGATTCCGTCACCGTTGTCCCCTCAGAGAAATCGGAAGCACTCCGGATCGCTCCAACTGACCCGTCCAGAGAGAGCGCGTCAGCTGCGATCGTTGTTGATCCGTTGAGCGTCCCGCCCACGTTCGTTGATCGCAATCCCTCGACCGTAGTGATACTGTAGAGAAGAGTTCCACCGATCGATGCCGGTGTGTGTACAAGACTCATCGTGTATCCCAAGGTTCCGCTCACGTTGGCGCCACGCTGTCCCTTTCCGGTTGCGACGCCCTCGTCTGCGAATCCGCTCCAGCTCAACACGAGCATTGTCGAGTGATTCGCAACGGAGTCGGTCAGGAGGAGTCGAGGGACGAACGCCGCGCTCTGCGTCACCGTGCGGCGACTGAGCGAGTCGAGAGGGATGTCGGGCCGCCCGGCACCGCGGCTTGCGAAGTTTGAGTACTGAGCATCGATCGCGAACGCGTCGGATGCCTGATACCCGCCGTTGAATGAACCGACAACGCGTTTCGTTGTCTCCTGCTTCGTTCCCAGGATGTTGTCATTCTCGAATCCGATTCGTCCGTCTATGCGGATGCTTCGTTCAGCCAGATCGAATCCGGCCCCCACCGTGTAGGTCTCGCGATCTCCCGGGAAGGGTGATGCGCCGAGCGATGTGTACTCTGGCTCTATGCGCTCATATCCCACTTGCGCACGGACATCGCCGATGACCGCATTGAGCGTCGCCTTCGATGCCGCCGCAAGGGTGGTTGAGGACCGGATGGGTTGGATCCCTGTCAGGAATTCGGGGATGTCGTTGCTGTCCGCTGTCTGTGCCGATCCAAGATCTCTCGTGTAGAGACTCGCGGCTCCTTCGAAGTCAATCCCGACTCCGTCCACAATCGCGATTCGCCCCTTCAATCCAAGGACGGAATTGGCAGCCGGGGTGACAAGTGATGCCACCGGACGACGAACCAGTGATGACGAGTCGTCGCTCGCGTTCATGAAGCTCAGATCGCAGTAGCCCTGGTCACCGCCGACCCCGAGCATCATGCCGTAGCCGGTTCTTTCGTAGGCAGGGAGGACGTTTGGGTTGAGCGTGTCCTCATCCACCGCGCGCTGCATTCTTCCGATCATCCCCGCGAACCTCAGCTTCCCCATCGTCCCCTCTATTCCTGCTCCCAGAAAACGGGAATCGGCGAGTGAGTAGTCACCAAATCGGATCGAGCCGTACCCCAGATACCCCTTCACGTTGCCGTAGGTGGGGGCGATCCCGAATTCATTGAACGGCTGGCGGATCGAGTTCTCCTGCTCCGATACCAGAATCGTCAATGGGAAAGCCACTCCATAGACCGTGGGCGTCAACGAGGCCGATACCGTGTAACCTAGGTCGGGGCGTCGTCCTTCGATTCCGTTCGCGTGGTAGGTCGAGATCGATGCGTCGATTCGTCCATCAAGCGTGAACGGTTCGATCTCTTCCAGGCGATCGATCTCCTGTGCCATCGTCGGCGCTTGAAGCCCGATCGTGGCAAGGATTAACGCAATCACTATTCCGGTTGTCTTCATTATCGCGCCGAGGAAAGACGGAGTGAGCGTTCCGGTCCGCGCGGACCTTCGATCCCCTTCCTGGTGACGGTCATCGCATACACCAGCAGTCCGCTCCCGGATGTCTTCGTGTCGGTCCAGGTCGTCGTCGAAGCATCGAGCGTCGCGACCCGCGTGAACTGGCCGTCTATCGTCCGCCGGTAGATCGTGTAACCGTCGATGTTCGATTGCAACGTCTCCTCCCATTCGAGAACGACACCACGAGACGTGGAGCGCGCGAACATTCCGGAGGGTGCAATGGGGGCGTCCAATCCAAGCGAACCTGTCGTGAACGGAGAGAGGGGAGATTCCATGCCGAAGGCGTCGACGGTCGACAGCGCGTAGTCGTATGCCGTTCCCTCTGTTGCGCTTACGTCGTCGAACGCGGCGGCGGTAATGAGCGTGTCAACGACTCTCTGGAATCCAAGAGATGAAGCCACTTCAGTGGCGGTGCGATGTTCGGGGAGTGGACGATCGGAAGCAGGACGACGATATACCAGATATCCTTCGACTGCGTTGTCGAGCAACGCCGCGTCGGTCCAGTGAAGCCGGATCATGCCGGCGTCCGTGTAGAGTGAAACGCCCACGGGCGCTGCCGGAATCGTGACCCGGTCGGGCTGCATCGACGTCGTTGCGGAAAGTGGACCTTCAAGCTCGCTCATGTTGATTGCGCGGACGGCGTACGTGTAGGTCGTCCGTCCATCAAGGATGTCCGAGGTGTCGACGAATGTCATCTCCGTCAATGGCGGCGAGACAACCGACATCGAGTCGAGCTCGTTCGTGCCACGGTAGACCAGGTAGGCCCAGATGGTCGAGTCATCCACGGACTCCCACGAAAGCCGAATGTTTCTCCCCTCGCGAGCGGCGGTGAGCCCATACGGCGCGGGCGGTGGAAGGAGGGTGTTGACGTGCGTACCGGTCACCATCGCGGAGGGCGGGTCGCCAAACGAACGGAACGTCACCCCTTTCAACCTGTAGTAGTATGCGACGTTCGCCTTTGCCGTGATGTCTATGAACTGATTCTGATCAATCGGGAGCGTGTCAAGGATTGCATATCCATCCTCAACATTCGTCGATCGTTCGACTTGAACGCCCACAAACCATGGTGCCGACGGAATGGGATCCCACTTCAGGACGACACCGAGACTCGAGTCTTCGGCGCGAGCATTCTCGATCAGTGAGATGTTCCTGAAGTCGATCGAGACGAGCGTCGCTGTATCGGACGGGCGACCGGCACGACCGAAGAAGTCTGTCGGGACGATGTAATAGGCGTACATGGCCTCGGCCTCCGGCGTCCATTCCTCGAACGTAAACTCAAGAGAGTCTGCGGTCCGCCCGGGCATGATCGGGATAGGCAGAGGGGAGAAGTCACCATACCCGCCACGTTGAACATAGACGCGACCATAGACGACATCCTCGTTGCCTGCAATCGGCGCCCTCCACGTCACGGCCAGGAGCGAGTCACGTTCCACCGTCCGCGTGGTCGATGCCTGAGTCGACTGGAGCGACTCCCCTTTGGTAACGTTCCCGCTCGACCCCTCGACCATCGATCCCGATGTCGTCGCATAGCGAACGGCGTATTCCAGCATCGACCCATCCGGAATGTCCCGTGCGGATCGGTCCAGATAGATCCAGCCCATTGCAAGACCGAGCCGGAGGTTGATGACGAAGACGCCGTAGCCCTCTCGGTCAGGATGCGTGATGATGTAGTTCCAGAGGGCGTCGTCGTCGGTGAGGGAGAGCATCTCGCGAAGACCAGCCACGACTGAATCGCCAGCTATTGACGAGAAGTCCTTCAGCGATTGCGCGCGCTCGACGCGGCCGATCTCCTGCATCGTGCCGTCGCCGATGCGCCGGCTCACGACTGCTCCGACCTTGTCGTGATATGGATCAGAGGGGGAAAGCCCGCGCTCCGATACCATGATGTAGACTCCATCGGGGGAGTCGTATGCAATTCTCCCGGTCTTCTCCTGTGCCGTCGCAGTCGCGACGGCCAGGAGAAAGAAGAAGGCGAAGATGATGTATTGGTACATGTTGGTTGAAGAAGTTCAATTGGTTTTGAAACCGATCCTGACCCCTTGCGGAGACAAATCCGCCTCAGGCGGACGGAGAGGTATCAATAGTTCGTTGTCAGTCGTCAGTTGTCAAGTGTCGGTTGCCACATGTGGCCACTCCCCAGTCCCCAGTCCCCAGTCCTACCAGCCCACGTTGAAATCCCACCGTGGATTTCTGATCGTCTTGTAGGAGAGACCGATGGTCGGATGGACGCATACCCGCGCGCCCAACGCACAAGGGCGGAACGGCGTGCAGTCGTTGAAGGCGCAGGCGCCGAACGTGGCAAGGAGAGTCGCCTTCAGCGAACCATCCAGATACCATCCGTACTGAGGTGAGAACGATCCTGACAGGCTCGAGGACATGCTGACGTCGGCCTTCACGATGTTGACGCCAAGGAACTTCACCTCCCCGCCAGCCCCCCAAGCCGTTCCGAGTCCAACACCGAACATCATCTTGCGATAGTCGGCGTGGAGCGTCATCCATGAGTCGTAGTAGGCCCAGAAGCTCGCATGTGTGTTTCCCCATCCCATCATCCACGCGTCTGATTTCCGTCGACCGATGAAGATGTGCGACTCGAGGTGGGCTCCGAAGATTCGACCGTCTCCATCCTTGTAGTTGTTGGGGATGAAGTCAGTGTAGTCCGGGAACTTCTTGGCCGGGGCATTCATCCCGACTGCCAGGTTGACGTTCCCATCGATCAGTCCCAGGATCTTTGCCTTCACGTATGTCCCAAGGAAGTAGTAGGGGTCCTTCGCGGAGCCGCTAACCACCAGCTTGACACCCGCCTTCACGTCGCATTGCAGATACTTCAGGAATTCTGGCGCGACCTTGCATTCGATGTCGAAGTACTTCTGCGGGAAGTCGATCACCAGCTTCGCGTCGGCGATCTTCTGACCAATCAGATTCGCCTGCACAAAGCCTTTCACGATTGGTCCCGACTCGATGGAGACCTCGATCGGATCAAGACTGAGAACTCCCTCGGTCCCAGGGGCGACACTGGCGGCGCCGGTGACCCAGACCTTGTACTTCTTCGTACCGGTATTGAAGTTGAATCCGCCGCCCACCTTGTTGATCGTGACCGTCCCGACCGGAATGGGGGGGAAGCTTGCCACGAATCCTGCGCCGAAATCAACACCACCATTCTTCTTGAGGTAATGGAACTCGATGCCGCCGCCAATCGGCGTCTTCCCGACCGCGATGCTCCCCTTGCCGACGAAGCCGTTGTCCATAAGGGCAACCATCACGCCGACCTTTGCGATCGATTTCAGCTCGAAGTCAAGTGCGATCGTGTCGACCGAGATCTTGCCACCCACCATGTAGCGGATGCCCGATGCCTTCGGCGTCACGTACGGGATTGCCTTCAGTGTTATGCCGCCTCCGATCTTTACCTGCGGCTTCTTTCCGGTTGCGTCGATTCCAACCTCGGTGATCGAGAGTTCGGCAATACCCAGGATGCTCGCCTTGATGTTCGTCGCGGCCGTTGCCTTCACCTTGCCGTCAGTCCGTACCTCGAACTCAATAATCGTCAGCTTCTTCTCGATGTACTTCGGCAAGCTGAAGACGCCGGCTCCGGTAACACGATAGACGTTGGTGCCGCCGACCTGACCAAAGGTGAGAGGCTTCTTCGCGTCCCCCTCAAACTTCACAACGCTGAAGAGGTTGATCCCTTCCTTCGGCACGATAAACGTGCCGCCAAAGACCTGCTTGCCGCCGATCTGGAGATTCTTGAATTGCAGCTTCGACTTCGGCGTTGCAGGTATCTCTATCTCCACCTCCCCATCAAGCTTGAACCCGGTCTCGCCAAACGCGATCGACTGAAGTCCCAGCTTCCATCCGGCTATATCAATCGTCGGCTTCGGATTCAGCCCGACCTCTGCCTCTTTTACCTTGCCGTCAACTCCGATCCAGAGGTGATCGACCATCAGGTCCTTCACATTCACGACGGGGATCTGCGGCAGACCGACCTTTCCACGCAGATGGAGACCGTCGGCCTTGACCGAGCTATGTGCAAAGTCAATGTCCAGATCGACGCCGTAGACCGTGAGAGTTCGCTTGCCAGCCGATCCAAGACGAATCGAGTCGATGGCGGGGAGAGGGAGCGAGCCGTCGTTCGTGTAGAGCGTCATCCACTCGGGCGTCTTCGGAAATTCGGCCGTGTATGGCTGGATAATCGTCTCGACCGCCTGCCCGCTCCACTTCCATCCGGTCAGCTGTGTGAAGGTCTTTCCGAAGTCGATCACAATACGTCCGGCGATGCGTCCGCTGGTCGGGTCATTGTTCCGCGTGCGGACTACAATGCCGGTCGGGGACTTCATCGAGACCACCAGGTACTTGAATGCGACACCCGACAACTCAGTGATGTCGGTCTTCACGGTGTCTCCGACGGGAACCGTCCCCTTCGCCGTCGTCCTGACACGGGCGTTCGTGAAGGGGATGCGGAGGCCCTGCGGTGTCGAGAAGAGTCCGTTTGACGGGATGTCGACGAAGGAGCCGGTGAGCATGGTATCCTTCCCTGCGATCTTCAGTTCGTCCACTTCGATCGGGAAGCCGAGAAGCGATGAGATGTCAAGACCTCCTCCCGATGTCAACACGAAGTCGATGGTCATCGGATTGGTGGTGAAGGTCCGCGCCTCCTGCGCTCCGACGTATCCCTGCGCAGTCGCCTTGAGTGCGTACTCGCCGACGGGGACGCCACGAAGCATGTAGCCGCCGTCGTTCGTTGTAGTGGTTGTGATGTCGTCACGGCCGTCGACGCGGACGCGACCCCCTGCCAGGCCCTTGCCATCCGCGGTCACCCTGCCTGTCACGTGTGTTCCCATCTTCAGGGAGATCGTCACGTTCGTCGTGTCTCCCTTGTCGGAGATCGCGGTCTCACTGACGTAGGGGACATAGTCGGTTCCGTCGGGTCCGTTCACGCGGACGGTCACGTCGCCGGCTGGCGCCTTCGGAACGTAGAGTCTGCCGTCGCTTCCGGTCGTTCCACTGGGGAGCGTGTCGCCAAGGAATATCGAAGCTCCCTGGATCGGACTCTTCGTCTTCGAGTCGATGACAGTCGCAAGGAGCCTGCCGACGCGAGGCGTCATCTCCATGGTTCCGGCCGACCAGGCGTGCTCCACGTCTTTCCCAAGGAAGTTGAATGTCCCGTCCTTGACGATTACATTTCTCTTCAGATCGGCGAAGCCGACCTTGCTGATTACGAGCGTGTTTGGACCGGCGAACGTCGTGATGATGAATCCACCCGCGGACGTCGTCGTGACAGGCTCTCCCTTCTCACCCCATCTGACCTGCGCACCACCGATTCCCTTCCCGTGATCGTCGACAACGCGACCGATCACCGTGATCTGAATACCATCGACCTTGATCGGGTCGCGTTTCACATTCATGCCGTTCTTGTTCAGAACAATCTGCTCGGAGTGATCGGCAAAGCCCGAGCCGCGGACCCACAGAACGTAGGGTTCGTTCAACGGCGGGACGTTTGCAATGGTGAAACGTCCATGCTCGTCGGTCATCACGGCAAGTGTGGGCTCGCCCCCCATCTTCAGACCCATTCCTCGTGGCGGCGCAGGGGCTTTCTCCCCCTTCTTTCGCAGCGACACCATGGCGCCCTGCACGGCCATTCCATCGGTGTAGAGTACGCGACCGCTCACCGCTGGCATCCCAGCCATCAGCACGATCGTCTTTGTGTAGACCGGCCATCCGTCCGGGCCTGACCGATTCGGAGCGACCTGGAGATTCCCTTCCCACGTCACGTACCCCGGCGCCGTCACGCGGACGCGATAGAGGTCCTTCTCTCCCTGCGATGAGAAGAGATGAACGAATCGGGTCGAAGGGCTTCCCTCCGAAATCTTTACGAACGTTGCCTTCCAGGGAACACCGTCCGTGTGACTGGAGAGTGTCTCCGTTTCGCGGTTCGACTGGGCCAGCGTCCCTTCAGGTTCGATGGAGGGTTCCGTCTTGTAGGTATGCGCCGGGCGGAAGACCTCGATCGTCACATCGGTCGGAGTCTTTCCATCCTTCGTCTTAACAACGGGATTGAACTCGTACTGCAGCGCCGTCCCCTCGATGGTTCCAAGAGACCACGAACCTGGTTCCTCTTTTTTCAGCGTAACAGATGTCTTGGGGAAGGAGAAGCGTGGATTGTCGACCAGCACCTGGACCTCGGTGAACGAGATCGTCTTCCCGCCGACGGTGACCTGTAGCTTTCCCGTCTTTGAGGGATCGGTGAATGCAAGGGAGAAGTTCCCCTCGGCATCTGTTGTGCCGGTGGCAATCACCGTGTAGGCTCCGCGGTTAAGAGATGCGGGAAGGGGGGCGACGATCTTCACCTTCCCGTTGATGATCGGGTGGAGATGATCGTTCGCAAACGCCTTGAGTTTTCCGCCTCCGGGTCCCTTCGGGAATCTCCATAGGAGCTGACCCGAGATGATACTCTTCGGGATCTTCCCGTTTCCATCGGCAATGGTCTTCGGCCCCTTGGCGTCCCTCGGCGCGCCGATCGTGGCGTTCGGCGAGATGGTGAATCTCCAGGTCTCACTATTGGCGTTGCGGTCGGGCAACGGCTTCCCGTCCCGCGCCAGCGTGATCCGCCACGCGTAGCTCTTCCCCGACTCAAGGGGAAGGGCGGTCGGAGGATAGATCAGCGATTGGGTGGAGACCAGTTCGTCGTAAAGAGGGCGGCCCGAGACGATTGACTGTTCCGGGGAGCGTCCCTTCGGCACCTCGACGATCACCAGCCGGAATTGCTCACGCGAATCAATGCGGGGCATGCCGCCCCCGTTCCAGGTGAGTAGGGGCAGGTTCGTCGGCACGGTGTCGCCGTTGCGTGGGGAGATAAGGCGAGGCGACCGAAGTTCGTCGATGACGAACGAGGCGCACGCTTCGGTGAGAACATTGCCCTGTACGTCTAGTGTTGCGATACAGGCTCGGTAGCGCCCCTCGGGAAGCCGCCCTGTTGCTCTGATCTGCGTGGTAAGGTTTCCACTATACTTCAGGTTCCCCCAGTCGACGGCGGTGTGTGTCCGGAACGACTGCGTGGCGGGGGACCCTGGAAAGCTGGTGGGGGAACTCGTGCCCGCGGCGACCTGCGATCCATCCCGCTCAAGATTGAAGCGAAAGCGGATCTGCGTGGCCGGACCCGTAACGTGGGTCAGGATCAGTTCACCTTGCCCCGGCGCCGTCTGCCAGTCGCTGACGAACGGGCTGGGCCGGGGGTTGATAATGAGCTGGGACGACCATTGCGCATGCGCTCCCGCCGTGGCGACGAACCAGACCATCAGAAGAAGGAGGGGGGCAACCCCTACCCGGACTCTCCCGTGTCGGCCTCGGACGGCGATCGTGGACATTGTTTTCACTCTCGTGGACTCCTTTCGTTGTACTGTTGCGTCAGATCTTGTTCATTCCTGTTGACCGTCGCCCGACGGGGGATGGGCATCTCCTTTCAATGAACAATCCGGCGACCACGCCCTTGGATCGGTCGGCCACGGCTGTGAAGAGAGTTGTGGTGGTTGGGAAAAAGATCGGCCACGCCTGGACCATCGGGCGGCCACGGTGCCGATTTTGATCAGAATTTGAGGATTGTGCCGGTCCGCTCAACAGTTGATTTGCGCGGCTGCGTGTCTGATATCCCGACTCTCTGTATCATGAACAGGCAACGCCGATAGTCGATAGATTCCAACAATGACCCCATCCAACCCCATCTCGACATTTCTTCAGCATGGGGCGCTCCCATTCGCAGGGCGAACGGAGAACCTGGATCACCTGGTTCGCTTCGCGGCCCCGTCCGATGTCGAGCGCCTACGGCTTCTCCTGATCCTTGCGGAGGCGGGGTTGGGGAAGAGTCGAATGATCGAAGAAGCGATGCCACGGTTGACTGGGGAAGGGAATGGGGTGGTACATGTCAAGCTCTATCCCGGCTCGTCCAATGCCCTGGTTCCGTTGGTCGCGCGCGCGGTCTGGAACAGCACAGTTGGCCGTGACCTTCTCCGCCGCGAGCCACCGGCCACGGTTGTCGATGTCATCGAGGCACTCAGACGCCTTTGCCGCCTGCGGCGAGTCGTTGTCATACTGGAGGACCTGCATCTTCTTGAAGAAGGGTCATTGCGCGAACTGCGCCTCCTGATCGATGCGCTGAACGACGAGCCCCTCTCCATTATCGCTCTCGCCCGTCCCGGCGAGTTCCGCGCCCGATCTACAATCGAGGGTGTGCTTACCGAGACGATAGAACTCGACCGTCTTGACCGCGAGGGGGTCACCACCATCTGGAAAGAGCTCTTTGGCGATCCCCCATCCGATGACATCCTCGACGTCTTCGTCGAAGGTACCAGGGGCGTCCCCCTTGCACTACGGTCGGCCCTCCGTGGCATGATCGAGTCGGGGGCGATGGCTACCGATTCTGCCGGTGCGATACAGGGGACACGTCTATCGCTGTCGGCGGTCAGGAAGATCGTCCGTCGCAGCGTTTCGTTGCTGGTTGAGGGTATGGTGGCACATCTGTCGGACGATCTGCTGGACGATGCTGCGCGACTCGCCTATCTAGGGGAGATCTTTTCAATGCGCGCGGCCGAGCTGTTGATTCCCAACGCGCGTGATGTCGTCGAACGGTTGATTGCCAACGGTGTCCTCCTCCCATCTCCGACGGTGCCAAGACCACTCCATTCCATGGGGAGCGATCCGTGGGACGACGACGTGTTCGTCTTCACGCACACGCTGCTTCATGACTACCTGGCGGAGCAGGGGGGGGTGGACGTCAATCGATTGTTGGAGGTGATTGCTCGCCAGGCGCCGATCTACTCGCTCCTCCCAGTGACGCGAATTGGTGAACACCCCGACGAAATCTCGCTCGCCCCGGACATCCTCGACGACGGAATTCACCGGATCATCAGCTTTGCCTGGGCAATGGATTCCACAAGCGACTGGCCCCGCGCCGTTGGGGTCTGGGAATATGCGGAGCGTCTCTTCTCGCTCTACGCCAACGAGTTGCCCGCTCGAGAGCGACGTCATCTGGAGTGTCGCCTGCGGTTGAATCAGCTTTCCCTGCTACGACGCGAGTACTCCGACGAATATGTACAACTGATTGAACGATTTCTCGAGTTGACAGCGGATCCGGAGGATGAGGCGATCGCTATGAATCGCATCAACGGATTGTCATACGTCACAGGCACTCTGGTCCGTCTCGACTACTCACGGATGGCATGGGCGTGGAAGGAGTACCTCGCGCTGCAGGAGCGATTCCCCAAGACTCGCGGCTCGCGCTATGCAAACCCCGCCCTTGCGTCGTTCGCGTGGGCAGCGATACTTGCCCGCGACTATCCAATGGTGGAGACCATTCGAAGGCACGTCCAGGAGTACCTCCAATCAGACGAACTCGACGAACAACAGCGGAGTGAAGCGCAAGTGGTCCTCTTCCCACCCTTCCTGCTGGAGTTCCGCACGCCGCAGGAGCTGGAAGAGTGTCGGTCGATGTTTGCAGCGGTCGAGCACCTTCATCGCCCCGACCGGCACCAACACACAATGCGTCTGATATCGTTCCTGACTCACACGGGCGACATGAAGCGTGTCATCCGGGACGGGCGGGCATCGGTTGAGTACTTCAGGGCGTGCGGGCACTGGCAGAACCTGGTCTACACACACTTGAATGTGATCATGGCGGAGTCCGCCTTCGGGATGCCGCTGTCCCAGGTCGCCGATGAAATAGAGCGTGTGCTGAACACGGTTCCGGTCGCAAGCCCTCCAGATCTGCGCCGGAACACTGCGGAGTGGATCGAGGCGATCGCGCTGCTACGAGGGGATGTCGCGTGGGGACGGGAGGCGCTTGCGCGAATCGTGGGCGATGACGTTTCGACGACGGCCGAGATGTACATGTCGGTCGCAGAGGAGGACCGGGCGAAGGGGCGCAGAGCGCTCGATGCGCTCGGCAAGGATTTCGCCACCATCGACGCAAGCGACTTCAACACCGTTGACCTCATCAACCTCTTGCTGCTTGCCACGGATGGGTCTGCTCACGATCGTGCCGCCGTCATCGCGCGCGCGCAGACGTGGCTCCATCGTCCCGTGTTGAAGGTGTTCGATGCAATGGAAATGTCGGTAGTGGCGTGGCTCTTCAAGTACCTGATCGAGCGAAATGCCGATGATAACGGGGAGTTGCTGGGGAGCGTGCGCGATCGGCTGGAGCGGCTGCTTCAATGGCTGGATGATCGGGAACTCTATTCCTTCATGGAGGGATTGCTCGCGATGACCGCTTCGCTGCTCGAAGCCAGTCGCATTACGGAGTGGCGGGAGCGGGTGCGTCTCCATGGGGAAGGACGTCCAATCGAACGAAAGGATGTGATCAAGGTGTCGATGATTGGATCGATCACCGTCGCCCTTCCCGGTCAGGAGGCCGTCCCGCTGAAGGGAGTTAGAATCAGAAATCTACTCGGCCTGATGATCGCGGACAGCATGCTGGAGCGTCCACTGTCGTCACGTGAGTTCATCGCCATTGCGGGCGACGATGAGGACTATGAACTGGCGAGGAAGAAGAGGAATATGGCCGTCGTCCGGCTTCGTGAGATCATCGGCTCTGATGCCGTGATCACTGACGGAGAGACGCCACGACTGAATCTTGACCGCGTCGACGTCGATCTCCTGCGTGTGAATGACGATCTGACGGCGGCCGGAGAGGGGGTGATTTCGGGATCGCTTGCGCGGGCGTCGGAACTCATGACCCGTGGACTGGAACTCGCGCGCGGCGACGTGATATTCCCGACGCTCTATCATGAGTTCTTTGAGGCGGCGAGGGACGACTTCGATGTGCGTCTTCGCTCGACCATCCTTCGCGTCGCGCAGGGGTTGGAGGCAGAGGAGGATCGTGCCGCCGCGGAAGCGTTGTTACGGCGTGGACACGAACTCCTTCCGGATGATCTGGAGATTGCCGAGGCGCTCCGCTCAATCCTTGAAAAGAATGGAAAGAAGATGGAAGCCGCGCGAATGAAGATGGCGATGGCCTCCGGTTGATTCTCGCGTGGACCCGTACATCCAGATGCAAACCCTCCTCCTCGACCTCGACGGAACGATCAGCGATCCCGTGATCGGAATCGGGCGTTCGATAAATTTCGCACTCCAGACAATGGGCTATCCACCACGGGACGACCAGGAACTTCCCCGTTATGTCGGACCCCCACTCGACGAATCATTTGTCGCGATTACAGGCGAAGCGGACGCCGACGCAATCGATCGCTTTGTCCTCCTGTATCGGCAACGGTACTCGGAGGTCGGGTACTCAGAGAACGTGATCTATCCCGGGATCCCGGAAGCCCTCTCGACGCTGCACGCCAATAGCGTTGAGCTGGGGCTCTGCACCTACAAACGCGTAGACTACGCCGAGATGATTCTCGATCTGTTTGATATCCGCAGGTACTTTTCGTTCATAAACGGGGGGCGGATTGGGCAGAAGAAATGGGAACAGATCGCGACGCTGAAGAAGGAGGGGCTGGTCACGTCATCAACTATCATGGTGGGGGATCGCGCTGCTGATATGATCGGCGCTCAACGCAATGGCATTCGCTCGGCGGCAGTCCTCTGGGGCTACGGCGATCGCGAGGAGTTAATGAACGAGGAACCCGATTATCTCCTGACGAATCCGGAGGAACTGGTGGGGCTGGGGACAGGGGAGTCGTCGCAAGGTGCAAGGGGGAGGTAACGTCGCCGATCAATTGCGCCCCGGCGCCCCTCCTGTGAATCTCCGAGGACGGTGGCGTTTCAAACGTGGAACAAACAGAACTAGATCATGGAATGGATCGGGCCGGCTATAGTTGTCACCATCCTTTCGGTGTTCGTGGGACCGATGCTTGCGCGGATCGTTCGGAACTCACGCATGAAGAAGGAAGTCATGCAACGGGGCGTTGACGGAACCGCGACAATTCTCTCCAATTGGGATACCGGAGTCCGCATCAACAACAAACCCCAGGTCGGCATGACCCTTCTTGTTCGGGGTACGAACGGTGAGGAGTTCGAGGCCGACGCGACGGAGACAGTGTCGATCGTCCACCTCCCGATGTTTCAGCCGGGGGCGACCTTGCGGGTGAAGTACGATCCTTTCAACACGAGTCGCGTGGCGATCGTAGGACTCGCGCAGAATCAGATCGAAGGGCCATCAATCGTGCGTGGGGATCCCAGCGGGGATCCTGCTCAAATCACCCGAATGATCGAGGCCTTCCAGAAGCGGAATCAGGAGATTGAAACGAACGGACTCCTGGCTCCTGCTACCGTTCTTCAGTTCACCCCCATGGGAGTGATGGTCAATGGCAACAACCCGGCGGTCAATCTGCTGGTGGAGGTTCGACCTGATAGCGCCCCCCAATTCGTTGCACAGGCGCACGGAATTGTCATCGCCGAGGGTTCGATCCCGAAGTTCCAGCCGGGAGAACGGATCACTGTCCGCTACGATCCAAACGATCTGACGCGCGTAGCTGTCGAACGCTCGGGTGTCACCTGACAGTGGCTTCGTGCATCAGGTGCCATTGTGTTCGAAGCGGAACGTGTGCGGACCATAAACGGCCATTGCTACCAGCCGGGGGGCTCCACACGCCGTCCATTCTCGCTCGTGGAGGGTCGGACCGGCGGCAAGCGGGAGCAACCTCCCCGACGATTCCGGGGTGCTTTGGCGGGCTCGGCCGGGGGGAAATGTCAGGGGCATTGGAGGCTTCGAGTTCATACCATCTATCGCGTATATTTGCCCCCCCACCTGGGAGGCTCTTGAAAGAAAATCGAGCGATCTCTCTGTTGCGCTCTTCATTGCTCACAGCGGAGTACCTCCGGTACGCCTCATTCGCTCGTCGTCGCGCGCCTTGACGTCACGCGATTTGAACAGCCACTTGATCTGAGAGTTATTCAACAGTCTCCTGGTCGGGCCCTTAGCTCAATGGTTAGAGCAGCGGACTCATAATCCGTTGGTTGGGGGTTCAAGTCCCTCAGGGCCCACATCGTTCATCTACATCGCCTGGTCGACGTTCTCGGCTGGGCGTTGTCGTCATCATGCCTTCGCTTCGCAAGATCATCCATATCGACATGGATGCGTTCTATGCATCCGTCGAGCAGCGAGATGCCCCCAGGCTTCGCGGGCTCCCCGTTGCTGTTGGTAGTCCGTACCGGCGAGGGGTGGTGATGACCGCGAGCTACCAGGCTCGACGCTTCGGTGTCCATTCTGCGATGCCTTCCGTCCGCGCCAAACGCCTCTGCCCGGAACTCATCTTCGTCCCGCCACGCTTCGATGTCTATCGTCAGGTCTCGGAGCAGATCCGGTCAATCTTCCTCTCATACACTCCGCTGGTGGAGCCTTTGTCGCTTGACGAGGCCTACCTGGACGTGACCGATAGACGCAAGGGACCCCCATCGGGAACACTGATCGCGCGTGCGATCAAACAGGAGATTCTGGAGACGACCGGCCTAACGTCCTCGGCCGGTGTCTCGTTCAACAAGTTCCTGGCGAAGACCGCTTCGGCGATGAACAAACCGGACGGCCTGACGGTGATCGTGCCGGACGAGGCTGATGCGTTCCTGATGGAGCTCCCTGTGGAGCGATTCCACGGAATCGGTGGTGTGACGGCACGAAAGCTCAAGGAAATGGGAATCAACGTCGGAGCTGATCTCCGTCAGCGGACGGAGGAGGAGATGGTGCGTCTGTTCGGGCGCCTTGGGAGACACTTCTACCGGATCGCTTGGGGGGTCGACGACCGACGCGTCAATCCCGATCGTGAACGGAAGTCCTTTGCGGTTGAGCTGACCTTCTCCAACGACCTGGAAACGACCGAGGAGATCAACGAACGGCTGGAGGCGATCGTGGCGCGATTGGCGGCCCGTCTCGCCCGTGCGGGGGCTCGATGCCGAACTGTAACCCTGAAGCTCCGGACATCAGACTTCGAAACCACGACGCGCACGCGGACGGTGTCGACGTCGATTTCCTCCGAACCTGAACTACGTGTCGTCGCTCATGAACTGATGTCGCACGCCGAGTCCACAAAGACGATCAGGCTTCTGGGATTAACGGGTTCCAATCTCATCACTGGCGGGGAGGAGGGGCAGTTGGGGCTGGGGCTGTGAGCGGAGTCGCGATATACGGTGGTGCGGTGGTAGTATCGTGTGTCTATCCCTCTGGTTAATCTGTGGTCCGAAGGAAAAACTCATTTCGCTCTCGATGACGCTGGCTCGTGCCCAAACGCACGATCGAACACGCCTCTCAACACAAAAGGAGACCTGCTTTTGCTGGTCTCCTTTTTTCGTTGTCACACGCGGAGGCATGAGGACAACCGAACCCGATTGTTGGCTCATCGCTTAGAAGGCGACTTTGAGCTGCACGCCGCCTCGAGCGGTCATCGTGTTCCACCACTGATCGTCCGGCATCGGCACGTCCGGTTCCTTTTGATCGAAGAGCATGCTCCCCTCAAGGAACGGCGTGACGAACAAGTCGACCGGACACTCCATTCCGCTGACCTTGATGTCGTATCCAACGCCTGCCCACGCACCATAGACTATGTCTCGCGCGTGCATGAGATCTGCATCGACAATCTGTGTGTTCCCCTCACCGCTGACGGGGATGTAGTCGTAGTTGTTCTTGACGTTGAACGCAATCATTCCCCCGGCCATTGCGTGAAGATCCGGAATGCCAAGGTTGATGCGGATACCAGGCTCCACTGTGACGTAGACAAGGTGGGGAGTGAAGGTGTTTCCGTTGACCTCCCGTTCGACACAGCGTGAGTCGAACGTCGAGCGGAGGGTTACCCCCACGAGGTCGTTAAACAGATACTCTCCGACGATGCCGCCCATACCAAGGAAGTCATAGGATCCCGAGAAGTCATTCGTCGCGAACCCAGGATTATCGGGAACGCTGACGAAGTTCTGAATTGAGGCGTCAACATAGTTGAAGTTGACACCCCCCGTAACTCCAATGCGGAATCCCTCATTGTCTTGTGCATAAGCACAGTTGAAAGCTGAAGCGATCGCAAGTCCCGCAACCGCCAGCACGTGTACCATCCGACCTCCAAACGCGTTCATGATCATCTTCTCCTTCAGACATTTCGAACGGGATTACCCTGTTCACACGATCACCAATCACACGCATTTCTTACTGCTGCAAACGTACGGCAACGATTGAACGAAGGGAATGACATGAGTCAGTGATACGGACTCGAGATGAGCGGAGAGGAAGTGTCCAGTCACGGCAGCATACGGCGCAGCGATGCGACGTCAAGATGGCGAGCGATGATGTCATGCGCCAGAGAGCGACTGTCACTCGTCATGATCAACAGAAGATCGGCCGCGGTAACAGCGTTCGCTCTCCCCTTCAATGCCATCAAAAGGTTCTCCGCCTCCTCAGTCAGAGGAACGTTTGCCGATGCGGAACGCCCCACCTCGCTGAAACTCATCGTCATTCTGACCGCCGCCTCGAATTCCTCTCGATTCTCCGTCGTTGTGTCGATGGCGTTTTGAACGGCCGGCTCTGCGTGCGACAGGATTGCCGCCAGTAAATGGAGGGAGTTTATCTGCCCGGCGCCGCATCCGAGGGCGATGATGCGTGATTCCCTGATCACGATCCTGAATTCATCCGATGCGGCGAAGGGGGCGTCTGCACGTGCGAGCATGATCCTGGAGTTTGGTGGAACGGTAATGGCGCTATGCGATCGTCGACGATCGCCGTCAAAACTATTCCCGACAGGACCTCTTCGCAACTACATATCGATGTATTTCCGCCCGCTCAGTCGAGCCTTGTTTGCAGATGTACCGCTACGCGAACGGTTCGCCCAGGTACTTTGCCCATAGCTCCTCGGTGCTCCGGACATCGGTCTTCCTGTACGCTGATTGCAGGCGTTTCCGTGCCGCGTCGAGCGACACATTGAGGTGCCTCGCGACTGTCCGATAGTCATATCCTCGCAGTCGGAGCACAATTGCCGCGGTTTCCGCCGGAGTGAGACGACACTTTTCGGCCATCGCCTCGATTGCCGCTGCAAACGAGGTAGCGTAGGGACGGACATACCCGAAGCGAACAATCAAATCGGTCAGACAGAAGACAACAAAACTCCGGAGCGACTCTATCAGCGAGAGGCTGCGCGCGCTTATAGCCGGATGCCACGGATCTGTCCACAGAATAATCGTCCCTAGATACTCTCCGTCCGACGAATAATCCAGAATTGTCACGTTCGAGACGCCGCAGTCACGTGGTTCGGTACCAGTGAGATTTCGGTAAAGAATCTCGCCCGGTGTCTCCCGGTACACTGAACTGTCCGCTTTGGTGGATCCGCTTCGTCGTTGAGGGGGAGCGGCCCCCGGACGACGAAGTCGGCATGTCAGGTTGACGTTGATGGTAATACGGTCGACATCGGGGATGAGCCGTGCAAGGGCAAGCTTGAACGACGCGATCCATTTCGTCGTGTCGAGTCCCGACGGAATGGACTGCATGAAGCGAAGCAAGTCGGCGTCGGACGGAGCAGAAGATCCGGACCCTCGTCGGGAGGCATGGACACGTTGAGACATTACTGAATAAGGACGTTTGCGTGGGTGGTCGAGCCGTTTGACTCCAGGGCGATCACGTAGACGCCGGCTGGCAGTCTGTTCCCGGCGCTGTCCACTCGGTTCCACCGGAGAATGCCGACCGGTTCCGTGAGCGAATATCGATTCACAACACGACCAGTAACATCCGTAATCGTGAGATGACCCAATGGATGCGGTACATGGTACACGATGCCGCATTCCTCCAGCACAGGGTTAGGGGTAATCTTCAGCGAGAAATCAGAGTGGTTGATGTGGTCCTGCTCGGTTCCCGCTGTACGTCGAGGAAAGACGAGGTGGGACGCGCTGAACGGTCGAGCCGAATACATTCCCTGCCCACCTCCGATCACCACCGCACCGTTGTTCCTGATGCTCGTCCCCGCACTATCGAATATCCACGCGCGGCCCGGATCGAAAACGTCGCCCGCCACCTCGAGGGTGCAATTGAGGGCACTCGACATGCTCTTGTTGATCACTATGAGGTGGAGATTCCCAAGTGAATCAACCGCGGCGTACGCGGAGCAGTTGTCGATGTCCGACGTCGAACAGGCGATCGACGTATCGCCAAAGGTCGATTTAGAGCCGTCGTAATTGCGATAGAGTCTGTACGCAGCGCCGACAAATGCGTCAAGGTTGTCCCAGTGATTTGCATAGTAGACGTCAAATCGGCCGAACACTCCCAGTGCATCGGCGACCGCAAGTCCTCCGGAAATATGATCGTAACCACCATACCCAAATTCCCCGATGGCGAGTTTCGTTCCCGGATAGTATTCGTTGATCGAGGAGATCAGTCGGGGAATAAGGGCGATTGGACGTGAGCCGAAGATCGAGTTTGTATGACTGAATCGACCCGGTTCGCCCGTGATCCAGCTCTTCTCCACGTAGGTCGCATCCCAGAGAGAGCGCGGCGCCTGCACGCGGGCCGCGGCCTTGTCGGGTTCGTTCCCCGACCACGCAACAGGATCGAACTCGGTGTCTCCCTCCGCCTCGCTGTACCAGTGGATGTCAAGAGCATCCATCAGACGTCGCCCTTGTGTCGTCGACGCTTCGCGCATTGTGGAGAGCAGGGCGTCGATATACCATTTGTACTGCGCGTACGAATTACGGTCGGGGGCGCCCTGGAAGTCCTCCATTTCCGAAAAGCCAAACGTGACGCCCCCGAAAACCTCGGCGGATGGATCGATGGTCTTGATCGAGCTGGCAAGTGCGATCGAGATGTCGAAGATGTCCCGGTAGCCTTCCTTTACCGGGTGACATCGCGGGTGGATCTGATTCCACAATCCTGGTTCGTTACTGATCCCATAGCCACGAATCCCGGTTGGTGAGGTCGCAGGTCCGTATTTGTTCACGAGGAAATTGACAAGCTCGTCGATGTAGACGAAGTCGTCGTCGGGATCGGGTGTCAGCGTGAACGGGTTCCCCTTGGTGAATCGAACCTGCCTCCATCTATCCAGATTCGGAACCGCCTGCGCAGGTGTGACGACACCATCGATGTCACGCGCCACATACCCGGCCTGCAGCGTGACGAGTGAGTAGCAGCCCCGCAGAATCGATTCGTCGTGGAAATCGGTAATGACCTTTGCTGGCTGCGACGATGGCACATAACCCGTGAGGAGCGCGTCGCTGATGTGGTCCAGATTCGGATCGTCTGTCCAGTGTCCGGAATTCGATGCGTTATTCTCCCAATTGTAGGTCGTATACCTATCGCCCCCTTGTCTGCGCGATGCAATGTTTGCATCGGCGCTGCTGGTATTGTTGACACCATAGATCAGCGGACTGATCGGGTGACGATCACCTGCCGTGTTCACCGTGATTGTTACATCGATCGGTTGACCATGCGCCCTGCTGTAGCACACGGCAACGATCAGGACGAGAAGGAGAGAAGCGTAACGCATGCGTATGATCAGCTGGTGGATGAGTGTTTGTATTGGTGCCATAGAAGCCGTTGAACGACGCGCAATCTCTGCGTTGCGCTCCTCATCGCTCACGGCGGCGTACCTCCAGTACGCCGCGTTCGCTCATCGTCGCGCGCCTTGACCTCGTGCGATGTGAACGAAATCTTTTCTTGAAAATTATTCAACGGTCTTCCGAGGCTAAATCGCGCGCAGCCCAAATGGGGGTACACAAAGTGGTACCGGCCGTGGAGCAGTAGTTCGTTGTAGTTTGCGTGTGCCTCGAGGCCGGACCTGTGCCTTCATGAGAGGTACTGCCGATACCCCGCTCCCCGCGCAAGGAGCGGGGTCTTTTATTTGGGCGATGATGCTCGCAGGTGAGGGGTTGAACGGGGGCTCATTGACCCTATCCGTTAAGGGCACCACAGTAGCGTTCGAAGAGGTCGCGCAGGGCCCTGGCGGGGTCGCCGCAACGGCCCGGATGGACCGGTGACGTTTGCAGCATTGTCGATCGTGGCGAGGTCAGCCAATGAAATCTTTCCGATGGGGGAAGAAGGCCTACCGATCCGCTCCCCGTGTCCCCCTGGGCAATTGACTTCCAGGCACGAAGGTGGCGCTCCAACAGGTCTGCGTCAACGTGTCGGGAGATTGACGCGATCCGGTCACGGTCCACGCTGAAAAGGATGTCCAGAAAGCCGAGACGTCTGGCGTGGAGAATGACACCCACGTTCCCGAACTCGCCCGCGTGGACCCTGGGTACGATTCGTATTACGGCATAGTCGTACGCGACCGATGCTGCGGGGTCGTTCATCGCCGGTACTCCTTTCGGATGGGCCGCTCCTTGTGCGCCCCGAGCCGGGCCTCCTCGGCCTGTTCGACAAATGAACGTGGTTCGGCCAGCCGACGGGACAAATGCTCGACGTAGGCCATTCGATTCTGTGCTGCCGTCTCGAATGCAGGGAGTAGGCCCGCTGGGGCATCCATCAGGAGGTCGTCGGGTACCAGCGCGAGTACGTCCGTCAACACGGCTCTGGAGACCCTGGGCGACAGGCGCCGATCGGCCTCGTGAATGTCCGAGGCAAGAGGGAGGAGGACATGATCACGAATCGGCGCGAAGGGGGAAAGAGGGTCCGCAGATGCCCAGTTGTGATGAAAGTAAAGGGCTGCGCCGTGATCGATCAGCCAGATCCGACCGTCGGTCAGCAACATGTTCGTGTTGCGGGGCGTCCGGTCAATATTCTGAACGAATGCGTCCAGCCAGACGATATCTGCCGCCAAATCGGCTGAAATCTCAGGAATTGCAACAGGGTCATATGTGTATGCCCCCTCGACATAGCGGAGACCGATGTTGACGCCGTGACTGGCCCGCAGGAGGTCCTGAATTTCGGGATCGGGTTCCGTCAGTCCGAACGACTCGCTTAGGTCGATCACGGCGATCTCCGGAACCGGAAGGCCCAGACGTCGCGCGATCTCGCCAACGATCACCTCGGCGGTAAGGGCACGTGCCCCCTGTCCGGCGCCACGAAACTTCGCGACAAACATTCCGCCCCCCTCGACCTCAAGAATGGCCGGAAGGGAGCCCCCTTCGCGAAGAGGGACTAGGTATCGTGAGGCAGAGTAGGTGGGGAGAGTGGTCATTGTTCGAAGATAAAGCCCAATTCGTGACGATGAGGACGGGTTTGAGTTTTGTCTGAAAAATTATGTTTGACAAATCGATCTCTTTCGTAACTTGGGCCCCTGAGGTAGCACGCAGCGCGCCACATTAGAGGCGCCGAGGTCCAATCTTCTCCCCGGGAAGGCCGTCCAGCCAAGCCCGATCTCGCCACTACCCGCAGCGCGTACACGCGCCTGCATCCATTTTCCTTCACAACCTATTAGCGCATTTGCCATGAGAAGAATGGTCCGTCTTCTGGCTGTCGCGATCCTTCTGTCCGGAGCTGGTCGCGCCCTTGCAACACCTGTCGAACCGCCGTGCCCCAACTGCGGCGACGAAACCACACTCTCATCCGACGAGATAACAATCTCGGCCTCTGTCTCCGAGCCATTCACGGTTACGACCGACGACGCCGTCCTGACGCTCCATCGCGTCACGGGATCGGGACCCGTCGGTAGTGCCGTACTGCCGGTATCGGGTCCGGCCTCAACCAATCCCAGAAAACGTGATCAGGCAACCGCGCTGTTTACGATCGCAGGGACGGAGAACGAAACCATCTATATCGACATCGTTGGGACGCCTCAAATCAATCGCATTGACGATGGATCAGGCTTGACGTCGGAAGACAGTCAGATCGAGCTGGATCTTGCGTGGAGCGGCCAGCAGATCTCGAAGATTGGAACCACCAACAGCGATGGTACATTCCCGGCCATCGTGATGCTCGGCGACGACAACGGTGACCGTCCGGACGGGCGCGGCGCCTTCCGCCTGTGGGTTGGTGGATCAACAAGAACGGTTCCCGCACAGTCGGCCGCCTATCAAGGAAAGGCCAAGGTGAAGATGTACTACCTCGAATGAGATTCCGAAACGCTTATCCCAGCGGCACACGCAACGGCAAACAGGGGAGACGGCTCAACACCGTCTCCCCTGCGTCGTTTCTAGCAGTGACCGTGGGAGTCGTTCCACCCGGTCGCAGAATCAAGGTGGCCGTTGACTACCTCTCCCATCACAAGGCTGCTTAAATCGCGCGAGGTCAAGGCTCGACGACGCACAGATGAGCGGTTCAGGAGGTACGCCGCAGTGTGCGATGAGGAGCGCAACGCAGAGGTGGCGCGTATTTCAACAGCCGTCTAGTTGTTCGGGAGATCAAAGGTCAGCGTACCCTTATGGGGCGTCCCCTCCAGACTGGCATTCATGGTATGGAACGCGGCGGTCTCGCGAGCACGATCCCGAACGCCCTCAAACGGATCGTCCAGCAGAGCGCGGACGAGGTTCTTTGACTCCGGATCGAGCGTCCACCGCTGCAATCGGCCCATTGCGACCATTGCGGCGCCGCGAACCATCGGGTGGTTGTCACGGGCTGCGGCGCGGATGATGCTCCGCGCCGATTTGGTCCCAAGGTTGCCGAGAGCCGCAACAATGCCGGCGTAGATCTGCGACTCCCCTTCATTCTGTCCGATTGCCTGGCTACTGCTTCTGGGAAGTGGTCCGACAATATCTGGCAGCATCCGCTTCAATTCCACAAGGTGCTCTCGATCCCCGACGATAGTTAGAACCTCCGCGGCCAGGGGATCGCGCGTCTCGCGCACCAGTTCGAGCACCCGCGCCGCAACCGCGCGCATCTCCACTTCCGCTGCCACGATCAGTGCGGTGGTTCTCGTATGGGGATCGTTCATTGCCGCCTCGATTCTCGGAACCGAACAGAGCGGCGTGACCATATCGTGAATTTCTTCAAGACGATCCGCGGCCTCCGGCCAGGTGTCATACGCCAGCCCATACACCAGACCGAGACCACGAAGGGCCATCAACTTCCAGAAGTCATCCGGCCATGGACGGACCATGTCGTACAGATCGTCCACAGTCTCTCTCCCCGAATCGTCGAGCGTGATCTGACCGGGCGGTTCCGGTGTGGAGGTCAGCGCCTCAATAAGCTGAGCGATAGCGGCGCGCAACTCCTCGTCGACGAAGAGTGCAGACGTTGAATACCCAAGCCATTCGGCAAGGACAAGTATCCGTGCGATGTCCCCTTTCAACACTCCCCCATTCCTCATCCCCTGCACGATGATCTCGCGCCGGAAATCGTCGGCCGGGAGCTGATCAGGATGATTGATGGCGGTCAACACGACGTGGAGCAGACCCCAGTCGTAAAGGTGTGGAAGCAGACCGGCCAGCTGATGACGAAGCTGCGGGAATCGCTTGCTCTGCTCCATCACCGCGACAACCACATCGGCAGTGAGCTCGGAATGTCGACCGAGAGGGAGGAGTTCTTCGATATCGGATTGGCGGGCCGACAAGCAGCCAAGCGCAATTCCCCAGGCAACAGCGTTGTAGTTGTCGCTCTTGACGGCAACCTCTCGAAACAGGGCTGCAACCTTAGGCGTCACAGCGCCGGGCTCGATAGCCGCCATAACCTCCTTTCGGTGCTCCAGTCGATCCACTTCCTTCAGATTGGCCTCCAGCATCCGCCAGTCCTTGATCTTCCTGGACTTCACCGCCAGAACCGATTGCGGTACCATTCGCCAGTCGCCTGAGACGATTCTCTGGCGCTCGTTGTGGAAGAGGCGGGCCCCGAACGCGTAGTAATCTCCGTCGCCATAGGGTATGCGGGGGAAGGGCGTGTAGTCGAGCGGTCCCCCTGGGGCCATCTTCATCTGCTCACGAATCCGCTGATGGATACCAGCACCCGCCCGCGATCCAAGGATGCCATCGTCGTCCAGATGGAGCAGAGGGAAGTCGTCACGTGTACGGAAGTAATCCCGGAACGCGTAGATGGCGGCAATAACGAGGATGACGAGAACGACGCTCATGTCTCAAGGTACAAACCATTCGGCGTGAGACCGCACTGATGCGGGTGTGGCTGCTGAACTGCAGAGGTCGCGGACGGCTCGGGCGCGTAAATGTGTGGGGTAGATTCAAACGCCGACATTCGAGGCGCCATGGATTGCATGCCTGTCAGCACGGGATGCGTGGCCGTCGAACTTGCAGATGAACGATCGACGGCAGCGTCCCGCTCAGATTGTATCCGCAACAATCACCTCTTGCCCGGGCCGGTCCCAACTGGGATCGATGGGGAGCGATTGAGCGATCTACAAGAAGACCGATGTGGAGATATTTGAACCTCCGACGCATCTTCCATTCGGAACACTGAGACGCACCTGGTCGACCGCTTAGGCTAACCATGCCGGGCACAACATTCCTCCATGACAACTACCACCTGAAGAGATGCTTCCGAACGAATGGGCACAACGTGCGGAACGGACGCTCACCCGATTCCACGACCGCAGCCACCAGGAACCAGATACGGGTGCACGCCCTGACGGGAGCCGGGACTATGCGCGGATTCTGTACTCGCGATCGTTCAGACGTCTTCAAGGGAAGATGCAGCTGCTCGGAACCGATCATCGAGAGTTCTATCGGAATCGTCTCACGCATTCCCTTGAAGTTGCTCAGGTGGCGGGAGTCATCGCGGGAATGCTCCAGGTCGATGCAATGTTTCCTCAGGCTTGCGCGCTTGGTCACGACGTCGGTCACCCCCCGTTCGGCCACGCTGGGGAAGCGGTGCTGAACGCTCTCCTGATTGACCGCGGCGGGTATGAGGGAAACGCCCAGACGTTTCGGATTCTCCATCGCCTTGAGGTCCATTCCGGTCTCGGAACCGGATTGAATCTCACTCGAAGGACCCTGCTCGGCATCGTGAAGCGACACCAACGCCGGATAGAGGGGGATCTGGTCAATGAGAAGTTCATGTATGACGACGATTGGGAAGAAGTAGAGGGTTGGTGGCGACAGGGAGAAATGTCCGGGCCGATTCGCACTATCGATATGCAGATCATGGACCTGGCTGACGAGATCACGTATGGCGCGCACGATCTGGAAGATTGTCTTGACAGACGGTCGTTTACGCTCGACGATTTCCTGGACGCGTTCAGCGCCATGCATCCACGCGAGGCAACCACTATGCTGCTTGAGATTGTTGAACAGGCGCGTGAGAGGGCCCGTCATGCGCCGACCCATCACGCCTCGCTTGTGCTCAGGAAGCAGATTACGTCACGCATTGTGAATGTGCTTGTGCGGAATATCACGCTGGAGGACGATCGACTGATTCTCGACCAACCATATGGCGACCTAGCGCGCGGATTGAAGGCCACCGAGTACGAAGTGCTCAATCGGGGACCCGTGACGTTGCGGTACGAGCAGCTTGGCGGGATGGTGATCCGGGGTTTGTTCGAGGTGTACACGGATCGGCGGTTCAATCGCGATGGCTCGCTCGTTCCTGTGGAGCATCGCGGGACATGGGCAATCGACCCGGTTGCAGGGGCACGCGACGCGATCGCCGCGATGATGGACGCGGAGGCCATCCGCGAGTACGAGGCCTACTTTGGCCCGGTGAGCGATGGCTCGCTGTACGAGGGGTGGAGGCGGGGGAGTGATCGTGGCGAGGCTTGATTCCCACGGCACACTTCGATAGTTTCTCGATCCGGCGTCGAAACGCAATACAGCGTGCGGGCTCCCCACGCCCGTTTGCATTCACCCCTTCATGCCCATCCGGGAGATTGCATGAACAGAGTTCGACTCCAGGCTCAAATCGTCCTGCCACTCCTCTCAATCCTCTGCCTCGCTTCATCCCACCATCCGTTGCGCGCAAACGGTGCGCCTGAGCTGTTAATCAGCGACAACTGGATCATCTTCGAGCCGACTGATTTGGGCGCGCGACGTGATTCCGACGTCGTTGCCGTCGTGTGCAATGCCGGGAGCGATCGGGTCACCGTTACGTCGGCCACGCTGACAAACGGGGACGTGGGGGACTTCATCATCCTTCGTGGAGGAGGTGGGGGAGTGCTCGAACCGGGTGACTGTCTGGACCTGCGGATACGATATCAGCCGGTGGATGCAGGACGACGCCGCGCAACAATGTCGATCGAAGTAGAAGGGGGTGTGGTGCTTGCCGACGTAATAGCGCTCGAGGGACAATGTGACGCTATTTCTAGTCCCGAGCTGTTGGATTTCGGTGATGTACTGCAAGGGCGTACGAAACAGATGTCGGTATCGGCGCTGCTTGTGAATCGGTGGACGCGCGTCATTTCGATCGAGTCGATTGAGCTGATTAACGCCCCTAATTCACAGCAGTTCGCCTACGTCGCCGGACCGAATGCAGGATTTACGCTTGCCCCCGGTGATTCGACCTGGCTGCAGATCGACTTCGCTCCAGATAGACTCAGTAATTCTGAGGCGATTATCCGTGTCCTGCACGACGGTCCGGGTGGCACGAACCAGATATCGGTCCGTGGCCGCGGCGTTGGCGCCATCCCGCGTGTGGCAATGACTTCATTTCTTTTCTGGATACACGTTTGTGACTCGGCGCGTGAGGAGAGAACATTCGTATCGAATACGGGTAATATCCCGCTCGTCATTCATCAAATGCGATGGGCGTCGGGTGGGTATGATTTTGACGCCTTCTTTACCAGCGGAGGTGGCGCCACGGCAGTCGTTCAGCCTGGCGACAGCGTACAACTCGTCGTTAGATTTACGCCGCGCGCGGCCGGTCAATTCGTCTTCGATACGCTAAGCATAGACTGCGATAGCATGGCGCTGAAACCGCTACCCCCGGTAGAACTGCTAGGGAGAAGTGAACTGGCGCGGGTTTCATTGACGCCGTCATTCATCGACTTCCTGGATGCGTATCCATTGACGACGCACGATACAACCGTCACGGTGGCAAACGCCGGGACAGTTCCTATCTCATGGTCAACGCCGTTTGGTGCCGGATCCTTCACCGTCCTGTCGGTGACTCCGAATGTCACGCAGGCTGGTACGTCCTCGACGGCGTTGGTCCGCTTCAGCGGTGAGGGTAGCGCGGGAGTGTATAGCAGCGACATTCCATTCGAGACTGGTTATTGCGGTATCAAAGAGTGGCTCCGTCTCTCGGTGCGTGTGCGGGATCCAGATACGGTCGTCATCCATGACACACTTCGCTGCAGCGTGATTGCGGGAAACGTCCTCGGAGTTGCGGGAACGATCGTCTCGATACCCATCCTCTTCAAAACCGATTCCATTCCCGAATCCGTAACGAGTATCGCCGTTAGCGGGTTGCTTCGTTTCAACCGGACACTCCTGCTGCCAGCAGCCGCAACGCCGCCGGGTTTTGTTGAGGGCGACGATAGGGTGATCCCATTCAATCTCCCGGTTTCGGATCGCCGCGGGGACACACTCGCGACGTTAACGATGCTCGCGCTCGTTGGGGATCATGTCTCCACCCCGCTGACTCTTGACTCACTTGATGTGACAGGTGTTTCTGCTTCGATTACGGCGGCGGACGGTCTGTTCACGCTGGACGGGTTCTGCCGTACCGGATCGCCCCGACTTGTGAAGGGCGCAAACGACGTGAGCCTTCGGGCCATCAGGACTCCTTCGGGTCTTCGCGTCGTGTTCCTTCCCAACCAGGATGGCCTGTGTCGGGTCGCAGTGTTCGATCTTCTAGGGCGCAACGTGACGGAACGACTGCTGGTTACCACGGCGGGGAAGGAAGCGGTCCTTGATTTGGTTGACCCCGGACTCTCGAGGCTCCCGGTCTTTGTGGTCGTTAGAATGGGTGATACAATCGCGGTTACCCGGTAGACTGCGCTTCAGACTACTGGTCACATCTGAGCACTGTCGGTAACCCATCGCCACCACGCGACACTCCTTCGAGCAGGTCGAGCGCCGCGTCGCCAGCCTCATACTGTTCGGTCCAAGGTGTCCAGAGTCGCTCAACTACCAGCGGAGGATCCCCGGGAGATTCGCCATACCGCACTCCAACGATGCCAAGCACCGACACGTGACGATCGCCGGGGAGAGTCGCCACGATGTACACTGCATTGGCGTGTTGCCTGAAGTACAGGGAAATCGATCGAACATATGCGGCTACGTACGCCGTGTCTTCCTCATAGATGTTAGGCTCGTGGCCAAACACGTCAGCGTGAACACGAACAAATTCCTCCAGGGTCACTTCACCGCAGTTGTCGCCAATTTCGGTGATCTTGCGAATGAATTTCGCATAGGACCCGCCTCGCGATCCGAAGTATTGCGATAGCCTCATTAACGAATCGATTCTGCGGTCCCGGTTGCGATTAATGTATGACAGCATCGAAGCGTTGTATGGGGGTAGGACCACGAATGCGATCGCCTTGTCACCAAACTCCCTTTCTGCCCACATCTGTACACTCCGATCGTCCGGTGTGATCTCCATTCGCGGTATGGGAACGAGCGTAACCGGAAGCGTACTTGGTTTCGTCACACCCTCTGGTGACGTTGCGAGCACATGCACATAAAACGTCTGCGGGATGGTCGAACGTGACAGCGACGACGTCCCGGGGAGATCTATCTTGAGAGAGAACGTCCCGTTCGAATCCATCGTCGCGATGTGAGTCCCAAACGAGTCGCAGGCAGGGCAGTCGACGTCCACCGCTCTCGCCCGTCCCGCCATATCGCCATCTTGGTATTCAAATTCCAACGGACCTACTGTGACGGTGCGCCGCCATGGTGTTAGTGGAATTGAAACCGTGACAGGCGATCTCAATCTGAGTGGATTGTCTTGTAGTATTTCAACACTGCGACCTCCCCATGGTATCAGGGCATCGACCGTCGAATCGGTCGAAATAAGCGGTACCCACTGCGACGGGTCAGGCGTACCATGTGGTTTCCAGAAGACCGTTGTATTGACCATCCGCACGGATTTTGGAATCGTGAGCGCCAGGTTGTCTCCGTGCGTAAGACGGAATTCCGTTCCGGGACTCTGAAACGTCATCCTGCCATCAAACATCACTACCGTCTCTAGGTGGTCGTGCGGAACTGGCACCCGTAGAGGGGTTGTCGGATTGTAGCGCCTCCCCGGTAGCACGCGCAGCGCAGGCCATGCGTCAAATGCAATTGTCAGCAATGGCTGCACATACTGAATGACCCTACAATCCTCCCACTGCTTCCGCCCCTTCGATGCAACGACGCAACAGGTGAATGCCTTGAGCTCGTAGTATTTGTGCCCAGCCGGCGGGTCCAATGGATCTACGATCAACCAGTACGGGGTCCCGAAGTACGCTGGCCCCTTCTCGATACGGCACGGCCCGCGAGTCGAGAGCGCGAGGTCCCCGGGCGGACCTAGCGGAACGCGGAACGGCGCTCCGGGCATCCAATAGACGGTGTCTCGAATAACCGGAATGAAAATGGCGCTGGCAACCTGCGCGTCGAGTTTCGTGGAAGTGATCAGGCATCCAACGATTGCAAACACGTACCGGGTGTTCATCATTCGCTCCGAAGCAGGTCGGTGAAATGTTCGTCGATCATCCCAAGCAGCTTTCGGCGTCGTCCGAACTGGTCTTTCACCTCGGAGAGGTACGAGACAAACTCATCAGTTCGGCCGTGCGCGCGAAGCACGTCACGCATGGATTTCAGTGTGAGAATTACCTCGTCGTATGCAGCTACTGAGGTGCGAGGTTCCAACGATTCAATGTGGGCAGTGTAGATAGCAACGGAGTCGTCAGGACGAGAAGTAGCAAGAGCGTTTGCAAGAGCCAGCCACTGCGTCTTGGAACAGTCGTGACTCAACGCTTCCTGCCATGCTTCCTCAAGTTCACCTTCTCCCAGCAGGAGATCGATGAAACCAGATCTGCTGATCTCACTCCCTTTGAAGCCGCTCCGCGCACGCCCGTCATCAGTTACACGTGATCGAATGTGATCGAGTGCGCGTTCCCTCCATTGAGACGATCTCCAGTCCGATCCAACGGTCTCCCTCAGGATGGGAAAGCCATAGAGGGGATTTCGATGCGTAAATATTCGCCAGGCTATCTCGGCTGCTCTCGACCGTTGTCCCGCGTCGACCAGAAGAGATCGAAATTTCTCCAGCGATGAGAGTGAGTGTTCATCGTCGAACCAGTCGAGCGATTCCTGGATCAGCCTGACAACATCCTTCCAACGTCCATGGTGAGCATAGAGGTCGATCGCAGCCGCATAGGCGGACTGCGTGGATCGATCCTTGGTTCGCCCCTCCAGGTAATCGTCCAGCCATGCTGTGTCACCCTCAAGGTCCGGAACAAGACGAAGTACTCTCCGCTCGTCTGCGTCAAACCACGATGAGTCCCCGGGCTTCCGCATCCGAATGTCGCGTACAGCGTTCGCGAGCAGTGAACGATATGCGGCCAGTCCAGCAGCTCCTAGCACATCGTCGTAGACTCGCGTGATCCGCGTTATAAAGAAGCCCACCTCGGTCACGGACAGACGAAAGAGGTATTCCCCCAGGGCTGCGGGCGTCCAGTCGAGGAGCGAGCAGATGCGATGATGGAGTGCCACAAGACTGCTGTCCAGGGCGTCGATGACGGTTGGGACGTTCGATTCGGTCTCGGTGAACGCCGATGCGCGCTCAGCCGCGTGCTCAAGCAGGAGAAGAAGATCGGCGGCACTGATTCCTTTCGCCCCGTCACGCGCAATGACCCCAATACGTTCGAGGATGGTCTCGAAGCTCTCGACGATGGCGAAGAGATCGTTGTGTGCACGCTCAATCGTCTCGTCGATCCAGCGACGGAGGAGGACAGCGGTTTCGGATGAAGTGCTCATGGACCGCTTGATTCCGTTGGTGTCACTCTTGACGGTCTTGATCCGATGTTGAGACACAGGAAGCTCCGTGACAGGAACGAGATTGCGTCGTGCCAGGGAGGGTGTCAACGGCGTGACGTGCGAGCAGCCCCTTGGTCCCCACACCTGTCCGGGCTAGCTGAACCGGAACACGCCGTGAAGTTACGTCCGACGAGACCTTGCTTCGCCGCCTCGTCAGCGCCGCGGTCCATTGACGCCGTGGAGTTCCGGGTCGAGTGCACGAGGACAGCGGGAGCTTCAACGCCGAGCCCATGAGGGGAGGCCGTCGGCGTTGCAACACGTTGGCGGATGGTTCTCTGATCGGCGCACCGTACCTTTGTGTCCTTTGTCTCCGCCGTGGTCCGCCCCGCGTGCGTACCCCTCAAGCATCAACGCTTTCCCAATGCCCAACGATGTCGATGCAGTCAAGGGACTGCAGGAATCATACAATACAATCCGGACGGAGATCGCGAAGGTCATCGTCGGTCAGGATGCTGTCGTCGAACAACTTCTGATATCGCTCATCGCTCGCGGCCATTGCCTGCTTGTGGGTGTGCCTGGTCTCGCAAAGACTCTGTTGATCCGAACGCTTGCCGAGGTCCTCGACCTCACGTTTAACCGCATCCAGTTCACTCCCGATCTGATGCCGAGCGATATCACGGGCACGGAGGTAATCGAAGAGGATAGATCGACCGGCGAGAAAGTTTTTCGCTTCGTGAAGGGGCCGGTGTTCGCAAACATCGTTCTGGCGGATGAAATCAACCGTACTCCGCCAAAGACGCAGTCGGCACTGCTGGAATCGATGCAGGAGAATCATGTAACGGCAGCCGGCCAGACGTTTGTCCTTCCGAATCCGTTCTTCGTCCTCGCAACACAGAATCCGATAGAGCAGGAGGGGACCTATCCTCTCCCGGAGGCACAGCTGGACAGATTCATGTTCAATCTGTGGCTCGACTATCCTTCGTTCGCCGAGGAAGTTCAGATAGTTCGACAGACGACGGCAGGAGTCAACCCCACGCTCACAAAGGTCCTTCATGGCGACCAGGTGCTGGCTGCTCAGGAGCTCATACGTCGTGTCCCCGTTGCAGACAACGTGGTCGAATTTGCCGTGCGTCTTGTGGCCCGGACTAGGCCGACGGGCGATTCGACGCCCCCGTTCATTCGTGAATTTCTCAGTTATGGCGCCGGTCCGCGTGCCTCCCAGTTTCTGATACTTGGTGCAAAGACCCGTGCCGTGCTTCAGGGCCGCTTTACTCCCACAATCGACGACGTCCGGAGCGTTGCCCTCCCTGTCCTGCGTCATCGCATCGTAACGAACTTCAATGCCGAGGCGGAGAACGTCACGGCCGAGGAGATCGTGCAGCGATTGCTTGCGATAGGTGACTGACGAATGGAACAGATGCGTGCTCTAGTCGTTGGCGGCAACCGCCAGGCGTGGAAGTTGAGCGACAGGCCCGGCGATGCCGACGTTGTTAGCGGTATTGAGTCGTGGGTCTACGCTCTCAAGGGGGAGTACATGTGGGGTGGAAGACTTCGGTCTGAGCACCTCGCTCGGTTCGACACCATCATTCTCAACCTCAATCCAGAGCTTCTTCTCCGGTACGAGCGACTCCTTCAGGTGAGTGGCGCACGTGGAAGGGTGATCGGCCTCTACGAAGGCGGATTGGCCGATCTACACTCGCAATGGCGACGCTGGTCGCGTGTCGCCGATCGGTGCGACCTTGTCGTCGCTATAAACGGTCACGGTCTCTCGTTTCTCCGCTCTCTCACGACGACACGGGTAGAGCATGTGGGGATTCCCTATCCAGTCGAGGGGGTTCGCCGATACCGTACTCCAGTTGAAGAACGGCAGACGGAGATACACCTGTGCTCGCCGCTGTTGTCGCGTCCGCTCGACTATCTGGCCGCACGACCGCTGGGTGTGGCTATGATCGGGTATGAGAAAACGTTCGCCAGGCGAGTCCACGAAATCCGCCGACACCGAAGTCTGGACCCAGGCTTGTACACGACGCGAGCAAAGGAGGTGTACGACGATCCGTTGCTGGAGGTGTTGATGGAGACGACACCGCAGCGCTATCTGGAGAGAGCGGGGCGGGCGCGTGTGTGGATGAACCTTGATACTCGCTACACGTGGGGTCGGAACGTGCTGGATGGTGCCGCGCTTGGCGTTCCCGTGATATCGACCCGCGAAACCTGGCATGCGACGTCGCTGTTCCCCGACCTTGTCGTCAACTCCCCGTACGACATTGACGGTGCAACAGCCCTCGCAGCGAGGTTGCTGAGCGACGATCGCTTCTATCTAGATGTCGTCACGCGCGCCGAAGCGGCCGTCGAAGAATACTCGCCCGAGCGCGTACTCTCGAGGTTGTTACAAGCCGGCGGCATCGAGCGATTTTGAACCCACCGTCTCCCCTCTTCCGCTCGGTCGGGAAGAGGGGAGACCAGCGGGGCTAGAAGTATATCCCCAGGAACACTGCCGCCGAGGTAATTGCCAGTGTCGTGAACTTCGGGCCGTCGGTTGACACACCTTTGGTGTCCTTCGCCGAGGTTGAGAGCGAAAAGAAGTTGACCTGGTATTCGGCGCCAAGGCTGATGTTGGTCCACGGGAAGAATTCTGCACCGAGAAACGCCCCCACGCCGAACCCTGACCCCGAGGTAGAACTTTCAACCCGTTTGCGCACGAGAGGATTGGCTGAATCCGGAACAGTCGACGAGGAGGTCTCGGTGGCCGATGCGAATGAAATCTGACCGCCGATGTAGCCGGAGACCGGCCCGGCGTTTATCATGTGCACCTCGATTCCAGGGGAGACGGCGAATTGAAATGTCGACGATTCCGCCTGGATGATTGTGTCCCCCGGATCGGAATCACTGCGGGTGCCAATACCCGCAATCGCTCGGAGGGCGAGCCGATCAGCCAGGTAGTAACGAATGCCAGCTCCCGGGATTGAAGAAAACGAAACGGTTGATCCCGCGGTAATTCCAACGTTGCCTGCCACCAGACTGCCGACACCGAAGTTCCCGAAGCCGTTGATGCTGAACAGGAGAGCCTTGTCGCCAGACTTGTCCTTGGGTGTGACGTTCTGCGCGTGAAGCGGGATCGACATCCAGCAAAGGGATACGAACAGAACGAGGAGTAGTCGCTTCATGTGATGCGTCTCCGATTGGTAAGGTATGGTTGGGAGTGGCCCTCGACCCGGATGGATCGGGACCCGTGTAGCCATTGTCGTGAAGTCGACATACCGGAGGGCGACGGAGTCGAGGTGGAGGGAATCGAATATACCGCGCAAATCTGTTGGACTCGCGGGATCCTCAACTCTCCATCTTTGCCGCTATTGTCTGACAAATGAGCTCTTGGCGGTTGTTTGGGAGGGCGGGGCCTAAGTTGTAACAAGTCCGTCGGGACTCGGACCCACCTATTGCGACATCACTTTGTATCACTATATTTGCGGTGTCCGTCGCCCATTGTGCGATCCAGCGTACATGACGGATGTCGGGGTCCAAACTGATTAAGGTCATAGGCTCTTACCGGTGGTGCGGTGAGGGCCTATTTTTTGTTGGACCGGATCCTGAATTGGCGTGTCTGACAAGTAGGAGGGAGGTCAAAAAAAAGCTTCCCGTGATACCCCTAGTCACGGGAAGCGAACCTTTGCCATGGTGCAGACCCAGCGACACCAAATTAAGCGGCAAAGGCGAAATCTGCGGAGAACGGCGAGCTACGCGACGCACACCGTCATACTCTTGCTACCTGCGGCGAATCTAGTAATCTCAGATGAATACGCAATGATAATCTTGGCCCTGCGCCGAAATTTCTACGGGCAACCCGAGAGCCTCGAATTTCTTACGTTTTGGGGGAAATGCCCTCCTTCACCCTCGAGAGTAGAACTGTCAGGCGAACGACATCCCGCTGAGCCAGCGGAGCCATGGCGAGGTCATTGAAGTCTTGAATTGGTGCATCCAGGAGACCAAGAAGTGCCAGACCCGGCGCGGTTATGCTGCACAGTACCTGACGCCGGTCTACCAGATCGCGCGACCGATACACGTACCCCTTCGATTCGAGACGGTCCAGCAGGCGCGTGATCCCTGGAGTTTCCTCAATCATTCGCTCGCCAATCGTCATCGTCGGTAAGGGTCCCTTTGCGCCGCGCAGAATGCGCAAGACGTTATACTGCTGTACCGTTATTCCGTGCGGCTCCAGCAGATCCGTGAAGGCGCGCACCAGGGTATCGGCGACGCGAAGGATCATCAGCGTTCCCTCCTGGCTCAGATCGCCTTCGGCACGAGCGCCGCGTCGTGTTATGCCTTTGTTTGTGACAGCCATGTGGTAAATGTACTACGCTGGTCAACCAGTTCACTGACCATACATGTTCGACTTCCTTCGACGCAGGCGCCGCCGGCGCCTGCAGTCTCGTTCGTTTCCTGATGAGTGGCAGGGTTATCTCTATCGGATGTGGCCACTATATCGTGGTCTACCCGAGTATGAGCGGCGCCAGCTCCACTCTCTGATCCATGTCTTTCTGGACGAGAAGACCTTCGAGGGATGCAACGGGTTTGCCATAACCGATCACGTCCGTCTCCTGATTGCGGCCCACGCCTGTCTTCTCCTTATCAACAGGGAGGTGGACTGCTACCGCGGACTCCATACCATTCTTGTCTACCCCAACGAGTTTCTGGCCCCCGTGCGCGAAGAAGATGGTCATGTCGTCACGGAAGATCGACGTCCGCGGAGTGGAGAGGCGTGGGGGCGGGGGACGATCATTGTCTCGTGGGAGGATGTCGCAATCGGCCGGGAGGGGGGACCGGCCTACGACGTCCTGTTGCACGAGTTCGCCCATGCCCTCGATCAAGAGACCGGTGAGGCAAACGGCGCACCGTTCCTCGAGAACCGAACGGCCTATGCTGACTGGTCCCGCGTCATGACGGATGCGTTTCGTCGGCATCGACGCGAGAGCCTCGAAGGGTTTCCGGCAGTTCTCGATCCATACGGGGCCCAGAGTCCGGCCGAGTTCTTTGCCGTAGCCACCGAGTCGTTTTTCGACACACCAAACGCGCTTCGGCGCGACTACCCGGAGCTCTACAATCAGCTGCGTCTATACTACCGTCAGGATCCCGTCGACTACTACCCCGACGGCGCATGCGTCCAGGTATGACCACTCCGGGCCTATGATGACGTATGTCATGGTGACCGCGGAGGGGGGTGTCTATGTTGACGCCATCAGAGATGCCCCTGCACGCTTCTTCCTACCGGTCCGCCGAAGAGGATACGTAGGAAGGGTCGGAAGGGAAGGAGCAAAAGGGTATCGGGGGCCGCTTCCCGTGGGGGTGGAGGCGGCCTCGCTTCTTTCTCGGACCCTCAAACCACCACCTCTCCGTTATCTTCCAACCCACTTTCCATCGGCCGTTTCGCGTTCGTCACGCGAACTGATCCGCAGATGGTAACCGTAGACATTCATCAGCATGAGGTTCCTATGCTCCTCCGTCACGCCCTCGCGCGCACACTGATCATCACATGCCTTGTCGTGCCGTGTGCGACGCACGCCCAGACTGAAGCGCCCGACACACTTGGACGATGGGAGAAGGGAGGGAATACTTCGTTGACATTCTCTCAAGTGGGACTGAAGAACTGGGCGGGGGGAGGACAGAACACTATTGCGGTCAGTGGCCAGGCGAGTCTGTTCGCAACGATGAAAGACGGAACCTCCGAGTGGAGCAATACCTTCGACGGCGGCTACGGGCTCACAAAGCTCGAGAAGGCGGACGTACGCAAGAGCGACGACAAACTCATCGTCGCATCCAAGTACGGATACCGCTTCGCGAACGATCTCTTTGGGAGCGGTCTTGTTGAGCTACGGACGCAGTTCACCGATGGCTTCAACTACGACCGGTTCGACTCAGTGGCAGGCAACTATCAGAGGATCTCGCGACTGCTGGCACCCGGATACGTGACCGTTGGCCTCGGTGTCACATGGAAGCCTGCCGATTTCGTCGAAGTGCTTGTCGCTCCTCTCTCGAATCGCGCAATCATTGTGTTGGATGACTCACTCTCAGCACAAGGCGCGTACGGTGTCGATCCCGGAGAGCACGTCAAGTTCGAGTTCGGATCACTACTCAATGCGACGTTCAAGAAAGAGGTCGTGACGAACGTGACTCTGGCATCACGTCTAAACGTCTTCGCATCGTACCGTCAGTTCACGGCAATGGTGGTGAACTGGGAGTCGCTCTTCACGTTGAAAGTCAACGACTACATCAACGCGTCGTTCGGTGTGGATTTGATCTACGACCCCAGTGTAGTGACACACCGGGACGACGGTACTATCGGCCCGCGTCTCCAGTTCCGCGACGTCATTGGGATTGGCTTCGGTTACAGATTCTAGTGCTCCATCCACCGATGCAGCAGTTCCTCTTCCCGTTGGGGAGAGATACCCGCGCGCGGGGTTCTGTCTGCCGGAAGGAGCCGGGTCCATTCGAGCGTTGCGGCAACCGTTTCCTCCAGTGGACGGAATCGAAGACCGGCAGCAACGGCGCGGTCGATGTTGATGCGGCAGAGTCCGTCGAGGCCTGAACCTTCTGGCAGCCACAGTGGTAGATCGACCCACGCCCCCACGTCGTTTTCAACAAGAAAGTCGTCATCGACCCACACGATGTCGCTCGCAGTCCCTCCGATAGACGCGCACGTCTCTATCACCTCGCGCATGGTCAGAATCCTGTCGGGCCCGGTGGCGTTGTAGACACCACCGATGCGATCGGTCGCCGTTCGAAGAGCCCACCATGCAAGGTCGCGAACGTCTATGATCTGCACCGGTCGTTCCGGACGTCCAGGCGCTAGTACGCTTCCACCCCGACTGAGGCGAGACGGCCAGTAGCTGAAGCGGTCGCTGAAATCCTGCGGACCAACGATCAGGCCCGCTCGGATTGAAGTCGCCCGTCCCGGCATCGCCTGCTCCGCCTCGGCTTCGCACATTCCCTTTAGCGCTCCGTAATTCTCAAACGTCATCTCTGTTGGCTCGTCCCCTTCGATTCTCGCGATGGGCGTTGACTCATCGATCCCGATGATGCTGCAGTCGGGATAAACGTTGATGCTGGAGATGAAGGTGTAGTGGTCGGTGGCGTCGGCTAGAAGGCGCGCGGTGGCACGCACATCCCGTGGAATGTGCCCCGAGGTGTCGATGACGGCGTCCCAACGACCTCCACGCAAGGGAGCGAGATCCCCCTCCCGTTCGCCCCTGAGCTTCTCAACGTCGGGGAAGAGATCGGGAAAATGCAACCCACGGTTGAAGAGCGTGACTTCGTGCCCCTCGGCAAGCGCAGCCTCGACGATGTGACGGCCCAGGAAAATGGTGCCGCCCAGTATCAACAGTCGCATCAGCCAGGTTTGGTTGTGGGGCGAGAGAGTGGAGGGTGAAAATAGAAAAAGAATGCGCTGCTCCACCACGAAGAACAGCGCATTCAAAAAAAGCCATTGACAACTGCGCGGCAGAGAGATGATACAGGGGGGCATCCTCGCGCGCCGTCGTTCAATGAACTGCCGCGAATCTAGAGCCTGGAGATGATGTCAAGGTGAGGCGCGTTGTTCGGCGGAACGAAAGCGCCTTTTTTGGTCCCTCCTGTACGCTGTAACAAGCCGTTCATCCCTCATTGCGTTGCGTTGTCGCGCGCGTGCTGTCCGATCTAGCCCTTCCTCAACAGGTCGCGGATCTCCGTAAGCAGCTTCTCCTCGTTGGAGGGCTCGACGGGAGCCGGGGGTGCCTCCGCAGGCTTGCGTTTCATGTTGTTGATCGACCTGATAACGAGAAACACAGCGAACGCAATGATGAAGAAGTCAATCGTGGTCTGAAGAAACTTTCCGTAGTTCAATGTCACTGCTGCCGTCTCGCCGACTCCTTCCTTCAGCGTGATGGCAAGACTCTTGAAATCGACTCCGCCCAGAAGAACTCCGATAGGAGGCATGATCACGTCTTCGACGAACGACGAGACAATTTTCCCGAACGCACCACCAATCACGATACCGATTGCCATATCGATAACGTTTCCCTTGATCGAGAATTCCTTGAACTCCTTGAAGAAACCCATGTGTTACCTCCTGTTGCGTGAATGAGCCGGCGAGCGCCGGCAAACATCGGTCGCGACTGGACAAATTGCAATCATGTCCCACGATCCGCGAATCGCATTCTGCATACGTCTGGCCCAGGCGCTTCATCGGTTCGGAACGCCGACGCACCGCCTTGAGGAAACGATGGTCAACGTAATGAAGCGGATCGGGCTGACGGGGCGGTTCTTCTCGATACCCACGGGGATCTTTGCCTCGTTCGGCCCGCCCGAGGAACACAACACGAGCCTTATAAGAGTCACCACCGCGGACGTGGACCTCGAGAGGCTCTGTCGGCTGGACGAGCTCGGAGACTTGGTGATCGATGGGCGAGTCGACATCCAGGAGGGAACTCGTCGTGTCGACGCGATCGTTGATGGCCCATCCCGGTGGAGATCCCGGCACATGCTGGCGGCATCCGCCTTCTCATCTGCAACCGCGGCCCGCTTCTTCAACGGGGGATGGCGCGAGGTAGCCGTGGCGGGCGTGATTGGGCTTGTCGTGGGAGTGGCGATGTCGGAGGTCGGTCGACGTGAGAGCACGCGGCAGATCTCTCCCATAGTCGCCTCACTGCTTGCATCTGCGCTGGCTACGCTCGCTGCGTGGCTGTTCGCCCCGGTGTCGATCTACACTGTGACCCTCGCAAGTCTGATCATGCTCATACCGGGGCTGACGCTGACAACGGCAATCACGGAGCTTGCAACAGGCAACCTCGTCTCCGGCACGGCCCGTCTGATGGGGGGTGCGCTGACATTTCTGGAAATTGGATTCGGCGTCGCGCTTGGCGGAGCCGTTGCACGTCTCCTTCCTTCGATGCCCCTGGACACCACGATACCTCTCCCCGAGTGGACGATTGGAATAGCGCTTATCCTGGCGCCCGCGGGGTTTCTCGTCCTGCTACGCGCCCGACCGCGAGACCTGGGTTGGATAACACTCGCTTGCCTGTTCAGCTTTGGGGGCGCTCGTCTTGGAACAATTCTCTTCGGTCCCGAGCTGGGCGCGCTTCTCGGGGCCGTCTCGCTTGGAGTCGCGGCCAACCTCTTTGCAAGGACAATGAAGCGCCCCGCCGCCGTTGCACTCCTACCTGGCCTAATTCTCCTGGTCCCCGGCAGCATTGGATTCGGCAGTCTTGCGCGGTTTATTGCCAACGACGTCATGTCGGGCGTGGGTGCTGCGTTCTCGGTAGTCCTTGTCGCAACCGCAATCGCCACCGGTCTACTGGTGGCAAACGCTCTCGTCCGCCCGAACCGGAATCTCTAGTCGCAATAGGGGTGCTCCACAGTACCCGTCGCTTAGACGTCGAGTTCGACAGTTACACCACAATACTACCCGTTCCCGCTCCGCCCGTTGACGCTATCGTGACCCGTTCGCGGGGACCGAGCGCCGTGACTCCGCGTTTTCGCGCTGGAGGA
>CAYWXV010000006.1:41914-43025 GCA_964462535.1 uncultured Alphaproteobacteria bacterium
GCCCCTTTCACCCCCCCAATTCACCCGATCGGGTGAACGGGATCACCCGGTTACTGGGCGATGTTTGTATCGGTCGGACGAGACAACCACGATCACTGTCCGATCACGGGAGGTAGGGCTCAGGACGAGCAACGCCTCGTTACAATCAACGATCAGGTTATAGAGAGGAGTAGAGAACGTGATTCGTACAGGACGATTGATGGCATTGGCCGCCTTCACCGTTGCGGTGGCCGGGTTTACAGGATGCGACGATTCGGTTGTGGCCCCCCAGGAAGGGACGTACTACGGCAATTCGTTCACACTGGGGAATGGAACGGCTCGTTCGTTCGTGAAGATCGATGCGAGTGGTAATCCGACGGAGGTTGGTCTTGTGATGAGCGAGCAGGCGATGAATGGTCTTCCGGCAGGGGATGGACACGAAGGGCACGATCACGGTAGCTCACTTGACATACCGATGCCCCCGCAGGCCTCATCCACCCCGTATGATCACATCGGATTGGACTGGAATCCGGCCGGACACCCACCGGGACCGTATCTCCTTCCGCATTTCGATGTCCACTTCTACACAGTCACGCGTGCTCAGCGGACAGCGATGACCGGCGTCGGTGACGACTCGGCTCGCATCGTAGCTCCGCCGGATTCAAAGTACCTCCCGACCGGATACATCTCGACGCACGAAGGTGTGCCACAGATGGGGATGCACTGGGTTGATCCGACCTCTCCAGAGCTGAACGGAGCAACGTTTACCGAGACAATGATCTGGGGTTCATACGATGGGAAGATTGTATTCCAGGAGCCAATGATCACGCGCGATTATCTGATCAGCAAGCCGAACATGTCGAAGAACCTGAAGTTGCCGACTGACTACCAGAGGACTGGGCTCTTCTACCCAACTACGTACAACGTGCGATTCAACAGCAGCACCAACGAGTATGTAGTGTCACTCGGCGCGATGACAAAGCGGTAGATCACGCGTCTTGAGTCGCGGCAGGACGAAATAGGACGGAGAATACGTCGGCCACCCGCGCCACCCGGAACAAAGGCGACGTCAGAATCGAGAACACCACCACTGAGGGGAAGAGTGAGGAAGGGGAGAGAGAGAGGACCGACA
>CAYWXV010000006.1:43125-47006 GCA_964462535.1 uncultured Alphaproteobacteria bacterium
AGAGAGGACGACGGAACAGAGAACACCACCACTGAGGGGAAGAGTGAGGAAGGGGCGAAAGAGAGAGGACCGACAGGACACGTCGTCACCGGCACCACCCGGGCGAGAGCGGACGACGGAACAGAGAACAGCACGTGAGCGGGGAGGAGCGAGGAAGGGGAGAGAGAGGCATGCAGATTAGACTGTCGCCAGGGACGAAGACCCTGCGACACCCAGGAACACGTACGCGAGTTGTGTTTTCAGGAGACGAGATAATCCAGTGGGACGAACGAACGTTTGCCTGGCATGCGGACGCGAAAATCCCTCGGGACCACCACAACGTGAATGGAAGCATGAGAGAGACAGGAGATTGAGATGGGACAGTGAGATTGAAACGATGGACATAGGACGGGTCTGGACTCTTCCTCCCTTGCGCCAGACCCCTTCGACGCCTCGACGATCATATTCGTCGGGGCGTTGATGCGTTCGTGGGGTTGCGGACGCAGGGGCGATTGTGCAGATTGCTGCGCTACAACCCCCATCGTCGCACTCCATGGCATCTGGTAACGTAACGCTCCTCTCCACGAAGTTTCATGCCCCCCGTCCGCAGGGGAGTCTCGTGGTGCGCGAATCCCTTCTCCAGCGACTCGATAACATCCCTGCCCACCGGTTGGTCCTTCTATCTGCGCCGGCCGGGTTCGGAAAGTCGACCTTGATGGGAGCGTGGATAGAACGAAGTTTGATGCCGACCGCGTGGCTCTCCCTTGAGGCACGTGATGACGAGATCGTTCGATTCCTCACCTACCTGGTCTCATCCGTATCGACGGTGCTTCCTCAGTTCGGCGCGGACATTCTCGATGCTCTCTCCGTCACGCCGAATCCGCAGGTCGAACCTCTGATGTCGGCCTTCGTCAACACCCTCTCCACGATCGAGCACGACCTCCTCATCGTCCTTGACGATTTTCACGTGATCAATTGCGAGGAAGTCATCGGCGCGATTCGGTTCCTCCTCGATCACGGTCCTGATACGCTTCACCTGGTACTCCTGACACGCACCGATCCCCCATTCCCACTCTCACGCCTTCGTGTCTCCGGGCGCCTGCTGGAGTTTCGCGCGGCTGATCTTCGGTTCTCTGCGACTGAGGCGGAGGACCTCCTGACCCAGCTTGGATTGAGCATCGACGGCGATTCCATAGCGGCCCTCCAGGAGAAGACGGAGGGTTGGATCGCTGGGCTGAAAATGGCGGCACTGTCTCTGCAGGGGAGATCCGATGTCACGGAGTTCGTGCAGGCCTTCACGGGGGCTGACAGGTTTGTTCTGGAATACCTGCTCGAGGAGGTGGTTGGCAGGCAGTCGACCGAGACGCAACGGGCGATCGTGCTCCTCTCCTTGCTGGAAGAGTTCAATGGTCCCCTGGTTGAGGCAACAACCGGCGTCGCAAACGGACAGGCCTTTCTCGAGGAGCTCGATCGATCGAATCTCTTTCTGGTGCCACTCGACAATAGACGCGAGTGGTATCGTTACCACCACCTGTTTGCCGACCTGTTGGAGCACCGATTGCACCGGCTGCATGCAGCCGATGTGCCCGAGATTCACAGACGCGCCGCTCGCTGGTTCGACCAGAGCGGCATGGTTCGCAATACAATTGTGCACGCGCGCGCAGCGGGCGATCGAGACCTCCTTGTCACGCTCCTTGAGAAGTACTGGCTCAGAATGTTCAAGGACTTCTCTCTACCGGAGCTTTCGGAACTATGTCAGATGCCAGACGAAGAGCTTCGTCTCCATCCCCGCCTGGCATTCCTTCGCTGCTACGGCCTCTACGATTCGCGCGACCATGACCAAATGGAGCGTCTCTTCGACTTGATAGCGTACTCGGCCAACGACGATCCCGAGCGTGGGGCGTTAAACGGAGGACTCGCGTTGCTGCGTGGCATCGTGGCGCGCGATCGCGGTCAGTACGCCGAAGCGCTGGCCCAGGGCGAAGTGGCGCTGTCACTCCTTCCGGATCGATCCGTCGACGATCCCGACTATCAGTGGAATCTGTCACGCGGGATGATGCTCATCTTCCTCGCGCAGGGTAATGCGGCGATCGGAGATCGCGACGAATCGCTCCGTCGGATCCATCTCGCCTGGATGTATGCGCAGACGCGAGGTGACTTCCGGACGTTGGTCTACGCGTTGATCAATCTGACCTACGATGCGTGGGCCGTGGGCGACGTTGACGAGACGTTGCGGTACTGCGATCGAATGCTTGCCGAGGACGAACGGATGGCGCTCGTTGCGCCACACCAGCGCCTCCTACCGCGTCAGGTGAAGGCGGCGGCGCTGTTCTACAGAAACGAGTTGGACGATGCCTTGAAATGGGCCTTGGATGCTGAGGTACATACGCCGCTCGCGGGCAGCCAGGTCTATGCAGCCGAGACATACCGGATTCTGATTCTCATCTACGAAGCGCTTGGGGATACTACAGGTGTCGATAGGGCACTTGCCGAGCTGGAAAAGATTCAAATAGCGATTCCACGACATCAGTGGATCGTACCAATGATCAAAGCGCGATCCGAGTTGGTGCGGGGTCAAACCGGTTCGGCACGTGCGTGGGTGGCGGCACACCTCCAGGGTGATCGCTTTGAACTCCAATCACCCAACGCGAACGAACGGGCTATCGCCCACCTCTTCCGTGCACGGCTTCTCATAGTCGAGCGGGATTACGAGGGGGCGTTGTCCGCACTCGAAGCGGCCTCGGACGAAACTCGAGACATCGATCGCTTCAAACAGGAGTTGGAGAGAATTCTCCTGAAGGCAGTGGCTATGGAGGGGCTTCAACGAAATGACGAGGCTACCGCGCTTGTGGGCAAGGCAATTGAGATGGCCGCGCCGCAGAGAATTGTACGGCCGTTCGTGCTGGAAGGAGAGCCGATGGCGAAGATTGTGGAGCGCGTGGTACAGGAGGGTAGAATATCGAGTTCTGTCCCGCCCTTATTTATTCGAACGGTTTCAGCCGCGTGTGGCGTGCATCATTCGCCGGCGGTGCCGGAGCCAACCGGTGTTCCTGGCCACTGGGATTTGACGGATCGCGAAACCGAAATTCTGAAACTGATAGCGCAAGGATTCTCAAATCAGAAAATCGCAGATCGACTTTACCTATCTATCAACACCATCAAAACGCACACGGCAAATCTTTACGACAAGCTGGGCGTACGGAGCAGGACGGAAGCCATTGCGAGAGCAAGTGAGGCAGGAGCACTGTAGGACGTCCATCATCGCTCCACCCGCCGCACACGTAACGCCAGCGACGGTCGTGTGTCGATCAGCCTGACATCGACTCCATCACGTTCCCATCGGGCGTAGGTGCGGGTGTTGTCGACGATCTCACCGGAGTAGTCGACGCCTCCGTCCTCTCTGCGTGTGAGAATTGGAGTGGACAGTTCGCTTGAGAACTCTTCGACAAGGAATCGGACGAGCGTATCCGTGGCGACTGTTCCCTCGACGTCGAGGTCTACTCGAAAGCCAGTGAGTACATCGTCGGTGTAGTTCAGCGTAATCGAAGTGAAGAACGCGCAGAAGCTCCGGCGGTCGTCATGGTGTCTAAGCACTACCGCGAACGAGTCGAAACAGAACACACCGGAAATTCTCATCCGGCCGGCACTCATTATCGTGGGATGTTCTATTCCGGTGCGTCGGTCCACGAACGGCCCGCCCGACATCCAGGAGGAGCCGGTTGCGACGATAATGGAGTCGAGATGGGCGCGCGTCATTCCAACCTGCAGCCCTCGAAAACTCCAAGGTGGTTGTGCGCGCATTGTCGGTCCCGCGGCCGCGACGATGACGGCAACGGCGAGTGTAGTCACGAGAGATTTAAGCATGGCGCGTACCGTTGTAGTCAGTCAGCGATTTCCCCCAC
>CAYWXV010000006.1:47106-111233 GCA_964462535.1 uncultured Alphaproteobacteria bacterium
TACACTGGGGTTGCTCCAGGCGCCAATCTGTTCGCCGTGTGCATCGCGGAGTGAGGCGTCGCCTGGCGCTGCCGAAGCGCTGCGAATAAGTAGTGCGACTATCCGACACCTCTCGAGTTCGCCCCCTCCTTTGCGGACCATCCCGAACATAATCAAGCGGCCATTTCAGAGATCGGTGGCAACCGCAACCAATTCCACGCAATCGTCGGGACCGATTCCAGGAATTGCGATCGCCGGCGTGTAATCGCAGCGTCGCAGCGTCGTGTTCATGGAGCGATGCACTGTGTGTCCTAACTTCTCAACGTCGCTCCCTTCACGCTTGAACGTCGGGGCCGCGACCCGTTGCGGGCCGATGTGTGCGGCAATTGCCGTCCCTTCGTCCGAAGTCAAATCTGGGCGCAGCCCATGGATGTCCCATTGACGCCGGGATAACGCGGGTATGCACGAGACGAAGGAGAGGAGGAGAAGCGTAATGGCGGTGCGCATCCCGTCCCTTTGTTGACTAATTGATGTTTCAACGTACGGAACGGGCAGCGAAGGGCAACGCGAGCTATCGACCAAGTTTCGCACTTCGAATCGCCTGCCGGACCTCGGGAGGGAATTCGCCCCGTCGATACAAGTGGAGCGCAAGGCGCGTAGGGAGGTGCACGACGACGGCGTCCGTCAGAACGTCGATGAATTCGCCACCATCGTACACGCATTCAAGTATCGGGCGTGCGGTGAGTTGTTCCCTGACCGAGGGCCAGTTCTCCTCGGTTACAATGACGGGGCTCCGGGGCATGGCAACGATTCAGACAGTTTCGGATATGCAGAACGTTGTGCGACTGCTGGAGCGGCGAGTCTACGGAGTTCGTTTGAATAGTGATGGTGTGCGGCCGATTATGATTCGGTAATCCCCCGCACAGAGTCCTCCATTGGTCTGGTCAGGCCGCGAAGGATAGGAATGGTGCCCTCAAGACGCGAACATGCGGCTACCGGGTTCCTCTTCGCGCCGCAACGCGCGCAGGGATCGCAATGCTATTGTGCTATCTCGGCGGAGGGTCGTGCAACGTCAACATCCAGCATGGTCCTCCGTTTGGGCCTGGACATCCCGAGGGCTGCATATCCGGAATCGCTGATGACATAGACAATGAACGATGCGGAACTCATGTACTCCCGAACAAGTCCCTGTCGAATCAAGACGTCGGCGGTGGCAACGAGGACCATTTCCGGATCCCCATACGCCTCTTTAAAGTAGGCCCCCTTGAACTGGAGCCAGCGGACAAGCCGGGTATCGGGCACTGCGAGCTTCGCCAGAAGCACGCGCTGTGTGGTCGAGAGTGAAGGCATTACGGGGGATCTGATGAATGGGGACGTGACTTGCAATCATCGACGCGGCCAACCGCCGCGGGCAGGGAATCAAGGCGAGGTAATGGTGACGACCTGCAGCTAGACGATAGAGTGGACGATCTGCACGGTGCGAACAAACGTAACTGACGGGGGTGAGGGCAAGGTCATCGGATGATTACCGACAGATGTGCAGTAGGCTGTTATTGCCGATCGCCAACGGCCGAATATATATACAGGTATGCCGTGCCGGTTACGCGGAGAACATTCCGACACATGTGCGACATCATAGCAGTCGACCACACTCGATCGCCGGTCCAGTTCAAGCATGTGACGTCCGGATCGTTGGTTGGGGTCAAATCTACCGTTGCTCTGCAAACCACTCCGTTCCCGACTGCGGCCATCCGCGCGCGTCGACACGCGTCCCTCCAAAGCCCTGCCCGCCGACGGGGCGCAGTTCGTGCTCAACACGCCGAAGAGTCCCCCGAGTGTATTCATGGCCTCCTTGGGTGGGAGGTGACCCTCCGTTCTCGTGTAGTGTGGTCGCCAACTCCGGCCCTGGCACTCTGAGCGCCGTCTGCCTCATTCCGCGGCGCCGAGACTGCCGCAGGAGTCGCTAAGACTCAGGTAGTGAGCTCGATGCACGCGGAGACCCGTTTGAACCGAGCACCGCCAGGAACCGTGCAGTTCGATTACACGAGGTTCAACGTCAATTCATCGGATATACAGGTCATGGTGAGATTGTTGTATCTCGCTCGAGGGCGCAAGGAACGACGAAGACGACGCTCGGTTGGCTCGTGCGCGTCTCCGCGTCGATGCTCGCTGAATATCACGTTGAATATTAATTCGCAACCCCCCCCGAAACCGCGACCGTTGTGGAGTGCGATGGAGCATTGTTCAACATTTAGAATGTAATGTTGGATACTCAGCGATATTGAAATAGAGACTATCGACTCGCTCGGCTGAAAGACATTTCTTGCGAGTCAGAAAAGCCCGGGGATGCGAATGAGTATCCGCATCGCGCCGGGCTTTTCTTTCGGGCGCCACCACGCCTGATCTATGCCGTCGCTGGAAGGGATTTGACCAGGTCGCTGAATTCCTTCTCGACGAGCGTATCGCGCGCGATGCCAAGGAGCCACTCCGTCACCTCGGGAGGAGCCGACGAAGCTACCTCGGAGACGAATTCATTTCTGAGGCGCTTGTCAATTGCGGGGATAAACGCACGCAATGCCATTTCCAGGTCATCCGGTTTCGAATGCTGCATAATATTGGCGGTAATGCCACGCAGTTCATCGTCCGTGCAGAGCTTGTGGAGCGATGCCGTCGTTTCACGCTCTTCCTCTTCCATGTGAAGGAGGTATCCTGACAGGAAGCGATTGTATTGGTGGTAAAGGGTTTCGCCCGCCGTTGACCGCTCCGGTCCGACCGGCATTTGTGCGATGTCGTCGAGTGCCCGACGGAATTCATCGAGCTCGGCCTCGATTCGCTCGTGCGACTCGTGATCATGATCCGCGCTGCCGGGGGATTTCTCCTCGAGCAGTGCAAGAATCCATCGCTCCTCATTATGGGCGTGTTCGTCCAGGAAATGGAGTACCTCAAGCGCGCCGGCGCGCATTGCGCCAACCTCGCGGTCATCGGTGAAGTCGGTGCGTCCGATGAGCGTCGAAAGGTTGTAGAGTGAGACGCGAAGTCCACGATGCACCTTTGCGTAGATGTCCGGCCGATTGCCTGTCTGCATGGTATTCTGTTGGTTGTGTTTGAGTGGTGGTTGGTGAACGGGCGGCGCTTACACCAGATGGAGCGCCGAAGTTTCAGCCCCATTGTAACGAGATCTACGGCGCTGCGATCGCGGCGAATGGAATAGGTCTTCATGCGCGCACCTTGCTATTGGTGAACACAATCAAATACATTTGCACTGAGGTCCACTAAGCACAGCCACTCGGTACGCGTCATTCTTCTTCGCAGGTGCAACGTGGATTCCTTGTTCCGGACGCCCATGTCCAAGAACGACGTCCGGTTTCCAGCCGAATTCCCGCTCCGTCAATACTTCTGTTGATCTCATCATCATCAGCGCCCTTGGGCGCTTGACGGCTCTCGCACTCGGCACGTTCTCCCCGCTTCACCGACTGACTGGAGGAGGTCCATGAATGACTCCAATGCCAGCGGGCGCGTGATTATCGCTCTCCTTACAGCGATCACGATTGCCGCACTGATCATCATGTCCGGAGGATCGCTCCGACGCAACTACGAACATTCCCGCGCCGGAACGATTCACAACGCATCCGCCGTTCCAATATCCGAGGTTCCACAACGCTGATCGCCTGATCCGACTGCGATGCGATCGGCGTCTCCATTCGACGAGAATGCCGGCCGCTCCAATCGCATCACCGGCGCACCCTGCACGCCGGCCGCGCGAGGTTCGGCCGGCTCTTCTTCGTGCGCGGCGCGAGCCGATAGCCATTTGCGAACGCCGCCGTTTGCGATAGTACCTGCCTGGCGTCGACAGGTCCCCTTGAACTACATACGTCGAAGGGGGTGTGGATGCCCGGCACGTGTGGCAGGACCCGCATTGCAGACCGTGCGCCAGCGCTTAATCGTCTTCACGTGCCGGTTGCGTTGCGCACCCAAGAATGCTTCGCCAGTCCCGAGTAGTTGGTCGACGGTGGAGTGGTATGGTGCGATGGTGTCGATCACTGCGTGAGTGTGCTACATACAGACACGTTCGGATCCGAGCGGATCGACCGGTAGCGGAGTAGATTCACCACCCATGAACATGCGCCCGATCAAGAATACTTATGCCCTGCTGCTTGTCGTCGCAGTATTCGTGCTCGTAGGCATGGGGCTGATCATTTCGTTGAAGAACGGAATGGAGGAAACCAGAGCTCCAATGGACATTGCGTCGTCGGTGTCGGAGGCGAAGTCGACCGGGCGATTCGTTTGCCGCGTGGTGGGAACACCCATATCCGTTACCTCTCAGTTCGACACGCTCATCGTTCGCGACGCATGGATCGAGCGGCGACAGTGGCTGGTGTACTCCTGGCTCTTCTTTAAGGACTATGTGCCAAGTGACACGCTGAAGCTGGTTCTGCAGGCTGAGACGCCGCACGGGAGTGAACTCCACCTCGACGTCCGCATGGAAGACAATCGTCCCCTGCGAACCAGGCTGCACGAGGGGACGAGACTCTACTATCTGGACAATCTCGGCGTTGCGGTTCCGGATCGAATTCGGCTACGAGTTGACGATCGGAATCTGAGGAAGGGGATTGGAGTGATTGAGCTGAGAAGGAGCGAGTGACCATCACACGTACCCGCGAACGGGATGGTCCCGGCACCGCGCGATCGGGGGGCTCTGGTTCGCACTTGATTGAGAACGGTTCGACCAGGGACGAGCCGTAGGCAATAGATGGACGTTCTACACGGTGGACCGATGTGTCGCAACAGGCGTCCACACCGATCACCGGGGCCTTGGTGATCGCTCAAGGGGCGTTCACAGCGCCAACACGCCACCCGAACACACGTACACTCTTCACCCTAGCTTCCGCAGCCACATGCGCCCGACTTGCGTGATGTGGCATGCATTCAGGTCGACGTTTCCGGATCCCATCGCACCACCCCGCAACGCTCCGTCGGCAGCGATCAGACCTCGCTTCATCGCAAACTTCACCTGCTCCATGAGCTCGTCTTGATCCAATTCCTCGAGAGGCTTGACATTCCCTTTGGCCATTGCGGCCAGAATGGAGCGAAGGGTCGTTCTGTTGAATTCTGCCATGTGCTTCGGCGTTCAGATGTTCATTGGAGAATAACGGACGAGGCCCGATGGCGAACCATCAGGCCTCGACTCATAACGTCCGCCGATACCCCCACCGGCGGACAGAATCAAAAGATACTGCCCGATCCGTTCACTGCAACGTCTAATTCTCGGGCGCGATCGCCAGTCCCCCATGTGCCGTCCATTCCATTGAGTGCGTCCACGGCGATTTCACGCCCATCCCGCCCGCTTCAATCACAAGACCCCCTGACAATCGGACGGCGAGCGATGGAAGCAACATCACGTTGGAGATGCGGCGTTCAATGTTCAGGTTTCCCGCAGCTGAATCGGACGCGGTGGGATCGAACTGAAAATATCCAGATGCGAACGTGGCTTTGAATGACACTGTTAGAGTGGTGCGAGTTGCCCCACCTGGGCTGGCTCCAACAGCGTGCGAATAGAGGAGCCCGCCACCCGCGAGGGCTATCAAACCTACGCCACGATGCGGAGTCTCGGGGATTGACAACGCGCCCACGCCGGTTCCGTAACCCCCAGCATCCAGACCTACCGCCAGTTTTCCCCTGCTGTCCCGCCCAGTAACCATCCACATCCCCTCCGCGCGCACGCCCAGGTCAAACGATCCCCACATCAGGGAGAAGAACGGAAGATTGGATGCCCAAATGGTCCCCCCGATGTCGATGTCATCCGTGACGCCCTGCCGAATCTGACCAACGAGTGCGGGATCCAACGTCCACCGGAGGCTCTGGCCTTCCTTGTCGTGGACTGCATAGAGGTCGGGAACAAGAACGAAGCCGCCCCCGGCGGCAGGTTCCCCGGGGGGTAGCGTTTCGGCATCACGAAGCGAAAGGGTGTTTGCCGCCGAGCATCCCAGGAGGAGCAAGCAGGCGAAACCAAGCGAAAACGAGGAAAGTGGGTGGGGTACCAGGGGGTAAGTCGAAGCTGGTTGTCAGACAGGTTTGGTTCGGAATGGGCATAAAAAAACTCGTGCTCATCAGCGGACCTCAGAGCACGAGTCAATCCACATCCATTCCTAGTGACCTACGGGGGCAAATATACGGTCCCCGAAAGGGGGAATGCAACAGTTATTTTCAGACAGCTCGATTTTTCTTTTACCACCCTCTATTCTTCGTTCAGAGGGGCCAGATAGACCAACGTGTGCGCTCCCCCACCAAGCGGGTGGTCAACCTGCACACGGAAGAGGCACCGCCCCTCGGGGCCGAATTCTCCCTGCTTCTCCGATTCGAGAATGGCAACATACTTACCGGGCAGGTATGCTTCGGGATATATGGCGGTAACCGCCATGGGGCCGGATCCCTCAACCGGTTCAACGTGAATGCTTCCCGGTGCCAGGTCGGAGACGGGCGCGGAGTCGTCGGAGACGGAGAGGAAGAGTTGAACGAGAGGCCGGCGTGTGTGCCGCTTTGCAACGGCGTCGATCACGAAGTGTGCCATGGTGAGGTCGTACGCAATCGTAGAAGGTAGTAGAAGGTCCGACGAAGCTAGTACAATCGCCTCGATCATCCATGTTAAATCTGGACGGTGCCGACGACGGATCAAGCGTGGTTTCCGGGGACCGACAATTCGTAACTTCGCCCCCTTGCATGCCCCATGGGGGAGAAGTAACATCGTAGCCATGGAACCAAAGATTCGAGTACTCATCGCCAAGGCCGGACTGGATGGTCACGACCGTGGCGCTAAGGTCATTGCCGCCGCCCTACGCGATGCCGGTATGGAAGTCATCTATACCGGTCTTCGTCAGACCCCGGAAATGATTGTCGAGGCAGCGTTGCAGGAGGACGTCGACGTCATCGGTATCAGCATACTTTCTGGTGCGCACATGACGATCCTCCCAAAGATCCGCGCGCTCATGAACGAGAAGGGGCTTCAGGACGTTCTCCTGACCGGCGGCGGGATCATGTCTGATGAGGACATCGATGAACTTGCGCGATTGGGAGTTGGGCGTCTCTTCACGCCTGGAGCCCCGACTCACGACATCGTGAACTATATCCGGTCTTGGGTCGGGGAGAACCCTCGGGTCTAGACGTGCTTCGTCGCTTCGCGGGCATCCCATCGACCGTTGCCATCGTCGCAGCACACTCCTTCACGTAGCTGAATCGTCTCATATGGCCCCGGCGCGTTGTAGCGTCGCGATCGGCCCCAGCAACTCCAAGCTGCAACGATGAACGAGCAGTCTACGGCTTTCGGTCATCCACGAGTCCCGTCAACAACATCGATACGTCCCAGATCGTGAGCCGCATCATTTCGCAGGAAGAACTGGGGATCATAAGTCGCTCGCCACGCATCGCGGAACTTGTCGATACGGTCCGGAGCATTGCCGTCAGCGATCTCACCGTGCTCCTCGTAGGGGAGAGTGGCGTCGGCAAGGAGGTCTTCGCCCGCGCCACCCACCAGCTCAGTCAGCGCAGCTCCGGAAGATTCCTCGCCATCAATTGTGGGGCGATTCCGGAGACGTTGCTGGAATCGGAACTGTTCGGCCACGAGCGGGGCGCCTTTACAGGCGCAACGGAAACGCGCAAGGGACTGTTCGAGTCCGCGGAGAAGGGGACCGTTCTGCTGGACGAAATAGGAGAGATGCCCCTCAACACACAGGTCAAACTCCTCCGGGTGCTCGAGACGCTTGAGTACACTCGTGTCGGATCCAGCGAACCGCGCCGAGCGGACGTCCGCATTATCGCGGCGACGAATAGGGACCTCGATCGTGAAGTGCGTCGGGGCACGTTTCGTCAGGACCTCTACTATCGTCTTGCTCTCGCCCAGGTCCATATCCCTCCACTACGTGAGCATGCCGAGGACATCCCGCTTCTCTTTGCGCACTACGCCTTCAGCGTCGCGGAACGCCTGGGTATTCCATTCGGTGGGATTACCCGCGAAGCGATGGAACTCCTCCAGGAGTATACGTGGCCCGGTAACATTCGGGAGCTCAGGAATTTCGTCGAACTCGTCGTGACGATTGAGCGGGGCGAGAAGATCACCGAGGACATTGTCTTTCGGCATCTCGGTCCGCGACGCACGACGATGTCGATGGAGAACCCGTCGGCTATCGTTCACCTGCCAGGGAAGACACCGGAACAGGTCGAGCGCGAACTGATCTACCAGGCGTTGATCAATCTGACCAACGAGGTAGGATCGATGAAGCGGATGATCGTCGATGGGGGCGCGAGAAAGCCGGAAACGCAATCCATCCCGGCACTCCCTCCACCTCCACCGTCGCTCGACGAGCTCCTTCGTGACCTCGAGGACCTCCGTCTTGATCGCATGGAGCATCGCCTGATCAACGTTGCCCTCCAACGATTCAACAACAACAGGCGCGAGGCTGCCGATGCTCTAGGGATCAGCGAACGTACGCTCTACAGAAAGCTGAGCGAGATGGCGGTGATGGAACGAACAACCGACCGTGGGAATAACCTGGACGGGGAGGGAATGTGACAAGAGGACTCCCTCTGATCCTGATCGTTCTGTGCGGATGCTATTCGTTTCGCGGAGGATCCGTCCCTCCTCATCTCTCGACTATCATCATTCCGGAAGTCGAGGATGCGAGCGGATACGGTGACGGCACGGTTCGGCAGGAGTTGACGACGTTGCTTGTTACGCGCTTTCGCGAGGACAACAGCCTCCGTGTGATAGATCAGGCGGGGGCCGACTCGCGACTCGAAGTGACAATCTCAACGCTTCGCGACGACCTGCCGCTCGGCGTGGCCGGCACGACGGAGTATGAAACCGATCGCGCATTCGTCATCGAGGCCCGCGTCACTTTTACCGACAACGTAAAGCGGCGGGCCGTGTACACGGGACGTCAGTTCGTCGGCCGTTCGCAGTACACGATCGCATCAGGCTTGACAGGGAAGAAGGTGGCTCTTCGAGACGCGCTTGGAAAACTGACGGACGACATCCTGCTTGCGACGGTTGCTGACTGGTAGGTCCAATACCCCACACTTGACGTTATGGAGATAGTTGTACTCGTTGTCTACCTGCTGGCCCTGGGCGTCCTCTTCGGCTACGGGATCCATGCGCTGGGAATGGTCTATCACTATTCCCGCATGCCCGCCGCGCCGCCGACGCTCGAGCTGACGACACCGGTCGATGAGCTTCCGTTGGTCACCATCCAGCTTCCCATTTACAACGAGTTCTATGTCGTGGAGCGATTGATTGAATCGGTCTGCGCGATTTCATACCCTCGTCACCTCCTGGAAATACAGGTGCTGGACGACTCAACGGACGAAACGGTTGTTGTCGCCCGAGCCGTCTGCGAGAGAAAGAGGAAGGAGGGGTACAACATTTCTCATCTCCGACGCGATGTTCGAACCGGATTCAAGGCCGGCGCACTGAAGGAGGGGCTCGCGCAAACGCGCGGGGAGTTTGTCGCGATCTTCGACGCCGACTTCCTTCCTAATCCGGACTTCCTTGCGAAAACGATTCCCTACCTCCTCGCAGACTCCACGATCGGAATGGTACAGGGGAGATGGGACCATATCAACATTGACTACTCGCTCCTGACGCGCATACAGGCGATTGCCCTGGATGCCCATTTCGTGATGGAGCAACAGGTTCGTAACCGCTGGAATCTCTTCATGAATTTCAACGGAACGGCTGGCGTGTGGAGGAGGTCGTGTATCGAGGATGCCGGAAACTGGCATGCCGACACATTGACTGAAGATCTGGACCTCTCGTATCGAGCACAGCTGCGAGGCTGGCGGTTTCTATATCTGAACGACCTGGTTGTACCGGCCGAGCTTCCGAGTGAGATCAATGGTCTGAAGTCTCAGCAATTCCGTTGGACCAAGGGGGCAATCGAGACAGCCCGCAAATTGCTGTTCGATGTCTGGCGGGCGCCGCTCCACTGGCGGGTGAAGCTGAACGCCACACTTCACCTCACATCGAATCTTGTCTTCCCCTGCATACTTGTTGTGGCAATCCTGAATATCCCGATCCTCCTCGTGAAGCAGAGCCACCCTGAGCTGGGCTTGGTGTTCGACCTGATGAGCATTTTCATCCTTGGCTCCGTAGCATCGCTACTCTTCTACATGACGGCACAGCGGGCAGTGCGTGACGACTGGTCGAAGCGCATCATGTGGATACCACTTTCGCTTGCTGGAACAATGGGCATGGCAGTGAACAACACGCGTGCGGTTTTGCAGGGCCTGGTCCGATGGAGAAGCCCGTTCGTTCGCACGCCGAAGTATGCCATTACGGGAGCGGGACAGACGTGGCATAACCGGAAGTATGTGCTTAGATCCGTTCGACTGGATGTCGTGATCGAGGCTCTGATGGCGATCTACTTCGTCGTGGCGGTCGCGATCTCGATCTACTACCTCGAGGTGTCGCTCATACCGTTTCAGCTGATGTTTCTGTTCGGCTTTGGCTTCACGGCCGGGCTTTCCGTGAGGCACGCATGGAAGTAGGGAGACGACAGAGTTCGGCGCAGTCCACGGTGGCTTCCCGTTACCAGTCGAAAGGCGAACGTCACTGCGGCACCGCCCCTTCAATTCCCACCGTTCAACGACACTCCAATGTCTCTGTTCGACGAAATTCACGGCACTGCGGAGCTGGTTTACAAACGCCTCGATAGCGACGGCGTGGATCTCGTTCCGGAGGTGGCCATTATCCTTGGGACCGGGTTGGGTGGTTTGGCGAAGGCGATCGAGCACGTTGCCGATATCGAGTATGGCTCGATACCAGGTTTCGCCACGCCTACGGTCGAATCGCACGGGGGGCGTCTCATTTTTGGGTATCTGCGTGGGAAACGGGTGGTCGCGATGCAGGGGCGCTTTCACTACTACGAGGGGTATTCGATGCGCGAGATCACCTTTCCTGTCCGGGTAATGCACGCACTGGGTGCTCGCCATCTGGTGGTTTCGAATGCGTGTGGCGGACTCAATCCCCTCTTCCGGCGGGGCGACGTGATGGTGATTGAAGATCACATCAATCTTCTGGGTGACAATCCTCTGATCGGCCCGAACGACGAACGGCTGGGTCCTCGATTCCCGGACATGTCGCAGCCATACAGCCACGCGCTGATTGCACGCGCCGAGGAGGCTGCTCTTCGACTTGGCATACCGTTGAGAAAGGGAACCTACGTTGCAGTGCCCGGACCGAACCTGGAAACTCGTGCCGAGTATCGCTTCCTCCGCACAATTGGTGCCGACGTTGTCGGAATGAGCACCATTCCCGAGGTGATCGTCGCACGTCACATGTCGATGGACGTCATGGGGATGTCCATCGTGACTGACGAGTGCTTCCCTGACGCGCTGAAGCCTGTGGACGTTGCCGACATTATAGCGGCGGCGAACGAAGCTGAACCAAAAATGACGGCGGTAGTGGCCGAGACGCTGGCCAACCTCCCCGGTTAACGAGCACCGGCCTTCGCGACGGCGGTGTGAGGGAAGCCGCGCAAGGCTAGCCGGCTTTAGGGACGTCAACCGGCCGTTCGCGATGCAGCAGCACCCAGTCCCCATTCTCCGTGAGCGATTCAACGCCGACCTCGAGGATCAGATCCTGAGCCTCGTTGGCTCGATTGCCGTCCAACAGGTGGCGCAGGTACGCCGCAGCGTTGACAAAGATCATCCCCATTCGTTCGTATTGCTTGACAAGCTCGGCCAGCGCTTTCTTCTCCAGGTATCCGTGGATCATGGCGGCGACGACCGGGAGTAGACCCATTGCAAGAATCATGCTATGCCCCCACCCCAGAATCATCTGGCTGGTAGCAACGATCAGACCCGCGACGAAAAAGAAATCGACATAGCGTTCCTTCCGCTCCAGCTCGTGTTCGTCCCGTTTCAGTGTCCGTCTGAAGTAGGCAAGCTGGTTGTCGACCCACCAGGTTGAAACCAGATTGAGCCGCTCATCAAGCGGGATCTGGTCCACCTCGTTCTCAACGAAATCGGGCGACCACGAGCGCATCGCCTCGCGTATCCAATCCATGACGCTTCTCTGGCGGCGCATGTAGTAGTCGATTGCCCGATGCCGTATGCCTGCAAGCTTCCAGTATATCTGTACTCTCAAACCCTCGGCGATGGCGCGATAATCCAGGTGCTTGCTCTGGTAGTCCCCCTTGCGCGCAACCATTGACCAGAGATATGCAAGACCAAGCGATCCCAGATAGAGGCCGATGATCCATGTGTCGTGATGGAACACGTGCGCATAGACTTCGAAGAAGACCACCGCAACAAAGACCATGACGAAGAGCGCCCTTAGCGTGAAGATCGACTTCCGCTGAAAGTAGGCAGCCATCGTGTCCGCGTACGTGTATGCCTCCATCAGGCGATTCTGCGAACCCGTAAGGCGCGAGAGCGTCTCTGCGGGAAGGAGATACGACGCGCTTTGGGCACGCGCGCCGGCAAGAGCGTTTGCCGTTGCCACGGCGTCATGATTGAAGAGCTGTATCCGCTCGAGAATCTGGCGCATCGCTCGCTCGCCCTCCTCGGGTTTCTCGTAGCGCGGGGGATAGAGGAACTGCGTTGACAGGGGATTGGGGGGGACGACGGCACCAAGACGGGGCGTTACGATATGGTAGACGGGGCCATTATCGATTGGATCGAGCGGACTCCAATCGGGGGCGTGATGCGGCGGGAGCCCTTCCAGGCGGTATCGCACAACAACAGACGTCCCGCCAGTCAGTCCGTTGGTCGTGCCATCCCACATCGCGATAAGCACCTGGCTGTTTCGTATGATATAGACTCCCACAGCCTCATACTGTCTGTCTCGCTCGGGGCCTGGAATGCTCAGCTGCTCGTAGGTCACTCCATCGGCGTGGGGGATTTCGAACCACTCGTCCGCTTGACCAAGAAGTTCGTCGAACGTCTTCCGCGCCTCCTCGGTTCGCAAGTCGCCTTCAAAGAGATCGCGTGTCATGGGGAGAGGGACAATCAACCTGGCACCCAATTTCACCGCCACACGCGCACCGATCCAGTCGCACCCCTCCGCCAATGGCGTCATCACGGCGAATGGCGTAGACGGGTATCGCCTTCTGAAATCGGTGAGCACCTCCTCGACCGCATGCGACAACTTTGTCACGTCCTCCGGCCGTGGATTCCGGTGACCAATGATGCCGAAGACGATGGGTAGAGGACCGAATGTCTGCTGCGGGCTTTCGTGAATCAAGTCGTCGAGATGTTGCTGGTTAGTCTTTGGCGCCTGGCCACTCTGCTTCCGAGGTGCGAGGTTGTTTCTGGAGAGGTCGTCGATCGTGTTATCGAGAAGGGTTCACGCATGATGGGGGATGCGACCGCTGTGTCAGAGAGGCGGGCAGAGTCGCTATCCACCCCGGGCGCGCATCATTGGGAAGAAGATGACGTCCCGAATCGACTCCTGTCCGGTAAGAAGCATTGTCAGTCTATCTATGCCGAGTCCCATTCCGGTCGTAGGGGGCATGCCGACCTCGAGTGCTGTTAGAAAATCCTCGTCGATGAGCATCGCCTCTTCGTCCCCTGCGGCACGCAATGCCGCCTGGGCCTCGAACCGTCGCCGTTGATCGCGGGGGTCGTTCAGTTCACTGAAACATGGGGCGATTTCACGACCGGCGATAATCAACTCCCACGCTTCCACCAGCCCCTCCTTGGATCGATGACGCTTGGCCAGCGGGACCATCTCCTCTGGGTAGTCCATGACGAACGTTGGCTGTACCAACTTCGGTTGGACTCGTTCGCTGAAGATCTCGTCGATGATCCGTCCTACCCCCATGGTCTTGTCAATTGCTATGTCAAGTTCACCGGCAATGCGACGCATTCCCTCAAGGTCGACGCCCGCAATACTCTTACCTGTGTGCTCGGCAATCAGTTCGTGCATTGTTGCGCGGCGATAGGGAGGGGTGAAGTCAATCGTCCCGACGGCACTTGCAACGTGAAGCGAGCCCGTCACCGCGAGAGTGACTTCCTTCAGCATCTCCTCGACCAGGGTCATCATCCACATGTAGTCGTGGTAGGCAACGTAGAGCTCCAGCATCGTGAACTCCGGATTGTGGGTCTTGTCGATACCCTCGTTCCGGAAGTTCTTCCCCAGTTCATACACGCCTTCGAACCCACCGACGATCAGCCGCTTCAGGTTGAGTTCCAATGAGATGCGGAGGTAGAGCGGGATGTCAAGAGCGTTCAGGTGCGTCGCGAACGGACGGGCCGCGGCACCACCATACATGCCGTGAAGAATTGGCGTCTCGACCTCGAGATATCCACGCTGGTCCAGGTAGCGTCGAATAATGGAGATCACTCGGGCACGGCTACGGAAGACCTCGCGGACCTCCGGGTTCACCGCGAGGTCCATGTACCGTTGACGATAGCGGAGTTCTTTATCGGCAAACTGATCGTGTACGATTCGATGGCCATCATCGTCGACTTCTTCCTTCGCGATAGGAAGGGGACGAAGACACTTCGTAAGGAATGTGAAGCTTCGCGCGTGCAGTGTGACTTCACCGGTCCGCGTTCGGAACATGTATCCGTCGACACCGATGATATCGCCGATGTCGAAGAGGCGAATCTGGTCATACGTCTCCAGATCATCCTTCTTCAGGTAGACCTGCAGGCGCCCCGATTCGTCCTGAACATGGAGGAATGTCGCCTTACCCATGCGACGAATGGCCACGATCCGCCCGGCCACTGATGCGGATATCTCCGGCGTCTCGTCCTGATACTGCGATCGCGCGGCGGCGGTCGAATGTGTTCTGGCAAACGAGTACGGGTAGGTCTCGACACCGAGACTCTCCAGCTCCTGCAGCTCTTCGTAGCGTCGCGCCACCTGGTCGTTGTCGAATGTCATCCGAGGAAAAACCGGCGTTATTGGAAGGTTTTACAAAAGAGGCCCCAATTTACCTCAATGAGGCCGTTGTACGTGGCGAGATTTTCAAACGAGGCGTATCTTTCGCGTCCTCCGGCGCGATTCAACGCCGCGGAGCCTTGTCGGGAACGGTCCGCCGAACGACGTCGCTCCACGACTTCACGTACATACCACTCATCATGATTCGACGATACTACTCCCTCTTCCTGGCGTCACTGTTTCTTCTCATTGCTGCCGGAGTGGGTCACTTGTATGGGCAGCCAATCCGCATTGATTTCCGGCTGGCTAACATTGGAAGCGGCGACGCGCTCGATGTCCACTTCAACAGTACCGCGACACCTACGATCAACAACGTTGGACCTGACTCGTGTTCCGCTCCTGTCGCGAACCTGCAGCTTCCAATGTCCCCTTTGAACGTAAAGGTTGTGAAGGCGGGTACTGGAATCGGAACGCCGGCCTTCGATCGTGACCTCGACATCGTTACCCAGACGGAGTATCTCGGAATCGTCTACGGCGACGCCGGTTCGAGGAAGCTGAAATTCCTTTCTCGTCTCAAGGCTCAGAATCCAACTACGGGGAAGTCGCTCATCCGCGTCTTCAACGCAGCCGGATTTGACGTCGGCAGCCTGTTCGATGTCTACCTCGTGTCGACCGACAGCATGCCACTCTATACACAAGTGATGCGCGACAGCGCCACACCGTACAAGTCTGTTGCCGGAGCCCCAACGCAGCTGATCATTACCCCGAACGGTTCCCGAAATGAGATTGCCCGATTCAATGTGCCTCTCGTTGAGCTTGGGCGCATGACGCTTGTCATCACCGGCCCAGACCAGCAGAACTTGAAAGTGTACGCCCTCAGTGGCGAGCGTCAGACGGCGTACGCCATACCAGTGCTGCAGGGAGCGGAAGGGGGAACGCTTCCGTCGATTCGCGTCTTCCATGCCTGGCCGGAGCAGGCAGTCTCCGGGAAGGGTATCCAGGCGCTGGATGTGTATCTGGACAACTCCTCGCAGCCAAGCGGTACGGACCTCCGCTACCGTATGGCCTCCGCAAAGTTCGGCCCTCTCACAAGTGACAGCGTCGACGTCCATTTCACATTGCGAAACGAAGGTGTTGGAAGCACGATTCTGAGCGAGGGGGTCCGAACCAGGCTTGACAGCGACTATGTCGTCATCATGACGAAGTTCCGAACCGGAACAGCGATCGGTATGAGCCTTGCGGCACCCAACACCGTACCATCAATTCTTGATGACTCGCTCTACATTCGTGTGGCGCAGGCGACCGACTACTATGGGTCGGTCACCGTCGAGATAAGCTCGTACGTGACGAACGACACCCTCCGTGTAACACTCCCATTTCTGGCCGCCAGCCCATTCTATCGACTGGCGAAGGGACCCTATCGAGTCCGCGCCTTCCGTGATGGTGACCCGTTGCCGATCGCCACGGTCAATGACGTTGGCTCGTCTGCGAATCTCTATTTCACCGTCATCGTTGCGGGGGACGATTCATCCGTCACGCTTGACGTGCTGGACGAATTCAATGCGGCTCGCCAGGTGTTCGATCCAACCGTGTCCGTCCCGTACGATCCCGCGGTGGCATCGATTCGCGTGGTCCCGAACGTCACGTCGGCCAGAACACGAATCCAGATTCCGGCGGAGCTTGGTGGACGCCTAGCGGCAATCGATCTCCTGGATGTTACCGGACAACTTGTTCAGTCGCTCACGACATCACACATCGATCGAAATACCACCGGCATCGACCTAGATCTGGGGGGGGTTGCAGCTGGGTCATACTTCGTTCGAGTGCGCACTATAGAAGGGAGCGAGACCGTTCAACGACTGGTCGTGGTTGGTAGGCGGTAGGGGAACTCTTCCACGCCGCGTGTCAACGAAGAGCTGCTGGCCCCGATTGGTGCACTGAAGAGACGCATCAGAGACCATTGTCGAGCCGCCCTGAGCTTCGGTTCAATCTGCAAACCAAATCCCGCAATCAATCCCTAACCGTACGATGGAGACTACGGCAGAACGCTTTGAATTCCAGACGGAGGCACGCCAGCTTCTGGATCTGATGATCCACTCGGTCTATTCGCGTGCCGACATTTTCCTACGGGAGCTCATATCGAACAGTTCCGACGCACTCGACAAGCGACGGATCGAATCGCTTCGCGATCAGGCAATCTCCATGCCCGCAGACGCTTCGATTCGGCTTCTCCCCCATACCGATGCGCGAACGCTTGCTATCGTAGACAACGGCATTGGTATGTCGCACGACGAACTGGTTTCAAACCTTGGTACGATTGCCCGGAGCGGTACGAGAGAGTTCCTGACAAAGCTGAAGGAAGGGGGAAACAACGCGGAGCTTATCGGGCAGTTCGGCGTCGGCTTCTACGCCAGTTTCATGGTCGCCGATCGAGTGACCGTACTCTCCCGTCGGGCAGGCACGGACGAGACGTGGCAATGGGAGTCGACCGGGGATGGGACATTCAGCGTTGAGCCAGCGGAACCCGGCGAGGTTGGCACCACGGTCGTGCTTCATCTGAAGCCGGCCGATCCAGAGGGCGACCGTTCCGACTACGCGGACCCGGGCGTGCTTCGTGAGATCGTCCGCCGCTACAGTGACTTCGTCTCCTGGCCGATTCGTCTTCGCCGCGTCATCCCTTCTGGTGAAACCGTTCCTGATGGTGGGGTCGTTCAGCCTGACGGGACCGCCGTTGCCGACGAGGTTGTGAATTCGATGAAGGCTCTCTGGCGCAAGGGAGCATCGGAGATCACAGAAGAGGAGCATGCTGAGTTCTACCGCCACCTCTCGCACGACTGGAACGCCCCCCTTCGGTCAATCGTTGTTCGCGCAGAGGGAACGCAGGAGTATTTCGCACTCCTCTATCTGCCTGCCTCGGCACCGGGGGATCTCTACCTCCACGAGAACCGTCGCGGCCTCCACCTGTATGTCCGGCGTGTCTTCATCATGGACGATGCGCGAGATCTGCTCCCGTCCTGGCTGCGATTCGTGTCCGGAGTGGTCGATAGTGAAGACCTTCCGTTGAATATCTCTCGCGAGATTCTCCAACAGAACGGTCAGGTGCGGATGATTCGTCGTCGACTGACCACACGGGTGCTGGAATCGATGAAGGAGATTCGTGAGAGCGATCCGGAGAAGTTCGCGACGTTCTGGAACGACATCGGACGAGTCGTGAAAGAGGGGATCTACCAGGATCCCGAGCACGCCGACGCGATTCTCGACGTAGCGCTGTTCGATACAGCCGGGGGGACTGTTCCAACGACCCTTGCCGGGTACGTTGATCGGATGAAGGAGGGACAGGAGGAGATTCTCTACATCACAGGCGAGGATCGGCATGTCCTTGAGACCTCCCCACATATCGAAGGACTACGTGAAGAGGGGGTGGAGGTGCTTGTGATGACCGATCCAGTGGACGAGCTTTGGACAGCCACCCGCGGAGAGTTTCGCGGGAAGCGATTGCACAACGTCCTTCGAGGCACGGTGAAGACCGGCACGAAGGAGGAGCAGGAAAAGAAGACCGAGGCGTCGAAGGAGAAGAGAGAAGAGCTGGCACCCCTCTTGACGGTTCTCCGAGAATTGCTTTCGGGAAAAGTGAAGGACGTCCGCCCGGGTGACCGGCTGAGAAGCTCTCCTGCCTGCATGGTTACGGAGGAAGGGGATATCTCGCCGCAGCTTCAGAAGATCCTCCGCGCGATGGGGCAGGAGGCGCCGGAGGCAATGCGTGTGTTGGAGGTGAACCCGGAGCACCCGCTCATTCGTGCTATGACCTCGATGGTCGGAGTTAATCCGAGCGATCCGCGACTTCCGGAGTATGCGGATCTTCTTCTTGGCGGGGCCATTCTTGCCGAAGGGGGGACGCTACCCGATCCAGCGGCATTCAGTCGCATGGTGGCCGAACTGATGATTCGTGACGGGGTGAAGAACTGAGCCCCGCGATCGTCAGTGCACATCGCGCGCACTGTGCGGATGATGAGGCACCGTTGTGTTCATTGTCGATCCGACACCAACTGCGCGGAGAACGGAATTCCAATCCAGTCAGTCTATGTTGAACGTACCCATGCGAATGACCATCGTGCTTCTCTCTGCAATCGTCCTCATGCTGGTTGCGAAGAGTGACCTATGGGGACAGAACCTGAAGCCGGTTGTCCCAATGACCGATCGACAGAATGAACTCCTGGACTCCGCGCGAGTCTTTGTCGACCGGAAAGACTACGACTCGTCATATGCAATTTTCGACACGGCCCTCGGTCTGAATCCTGCGGCCTACGAAGTGATCTACGAACAGGCCCTCGCCTATCGCCTTGGCGGCAAACTCGATCTGGCGGTTGGCGCTGCGCTCCGTGGCGCGCAGTACGACAGTCCTATATGGCGTGACTTCTACATCATGGCGGCAGAGATCTATGGTGATCAGAAGCAATGGCGTGCAGGCGCCGGTGTTTTGCAACAGGCGATCGGCGTCCGACCGGACCAGAAAGACCTCCTCTTGCCTCTTGGAAATGCCTACTTGATGGCTGGGCTTTCGAACGAGGCCCGCCCTATACTCGAGCAGGCGGTCGTATACGACCCGAAGAGCTTTCTTGCCCATACGTATCTGGCGCAGGCGTTCGGTCGTCGTCGATACCTCTCTCCGATGATCATGGCGTTCCTCCGCGGGATGGAACTCGATCAAAACGCAACGCCCACCGTCCAGGGGCTGGAAATCGTTCTCGGGTTGTGTGGATGGGGAGTTGCCGCGAACGACACCACACCCCTTCAGCGGCTGTTTGGCTGGAGGGCATGGGGCGAGTACATCGACGATGGGAGGCCGATGGGTATGTTGGAGCGCCCCGTGGACGATCAACTCGACGAGGGGAACTTCATTTCCTCGGGGCGCTACATTCTTCTGACGCAGATCCGTAGAGGGGCCGATGGATATCCGTCCAACCCTGAGAAGTTTGTGGCGGTTATAGATCATTTCATTGAGTTGCTTCCTACGCCCAGACCGGGTGTGCAGGGTTTCGCGGCCGACTACTACGGCCGGTATCTGAAGGCCCTTCGTGCCGCTGGGCACGTCCGTGCCTATTGCTACAACATCATGAAGCCGGTTCCGGATCCAACTGTGTTGGTGTGGACGCAGAACAATCAGGAGAAGATCGCAGCCTACAAAGACTGGGCCTCCAAATACGAATGGGGTGGAGGACGATAACGTCCCCCACCCCATAGGAAGTCGCGGCAAGCCCGCAAGGCGCTTGGGTGGCTGTTGAAATACGCGCGATCTCTATGTCGCGCTCCTCATCGCTCGCTGCGGCGTAGCATCGGCACTCCGCATTCGCTCCTCGTCAACCGCGTTGACCTCGCGCCGTTTGAACGGCCCGGCGGTCCGAGACGACTTCATCAGTCTATTGGCCCCCACTCTCCGCCCGGGTTAGAAATCCTCCTCATCGTCCAGCACATCATCCAGGTCGTCGATATCTAAATCGTCGTCCAGCCCTTCAAGATCGAGATCATCGGGATCGTCAACCTCCTCGACCTCGAACTCCTCCTCCTCCCCCTCGGTAGCCGTGCCATCATCCTCTTTCTCCTCGTCAAATTCCTCATCGTCCAGGTCATCATCGTCCTCGTCACGCGGTGGTGAGGACATTGACGCTGAACCCATGCCGAGATCGATGACGGCTCCCGCGTGGACTCCGGCGATCGCCTCGTTGACCTTTTCAGCGGCCTCCTTCAGCGTGGCCGCCACCGAGAAGTCGAGAGCCGAATCCAACAGGATCTTTCGCGCCTCTTCGGCATTCGTACCGTCAAGTCGCACGATGACGGGAACGTCAACCTCGACCGTCTGCATGGCCTGAATGATACCGTTCGCGACACGGTCGCAACGGACGATGCCGCCAAAGATGTTGATCAGCACAGCCTTGACGTGGGGGTCGCTCATCATGACGCGGAACGCGTTCGCCACGCGCTCGACGCTCGCTCCTCCTCCGACATCGAGGAAATTGGCCGGCTCGCCACCGGCAAGCTTGATGATATCCATCGTTGCCATTGCGAGACCGGCACCGTTGACCATGCAACCGACGTTGCCGTCGAGCTTGATGTAGTTCAAGTCGTGTTTGCCGGCCTCAACCTCCAACGGATCCTCCTCGCTCTCATCGCGCATCTCCGCAATGTCCGAATGGCGGTAGAGCGCATTGTCGTCAAGCGAGACCTTGGCGTCGACGGCAAGAATCTCGTCGTCGGTGGTCAACGCCAATGGGTTGATCTCCACCAACGACGCGTCAATCTTGACATAGGCACTGTATAGCGAGGTGATGAACTTCAGGAAGCTCTTGTGGGCCTTCCCTTCAAGGCCCAGCGCAAATGCCATCCGGCGGGCCTGGAACGGGAGCAGACCTTGACCGGGGTCGACGTACTCGCGGAAGATCTTCTCCGGTGTCTCTTCGGCAACTTTCTCAATCTCAACGCCTCCCTCGGTGGAGGCCATGATGATGTTTTTCCCTGAGGAGCGATCGAGGAGGATTGAGCAATAGAACTCACGCGAGATATCGACGCCGTTCGCAATCAGCAGGCGATGGACGATCTTCCCGTCAGCTCCGGTCTGAATCGTGATCAGTTTGTTCCCCAGGATGCGCGATGCGATCTGGTACACTTCGTCGAGCGCGTTCCCGTCCTCGACGGGGACAACTTTGACACCCCTCAACTCTTTGCCGCCGTACATTATTGCGTCGCCCGTCACAGGATCGTGAATCGTTCCTTTCCCACGTCCACCGGCATGGATCTGCGACTTTACAATGAGTAGCGTGGCACCGTTCTGGATGAGGTCGTGGGCGTTTTCCACCGCCTGTTCAGGAGAAAATGCCACGCGACCGGACTGGACGGGAACGCCATACCTGCCGAGCAGCTCCTTGGCCTGATGCTCGTGAATGTTCATCTGCGTTGTGAAAAGACTGTATTGGGTAGTAAGTGTTCGTAGACACGGGTGTCGGGGTGGCAAAGATAGCAAACGGGGCACGATGTGGAATGCAAGCGGAGCGATACATGGTGCAGCATTATGCGTCGTTGACATGTGGCTGGCATGATGGCAGCCTGGCGATCACACGCTCCCGTTTTCCCCTTGTGCGGTCCGACACGAACGGCAATACTTGGACCACACCGACGTTGTAACTTCGTCATATGTCCAGCATGCATCGAATTCTCCCCGCGCGGTTCGCGCTTCCGCTCTTCGCACTGATACTTCTCGCAGGATGCAAGTCATTCGAGGAGACCGTCAAGCCGCTGGTGGAGCACACGCCACCCCCCGGATACACGCCGCCGATCTACATGACCGGAACGGTGGCCTCCGATCAGGCATCGACCTCCGGCTCGCTGGCGGCACAGGTATGGAGGGTCAACTCCGTCCCATACCCCGACTCCATCCAGTTGTATGTACGGGTATTCACCTCGGACGGGAAGCTCGTAACGGGACTTGCACCGCCATACTACAAGGGGGCGTCGGATTACAGGACGATATGGCGGGGACTGACCGAGCAGATTGGTGACGACGCACCGGAAGGGGGAATTGATCGATTCTCCGTGCGCGAGTTCAGCGATCAGGATGGAATCCCCTACGAAATAGCCCTCGTCCTGGATTACTCTGGAACGATGGGTTCGAGCATTCAGGGATTGGAGACTGCGGCTTCCCGGTTCGTCCGTCTGAAACGAACGCAGGATCGCATTGCCGTGGTGAAGTTCGATCGTCTGCCGAAGGTTGTCGTCCCCGCGACCGATTCCGAGTCCTTGCTGTTGAGTGCGTTCGACGGAAAGGGGCTCGAAGGATTTGGGACGTACACGGCTTTGTATGCGGCAGCCCGGATGGGAGGTGAGGAGATCGCGGGCGCTCCGATCGATCACCCCCGCGCCATGGTGCTGTTCACCGACGGCGATGACAATTCCAGCGGCATGACCTCCTCGCAGCTCTATGACTACTGTCGTTCTGCCGGCATTCCTGTGTTCACCGTGGCCTTCGGTGATGTCAATCAGACGACACTCAACGACATCGCAAACGGCACTGGTGGCCGATTCTACCAGTGCTACTCGACCAACGAACTGAGCGCCGCCTTTGAGGACATCTATCGAAGTCTGCGTAACTACTACATCGTTTCATACGAGCCTCCCTTTGTTCCCGGCAAGCACGTGGCTCGACTCACTCTGAACCTGCCAGGCTCAACACAGGAGGCGAAGGCAAGCGCCACATACAACGCGCGGACTGGACGGATCGTATCGGTATCAGACGTCATCACATTCAGCGATACCGTCTTCTTTGATTTCAATAGGGCGGAGGTTAGGCAGGAGGCGATGGCAGGGCTTCGCACCATGGTGCAAATGATGACCCAGAATCCGCGGTTGAAGATTGAGATTCGCGGACACACGGATGCGGTGGGAACGGAGGCGCGAAACAAAACACTCTCGGACGACAGGGCGCAGGCTGTTCGCAACGCACTGATCGATCTCGGAATTGACGAGGGTAGACTTCGCGCCCGTGGATTCGGATACTTGCGGCCGATTGCGTCGAACGAGACGGAAGAGGGTCGACAGAAGAACCGGCGAGTCGAGTTTGTCGTGATTGCCCGCTAGGAGTCTGCCGAAGTACGCTCGATCTCTGCGTTGCGCTCCTCGTCGCTCACATAGCGCACCGTCGGTACGCCCCATTCCCTCGTCGTGGCGCGGCTGAACCTTGCGCCACTTGAACAGCCTGTCGATGTGAGAGTGATTCAACAGTCTCGAGGCGCGTGGGTAATCGACCTCGTTTCTACCACGTGCTTTTCCAGGATCCCATGCGGATGCCGAACATCACGAGGTCCTTTGGCTGCGGTATGGATGTGATTGCGGCATCGCGCTGATACTCAGCGCGTGCAAACACTACCAACGAGCCACCATCGGGGTTGAAGAAGTCAAGGCCGACTTCCACGTACGGAACGCTCCAGACGAGTGAGATGTCGGAGAACCGAGCAGAGAAGCCGGGCTCGCTTCCGTACGCCGCCACCATCAGACCAACGTTGATTCCACACGCCACCCGCCCACCCCCCGGTCGCCATCGACCACGGGCATCCAGCGTCGTTGCGGAAACCGCGGACTCCATGCTCCGGCCGACGCCGCGTGCATCGGATCTCATTCGATCGTCCAGAAGATGGAGGAAGAAATCCTCGCGGATTGCCATACCCCACTCAAACGTGGTGCTGTCAATCGAACGTGGTCGAATCATGTACCGAATCGACGGGCCACTGAAAATGAGCGTTCGCTGCTCCACTTCGCCCCGAAGGGCAAACACCTCCAGGTTGTCAATGTCGTGCTTGCAGCGATGCATGTATCCGAATTGGAGCGCGGTCCTCTCCGACAGATTCCGCTGCGCGAACAGCCCCTCCTCCCAGAAGATCGCACGGGGGTTGAAGGTGATATCGTTTTGAGGGTCGACCACAACCTCCATCGTCCCCATCGCGTGAAGGCTCCAATCATTGTCGAGACGTACGATCTCCAGCGACCCGCCGGTTCGCGCATTCCAGCGGTGATCAGAACCGGACCCGTTTGAATACCTCGAGAACTCGGCGTAGAGAGTAGTCCCCGGGAGCCAAGTCGCTCCCGAGTCGCTTCTGGCAACGTCACCCAGGGGGTCGACCACGACGATGCGATCCGGAAAATTCTGAGCGCTAAGGCCGCGTGCCGTCATGAGAAGAGCAAGTATCAGGAGTGTACGCATGAGCATGACTGGTCGGAGCGATTGGAAACGTGGCTGATGGCCACGCGTCGTGGAGCGTTGGAGACGCCTCCGGTGATGCCGCGCTATTCCGAGTCACACCGGCGCGGACTGAGAGGACACGAACATCCGCCGTCGATGTACGGCTTCGAACTCGGCACCTTCCCCTGAATCTCCCGAAACCTACTATCTTCCGCTCCCATGGATGAACCCCAATCTTGGCGCACGGTTCCCAGCGCCAATGTCTCGTGTGTCCTTTCGTTGCACAGGTCGGGGGAGGCGTAGACATTCCGAATGGATGACCCGATACTGGGCGGACTGATCACGTTTCTGCTGGTTCTTGCAAACGCGTTCTTCGTTGCGGCCGAGTTCGCTATCGTCAAGGTGCGCTCATCGCAAATCGAGCTTCGCGCGCAAACGGGGAGCAGGCCAGCCCGTATGGCCCAACTACTCATCACCCACCTGGATGAATACCTCTCGGCAACACAGCTGGGTATCACCCTGGCCTCACTTGGCCTGGGATGGGTGGGCGAGCCGATCGTTGCCCACCTGGTCGAGGCGGTCATGGACCTTATGGGCGTGACACCGGATCCCGTGCTGGCTCACCGAATTGCCCTGCCAACTGCGTTCGTCCTGATCACGTTTCTTCATATCGTCTTCGGTGAACTGGCGCCAAAGTCACTTGCAATCAGACGGTCCGAGGCAACGACCCTCGTAATCTCGTACCCGCTCCGCGTCTTCTACCTCGTTTTCAAGCCGGCCATCGTATCGCTCAACTTCGTTGCGAACCGTGTACTTCGACTGTTTGGTATTGAGCCGGTCTCCGAATCCGAGCATTACCATTCGGGTGAGGAACTGAGACTCCTTCTGGAGCAGGGAAGAGAAGGGGGTACAATCGAAGAGTCGGAGCACGAGCTGATCGAGAACGTCTTTGAGTTTGGCGACACGATAGTGAAAGAGGTGATGGTCCCCCGCACGGATATCGCCGCGCTCGACATCGCCGAATCCCCACTGCGACTCATCAAGAAGGTTGTGGAGGAAGGATACACGCGAATGCCGGTGTATGAAGGCTCAATCGATAACATTATCGGCGTCGTCTACTCCAAGGATCTCATTACCCTCCTGCAACATTCGAACCTTATTATTCTGCAGGATCTACTCCGTCCGGTCTTCTTTGTCCCGGAAACAAAGCTGATAAGCGAGCTGCTGCGTGAGTTCCAACGCCGCAAGATTCAGATGGCGATCGTCCTTGACGAGTTCGGAGGTACTGCAGGGCTTGTCACGATGGAGGATATTCTTGAAGAGCTTGTTGGGGAGATTCAGGATGAGTATGACGAAGAGCCGACGGCTATTGAGCAGATTGCGGATGGCACCTACATCGTAAGTGCATCAATGACGATCAGTGACGTCAACGGTGTGATCGTCGGATTCAAACTGCCTGAGGGGGAGGACTACACCACTATCGGGGGCCTTGCTACAAAGTGGTTCGGGAGAATTCCGGAAGACAACGAAGCATTTGAGAGAGACTCCGTCCGAATGACAGTTCTGAAAACCGATCGTCGCAAGGTGGTCCAGGTGAAGATCGAAGACCTCAATCGCGAGAGCCTTGACAACGGGCTGAACGCGTTTGACGGGCGGGCCTAGACAATCATCCATACATCACCTGTTGTGTCGAATTCACGATCGTTCAAGCGAACGCTGGTGACCAGCGCGCTCCCGTACGCAAACGGATACATCCACCTCGGTCATCTGGCCGGTGCCTATCTCCCAGCCGACATGTACACGCGATTCCTTCGCGCATGCGGCGAGGAGGTTATTCATGTCTCTGGCTCAGATGAGCATGGCGTCGCGATCGTGATTTCGGCCGAGCAGGAGAAGACCACGCCGCAGGCGATCGTCGACAAATACCACCCCGCCAATGAGGAGGCATTCCGGAGGATTGGGATCGACTTTGACATCTACGGCCGCACCACCTGGCCGGAGCACCACGAGACCTCCAAGGAGTTCTTCAAGACACTTCACAATCAAGGATATCTCACCGTTAAGGAAGAAGAACAATTCTTCGATCCAGATGCGGGGATTTTCCTCCCTGACAGGTTTGTTGAAGGTATCTGTCCCAATTGTGGGTACGAAGGAGCGCGTGGGGATCAGTGTGACAATTGCTCGACCACATACAATCAAACCGCACTGAAGGATCCCATAAGCAAGCTCAGTGGGAAAACGCCCATCCTGAAGACTACCAGCCACTTCTATTTCGATCTGGGACGATTCCAGTCCCGTCTTGAATCGTACGTCGAAGCACACTCGCGCGACTGGCGTGACAATGTGCTGCAGCAGTCACGAAGCTGGCTGAAAATGGGCTTGGGGGAGAGAGCGATCACCCGGGATTTGAACTGGGGCATCGACGTTCCACTTGAGGGATTCAATGGGAAGAAGCTGTACGTGTGGTTCGATGCTCCCTTCGGGTACATCACGAATACAAGGGTGTTGACGGCCCGCCAGGGTAATCCCGACGGGTGGAAGAGATGGTGGTGCGATCCGGAATCGCGATACGTCGCATTTATCGGCAAGGACAACATTGTTTTCCACACGATCATGTTTCCTGCGACGTTGATGGGGTACAACGACGCTGGCAACGCCGATACGTACGTCATTCCTGATAACGTTCCTGCCTGTGAATTTCTCAATCTGGAAGGACAGAAATTTTCCAAGTCCAAGAATTGGGGAATTGATCTTCGGGACTACGTGGAATTGTTCCCTCCAGATCTTCTTCGGTACACACTGGCTGCGAATCTCCCGGAAAACAAGGACGCCGATTTCACCTGGAAGGAATTTCAGGCGCGCGTAAACAACGAGCTTGCGGATATTCTCGGGAACTTCGTCAATCGCACGATGCAGTTTGCCTCGCGCTATTTTGACGGCGTTGCCCCCTTCCTGATACCAGACGAAGGGAAGGAGGAGAGCCTCCGTGCGCTGGTCGCCGCCGATCTCCAAAGACTCTGTCAGGAGGAAGGGGGAAATGACGAGATACTTGCGGAACTCACGCCAAAGTATCTGAAGTACTTCACTCGCGAGGATCTCACGATTCTGGTCGAGCTCTTCCGTGCACCCCGTCGCATTGGAGATCTCTATCGGCGCTTTCGATTTCGCGACGCTGTGCTGGAGACGATGAATGTGGCGCGTTCGGCCAACAAGTATTTCAATGATGCTCAACCGTGGAAGACCAGGACGGAGGCTCCAGACCGGTGTGCGACCACGATTTGCCTTTGCCTGCAGACAGTTCGCACCCTTGCGGTGCTGTTCCAGCCTATAACCCCCTTTACGTCAGAGGCCATCCACCGCATGCTGGCAATAGAGCAGTCCGATGCTGGCTGGGAGTCAGCGTCCGATTTGCTGATTCCGGCCGGCCATCATCTAGGTGAGGCTTCGATTCTCTTCACGAAAATTGACGACGAGACGGTGGCCCGCGAGGTCGCAAAGCTCGGCGCGGTCCCTGCGGGAGCCGGAGACGCCACTCCCATCGAGGTCGACATCAAACCCGAAATCACCATCGACGATGTGATGAAGCTCGATCTCCGCGTGGCGACGATTCTGGAGGCAGAGCGCGTCAAGAAATCGGAGAAGCTCGTGCGACTTCGGATCCGCGTTGGGAACCTTGAACGGCAGATTGTCGCGGGAATAGGAAAGGTCTACCAGCCTGACGATCTTGTTGGCGCCCGAATCGTCGTTGTGGCCAACCTCAAGCCAGCGAAGCTGATGGGCGTCGAATCGCAAGGCATGTTGCTGGCAGCAAACTATCCCGACGGCGATCTTCTCCTGATCACGACCATGAGCTCAACCGCGAGAGACGGTGGGGAAGTCCGTTGAATCGTCCTGCAGCCCATATTCTCCGACTCGTCGTGGCTGAGTCCTCGCCACTTCGGACGTTTTCCGCCGCCGTCGTTCGCCAGCTCCTTGGCTATTACGGCGACTGGCGCCGATCGCGCGATCTCCTGTGCGATTCGGACGAAGTCCCGCGTGTTGCAGACTCTCGGCGTGATCGCGACGTCGTGGGGAGTCACGCCATCCGCACACCCCGTCATTACTACGCTCGATGATCGTCGCCAAGTTCGGAGGTGCACTCCTGAGCGATGCGGTCGGTCTTCAAAACGTCACTGACCGCATCGCGCGTACCGATGGCCCACTCGTCGTTGTGGTCTCCGCCTTCCGTGGTATCACCAACCGTCTTGAGAGAATCGCATTCGACGGGATCACCGACCCGCAGTCCGCCCGGCGTGAGCTCGCGAGCATTGTTGCGTACCACGACGACATCGCCACCACCGTGCTCGGCCACGGCGCAGATGTTTGGAGGTCTGGCGTCGCACCTGTCGTCACGCGGTTGAATGAGGTGATCGGAGGGCTCGAAATTGTCCGCGAACTCTCCGGACGGACTTTGGATCTTATTGTCAGTGCAGGAGAGCGCCTGTCATCGTCGCTGGTTACTGCCGCCCTGAGACAGCAGGGCGTTGCTGTTGAGTATCTCAGCGCGCTCGATCTCATCATCACCGACAACACGCATCGATTTGCCCGCCCGGATCTGGCGCTTACACGCGAGCGGGTTGACGCGAAGCTGCGTCCGCTTGTTCAGGGGGTCGGCGTCGTTGTGACCGAGGGATACATTGCCCGCGGCACGTCAGGACAGGCAACGACGATGGGTCGGGAATCGTCCGACTATTCCGCGACAATGCTCGCCGAGCTTCTGGGAGCCGACAGAGTCCACATCTATGCCGGCGTTCCGGGAATCATGACTGCCGACCCCGCGGTTGTCCCCGATGCCCGCGTCATCGATAGAATGAGCTATTCCGCTGCGCATGTTCTCGCAGAGCTGGGAGCGAAGATCCTGCATCCCCGCACGGTAATCCCGGTCGAGCGTGCCGGCATCCCACTCGTCATTTCCTCGCTTGATTCATCGGGGACGACCATTGGTCCTTTCGGCGGCGACTTCCCGTCCGTGGCGTTGATGGCTGACGGGGAGCGCGTCCAATTGGAGCTTGAGACGGCCAGCGTGGCTGTGGAGCCGTTTGTCCGCGCGGTCGGAGCAATTGCTCCGATTGTGTGGCATACACGATTCCGCCGGCGCGTGCAGATCGTAACGGCGGGTCCCGTCGATTCCGAGAGACTTCCGCTCACGCTTCTCAACGAAGAGCCATTGTCCGTCGAAAGGCGTTCGGTTGCTGTCGTCTCGGTGGTGCGAGAGGGGGGTATAGAGCGGGGCTTTCTCACCGGCCTCCTCGGTGTACTCGAGGGGTTCACGCTGCTCGGTGTGCAGGGGGGTGTCGATTCAAGGGCGATCAGCTTCATCGTCGAGCGTATGGACGCTGTCGATGTCACACGTGACCTCCATCGATGGGTAATGGGGGGAGCCCATGCGTCGTGAGTGTGCCTTCATCTGTTTCATGGTTGTCACGGCAACGGCTGTGGGACAGGTCCCTGTGATCCCGGACTCGCTGATACGCCAGGGAGTGGTCATCCGAACCGACAGATTCGAGGGAACGCACACAACATCGCTGGGAATAGACTTCAGCCACGACGGTGACACCTATGCGGCCAGAGGGCGAGCGCTGTTATCATCTACCACCACGTTTCTTGGTTCATCGTCGACACGAGATGGCATGGACGCCGTCCTCGACATCGAGTATCAGGGCCCGCGTGCGTTTCGGCTCTTCGTGCTCAGCGAGGGGACGCTGGCCAACGATGTGCGAGCCGATGTCGCGATACCCGGATTCGAGAAGACGGCATCAGGGCTCGTGGCCCTGGGTGCAAGACTGTATGACGATGAGGGTGGGCGAATAGGAGTTGCGATTGGAGGCGCGTACAATCGGCAGTTGAATGTCGAGGATCGCGGATTGGCCCTGTACACCGAAGTGGTTGGGAGGCGGTCATTCGAGGACTACGATCTTACCATCGACGGTCAGTACAGAACATCGAGTGTTGATCCCCGCCTCAACAGCAATGGGTATGGGCAGCTCCATGTCGCCCGGATGTTTGAAGAAGGGGGTTCGGCAACACTCGATATCCACTACGACCTTGCCAACTCCGATCTCTACATCGCCCGGAGCATTGATGAGATCCTCCAGCTTGGGGGGACGACGTTCAGTGGGCTGCGACAACGTTCAGAAAGAAAGATGCGCTCGTCGGCCACGCTGGCGTACCCCATTGACCCAACGTTTTCGATTGACTTCTCGCTTGGACTGTCGACGTATGGAGTCGGGCAACAGCAGGTCATCGAAGTCCAGCCACCGTCGAGCTCCGATCCCGATCCCTTCCGATTCGACAGAGACGAGCTAGGCATTTCCATGAGCGCATCGGCCAATTGGGACCCAGGCGAGATGAGGATGTCGGGTCGTTTTGAGTACTGGACGAGCGAGGAGAGGAACACGGTCCAGTCGATACTACCGGTAAGTGCGAGCGAGCTGGATCGACAGCGTTCGAGCTCGGCACAGAACGATTACGCGGCGCAGCAGGTGCGACTGGTCGGTGATCTGCAGACCTTCATTGGGGGCCGCGACACGGTGTCGCTAGGGGGTTCTGTCGGCATCTATCGGTACGACACGCCGAGTCCGGTCAACGCCTTTGATCGCGACGAACAGTCGATACACGCGGAGGCTCGGTGGGACAGATCGTTTAGCGAGCTTCTCCGATTGAACGTAGTGGCGCAGGCGTTTCTGACGCATCTGGTCTATCTGTTCGGGGAGAACAGCAATGACAACAACTGGAACAGGATCTTCCGCTTTTCGCCGACGGTTGTTTATAGCGGCGAGGGGTTCAGGAACAATCTGGTGACAGAGTTGGCGGCGAATTACACGGAGTACGATTTTCAGGACCGCTCCCAGACCGTGCGCGGTCGCTCATTCCGCGAAATGCGCATCCTTGACTCGATGGCGATCGGTCTGACCACGCGCACCCACTTGAGAGTGGCGGGAGAATTGAGGATCGCAGAGCGGGGGAGCTTCAACTGGGAGCGATTCGTGGAGAGTCCTCTGGAACGAACGAGAACCGAGGGAATGGAGTCGGAAATGTTTGTCATTCTTGATGGCGGCCTTCAGGCCGGTGCTGGAGGGCGTCTTGCGCGAGTGAAGATCTTCAGGACGGGACCGGGCAGTATCGATCTGCAGCCCTTTAGCGACAGGACGTCCGTTGGGCCGACAGCAAGAATCGAGTTCCGTCCCTCTTCCGCAACGGAGGTGGTTCTATCGGGGTGGTGGGAGCATCGTTTTGACGACAGCAGGCTTGCCGCTCGCCTCCCCTGGTTGAATCTCTCCGCCCGGTGGCACTATTGAGCGAGATACCAAACACAGAACCTTTGTTACCTTGATCATGTGAATCAGATCCTCCTCCAGCGCGAGTTCACCAGCGATCGAGATGAGCTTCGCGCAATCCCCAAACTGCTGGAAGACGTCCGCGACCGCTGTCCGCTTGACGACGCACAGTTCTTCAATCTCGTCATTGCCTTGACCGAGGCGGTGAACAATGCGATCGTCCATGGCAACGCAAGCGATCCCTCCCTGCTTGTCCGCTACTCTGTCGCATGTCGAGACGACGGTGTGTTCTGTGTCATCGAGGATCAGGGGGAGGGTTTCGAACTGGATGAGGTTGCCGACCCCACCGATCCCGTCAACATCCTCAGCGACGGCGGGCGAGGGATCTTCCTGATTCGGTCGCTGATGCGCGAGTTCCAGATCACTCGATTCGATGGGGGAACGCGCATCTCGTTCGTCTGCCCCAAGATCGCCACGTAGCTCACGGCGCGCGCGTGCCATTCGTCCTTCTTCTCCTCCTTCTCCCTATCCCGTGGATCGGACTCCCCGGGGCTGCCGCCATCGGTGTCCACATTGTCCTGTCGCTGGCATCCACCGTTGTTCTCTATGTCGTTGCCAGTCGGTGGCGAAGGCGTGGCGTAGAGCTGACGTTCCGTCGCATCGTAGCGTGGGCGGTGGTTCTCCGCATAGCGCTCCTACCCATGCTCCCGTCGCTCTCGGACGACGCGTGGCGGTACCTGTGGGATGGGCGTCTGATAGATAGCGGCGTCAATCCCTATCGGCACGTCCCCGCGGACAGTTCGCTTCGCCGCCTGCATGACGACCTCTATCAGCGGCAGGGATATCCAACCACCCATACCATCTACCCTCCCGGTGCTCAACTCCTGTTCGCGGCGGCGATGTCGCCGTCGGTCGCGTTTGATTTGAGGCCGGTAGTCGGATTCTACCTCTACAAGATCCTCTTGCTGGGGTTCGAGGTGGTGGCAATTGCGATGCTCCTCACGTTCCGCAAACAGAACGGACGTTCACTGACGCCAGCGGTTCTGTACGCGTGGCATCCATTACCCATCATTGAACTCGCCGGGCAGGGGCATACGGACGCTCTCTGGGTTGCGAGCATCGGCCTTGCCTTGGTTGCCTTTGCTCGGTCCGGATGGGGGAGGGGACTCCCCTGGCTTGCACTCGGTGTCGTATTCCGCGTCTACCCTGCGGCGCTGATTCCACTCTGGGCGCCGTTCGTCGGGTGGCGGCAGTGGCTGCGAGGACTCCTCATGTCAATCCCGTTTCTGTTGCCGCTGGCGATCTTTCTCGATCCTGTGTCGCGCGAGACCTTCACGACCGTCCTGCTCCGATTCACGAACTACTATGAATTCAACGGGGGTGCCTATTACGGTGTGAAGTGGATCGTGGACGCGGTCGGTCTACATCCGTCGAATGTGATCGCCGGCGGAATATGTACTGCCGTCCTGGTTGTCCTCCATCTGTGGGTCTTCTTGCGATGGCGGAAGGGGGGGACGGCGTTAGACCTGGCCGTGGGCGTTCTGGCACTCCTTACAGTTCAGGTCGCCCTGGGTGCCAAGGCCCACGTCTGGTACTTCGCCGCGCCGCTCTATGTATCCGCGATGCTCGACGAAGGGAGATTGCGACGTGGGTGGCTCTGGCTGACTCTCTTTGCCCCATTGACGTACAGCTACATGCTTGCAGAACCCCAGGCCGAGCAGATGTGGGTAGTAGCGGTGGAATGGGTGGTGGCTTCAGCTCTCTGGCTTGGAATCTGGAAGAGGCAAAAGCGAATCGGGGGCGACACGCAAATGCGCGTCACCCCCGTGTCTCATCGTTAATCGCGGTGCCTGAACCGTGCCCCGCCGAAGTGCTATCTGCGCCCCTTTGCTTCGGTCGACGAGGGCTCGCTCGTGGTTTCGCGGCGACCTGACGCGCTTGTCGACGTTGCCCCACCGTCGCGCCGATCGGTTGCACTCGTGGACGATGCGCCTCCATCGCGGTGGCTGCCCGCGCTCGTTGACGAAGCCGTTCCAGTAGACTTGGCGGCCGGCGCCTTCTTGTCCGCCGTCGCGTCGTGCTTCTCTGTTCCGGCGGCCGAGTCGGATGGCATCGCCGAACTGCTCGCGCTCGTGTCCGTCGTGGCGGCGGTATCAGCGGCCGGAGGCGCCGTCGGGGTCGTATCCTTCATCATCGACGATGTGTCGGTCGTCATGGTCGAATCTGCGGCCGGTTCTTCGGCTTCCTTCTTGCAGGCGCCGAGTCCGACGGCCGCCACGGCACCAAGAACGATCAGATGCTTCAGAGTCATGGTTGTTCTGTCCCTTTTGGGAGGATGATTATTGAAAGATCAGGAGGATGCGAATATCGGAACCGTTGGAGGAACTCTCTGTAACCGTCGTGCCCCGCTGTTCGGGAAAAAACGTTTGTTGTTGGTCCCGGGAGCGGCCTATATTTGCCTCATCATCTGCCGCGAGTTCGACGCTCTGGAAACGAATCTTCGTCAACGTGGCAGTTGCTTCCGGGGTTATGGCACAGTTGGTTAGCGCGCATCCTTGACATGGATGAGGTCGTAGGTTCGAATCCTACTAACCCCACGGGCGATACACGTAAGGCCCCGCACGGTGTTACCGTGCGGGGCCTTCTCGTTGGGGCCATTACGATCGTACTGTGCCGTTCGCGTCGGCAACAAGTCGCTCGGGGAGAGGCCCTGGAGCCATTACAGGGCGGTCGTCGAACGACGGTGGGACAAACGGACGGTCGGTCATCAGCCGAACAGCTTCGCTTATCGCCCGCTCCAATTGCGGATCACGATCCGATGCCCAGTCCTGCGGCGTGATGTCGATCTCGATGTCGGGTTCGGTTCCGTGGTTCTCCAGACCCCACTTCACATCCTCGAACCAGGTCGAAAATTCGGGCTGCGTTGTCACAGAACCGTCAACCAACGGGTTCCTGGGCCAAATGCCGACCACTCCGCCCCACGTCCTCTTCCCGATCAGTGGACCAAGCTTCATCACCTTGAATCCATGCGAGAAGATGTCACCGTCGCTCCCCGCGTTCTCGTTCGTCAACCCAACGATCGGCCCTGCTATTGAATACATCGGGTACGGTTCGGGCATTCCGTATCGCGCAAGACCGTATCCGATTCTCTTCCGTGCCAGCTTCTCCAGGATGAGCTGCGAAACGTGTCCGCCACCATTGTAGCGGACATCGACAATCAGGGCACCACGACCCACCTCGCTCAGAAATCCACGGTGGAACTCGCTGTATCCCAGTGGTCCCATGTTCGGAACGTGGACGTACCCCACCTTGCCACCGGTCGCCTCATGGACACGTTGGCGGTTCATCTCGACCCACTCGCGGTATCGGACGGGGCGCTCGTTTCGCAGCGTTCGAAGTGCTACCGTGCGTCCTTCGCCCCCCTCTTTCGGCACCACCGTAATCTGCACCTCGGTCCCAGCGGTGTTCATGAGCAGCTCGTACGGGGAGCGATGCTTCCTGGCCCGCCGCCCGTTGACCGAGATAATTCTGTCACCTTCCTTGATGTTGACCCCCGGTGCCTCCAACGGCGATCCGTATTTGGAGTCCCATGAATCACCGCGAACAATACGCGAGACGACCCAGGACTCGTCGCGATCGCTCCAGACGTAGTCAGCGCCAAGGAAGCCCTGTGCGTAGATGGGTGACTCGCGGTAGTCCCCACCCATCTCGTAGGCATGCGACGTGCCCAGCTCACCGTGCAGCTCCCAGATGACGTCACTGAATTCTGAACGAGCCCCGACGCGGTCAACAAGGGGGAGGTATCGGTCGTAGACCTTGTCCCAATCGATCCCAAGCATCCCCTCGGTCCAGAAGAAGTCCCGTTGCAGACGCCACGCCTCGCGGTACATCTGTCTCCATTCCGCAGGGGGCTGGACCATGATCCGCGGACGCGTCAGATCTATCCATCCGGTTGTCTCTCCTGGCTCGTTGGCCTTCTCGTCGGGCTTCGCCAGCACCGAGAAGACCCGCAGGCGATGACCGGAGCGGTAGATCATTGTCGCACCGTCGCGCGAGATGTCGATTTCGTTCAGGCCACCAACGATCCGATCGAGCTTGCCACTCTCGAGATCGAAGACCTCGAGGGTGCCGGTCGGCCTGGGCTCCACGTCGTTCTCTGTGTCCAGACTCCCCATGATTGGATGTCCGACGAAGTAGACCTTTCCTCTGCCTCCAATTACCTGCGAGTACTTCCCGTCCCGAGCAGGGAAGGGACGGATGCGCCGATCGATTCCTTCGAAATCAATTTCAACGGTCACCTCCTTCTGCTCACCCATTTGCGCCGCCATTCCAGCCAATGCCTCGGGAAGGCCCTTCTTGGGCGCCTTCGGGCGAGGGAGGAATGGGTCGGGGAGATCGCGCTGTAGCGTCATGACGTACGGACGCATTCCGCGCGGAAAGCTGAGATGGAAGTGGAGGTTGTCGTATACGGGATCGAACTCGCGATAGCTGAGGAAGTAGAGATAGCGTCCTTCCGGATCCCACGCCGGTGAGACGTCGTGGAGGACCGGCTTCGTGATCGTATGCTTCTCGCCGCTCTCGGCGTCAGCGATCATCAGATAGGATGTCTCCGGGGTCTCGGCGTGATTGAATGCGAGCCATCTTCCGTCGGGACTCCATGCCACGTTCTGATCATGCATCGTGTTGCTTCTGTCGATAACCCGGCTCGTCTTCGTTTCGAGGTCGACAATGATGATCTCGTTCCGATGGTTGCCGATTGCCACCCTGTCGGACTTCGGACAGACGGCCAGCGTCACTATCCGCCCAAGGTCGAGCTGATCAAGCCGCTCTTCAGCCTCCGCCCCGTCACCCTGCAGGACGACCAAGGCCTCCTCGCCCCCTTGATCACTTGTGGCCACCAATCGAACGCCGTCGTTCAGATAGCGAACTAGTCGGTACCTGGTCGTGAATGGCTCGCCATGTTGCACAGCCGGGCCGGCGAAATTCCCCATCGAGATTGGCTTGCCTCGAACGATTAGGGCGACTGAATGCCCTTCCGGATGGATGTCGTAGTCCTGCAGGTAGGCCGATGGGTCAACGAATTTGCGGTTGCGTTGTGTGCGTGGCGAGTGATAGTCAATCTGGAGCTTCCGGTTCGTGCCGGCCATCGGATCCAGAAGGTAGATGTCGGCGCCGGCGTGATACACGATGCGGCGACCGTCGCTGGAGGCATTCCGCGCGTAGTAGTCGTCGTGGTCCGTGTGGCGCGTCAAATCGTTGCCGGATGTGTCGCAGCTGTAGATGTTGCCATATCCCTCGTGATCGGATATGAAGTAGATGCGATCCAAAATCCACATCGGACAATCCAGGTTCGATCGGATCTTGATCAGGCGTTTGAACTCCTTGCTCCCCTCGCAATCAATCCAGAGATCGCCTGCCGTGCCTCCGCGATAACGCTTCCAACGCGCCGGATCCTGGGTATTCCTGCCGATCACCATCCCCTTGCCGGGACCCAGCGACATGCTCATGGCAGGTCCGACCCCTAGTCCCTCGGACTCATCCCCCTCAATCGATATCGTCCGCACCCAGAAGATGTGGGCGAATGGCTGACCCTGATTCGTGGTAAAGATGATGTTCCTGCTGTCGGGAGTCCACGCTATTGGATACGTCGACGCGCCGAAGTAGGTGAGACGTCGTGGCTCACCCCCATCGGCAGGCATGACATACAACTCCTGGTGCCCCTCCTCGCTTGCCACGAATGCCACCCAGGCTCCATCAGGGGAGAGGAGTGGTCTCGATACTCGGCTTAGACTCGATGTGAGCCGGCGGGCCACGCCACCGGACGCGGGAACGGACCAGAGGTCGTCCTCGCTGGTAAATACGATGGTCTCATCCTGAATAGTCGGATGACGATAGTACCCGGATTGATTCATCGGATATCATGAAATGTGTGGATGACGCGGGAGCGACCAGATAAGGACGTTGTTGCGGGGGGGTAATATACGGTCCCCACGCAAAGGAGCATCACGTATCCAATCACGTCCTCCAGCGCCAGACCGACGAGTAACCCGCTTGCCCGTCCATCGTGCCATCCGACGAACGTGGTGCCACCCGGTCACATTCAGAATCCGCGTGTGTAACTCAGCGACAGCGATGTCTCTGTGGTGGTGGATAGTCCGTCGGCCTGCATCCCGCTGACAGTCATGTTGAACGTGTCGTCTTCGGTTGGACGATAGCCGGCCGTCAACCCCTCGCTGAAGACATTTCCCCCTGCTCCATCGATTCCGATTCCAGCGCGCGTGTATCCAAGGTTTGCGGAGAGAGACAGCTCCTCGTTCAGGAGTGGCATGCCGCCGCCGACAGACACGCCAACCGTTCTGCCATGCACGGTCCCGGTCGACGCATCGACGTACGTGAGGGCCCCATTCAACGCGAGACGACTCTCGATGCCCGTGTAGTTGTACATGAATGTTGCGTTCATGGCGTCGGTGTTCGACAAACCTCCCGTGAACGCGCTTAGGTCGGTGTAGTTCTGATACCCTGCCGATAGCATGTACGAGTGGGACGCATTCTCATCCTGCATCGTCAGGCGGGGAGCGATCGTAGCCGAACGGGTGACGTCTCGAGCAAGGATGGAATCATTACCCGCGACGCGTCCGGCGCTCTGTCCGGTCGAGTAGTTGGTGAACTGCGCGTTGACAGAGAAGTTCTCGTTTGCCATCCAGTAGATGTCACCAGATCCAATCAGGCGATCCGTCGTGAATGCCTTCGTCTTCAACAGGTTGTCCTTCTGAATGCCGACCGACCCCGACACGCGGAGTTGTCGATCGAGAAGATCGACACTGGGAGCAATGGTCCATGTCTCCAGGTCGGTGGCGAAATAGTACGCACCCAGAGACGTGTACCCCGGTTCGATGCGCTCATATCCCAGACGCAGGCTGACAACGTCGACGGTGGCCGTCATTCCCGTCTTCCATGCGAACGCGAGCGACGTGGTTGCGCGAAGGTTGTGGAGGTTCTGGAGAAAGTCCGGTATGGAGCTTGTATCGACGTCCATAGGGCCAGCCGAAAGGTCGCGCGTGATCAGGCTTGCGCCGCCAGCAGCGTCAATCGCGATTCCCTCCGCAATCGCCACGCGCATAGATCCGCCGAGTGCCGTGTTTTCCTGCGGGAGAATTCCCTCGCCAATCGGTCGTGAACGAATCGAGGTCGTGTCGTCCTTTGCGCGCAACAGAGTCAGATCAAACGTGCTCCCGCCATCGTCGGCATACCCGATCATGACCCCCCAACCGTTGCGCGCATATGCCGGCTGATTCTCGACGTTCGTCGTGTCAAGCTCGACGCCACGTTGAAATCGACCAGTCATGGCCGAAAGTCTGAAGTTCCCCGGTGCCGCTTCGAGTCCCGCACCAAGGAAGGTTACGCCCGTCAGCGTGTATGGGGAGAAGGTCAACGACCGATAGCCCACGTGTGCACGCGCCCAACCGTAGCCCGGCGACATACCGAACTGATTGAACGGTTGCCGGAACGATTTATCCTGATCGCTGATCGAGAAGCTGATCGGGAGTTCTACGCCGTAGATCGTTGGAGAGAGCGTCCCGGACACGAGCCAGTTGAAGGGACGACGCGATCCCGAGATACCGCTCTGGTCGTACACGGTGGCGGAAAGACCGACGGATCCCGATACCGTGACCGGCTTCTGTTCGTCGATTGTCTCCAGGTCCTGACCAGACAGTTTGTCTGACATGATAAGCAGCGCGACCAATCCAAGGGTAGCGATCGCGCTGCTTCTTGCGATCGTCATCGTCCCTCCTCCTTCACCACGACCGCAACGCGCTCCGACATCGGTGACTCGCCACCGTTGTCGGTCACGACGCGCACGGCATAGGTGTACTTCCCCTCGCCGACCAGGACGTGGTCTTCGTATGTCCGCTCGGTCCCCGAGATCCCTTCGTACTGCGTCATCGGTCCATTATCCTTCGCTCGATACAGGACGTACTGAAACGTCTCCTTCGGCGCACTCTCATGATTCCAGTGAAGGACGACGGACTTCTTCTGCGTGTCATACAATGCCTGGAGCGCTCCAACCGGTGCGCGCCGGCCGTCATCGTAGCGGCGACCCTGCACAACGTTCGATGCCTCCGAACGGTTCCCAACGCTGTCGATCGCAACGATCCGGTAGTCGTAGATCACCCGCGGTTCGGCGGTCGTGTCGTTGTATGTACCGATCCCCATTCCAGTGCGCGCAACCTCGCTCCAACTCTTCTCACCGCTCCGACGACGCTCGATGATCTGCGACTTGATATCGTCGCTGCTGCTGGGTGCAAAGCGGAGGGCGACTCCTTTCTCACTCGCGACAACATCCTGAATGACGGCCGCAACCGGAGCGACGACGTCGGGACGGGTAAGCATCAGATTCTCCGATGGCGCCGACCGCACGTAGCGATCGCTCTCAGCCACTACACGATAGTAGATGTGGCGCGACAGTGTGTGGATCGTGATCGTGTCCGTGTAGGTCGTGTCGAACACCGGATTCGGCGTGAGGAGGGAGAACTCGTGATCGGGATCGTTCGCCCACAGAATCCGGTATCCCATCAGGTGGTGCTCACTGCCGACGTTCCAATGAAGACGGACGATGCCATTTGTGTCGATCGTCCCCGCGAATCCGGTCGGGCGAGCGGGAGCCGACGTGTCGACGAGGATCACGCGACCAGCAAATGACTTGGAAACATTCCCGGCGGTGTCGACGGCCAATACGATGTAGTACGGTTCGTCTTCGGTCGCCATCGTGTCGATGAATTCACGCGTTCCGGCCGCAAGTGTCTGGCGATGAAGAGGGCGGGGGAGCGACTGGGCCGAATCGGCGCGTGCAACCACGAACCCTACAAGGTCGGACGGAGGATTCTCCATCTTCCAGGAGACTTTCACTGCACGGTTCCCAACCTGCTTCGGGTTGGACTGCATCGGGGTTGGTGGGGCCGTCAGGTCGTGACCGAACGCCTCGACTTCTGCAGCAGCACTGAGATCTCCGAACGGCGTCACTCCCTGAACACGATACTTGTAGGTCTTGTAGTTGACGATGTTCGTGTCGGTGTATGCGGGACGCTCAACCGGGCCGTTGGCGCTGCTCATCACCATGAAGGGTGTCTGGTTCAGTCGCGTCCATGTCTTCCCGTCGTCGTCAGAACGCTCGATATAGAAGCCTGAGTAATTCCTCCCCAGTTCCCGTCCCCACGAAACCTCGATATAGCGATCGCGGCCGAGCGCCTGCGCATCGAACGGGGCGGGGGCCGGCTCGGATGCCATCGCCTGCGCGTAGACCGCTGCGGTATCGAAGCGAGCGGAGACCGAGTCGATAGCAACTGCCGGCGCGACGCGAACGCGGTAGACGTATTCATCCCCCGACTTGACGGTGCGGTCAACGAATCGAAGTCCAAGCCCTTCAGCGGCCATCGCGTCGTTGTCCGCAGCGAACAGGGCAATGCCGAAGCGATTCTGAAAGACATTCGCCGCATCCCGCATAGACCCGATCTCATCCGACGGATCGCTCACTCCACTTGACTTTCCATAAAGCATCTGAGCTGCAACGGCTGCGAATGGACTCCGCTCCGTCACGCGCTGGCGAAACGTCTCCAGAGTCCACGGGCGAAGCGGTTCCGATGTCAGCATGACGAACCCGTCGTCATCGATGGTACCGTTCGACGTGAGTCGGGCTCGTTCGACGACGTATCCCTGTGTATTCGCATTGCTCCATCCAAGCGCGGTAGATGGTCCCCAGCGAAGAACGATGGAGTCAGGTGCGGTTCTAGCGATGAGAGCAATTCGGGTGTCGCGAACATCCGTCTCGTCCTGCGCGCTCGCGATCTGGACGGCCGCCAGTGCTATCAGGGCGATGATCAGTGTGGTGGTGCTGCGCATGTGGGTTTGTAGTTGTCGTTGTTCAGAGTTCAGGTTTCAGTTATCTGTTGTCTTGTTCCACCGCCTCCAGCCTCATCCTGCCTTTCGGATACCCAATCACGGTTGGATACTCGCGGGATCCGATCGGCAGGATGAGGCCTTCGAGCGCTATGGCTTTGTCGTGTACCCCTTGCTGATCACCTGGCCGGCGACAGTGGGATCGATCTCCTTCACCGCCTCCTTCGGTTTCCCGAAGACACCCATGTAGACGAAGTCCTTCCAGTAGGGTGAGCCGCTGTTGGTATACGGGCTGAATTCGACCTTGTAGGTTCCGATGGTCAGCTTCGTATACGTCTGCTTGTTGAAGTCTTCAAGCTTCTTTCTCACCAGCGGCGGGAGCGTGTCTCTCTGATCGTACTGATCCGAGACCTGCGTCTTCCCCTTGCCGAGATACTTCTTCCGCATGTCAGCGTTGTACTTCCTGTCAGCATCGTCCTGCGCAAGGAGTGACTTCACACGGTTGTGTACGCGGTCGAAGTCGATCGGTGCGGTGATGCCATCGCGGTAGAGGATGCGGAACGTCTCCTTGTAGTCCTCGAAGCTGTGATAGCCCGTACCGTCGCTATATCCGGTCACCGTCATACTGCCACCCGGGAGGGGTATGGTACCGGTGCTCGGGGTCGTCTCGAAGTCCGAAAGAATGGTGCGGGGGACGTTGTAGTAGATCGCCCCCGGCGTCTTGTCCCGCTCCAGGTTCTTGTTCCAGAGACCCTTCTGCTGCAGATAGTCGGCCGGTTGGTAGATCCGTGGATTGGCAACGTTTGTGTGCCAGGGTGACGTCCTGTCCACCGCGTCGATGTCAACGATGGGTCCCAGCTTGCCGGTCTGGACGTTGCTGATCTTGTAGTCCATGTCGGTCACGTCGTAGACGTCGAACTTCTCGTCCGTCTCGAACCGGGGCAGAAGCGTTGTTGACTTACCTTCGGCATCGACCTCCATGTCCTTCGACTTGATTGCCGCCAGCTTCGCGGTCAGCGTGTTGAACTTGCTGGTCCGGAAGTGGAAGGAATAGAGGAGTCTCTCTCCATAGTAGAGCTTCAGGCCGGGGAGTACCTTCCCACCCACCACGTACGTGCGTCGGATGCGAGCAAGACTCGTATCGCCTGTGGCGGTCTTCTGGTTGAACTGGATGTACGAGATTCCCCCTGTGTCCGGGGCTGCCTTAGCCGAGTCCTTCCGAACGATCTGCACCTGGTACGTGGTGTTGCTCTGCAGCACCGGCTTCTGAAGAAGAATCGTCGTCCCCTCCACCGTGTATGGTGCCGTCACGATATCCCCACCGTTGATCGGTATGAATCGTGCGAAGAAGGTCGTTATGGTATCCTGCTTCGGTGCGAACAGGTCGGGCCACGCCTGACGGAGCTGCACGTAGAACGGGGTCTTCTTCTTGTGGCGATGATCCGGCTCGTTCTGCATCAGATAACGCTGACGATACCGGGGATAGCTGTACTGCACCTGATCGTGCGGTATGCTCTTCGGTGCCTTCCCCGTGGTGAACGCAACCGTGGTGTCCATGTAGATCGGCTTGCCGGCATTCGTCTTCGCAACCACCCAAGCATTGCCAACCTTCTCCTGACCCTCCACACGCAGGCGGAACGAGTAGTTGCTGTTCGGCTTGAGAACCGAGTAGGGAGTCAGACCGATCTGGAGCGAGTCATTCGACAGTCTCCACGTCGACTGAACCGTGTCGCCGTTCGAGCCAATGATCTGCGCGTGTGTCGGAACCAGACGGAAGATCCTGTTCTTCGACGATCCATCCGGCTGCGTCTGCTGCAGCGTGAAGCCCTTGTAGGCACGGAAGGCGAACGTCGCCTGCGGTTCGACAAAGACGGGAACGTCCTTCGCGTTCTTCGGTGGCTGCATGTCCTGGATCAGCGGGATCTTCGCCAGCGGATTTTCCTGCACGAAGACACACTTCTCGCCCAGCTCGAAGTTGAAACCGAAACTCCCTTCGATCAGACCATCGAGGACAGAGTACTTGGCGGCCAGATGCCCTTCCAGATACGTCGGGTTCGGAACGGCTGCCTTCACCATCGCACCCGCAAGGATGTTGAAGATCGAGAGGCGTCCCGAGAAGATCAGGAGGTCGACTTCGATTCCAACGTCACCCTTCAGGAAGGCATACGCCTGACCCTGTGCATACCAGCCATCCATGCCAATTGTGTTCTTCCCCTGGCAGTGGACATCCTGCATGTTCCGCAGACAGATGTCGAATCCAACGCGAGCGAACAGGTCGAGATAGAAGATCAGAATCTTCTTCGGCCCTCCTGTCGAGATGCCGGTCGACGCTCCCATGGCAAACCCTCCGCCAATCGTTCCCACACCCGGGATCGGCCCGAACTCGTTGTTGACGTTGAATGCAGGTCCAAGGCTGTTGAAGTCGTTGTGATACTGGGCCGGAATGACGTCGCCAAGCTTTGACGTCGGCAACTGCGTGCCGGCCATGACATATCCCTTCGAGTCCAGGAAGAGGGTCTTGATCGAGATCTGATTCTGCGGCGTGCCAACGTAGACGTGCCAGTTGCCGTCCTTTCCGAACCGGAAGTCGATCTGCCCGCTCCCCTGTACAACGCCCCCGGCGTCGAACTGGAAGTCGAAGAGGCCACTCAGGATTCCCTGCGCCGCGTCATAGACGATGTCGGCCGACGCGCGGACAGGGGGATCGCTCGATCGATTCACGACGTCGGTCATCATGAAAGCGTCGCCGCTAAGACCGATCGCTCCAAGACCAAGCGAACCGTTCGTCTTGATGATCTCGGCCCAGATTCCGATGTCACCATTGAAGGTCTTCGGATCGGGATACGTTCCGAGTGTTGCCGATGCCTTCAGTCCGACCTCGACAGTCTTGTCCGGAAGGAACTGACCGCCCGTGTTCGTCTTCCCCGGGACCGCTCCGTTTGGTGGCGGAGTGTTATCGCCCGGTCCAACCATCGGGAAGTTTGCCGGCGCCTTCATGTGATGCCAGATGCCCCCACCAAACCCGTAGAAGCCGATGGCTCCAAGACCCGGGATCGGAATGCCGGTGGCAAACGCCGCCCGCGCATCTACGAACCAGTACCGGAAGTCCTGGACCGATCCGAACTGCGCGGTCGCCTGTATCTCGCAGAGCTTCGCGATCGTCGCCTTGATCGAGCCAAGGAAGCCGTCGCCAAACGTGTTGTCGTCATAGTAGAAGTTGACCTTCCCGTCGATCTTCACGGCGCCGACGTCCGTGTGAAGGTCGATCTCGTTTACCCTGACATCCTTGAACGCCCACTTCTGCGCACCCGTCGCCGCGGCCCCGAGTGTCGAGCGAAGGGTCAGCGTCGTCTTTCCTGCGATCAGGCTGTCAAAGAGGTTGGCGGTGATATCGAACTGCAGTCCGATCATCGGCTTTCCATTGTCAGAACCACCCACGATGTGGATGTTCTGCGCGCTGATCGGGAAGCCTGCAAGCCACTTCTGCGGACTTGCCAGCTTCCACGTCCCTGCCTGGAAGTAGGGAGCGTCCGACTGAATGCGAAGACTCTGGAATGCCACGCCCGAAAAGTCGAGCGCGAACTTCGTGATCGACGCGACCGACGGCGGCAACGTGAAATCGCCATTGAAGTTCGCCTCGGCGCGGAACTTCTTCTGCGGGTTGTTGTTGCCCAGCGAGATGTACGATGTCGGCAGAAGGTGGAGCTTCGCCAGCCAGAGATCGGCCTCGAGCGTATCCTTCGGGATGATCGAGAAGCTGTAGACGACACCGGCGCCGGCACTGTCGGGAACGGAGAGGGTCCCGATGTAGTCCAGCCCCTGATCGCTGATCGGCACCTGGATCTTCCCCTTCAACTGCCCGCTCTCGAACGAGCTGTTCACTATCCGCACGCCGATTGAATCGAGGCTTCCACCCCAGTCTGCGAGGTTGGCGTTCGGGTACTGAATGATCGACGTGGCGTTGATGTCAACCGTCAAACCCTGACCGTCGACGAGCATGTTGTTCAACGTCAGCTTTGGGGCCGATTGATTGAACGTCTTGAACGCATCGGGAAGAAGGATCTCGGCCGACGCAATGTGGAAGCCATGCCAGGTGGTGTCCTTCGTTCCGGCGTAGCTTGGCGGGAAGACGATGCCGGCCGGGTTGGCCGTGTCAGATCCGTCGTACGTCATCTTCGAGATATTCAGACGGAATCCCCGGAGCGGAGTGATCTCCCATGAGATCGGATCGACTTCCCCCATCCAGTTTCCGGTCTGGTTGATCTTCGCCCGGAGCGTCGCCTTCGCCTGCTGGTTGTTGTCGGGCACCGGAATGAACCAGTCACGTGGGAAAAGGACGTCGGCCTCCAGATCGAGTTCGCGGAAGCCCATGCAGTCAAAGCGAACACCCGTTCCCTGACCCATCTGTTGATTCGCCTTAACCAGGAAGCTGAATGAGCCCGGCTTGTTGTAGCCGATGTCCGTGAGAAGCTTCAGCTCGGCGACGCCTTTGCCAGCCGGACCGCTGATGCCATCAGGATGGAAGCAGATGTCGTATCCGCCGAGAGTGAGTCGTTGCTGTGGCGACAGAACACCCGGCAACGGGAGCGACATCAACGCATTGAGCTTTGCCGATGTCGGCGTAAAGACAATGCCGTAGATGCCGATCGTGTAGTTCTGTCCTGCGATCGTTTGATCCAGACCAATCGGAAGATCGACCTCCTTGTAGCCAGTGATTGAACTGACAAGGTTCTGCTGGGCGATCGAGAGAATGCCGTTGATGTAGTTGGCGGCCGTTGCCAGACCGGCCCCCGTCAGCGTGTTGGCCTGCTGCGGGTTGGGAGCGAGGGGTGATTGTGGTGATTGCTTTCCGTAGACATCGCCGGCGAAGACCACCTTGTCGCTGTTGACTGAGATGGTATCGAAGTAAACCTTTACGCCGCCACGGAGGTAGGGGACCTTGATCACACCCGAGCCCTTGAGTCTTCCGTTGCCGGCCGACTGGACCTGCGTGATGACCATCTTGAATTTCCCAACTGTCAGCGAGTCGCCGACGGCAGGCAGTCCTGCGGCTATCTGCGTGTTCTGCGGCGCGGGGGCAACGCAGCCCCCCGGACATTCACCATCCTCCAACGGTGACTCGATCAGATTCTGCCCACCCTGCTTCCCCTTGGGGGCTCCCCCCTTGGGCGGATCCATCACCTTGATGGAGTCCGGCATCTGGACGATCATCATCGTCGAGTACGTGAAGAAGCAAGCCTGGCTGTATCCGTTGTTCCTGAAGGGAGTCTTTCCCAATGGGTCGTACGCGCGGACACGCCATGCATACTTCTTGCCGACGGTCAACGTTGGATCGGTGGGGCCATACTGCACCGTCGTGCCGATCAATCCCTTCTTTGTAGCGAACAGGGTCGTCGAGCGGAAGCCATCATCGGCGTTCCGTGCCGTCGGATTCAGCTCGACGATCTCGAGGTTGTAGCGGACCCCAACCGGCGCACCCGGTGGTGTGCTCCAGAGGAAGGTGATGAGCTGCGGTGTTTGCTTCGCGACGTTCGCGTCGCATGCAGGCTTCAACAGCTTCGGCTCTTCCGCAAACCGGATTGTGAAACCGGCGCATCCCTGGGGATCGGATGCCGACAGGGGAGCAAGCGTCGTGTGGTCCAGCGCCTGTACACAGAGTCGGTACGATCCTTCAGGGAGCATGCCGGTGCGTGCAATCGTGTTCTTGTCCGCGCCGGTAATTGTCACCAGGTTCGGATCGAAGAGCTTCAGGTCATTTCCGTTGAGCGCCTTTGTGGCGCCGGCCGGGACAACGATCGGGGGAACCGCGATGTTGTCCTTGGTGACCAGCTTTACGCTCCCGTCCAGGTTCTCCCCCTTACCAGACAGCCGCACGTTGTAGCTCCGCGACCGATCGTTGTTGATCAGCGTAATGAGCACGCGGCTTGGATTCGCCCTCCATACCGACAGGTCGGGTGAATAGGGGGGTAGAACGCTGACGTTGACGGTGATTGGAGTCTGTCCAATCGCCGTGGAGACCAGGACCAGAAAGGCCAGGAGCCCTCCCGACAGCCATCGGCGGCGTCTCCACCTCCCCGATGGGTCGTTGTTGTGATGGTGTTCGTTAGGCATCATTCGTCGATGATGTGTCCGTTGTCAGTTGTTGATTGTCAGTTGTTGGTAACGCTGGCTGAGCCTGTCGAAGCCAGCGAGGTTGTCAGCTGCTGCAAGCCCCCAGCCCCCAGTCCCCACTCAGAACTTTCGACCGCAGCAGGGGCAGTACTTGTCTCCGTCGTAGCGGTACGTGCCACATGCCGCGCAGCGAGTCGGGTCTTCCGGTTCGGACTGCCCCGTTCGGGGCCCTCCGACTTCTCTCTCTCTGTTCTTCATTGTGGTTGGTGTTTTCGTTCGGTTGTGCATCTCCTATCAATCTATCCGGAGCGATTATCGCTTGTCTGAAAATCGGTTTGGGAATTCCCCTGATCCGATTGCAGCAGTATTTTCTTCCCCTTATGCTCCGTTCTCAGGTGGATTTTCTGAATCATGGCCTCCTCCCATTTGCAGGGAGGGGGGACGTTGTGGGTCGGATCGTCGATTTCTGGCGTGAAACGGCAGGAGCGCTCGGACTCCGGGCACTTCTGGTGGTCGGCGAGGCGGGGGTGGGAAAGAGTCGGCTGGTGGAGGAGGGGTCGTCGGTCATCAGTGCAGACGGGGGAGTGGCGCTCGCGACGCGCCTCTATCCCGACAGCCCGACCGCTCTGATTCCGCTTATTACGCGCGCTCTGTGGCGAAATGCGTTGCTGGCTGGTCTGCTGAAGGAAGAGCCACGGGACGACCTCGGCTCTGTTCGCGATGCTCTCATCCGCATCTGCGGCCTCCGCCCGACCCTCTTAGTAATAGAGGACCTCCACCTCCTGGGTTCGGACGGCCTGCGCGACCTCTCCCTGCTCCTGGATGGGCTTGCGGATGAACCGATGTCGATCCTCTTCACGGCCCGACCGGTCGAACTGGCGGCACGTGGCGTGATCGAACCGTACATGGTGGATGAGATCGAGCTCCACGGTCTGAACGATGAGGCTATCGCAGCCATCTGGGAGGAGTTGATGGGGGAGACGGCAGATGCTGCACTGGTCACCGCGCTGAAGACTCGTACGACAGGGAATGCCCTTGCGCTTCGATCCGCTCTCCGCGCGGGACTCCGCGATCGCCGCCGAACCGGCAACCCTGCTGCGGACCGAGATCTCTTCCTGGAAGGATTGGAGCGCAACGTTCGACTCCTCTCTGACGGAATGGTGGCGCACTTGACCGACGCGGAACGCGCATGGGCGGCCCAACTCGCCGGTCTAGGTGAGGTCTTCTCGCGCGAGGCAGCTCTATTCCTGTTTGATGAGGATCCCCATCCGCTTGACGAACTCGCCTTCAAGGGTATCGTCGCCGTCGCTTCATCGCTACCGAGTCCGGTGGATGGTTCCCGCTCGTCCTCGGTGCCGCTGTCGTTCACGCACTCACTCCTCCATCGCCATTTTGTGGATGGGACTCGGGGAGACTTGATTCCGAAGATCGTTGGGGCAGTGGCCGCGGGCCTCCCCCTCTATTCGGTGCTTCCGTTCGAACTGGTCCTTGGACACGCCGGCGGAATTGCACTCCCCGCGACAACGCTCCAGGCCGGTGCGGTTCGCGCCCTCGCAGTCGCCTCGGCTCTCTACCTCTCACCCGACTGGCGCCAGGCAAATACCGCCCGCCGAGCGGCCGAACTGCTTCAGCGTCTGGCGGCGCCAGGCCTCTCGGACAAGGAACGTCGTGATCTCCGATCCCAGGTCCTCGTCTCTCTATTGAGCGCCGGCCTCCGCTCGCGCACGGAATCGAACGATGTACTGCTGGAGGAACTCCTCGATCTGACAGCAAATCCGTCGGACCAGGATGCTGCAGCCCTTCGACTTCGTGCACTGATCCCGTGGCGCAGACACATCCGCCGACAGGGGATCGAACGGAACCTGGAGCCGATTGCCGAAGTGGAATCGTTGATCGAACGATTCCCCGACCTTGCCCACTCCAGCGAGTACGTCGCTCATGTCCACGACACGCTTCGCTCCGCGATTATCCTCCGCGATGATGACCTGATCCGATCCATGGAGGAACGACTCGATCGCTTCCTTACTGACCCGGCGACGCCGTCCACGGTCAGCTCGTATGCCAGACGGATACTTGTCCCGCCTCTGCTGAACGTCTACACAAATCCCGACGAACTTGCGCGTCGGCGACGGCAGCTTGCCGATCTCGATCAGGCCGCGGCCGATCCGATGATGCGCCTCAACTATCTGATCTGGAAGGCCTGGTTTCTTGAAGGGCTGCTCGACGTCGGTGAGGCTCTCTCGACGATCGAGTTTGCCGTGCCCTACTATCGTGATCGTGGCGTGTTGCTCGAGGCCATCGACTGCAGCCGAATGGGGATCTTTCTTCGTGCTCTTCAGCATGGGGACCTTGAACGAATGGCTCGCGAGATCGACGAGCTTGCGGTCGAGCCGTCGACCGAGGTGGATGGCGCACTTCTCGCTCGGAAAGCTCCGATCCACATCGCAAAGGGGGGCGTTCTCCTGGATAACCCTGAATGGCTGGCGAGCGAGTTGTCGAAAAGGGATGCTCAGCCAGCCGGGCTTGTGCTTCCGATTCGTGTCCTGGTGATGCTTGCGTTCAATGATACCGATCGCCTCCGGCAGCTTCTCGACGCAGATCTGACCGCGGATCCCCCCTTCGTCCCCCTCGTTCCCCTCCTTTCGTATGTGATCGACCCGTCGCAAACGGATTGCGACGACGTCATCAAGGAACTCCCGTATCTGCTCGATCGCCCGACGCTGAACGTCGACACGTTCGCGCTTCGTCGTGCAGCCCTCGATCTCATAATGATGCTGCCGGAGACGGAGGAGACAGAGAAGGTCAGAAGGGGGGCGAGGGATCTTATCGTCGTTGGGGTCAGGGAGTTGGTGGAGTGGACGCTGTCGCGACCGTTGCCCCTGGTCGCGTCGAAGTTGCTCGATCGATATGGAAGGCACCTTCCAAATGAGACGTTAAAGGATCTTCAGGGGCGCACGAAAGTGGCGCTTGGAGAGAGTTCGGCCCCGCGCCGTGGCGGCGCGCACGTCTCGATGCTCGGCGCGATCGTGATTCAGCCGGAAGAGGGGGAGCCCGTTCGACTCCGTGGTACTCAGTTGTGTACGTTGTTGGGATTGATGATCGCGACAGAGATGCTCGATCGACCACTCTCATCACAGGAGGCGACGGCGATCGTGATGGGAAATGATCGCGATCCCGATGCGGCGCGCAAAGCGATGAACTTCGCTGTCTTCCGGCTCCGTGAATCCATGGGGCCCGATGCCGTGATTACCGGCGGCGAGACACCCCGACTGAATCCCGAGCGTGTACGCGTCGACCTACTGGACGCATGGCGGCACCTCCGCGCGGCGTCGACAGCACTTGCCGACGGCGCCTTGATGAGAAGCGTTCCGGAACTCCTTGCCGCGTTTGAGATGGCCGGAGGGAAAGTCCCCTTCCCGACCCTCTATGATGATTTCTTCGAGGCGTTGCGTGGCGATATGGAAGCAGAACTGCGCGAGACGGCGATACGCCTTGCGCGTCTGCTGATCCGTGAGGGAGACAATGATGCGGCCGGACGTGTATTGCAAAGCGCACATCGCGTCATGCCGGAAGACGAAGAAATCGTTGACCTTCTCCGCGACACCTTCCGCGCCCTCGGCAAACGTGCCGAGGCAATTCGCGTCGGGCTGGCGGAAGCTGAGTAGCGGAGTTTATTCATGCCCCCTTTCCACATTCATGCCCCCCGCGTTGTCGTTGCTGACGATCAATCCGATGTGCTGGAGGCCCTTCGCCTCCTGTTGAAGGGCGAAGGATTCGTCGTCGAGGCGGTCGATTCTCCGGAGCGACTGCTTGACGTTGTCGGCACGCGTGATTTTGACGCGGCGTTGATCGATCTCAACTACGCCCGTGATACCACCTCCGGCCAGGAAGGTCTGGATCTCCTCTCTTCACTCGCATCGCTCGACGCCACGTTTCCCGTTATCGTGATGACGGCGTGGGGAACGATCGATCTGGCCGTCGAGGCGATGCGACGTGGCGCACGTGATTTCATTCAGAAGCCGTGGGACAATGCCCGGCTGCTCAATATCCTCCGGACACAGATAGACCTGCGGCGCGCATTGCGGCGTGGTGAACGTCTGGAGGCGGAGAATCGTCTGCTCCGTGAAGAATCGCCTGTGAGGATGATTGCGGAGTCGGCGGCGATGAAGCCTGTGATGCAGGTGATGGAGCGCATAGCCCCTTCGGACGCGAACGTCTTGATCACCGGAGAAAACGGAACGGGTAAGGGAGTCGTGACCCACACTGTCCACGCCCTCTCCGCCCGTTCGACCCGGCCGCTGGTGACCGTGAACATCGGTGGGTTTTCCGAAAACCTGTTTGAGAGCGAACTCTTCGGTCATGTGAAGGGGGCCTTTACGGACGCACGCACCGATCGCGTCGGAAGATTCGAGATGGCCGACAGCGGTACGCTCTTCCTTGATGAAATAGCAAATATCCCCCCCAACCTGCAGGCGAAACTCCTGCGGGTTCTGGAGACGGGGGAATTCGAACGGGTCGGTTCATCGAAGACTCTCTCCGTGGATGCAAGAATTATTTCCGCAACGAACGCCGATCTCCATTCCGACGTCGCTTCCGGAAGATTTCGTCAGGATCTTTTCTTTCGATTGAACACCATCGAAATACACCTGCCACCGTTGCGGGATCGGCGCGAGGATATACCCCTTCTGGCGATGAGCTTTCTCGGTTCGCATGGAAGAAAATACCGGAAGGAGATTACCGGGTTCGAGCCGTCGGCGCTCGAAGCGATGCTCTCGTATCCCTGGCCAGGAAATATCCGTGAGCTGGATCACATGGTGGAGCGGGGTGTGTTGATGGCCACGGGCGGCAAGATCACCCCATCCGATCTCTCTCTTCGTTCATCACGCGACGGCGCCCCTCGTCTGGAGGAAATGAGTCTGGAAGAGGTGGAGGAATACCTGATCCGGCGCACGCTGGACCGTTTCGACGGCAACGTCAGCCGCGCAGCCGCCGCGCTGGGGCTCAGCCGAAGCGCATTCTATCGGCGACTAGCGAAGTATGAGGTGTAAAGCTTCCAAATGAGATTGGCTGGGATCGATTGCCATCCGTGAGTTACCAGCTTCGTGCCTTCGTGCCTTTGTGTTGAAATCCCTACCAGACGATGTTCCTGCCTCCGAAACTCCGACCCTCATTCGATACCCGGACAATCCTCGTGGCATTGTTGTCGGGGTTGCCGGGCTCGGCGGTCGCGTTCGTGTTTCTGTGGGGAGGAGACGTAAGCGCGAAGGTACAATGGACCTTGTCGGTGTTGATTCTGGTCGTCTGGATCGGCTGCGCATTCGTTCTCCGTAATCGCGTGACCGTGGCACTGCAGACGGTTGCGAATCTGCTCGCCGCGCTGCGTGAAGGGGATTATTCCATTCGTGCGCGTGTGGAGCGAGCCGACGACACGATGAGCGAGGTCATGCGCGAGGTGAACGCGTTCGCCGCCACATTGCGCGAGCAGCGATTGTCGGAAATAGAAGCGACCGCCCTTCTTCGTCGCGTCATGTCGGAAATCGACGCCGCCGTTTTCGCATTTGATGGGCGTGATCGACTTCGGCTGGTCAATCCGGCCGCGGAGTCGCTGCTGGGAATGCGGTCGGAGCAGATTCTTGGAAAAGAAGCATCGGAACTCGGTCTTGTCGAATTATTGACCGGCGATGAATCGGCGCCTCGGGATCTGGTCTTTCCCGGTGGAGAGGGGAGATGGGGTATTCGTCGCGCGCAATTCCGGCAGCATGGTCTGCCGCACCGACTGGTTCTCCTCCTCGACCTGAGCCGACCGTTGCGCGAAGAGGAATTGCAGGCGTGGCAACGGCTGGTCCGTGTGCTGGGGCACGAGCTGAACAATTCACTCGCTCCAATCACCTCAATTGCCGACAGCCTGGATCGTCTGCTCGATCGCGAACCGAAGCCCGACGACTGGCGTGACGACATGCGTCGCGGGCTTGAGGTGATCAGCTCCCGTGCCGGCGCCCTCTCTCGGTTTCTGGAAGCCTATTCCCGCCTGGCCCGTCTCCCGCGTCCGTCGCTCGTCCCGGTCGAGGTGGCGGAATTGATCGACGGTGTCGCGCGGATGGAAATGCGCCGCGCTGTGGAGATCCACCCCGGTCCATCAATGACAATCCGCATCGACCGAGGGCAGATAGAGCAGGTACTCATCAACCTTATCCACAATGCTGTAGACGCCGTGTTGGAAACCGGGGGAGGTGTGGGGATAAACTGGCGCGAAATGGGAAGAGGAGTCGAAATCGCGATAGAGGACGAAGGGCCCGGTATCGCGAACCCAGCCAACCTGTTTGTTCCCTTTTTCACCACCAAACCGGAGGGAAGCGGCATTGGCCTGATTCTCTCCCGTCAAATCGTCGAAGCGCACGGCGGAACGCTTACCGTCGACAATCGAACCGACCGTGTTGGATGCGTGGCAAAGGTGCGAGTGTGAGGGTTTCGCGTTAGTAGTCCGCTGACGCGGACGTTAGATGCTTCGCGAGAGATGTTTCGCGAGAGAAGACCACCCCAGGGGATGTTGGATGCGTGGCTTTGGACGTCCGCAGTGGCAGAGGTTGAATTGCTGTATCCGTCGTTGCCGCCTCATCCATTTCAACCTCTGCGCACCTCTGCGCCCTCTGCGTTGAACGCTCTCTCTCCGACGAACGATTGACCATCGTTTCAAGTAGTCTCCACAGCGTCACGAGTGCACATAGGGATACTGCAACGTGGGGTCTTGGACGCGACCCGCGACACCAGCACATCCACCACCGAATTGATCACATTAAATCGCGCATGTTGCCGGTTCTTGTCGTTTGGGATGTCGTGTGCCCATGGTGCACGGCGCTGCGATCTCACGACGCTGCGCAAACCACCGTCCCCCGGGGACGGCCCATGTCGGACATCAATAATGATGATTCTGACTCAGAATCGCCCAACCGACATTGTGCATGGCATTGCGTCACCGTTACTATTACCTTGAGCGTAACTGCTCATTTCAATACGCTCATCATCCCTGTTTTTTACCCTTTGGGGTAATTGCGCCGTTAGGGTGGCCCGTTGTACGTTGCGCCCCTTCGTTCTTCGCATCCTTTCCGCAGATAATCGGAGACCCCGATGCTCATCCCAATCTGGCGGAATTCGTCTTCCGCCGCTACACTTGTCCTGGCCGTTTCTCTTTTTGCCTTGACTGCGCCGGGCGTTGCGCACGCGCAGGCGGGAGAGGATTCGCTCTTCACCGATCGCTATGCGATTCTCAAGGTAGCCCACCTCAATTTCGACTGTTACCGGGATACCATCATCGGTCGCCGCGACCGGTACCGTAACTATCTCCCCGTCGAGATTCGCTGGGGGCGCGATCCGGGTATCGACAGCGCCGTGCGTCGTGGCGACGAATTCGTCGATGCGTGCCATGACGGTGTTCCCTGGTCGCGCAAAGTAGGCGTGACGCGAATCACCTGGCCTTCATGGGGTCGAAGGACGGCGTCGTTCGCGCTACAACGTGTCAATCCCGACTCGCTTCGTGATCTGGTGATCTATTTGCGAGGAAAGGTTGCAGTCGGTCGGGAAGTCGTCGATTCGTTGCGGCCGATCATCATCTTCGGCCAACATGGGCTGGATACGGTCGGTACGATTGATCTGGAGCATGTCGGCAGATTCCAGACTGGTCCATTCATCGCGGTCGAAATCAACCCCACACAGGATCTTCGCGATCCGGGACGTCGTGATCTCTCGGGCGCACTCAGTTATCGGTTCCCGAAATTCGATGTCGCCGTCGGTCGGCCGGACACGAATCGCGAAACACGTGGGCAACCACTTGCCTCGATTCCATCCGGGAGCGTCCGGATTTTCCCGAATCCGTCCGCGATTTCGACACAGGTCGAACTGACCACGCTTCCGGAAGGACCATACACAGTAGAGGTCATCGCCGTCAACGGGCGTGTCGAGTTTCGCGCCGAGGTCTTCATAGAATCCGGGCAATCGGTTCTACGGCGTCTTGACGTCAGTCGACTTGCAAGCGGCTACTATGTGCTCCGTGTTCTCGACCGGCACGAGCCGGTCGGGACCTATCCGATCATCATCACACGATAATTCATGTATTCCCCTTCATCGCCATGTCTACGATCACCTCATCTTCCCGTTCGCTGCTGATTCTCCTCGTTCTGGTTTGGAACACTCCTCTGCTGGCTCAATACGGCGAATCCGTCTTCGATCTCAAGAAGGCGCAGGACTTGTACGACGAGCGGGGATTCGAACATGGTTCGATCATTTCCGTCGACGGCAAACTGAATGTCTCCAATGCGAACGGAAATGTCTCGTACTCCTATCCGATCTCGTCGTATACCGTCGACACCTATCCGATTTCCGTGGACTTGAACTACTGTGGAAGCGTTGCCTTCACGGCCTACAAGGAGTATAATCTGGCGGATCGCGAACTGGGATCGGAGTACGATGGTTGGAATCGCTTCCATCAGAATCGGCCGGCATGGATTCTTGGCGTCAATGGTTTCGCGATCAATGTCATCTCGACCGCGTTTACATTCCACTGCTATGACAGCTCGCGCATCTTCAATTCCTCTATTACATCGTTCAACGATGGGGATCTGAACTGGGTGATCGACGGATACGATGTCTGCAATCGCATGGTCGATTTCGGCGCCGACGCGTATCCTTCATACCAGGAATTCACGGATGTCATCCGGATTCTACGAGCAGACGGCGGGACGCTCGATCTCTACCATTACGTCAATAACGAAGACGACCACATCAATTCGCCGGACAGCGTTGCCGAACTCTATACTGGAATCTATGTTCCGATGACCGCGAATGAGCGGGGATATGCGGAGGTGACCTATGCCGATTGGGAAGAGCTGTCGCCGCACATTCAGGAGGAGTTGCAGGAGGTGAACGAGGCGGCCAGATACCCTCTCCTTCCCAGAATCCTGCGCTGGTTCGACGGCAACGGACTGGAGTATGTCTTCCGTGAATGGCCCGTACCATACGGTTTCAAGCCCTACCGTTCATCCGATGAAAACCACACGGGAGGGAAGTGGGGCGGACCGACGATCTTCTATCTGGAGGAGATCCGTGTCGGCAACAACATTCTCATGTCGTTCTATCGCGGGCGTCACAATCCCGGAACCTTCAATTATTTCACGGCGCTCCCGTATCAGGACACAACGCGAGGGCGCGCGCTGATTACGAGCTTCGACGGTCACGGCATCTCATTCGGATACAATACGATGACGGTTCACGCCATGGGGCGGACGACGAAGGTGCAGTTCAACCTGATCAACCGGAGCGGAACGGCGGAGTCGACCGAAATCTTCCCGTATGCGAACGCGGGTCTGCCGACATCGGTGGCCGATGAATATGCGGAGTACAGTGAACAGTCGGAGGAGATCTTCAAGTCGTTCCTGGGATACGTGACGAAGATCATCGATCCCGAAGACCGCGTGACGGAGTTCGAGTACGAGCCATACTATCGCACGTATCAGGGTTTCGGGTTCCCGAACACTGGATCGAATGTCATGCTTCGATTGAAGAATTATCGATTGAAGCGTGTCTACGAGCCGACGGCCGATTATCGGATCGCTTACAAGAGTCCGAGTTCCGATACGATCGTCGGCGTGTCCGGCCAGGGGTGGAAGTTGAACAACGTCGTCGATACAGTAATCAAGGGGGATAGGGGGGGCGCAGTCCTTCGGCGCGACGCCTACACGTTCACGTACTCGGATGATGAGCAGACGCGACTCGTCAATTCATCCGTGACCTCGACCGATGAAGTAACGGGAGCGTCGTCGATGACGACGTTCTCGTTCCAGTACTGGACCTTGCCGTCGATCAGTCTGAAGATCCCCGGACCGCGTCATACCGAAGCGACCGGGACATCGAAGCAGGCGGGGGACATCACGACATCCAATGTCACCGCGTTCGCGCAGGGGTCGAGCATCCCGGGAACGGGTCCCCGCTCGGACTATGTCATCCTGCCGGTATCGAGTGGAAACAGTGTTCAGATCGGTACAGCCCCCACCGGACCCGCCGTCGGTTCGATACAGACATTCAGTTATGCGACCGACACGGTTCTGAGCATGGGAGACACGGGGTTGACGAACAACCATGGTATCGGGATAACACGCAGGATCGCTGTGACGCATCGGGCCTCGGGTCCGCCGACGGTCATGTACCGCGATACGACCCACTATCTGGCACTCCCGCGCATCGACACCACCTACATGTGGCATGGATGGGTGTTCGACAAGTTCGCGAGCATCGAGAACTTCTTCTACTACCGCGATACGGTCAAGGACTCGCGCGTGGTGGGGAAGAAGTGGGAGGAGGTCATGTACAAGGAACCCGTGGCGGTCATCTACGAGGACAGCGCCGAGGCGACGCGCACCTTCCCCGCGGTCACCGGAATCGAACGGCGCGTCGTCCGCGCGGATTCCTCCGGCCAGATCGTGTCCGGTGTCTCGCGTTCCATCGATCATTTCGAGTGGCGCGGAAAACCTGTCTCCGATACGATCATCGGGGAGAACGGGCTCCAGAGATTCGGGGCGTCGTACACGTACGGTCGTGGATTCGGCGGATCCAATCTGTTGACGAGCAAGACGAACGCCGTGGGGGCGAAGCAGCTCATCAGCTATTCCTATTCCGTCTGTTCCGATGATCCGTTCGGCGGCTGCACGGCCGAGACCCGGAAGGCGTTGCGCATGACGAACGCGAACGTCGTCGATACCACGACGCTTCCTCCGGCCTATTACGGCCATCTCTACCAGAAACCGAGTTCGGAGTGGAATCTCCTTCGCAAGGCCGACGCCGGCGGTCTCTTCATCGATTCCATCACGACGTTCGTCGGACGTGGTTTTTTCGGCCAGGTGACCGGGGCGCTGGACGCCAATGGCTGGTATACCCGGATGGAGTATGACAGGAACGGTCGTCTGGAGGGAGTCTGGATGCCGCTCGATTTTCCGTTGAGCGGAGTCGATGATTCGATCACCTTCTCTGGAAGAAGGACACTGGAACTCTATGGAATGACCACGCATCACCGGCGCGTCGATACGATCCACTACTGGCCCGACTATACTCCATCGTATCATATCGAGGCCGACACGATCGAGGGAGCGTACGCCACATCCGCTCTGCGGGATCGACTGATCGCCGCCCTTCCGGTCGCCGTCATACCACAGGGAGCGTGTGGCGGGGCATCGGCGACAACCCGGAAAGACGAACGACGCCTGGCCTCGTCGTGCGACGAGAAGCTCCCGTTCAACGATTACTCCGAGGCCGACGGCTACGTCGGGAGGCTGACCTATGTCGTCGATTCCACGGGACCCCTTGCACAGGCCATCGCGATCGACAGCGCATTTCTGGAAATAGCCATCAGCGCGGTGGAGGGGGAATGGATCCATCTTCAGGTGGAGATTCCGGAACTCGATATCGACGAGACATTCGTCTTCAATTCGGTGATCGAGGATCCCCCCGCGGAGGAGCGTGCGAAAGAGAGGAAAGGGGGTGTCCTTGCGTCCGGCGGATCGGGAGTGACCGCCGTCGACGGCGGGTATCGACTCCGTCTGAATCTCACCGCCGACTCGGCCGATCTTCGCGCCATGTCCCCCGGCGACGTGTTGAACGTCTCGCTGAAGGTGACGTCGATCGGAGACGGGATCACGATGGTCGGGGGGGATTATTCCGAAGACCTCCGTCCCCGCATCGACATCTACGGCGAGTACCGGACGCAGTCCGATCGCGCCGACATCACGCTCGACTACATCCACGACGACACGACGCGATTCGTCACGGTCGTCGCGAAGGTGGACGACATCGAGCATACCGCGAACAGGTACGATCTTCTGGGCACCGGCCAGACCGCCCGCAGAAGCATGGTCCGTCATCGCCTGGGGGCCGACGATCGTCTTCTCTTCTCCGAGATCGCCATCGGTCCCCATAACGATCCCGATCGCCTTGACACCATCCGGCATGGATACAGCGGCGACGGTCTGCGACTCCGGACCCTCGATCAAGTCCTGGACTCCGTGGCGACCGTCTACAACGCGATGGGCTGGCCCATCCGGACCTACAACTCCGACGGCACCTGGACATCCGTCGACTACTACACCGCCGATCCCGGTATGCTGGGCTTCACCGATCAGGATTTCTACGGAGACGTGATGGTGACCGTCACCGCCAACGAGAACGGAACACGGTTCGCCCAGGTCAAGGATGGGCTCGGCAACCTGCGACGGGAGATCGCCGACAGCGGCGGGCTGAAGCTGACGACGCGCTACAACTACGATCCGCTCGGTCGGCTCACCAGCGTCATCAATCCGGCGGGGGACACGACCCGCTACTGGTACAACCAGTGGGGGCAGGTCCGCTACAAGATCCAGCCCGATATTGGAACCGTCAGCTACGCCTACGATCTCCTGGGGAATCCCCGCTTCTCGCAGACGCAGGGACAGGCCAACGTCGGCACTATCACGTTCAACGAGTACGACGATCTGAATCGGATCGTCCTGATCGGCGAGGCGGTCATTGGATCTGGAGGGTTGGGGGATTCCATAGACATCGGCGGGTTCGATCCCCCGGAGACCGGCGCCCGTGACGACGGGAAGGGAGACCGCGGCCTGCAGTCGGCGCCGAACCTCAACCGTCTGACCGACCAGGTCAGCGCCGATACGTTGCGGACGGACGGGATCTGCGCGATCCTCACCGTCAATGAAACCGTCTGGCAGACGCCGACCGATTCGATCCCCCGGTTCTGGCCTCTGGACTCTCTCCAGATCGTCGGCTGCGATCTTCCGGCCAATGGCCTGCTGGGTGACGCCCTACCCCCCGACACGCCGATGCTGGCCCACCCCGTCTCCTACTGGTATCCGGTCCTCGCCCCCTCGGCCGATCTGGACGACTTCGAGGACGTGGCGAAGTATCCTCACTTCCCCCGGATCGCGATCTCGTACGACTCGCTGCCGTCGCGGAGCGGCGCCATCTGGTCGACCTTCCCGAGCCATGCGCGCTGGGACTCGCTGGCGCCGAGGGGAATCGTCCGCAACGGACGGGGACGGGAGGTGGCCGTCGCCTATCGGGAGCATGGAGGAGAGCCGTACCATTACGTGGTTCTCAGCTACGACGAGCGGGGACGGGTCGAGGCCCTTCTGCGCTACACCGAGAATCTGGGTTTCGACGCGGTCTACTATCGCTACAATTCCCTCAATCAGGTGACGGAGGTCCGGGTCTCCGATCCGCTGCATACCTTCCGGACCTGGTACGGCTACGACTACAACGGTCGCGTCGACTCGGTCTGGACACGTCTGGATCGGAACGGGGGACTCTCCAGCGGCGGAGCGATCACGCAGCCGCGCTATCAGGACATGACAACGGAACGCCCGGACACGGCGGAGATCGTCTATGCCTACACGCAGACCAATCAGGTGGAGTCCATGAAGTACGTGACGCCGGACGTGGTGGTGGACTACGCCTACAACCGTCGGAAGTGGCTGGACTCGCTGGTGGCGACGCGGGGCGGGACGAACATCTTCCGTCAGATCCTGCGGTACGACTCGACGGGTCAGATCACGCAGCAGCGGTGGAAGCAGGGAGCCGGGGTGTACGACAGTCTGCTGTACGGCTACGACGCGGTGCAGCGTCTGGTGGGGTGGGGCGGGCCGACGTCATTGGTGGAGCGGGACTACACGTACGACTCGGTGGGGAACCGTCTGACGAACGTGGTTCCCGATCCCCTGTCGGGTCTTCTGACGACGACGTACGCGTATGGGACGACCAGCACCGGCCCGAACCATCTTCTGTCGACAGTGACGAAAGACACCACGAACACCACTCTCGGCAGCAGACTCTTCAGCTATAACGTGGACGGAGCGATGACAGCTCGGCGATTGCGAGACGGACTCGGGAACGTGATCCGTACCGACGCGATGCAGTACAGCTACCGAGGATTGACGCGCCGGTTCGTGTGGGACGTCGGGGGACTGGAGGAACTGGACTGGCGGTACCGGTACTCGGCCTCGGGCGAGCGTGAGCAGAAGCGGTTGTACAAGGGATCTCAGCCGGACAGCATGATGGGTTATGCTTGGGTGTACTACGTGCTTGGCGGAAACAAGGAGCACTTCTCGGAATGGCACGGACAGACGGTTCAGGGGGCGCAGTGCACGACGGGCGTGACGAGCGTGGCGCTGGCGCCGCATGCGTACATCGCGCGCGGAGTCGGAGAAGTATCGAGCCTGATCGTTCGACCGGATGGAAGGATAGAGTATCAGCTGTTCGACGACATCGGCAGCGGGCGGGCGGCGGTGGATACGGGAGGGACGATCGTGTGGTCACAGGACTACGAGCCGTTCGGCGGGATTCTGGCGGGAGCGATCGCGGAGCGGAGTCATTCGTTCCTGGACAGGGAGACGGACCGTGAATCGGATCTGGTGAATCTTGGGAAGCGGCAGTACGAGTCGGAGTTGGGTCGATTCGTGTCGATCGATCCGCGTTGGGAGAAGTATCCCGGGATGACACCGTACCAATACGGCGCGTCGAATCCGTTGCGGTTGTCGGATCGGGGTGGGGAGGAAATCGAGTTCAACTTTGACGGTCTGGATTGGACTGACGAGCAGAAGGAGAATTATAAACAGGCATTCTACAAAGCGCTGAGATTCCTGCGATCGAAACGAATGGCAAAGCATCTAGACAGATTGATTGATCGAACAGACTATGTCGTTCAAATTCGACCTTGGGAGAATTCAGAGGGAAATCAGTACAATCCAAGCACTCGCGTGCTGAGCTGGGAATCTAATCTAGCCCTTCAATGGGGTTCTGGTGGCAGTTCTCGCGACGCATCAGGCAAACATTCTGTTTCTATAGCTGATTTTTCATGGTCTTCCGCGGTCTGTTTGCTAGAAGAGGTGATTCATGCAAATCATTATCTCGATGATTTCGATGGTGCTCAGAATCGCCTAGATAATCAATCAGGATATACGGCTGGTCAATGGGATAATGAAGAGGAATTCGTAACAATCAATGAAATAAATGAGCTAGGCAGAAAGGCTGGATTGCCCATTCGTCCCAATCATCGAGGACAATATTTCATGACAAGTGATCCGACGTCTACAATGCCAATGAACCCGAAGATGTTGTATGATTATTACGTGCGAGGAATAGGAAATGGTGATTAGAGTTTTCATTGTTTCGATCTCTATCGCAACTCAACGCATTATTTGGTGTGTTTTTTATGCGCTGCTCTTGTGTACAGTTGATGGCGTGAGTCAATCAGATTATGATTCAATTAATAATGTCTCGTTTCGAGATTTCATGTGTGCGGTTACATACCCTACAACCGCACCAAAGTACGTTCTTGTCGTGGTTGCAAATGGAAGGACCGGAGAGTCGTATGAGAGAGCCATCACGGCTACCGGATTGCTGGGCGCAATTCACAGAGAGTATGGTATTTCGTACAAGAAGGGAGGAAGAGACAGTAGTCTCCGCATTGCACTTGCTTCTCGTGATCGTCGATTCGTCTTTACCGTCGATAGCGCGCTTGCGCAGGTAATGCCAACATATACACAGGATGTTCTGGATACGGTACGGAAGATTCTACTACCCTTGTCTCCCGCCGAGATCCAGGATGGCTTTTCAATAAGGAGAGACGGGAGGCTACATCGGATCTACGATCTACGAGCAGAACGATGGGCGTATCGTGACGCGGTTGCCCATGTCCTTCTTGAGCGTGGTATTCCGTGCGGAAGAGATGGAAGTACTGGAGGAATCTACATTGATAATTCGCCGTGCGTGCTGGACGAGTGAGCACACGTGTAGATAATAAGATGGTGAAGCCTGTCCAAGTCGCACTGCCGATCTTCACGCCATAAATCGCCATCGACCGTAACTCATCGTGCTGGCTCGCATCATCCCCTCTCCGGTCGCACGCAGCACGCGGTCTACCACGGGATGCAGACGGTGGCGTGCGAGATACCAGCCACGATGGTCTACATCGCGCCGGTGGAGTATCTGGGGTATGGAGGAATATCGGAGGAGTTGATCCAGTATGCGCCGGATGGCCAACGGACCTATCCCCTCATTGATCACCTTGGGTCGACGCGGGTCATCCTCAATGATACGGGTTTGGTGATTCGGACCGTCGACCACGAACCATTCGGTGGCCTGTATGCCGAGAACGGTCAGCGAGTACGCCGAGAGTTCCTGAATCTTGAGCGTG
>CAYWXV010000007.1:0-38325 GCA_964462535.1 uncultured Alphaproteobacteria bacterium
CAAAGGTCGTCAAGCGCGGGTGTTCTGCCGATCACGCCGCACACACGTTGTGGTGTCGTCGAGAACAAACGTTGAAACTGCATTCGCGGCAATCATGGCCGCCAACTCGTTCGGCGCAGCAAGCCCGAACAATCGAGCCGAGGGGCGATTCCAATTCATCCTTCATCCCACCAGCCCCTTCCTTCACCCTTCATCCCCCTCCTTCATCCCACCAGCCCACTCCTTCATCCTTCATCCTTCATGCATCATCCCCGTCCTGCATCCTTCATCCTTCATCCTTCATCCTTCGGACTTCCCATCACCCCCACGCCCGATATCGCTTTCGAATCCGATCAATTGTCGGCATGTGGGGCTGGCGGGAGGAGACGACGCTAGGCTCTGTGACCGGCATTTCGAGGATGCCGGTAAACGGCGTCTCGCGCACCTTCAGGTTGTAGGCGATTGCTGCCAGTCGTTCCAGGTTCACCGTGTCTTCCACGTTGTAGGCGACAAGCGTGTCGAGCGCGTGCTCGCTTCCGGTCTCGACATATTCCTTCCAGAGGAGAACGGCGAAGTATCCATCCAGGCCATCCAGATCACCACGGTCCAAACCGAGACTCCGTTCAACACCCTTCAGCCCTCCCTTGTATCCAAGCGATTGAAAGACGAAACGGAGATCGACCTGCGGCGCCTTCACCTTCTTCCCGAAATAGGATTCGATAAAGGGAATGTCGAAGCACTTGCCGTTGTAGGTGACAAGGAGATCGTGGCTGTTGAGGTCGTCCATGAAATCATCCAGGTTCCGACCGTAAATGTACTCGCGCACCTCGTTGCCGTCGTACAACGCGACCGTTGTGACATAGTCGCCACGATCGACCAGGGAACCACTCGTCTCGATATCCAGGTAGGCGGTCCGTCCGGCAAACTCATGGAGCAGCCGCCACGACTCGCTCGACGGCATCGTGTCGACGAAATAGGTGGCGTCGAAGTTCTCGAGCGCCTTTCTTGATCGGTCCAGATGACGCTGCAGCGCCTTGATCTGCACGGGGTGACGAACGACGGCGTTCACTTCACCAAAGTCGTTCCAGGTCCGGACCCCCTCGTTCCAAAGACGGGTCTCTCGTTGCAGTCCAATGCGGGGCAGATGGCAGAACGTGTTTGCGAGCATGTATGGCGCAGCGCGGGCAGAGTTGTTGGGTGTTGTTGCGGGGAAGAGCCGTAAAGATAGAACGCTCCCGGCGGAATTACACCACCGGGAGCGTTCTCTGTTAGCGTTGGCGGGCCTCTCTGTCAGCGCGCCTTGCAAAGGGCCGATTTACAGAAAGGCAGATTTACGCGCCTTGCAAAGGCGTGCTATCAGTCAGCGAGCGCCTTCATCGCCTTCGACGGCGTCACATCCTTCGATGTCGACTTCGTGTCGAAGGCGTCGATGATGTTGCCGTTCTCGCTGTCGACCAGAATGTCGCGATAGACCTTCAGACCCGTACCAGCCGGGATCAGTCGGCCCATGATGACGTTCTCCTTCAGGCCAAGGAGGTTGTCGACCTTTGCCTCGACGGCGGCGTCTGTCAGAACCTTCGTTGTCTCCTGGAAGGAGGCGGCCGAGATGAACGATTCCGTCGTAAGCGAGGCCTGCGTGATGCCGAGGAGGAGCGGCTCGGAGGTCGCCGGTTCCACCTCACGCGCCTGCGCCGACTTCTTCTCCTTCTTCTTCAGCTCGGCATTCGTCTCCTTGAACTTCCGCTTCGGAACGAGCGACCCGACCTTGAAGCGGCTGTCCCCCTTCTCGGTGATCACGACCTTCGTCTTGACGTCGTCGTTCTCCTCCATAAACTTCACGCGGTCGATCTGATCCCCTTCCAGGAATCGGGTATCGCCCGGATCGATGATCCGCACCTTGTGGAGCATCTGCCGCGCGATCACCTCGATGTGCTTGTCGTTGATCGTCACGCCCTGCATCCGGTAGACTTCCTGAATCTCGTTGACGATGTACTCCTGAACAGCACTCACACCCTTGATTCGGAGAATGTCGTGCGGATCGATCGCACCGTCGCTGAGCCTCTCACCCGCCTTGACAAAGTCACCCTCCTGAACTAGCACGTGCTTGCCGAAGCTGATCGTGTACTCCATGCGGGTTCTGCCGTCAAGCGACGTGACGACAAGGACTCGGTTACCACGCTTTGGCTTGTCATAGGAGACGATGCCGTCGATATCGGAGACGACCGCCGGCTGCTGGGGCGAGCGGGCCTCGAACAGCTCCGTCACGCGCGGGAGACCGCCGGTGATGTCTCGTGTCTTGCCGACGTCTCTCGGGATCTTCGCCACGATCGTTCCTGGCTGCACCAGCTCCCCTTCCTCCACGTTGATGTGGGCACGAACGGGAATGACGTACGGCTGAAGGAGGTTCCCCTGGTCGTCGACGATTTCGATTGACGGGCTCCGTGTCCTGTCCTTCGAATCGATGGTCACCTTTGTGATGTATCCGGTCTGCTCGTCTGGCTCGTCACGATAGGTGACATTGGCAATGAGATCCTTGTAGCGGATGTAGCCTTCGCGATCCGTGAGGATCACGTTGTTATATGGATCCCATTCGTAGAGGGTGTCTCCCTTCGAGACAGCCTGCCCCTCGGCGATCTTGAGTGTCGATCCGTAGGCGACGTCATAGCGATGGATAACCCGGTTGTCGGCATCCATGATGGCGACCGCTCCGGCACGGCCGGTGACGATACGTGTCATCTCGGAGATGCCGGTGTCGGGATCTTCATCCATCCTCTCGATGTACTTCACCCCTTCGAACGCAACCCGTCCCTCGTTCTTGGTCTGCACCGTCGACTGCGCCGAGATAAGCGATGCCGTTCCACCGGTGTGGAAGGTGCGGAGCGTGAGCTGCGTACCTGGCTCGCCGATCGACTGCGCAGCAATGATGCCGACCGCCTCGCCAACGTTGGCGATGTTGCCGGTCGTCAGGTTGGTTCCGTAGCACTTGGCACAGATGCCGCGACGCGATTCGCAGGTGAGGACCGAGCGGATGTTGACCGCCTCAATCGATGTCTCCGAGACCTCTTTGGCCACCTCTTCGGTGATCAGGTCTCCCTTCTTCACGATGAGCGTGTTGTCGATCGGGTTGACGATATCCTCGAGGGCAACACGCCCCTTGATACGCTCGTGGAGGTGCTCCTTGATATTCTCGCCATCCTTCAACGCCCTCATCTCGATACCACGAATCGTTCCACAGTCAGAGTCGGAGATGATGGCATCCTGCGCGACGTCTATCAGACGACGTGTCAGGTAACCGGCGTCTGCCGTCTTGAGAGCAGTGTCCGCGAGACCCTTTCGAGCGCCGTGCGTCGAAATGAAGTACTCGAGGATCGAGAGTCCTTCCTTGAAGTTCGACGTAATGGGGTTCTCGATAAGCTCGCCCATGGCGCCCGAGATCGACTTCTGCGGCTTGGCCATAAGACCACGCATGCCGGCAAGCTGGCGGATCTGATCTGTCGAACCTCTCGCCTTCGAGTCGAGCATCATCCAGAAGGTGTTGAACCCGTGATCCGTCGCCTTCAGCTGTTGCTGCAGGTGAGCAAGGACGCGATTCGTGGCGTTCGACCAGACGTCGATCACCTTGTTGTAACGCTCGCCATTCGTGATGACCCCTTCCATGTAGAAGCTCTGGAGTCGGTCGATCTCCTTCTGCGCCTTGGCGATGATCTCGTTCTTCTCGTTCGGAACGATGACGTCCGAAATGGCGACCGAAAGACCACCACGTGTCGAGTAGCTGAATCCGAGATTCTTCAACTCGTCCAGGAAGCGGACCGTCTTGATCGAGCGCGCCTTCCTGAAGCACTCGCTGATCAGTCGGGTCAACTCCTTCTTGGTAAGAAGGGTATCGATATAGCCAAGCTCGCTTGGGGCAATCAGGTTGAAGATCACGCGACCGGTCGAGGTCTCGATCATCTTCCCGTCGATGCGAACCTTTATGCGCGCATGGAGGTGGAGTCTCCCCGTGTTGTGGGCGACGATCACCTCGTCGGTCGACGAGTACATCTTCCCTTCGCCGGCGACGCCGGGGCGGGTCTTGGTCAGGTAGTAGCAGCCAAGAACCATGTCCTGTGACGGCACCGCGACCGGGTCACCACTCTGCGCCGAGATGATGTTGTGCGACGACAGCATCAGCAGCATAGCCTCGAGCTGAGCGTCGTAGCTCAACGGGACGTGAACTGCCATCTGGTCGCCGTCGAAGTCGGCGTTGAAGGCCGTGCAGACCAGCGGATGGAGATGGATGGCCTTACCCTCAACCAGACGAGGCTGGAACGCCTGAATGCCAAGTCTGTGGAGTGTCGGCGCGCGATTGAGAAGGACCGGATGCCCGTCAATCACCGACTCAAGAATGTCCCACACCTCGGTCGTCTTCTTCTCCACCACCTTCTTGGCCGATTTCACGGTCTTTGTGTGACCCCGCTCGATCAGCTTGCGGATAATGAATGGCTTGAAGAGCTCAACGGCCATATCCTTGGGAATGCCGCACTCATGGAGACGCATCTCCGGACCGACGACGATCACCGAACGACCCGAGTAGTCGACACGCTTTCCAAGGAGGTTCTGACGGAAGCGGCCCTGCTTCCCTTTCAGCATATCGGAGAGCGATTTCAGCGCACGCTGTGAATCGCTCCGAACGGCAGAACCACGACGTGAGTTGTCGAAGAGGGAATCGACAGCCTCCTGGAGCATGCGCTTCTCGTTCCGGAGAATCACCTCCGGGGCGTCAATATCGATCAGCCTCTTCAGACGGTTGTTGCGGATGATGACACGACGATAGAGATCGTTCAGATCGCTCGTCGCGAACCGACCACCCTCGAGCGGCACGAGAGGACGGAGCTCGGGGGGGATAACGGGAATGACGTCGAGGACCATCCACTCCGCGTGATTCGGATCACCCTCCCCTTCGGGACGTTCGCGGAATGCGTTCAGAACGCGGAGGCGCTTCAAGGCCTCTGCCTTCTTCTGCTGCGACGTTTCGTTCTTCACCTGCTCGCGCAAAACGACGGCGAGTTCGTCAGGCTTGATTCTCTTCAGCAGCTCCTTCACCGCTTCGCCACCAATCAGCGCGATGAACTTGCGGGGATCTTCGTCATCCAGCTCGTCGTTTGACGGCGGGAGCGACGCCATGATATCGAGATACTGCTCTTCGGTCAGAAGGTCGTTGACCTGCAGGCCTGTCTGGCCCGGCTGCACAACGACGTACGACTCATAGTAGACGATGCGCTCGGCATCCTTGGTCGGTAGACCGAGTACTGCACCGATCTTGGAAGGAAGCGACTTGAGGTACCAGATATGGACGACCGGAACAGCGAGGGCTATGTGCCCCATCCGCTCGCGGCGCACGGACTTCTGCGTCACCTCGACACCACAACGATCGCAGATAATCCCCTTGTACCTGATCCTCTTGTACTTGCCGCAATGGCACTCCCAGTCGCGCACCGGCCCGAAGATCTTCTCGCAGAAGAGACCGTCCTTCTCCGGACGGAACGATCGGTAGTTGATCGTCTCGGGCTTCGTCACCTCGCCATGCGAACGATTGAGGATGTCGTCCGACGAGGCCAGCTTGATCATGATCCGACGGAAGTTCTGTCCGACGATCTGATTCTGTTGTACGACCACGTGTATCTCCCGGTATATGGTCTGATTGCTTCGTCAGTAACTGCGGGGAGGTCCCCGGAAGACCGGCGCGGAAAACCCGCCACCGGAACCGCATTCGATCCCTCGTGGGAATCGTCAGTCGATCTTCACTTCGAGCCCAAGACCCTGTAACTCGCGCACAAGGACGTTGAAGGACTCTGGGATGTTCGGCTCCGGAAGGTTGTCCCCCTTCACGATCGCCTCGTAGACCTTCGCACGACCATGGACGTCGTCCGACTTCACGGTCAGGATCTCCTGAAGAACGTTGGCAGCGCCATACGCCTCCAGGGCCCAGACTTCCATCTCTCCAAATCGCTGGCCGCCGAACTGCGCCTTGCCACCCAGTGGTTGCTGCGTGATGAGCGAGTACGGTCCAATCGACCGGGCATGGATCTTGTCCTCGACAAGGTGCGAGAGCTTCATCATATAGATGACGCCAACCGTTACCTGCTGATCGAAGCGCTCACCACTCTTGCCGTCATGGAGATCGGTCTTTCCCGAATCGTTGAGCTCTGCCTTTCGGAGCCACTCTGCGACGTCGTCCCAACGGGCGCCATCAAAGATCGGTGTTGAGAAGCGGAGTCCCAGCTTCCGTCCAGCCCAACCAAGGGCCGTCTCGTAGAGCTGCCCAAGGTTCATTCGCGACGGCACGCCAAGTGGATTCAGGACGATGTCGACCGGTGTCCCGTCCGGAAGGAAGGGCATGTCCTCGACCGCAACGATCTTCGCGACAACACCCTTGTTTCCGTGCCGGCCGGCCATCTTGTCGCCGACCTGGAGCTTACGTTTCTTGGCGACGTAGACCTTCGCCATCTGCATGATGCCCGGCTGCAGCTCATCTCCCTGCGCCACCTTGTTCTTCTCGATCCGGTTGTCATCCAACGCCAGCTCGACCACTTTCTTGTAGTTGTCCAGCGCCTTCTTGACAAGCGTCATCTTCCTCTTGTTCTCCACCCAGGGCTCGTCCACAGCGAGCTGCGCCAAATCGAACCCATCGTTCAACTTTGATGTGAAGGAATCCAATCGGACGGTAGTCCCTGCACGGATGATTGTCTGGCCAGCCAGGTCCCGAATACCGAGTGAGACCTCTCCCTCCAGAAGCGATGCGAGCTTCTCCGCGAGGTTGCGATTGTAGGTCTCGAGCGTGTCGGTCAGATGTCGATCGAGCAGCTCGTGGCGACGCTTCTCCTCCTTGCGGATATCGGAGTCCTTCTTCACGATGCGTCGGCTGAAGAGCTGCGCACCGATAACGACCCCCTTCATGCCCGGAGGAGCCTTGAGCGAGGCGTCCTTCACGTCGCCGGCCTTGTCACCGAAGATTGCTCGGAGGAGCTTCTCTTCCGGCGTCGGATCGGTCTCTCCCTTCGGGGTGATCTTCCCAACAAGGATGTCGCTCTCGCGGACTTCGCTCCCAACGCGGATAATGCCGTTCTCGTCGAGGTTCCGAACCGCCTCGTCGGAGACGTTCGGGATTTCACGTGTCAACTCCTCTTCCCCACGCTTCGTGTCCCGGACGTGCGTCGTGAACTCCTCGATATGGACCGAGGTGTAGACGTCTTCCGTCACTACACGCTCGGAGATAACGATGGCGTCCTCGAAGTTGTATCCGCGCCAGGGCATGAACGCAACGATCAGATTGCGCCCGAGGGCCAGCTCTCCGTTCCGCGTTGCGCAGCCATCAGCCAGGACTTCACCCTTCTTGAACTTCTGCCCCACGCGAACGATCGGTGTCTGGTTGACACACGTGTCCTGGTTCGTCCTGAAGAACTTCGTCAGGTGATACTCGACGTTCCGATCGTCGGTGAACTGCACCATCTGCTCGTCTTTCGGCAACGTCGAGTCGTAGCAGACCCGGATGACGTTTGCGTCGACGTAGGTGACCACACCGTCGCGCTCGGCGACGATGAGCGTACGGGAGTCGCGGGCTACTCTTCCCTCCATTCCGGTGCCGACAATCGGCGCTTCGGGACGAAGGAGAGGGACTCCCTGACGTTGCATGTTCGATCCCATCAGCGCGCGGTTGGCGTCGTCGTGCTCCAGGAACGGAATCAGGGCCGCGGCAGCCGAGACGATCTGATTCGGCGCGACGTCGACGTACTGAATTTCGTCCGGCGCCACCACCACGAAGTCACCCGACCGACGTGCACGAACACGATCGACCGTGATCTTCCCCTTTGCATCAACTTCGACTGTTGCCGGGGCGATGATCAGATCCTCTTCCTTGTCGGCAGAGAGGTACTCGATCTCCTCGGTGACGCGACCGTTGGTCACGCGGCGATAGGGCGTCTCGATGAAGCCGAACTCGTTGATACGCGCATGAATACAGAGCGACGAGATCAGACCGATGTTCGGTCCTTCCGGCGTCTCGATCGGGCAGAGTCGACCGTAGTGTGTGTAGTGAACGTCTCGAACCTCGAAGCCGGCGCGTTCACGGGTCAGACCACCTGGTCCAAGTGCCGACATACGACGCTTGTGCGTCATCTCGGCGAGCGGATTCGTCTGATCCATGAACTGCGAGAGCTGGTTGGTCCCGAAGAAGGTGTTGATCACCGACGTAATCGTGCGGGCGTTGACCAGATCTGCGGGTGTGAAGTTCTCGATGTCATGAATGTTCATCCGCTCCTTGATGGTGCGGGCCATGCGGGCAAGTCCAACGTTGAACTGACCGCCAAGCTGCTCGCCAACGGTGCGGACGCGTCGATTCCCCAGGTGGTCGATGTCGTCGACCTGCTTCTTTCCCTGTTGCAGCTCGATCAGATACGAGATGATTGCTACGATGTCGTCACGGGTCAACGTCGTCTGATCGGCCGGTATGTCAAGGTTCAGCTTGTCGTTGATACGATACCGACCGACCTCACCGAGGTCATAACGCTTCGGATTGAAGAAGAGCTTGTCGATAAGACCGCGGGCCGTCTCAAGGTCTGGAGCTTCGCCACTTCGGAGCTGACGATAGATCGCCTCGAGGGCATCTTCCTCGGAACGTGCGATATCCTTCTGGATCGTCTTGACAATGATCGAATCTGCCTGCGAGGCCTCCTCGGTATAGAGTCGTACCGTATCACTGCCCGAGGCGACGATACGGTCCATTTCGGCCTGCGTCAGCCGAAGATCCTTGACCGGGATGATCTCACCTGTGTTCATGTCGACGACATCACCGGCGATCACGCGGTCCATGTAGTCGGCATTGAGCTTTGCGACCGGAATTTCCTCGGTGAGCTGGAAGAGCTGCAGAAGATCTTCATCGCTCGAGAATCCTAGAGCTCGCAGGAGGGTGGTAACCGGGAACTTCTTCTTCCGATCGATGTAGGCGTACATCACGTTCTGGATGTCGGTCGTGAACTCGACCCAGGAGCCACGGAACGGAATAATGCGCGCCGAGTAGATCCTTGTACCGTTCGGGTGAATGGCATCGCTGAAGAAGACGCCCGGCGAACGGTGGAGCTGGGAGACGACGACTCGCTCGGCTCCATTAATGATGAACGTCCCCCGGTCGGTCATCATCGGGATGTTGCCGAGGTAGACCTCCTGCTCGATCGTCTCGATGAAATCATCAGACTCACGATCGGCCTTGGAGCTAAGGCGGAGCCGGGCCTTCAGCGGAACGGCGTATGTCAGCTCGCGATCGCGGCACTCCTCGACGTTGTACTTCGGACGCTCGGTGCGATAGTCGATATACTCGAGCGTGAAGATTTCGCGGGCGTCGGTAATGGGGAAGTTCGCAATGAACCCGGCCTCGAGACCGACCGGTTTCCGCTCACCCGCCGGCAATTCGCTCTGAAGAAACTCGTGATACGCCGAGATCTGTACGTCCAGGAGATCGGGGAGGTCGATCACCTCGGAAACGCGCGCAAACGTATGCCGCCCTCGTCCGGCGGCGCCGTTCATCGATTCATAGTGTGAGCGCATGGATGTCACGTGTAGTGTCCTCCGGTGGAAAGAGAAGATCCGCGTCCGGCGTTCCGATTCGTACGGTCCACTGGAAAGTGGTGCCCGTTCTGGCGTGGTCTACGGAACGCTGCAGGGTGGAGACGACAAACGGACCCTACGCGCATCGTGCTGAGCAACGCGCGGGATCCGTGAATGAGTGGAGTAGGTCGTCGGAAAAATACTTCGTACTCGTCGGTGCTGGATGGGGAAGCGAAGGTCCTGTTCCGGTGAAGCGGTCATGGCGCGTACGGCACGCAGTTCCAAGATGAGCACTCCCGTTTTCTTCAGATTTCGCGTGGAACAAGGCCCTAGAGCGACGAACCGGTGGCGAAGATATTGCTTTACGGGCAATAATCGTGCCCCGATAGAAACGGCGATCTCCCCGATGCCCTGATCATCGGTCCATCCAGGTGGATGGGAACCGACAATCGGGACACCGGGGAGTCGCACACGACGGGCGGCGACTGCCGCGGTCCCCTCCTACTTGAGGGTAACCTGGGCGCCAGCTTCCTCGAGCTTCTTCTTGATCGACTCGGCCTCCTCCTTCTGGGCGGCCTCCTTGACGATCTTCGGAGCCCCTTCGACCAGATCCTTCGCTTCCTTCAGACCAAGACCGGTCAGCTCGCGGACGACCTTGATGACGTTGATCTTGGCCGAGCCGGCGCCGGTCAACTCGACGTCAAACTCGGTCTGCTCTTCAACCGCCGGGGCGGCTGCAGCAGCGGCCGGCATGGCGCCCATCATCATCGGGGCCGCGGCCGTCACGCCGAACTTGTCCTCAAGCGCCTTCTTCAGCTCGGCAGCTTCGGTAAGGGTAAGATTGCCGATCGTTTCGACCAGTTCTTCAACGTTTGCCATTGACTCTGTTCCTGATATTGATTGTGTGATATAAAGATCTTTCTGAACGACGCCTGGGTTGGCGGCTACGCGGCGGCCTGTTTCTTTGCCACCTCTTCGATCACATTCGCCAGGTCACGCATGACGGCGTTGATCGAACCGACAATACCCTGGATTGGTGCCTGAAGCGATCCGACGATCGACGCCATGATATCCAGGCGGGAGGGCATCGCGGCCAGCTCTTTCAGCTGTGAACCCTCGAAGACCGTCGTTTCAAGAACGGCGAAGTTGAGCTTTGGGATCTCGACCTTCGGATCGATGAACTCCTTGAGCACACGCGCCGGCATGGCGGGATCGTCATACCCGACCGCAATTCCGGTCTGACCGACGAACCGTTCGGCCACGCCCGAGAAGTTCTCGTTGTCGGCCAGGGCGCGCTTGATCAATGTGTTCTTCGCCACCTTGTATACCACGCCGGCCTTGCGGAACTCACGTCGCAGACGAATCGCCTCGGCGACCGTCAATCCGGTGAAGTCGATCGAATAGATGCCGGTCGCCCCCTCAAGGAGCTGGGCGATTTCCGCCACCTGTTTCTGCTTTCGTTCCTTCGTCATGTCTGGGTATCGAATCCTCGAGATTCAATCATTGAGTGTGCGACAGTCACTGTGGCTGCCGTTGCCGATCACGGACGTTAAACCGTACTTCCAGCAGCGACTGGCATCGCGAAGCTGAATCCGCCGGCTAGAAGCGTGCCGACGCACGATTAATGGTCTGTGCTCTGAGCGAGTCGAGTGCGTACGTTTTCTATAGTCAAGGAAGGCGAACAGGGATTGACCCCTGGGTTCGAGCACTATCCCCTGTCGGCGATACCGGTCATCACACCTTCGACGATCGGAACGCCGGGGCCCATCGTAGAGCTGAGTGTGATTCCGCGGACATACTTCCCTTTGGAGGTCTGCGGCTTGTTCCGCATCACGCTCCCCATGAAGGACATGATATTGTCGTGAAGCTTCGCCGGATCAAACGAGGCCTTTCCGACCGATGCGTGAACAATACCGGAGCGATCGACGCGGTACTCGATCTTGCCGGCCTTCACCTCCTGCACCGCCGTTGCGATATCGGTTGTGACGGTACCCGACTTCGGGTTCGGCATCAGTCCGCGAGGACCGAGGATCTTTCCGAGCTTGCCAAGCTCACCCATGACGTCGGGCGTCGCGATCACGACATCGACATCTGTCCATCCCCCCTTGATTCGCTCGAGTACATCCTCGAAGCCGACATGATCGGCTCCCGCGTCACGAGCCTCCTGTTGACGAGCGTCGCGCGTAACGACAAGCACACGGACCGACTTTCCAATCCCGTGTGGAAGCGAGACGGTGCCGCGGACAAGCTGATCTGCCTTGCGAGGATCGACCCCCAGGCGGATAGCGATGTCAACCGACTCGTCGAACTTCGCAGTTGCGTTGTCGCGAACGATCTGAATTGCCTCGTCCAGGGCGTACTGGCGCGCGGCGTCGACCTTTTTCGCCAGTGTGCTGAATCTCTTGCTGTGCTTGGGCATGACTCTATGTTGGAGAATCGAATTCGTTCTCGAAGTGTGTTCGCTTGCTAGTCTTCGACCGTCACGCCCATCGAGCGTGCGGTACCGGCCATCATGTTGATCGCGCTCTCGACCGTATCGCAGTTGAGGTCGACCATTTTCGACTTCGCGATCTCCTCGAGGTCCTTCCGAGCGATCTTTGCAACCTTCGTACGGTTGGGCTCCGCGGATCCCTTCGGAATGTTCAATGCCTTCAGGATCAGAACGGCCGCGGGAGGACTCTTGACGACGAACGTAAAGGTCTTATCCGAATAGAAGCTGACCAGGACGGGTGTCAGGATACCCCCATCCTTTTGTGTCTTTGCATTGAACTGCTTGACGAACTCCATGCCGTTAAGGCCGCGCTGACCAAAAGCGGGTCCAACCGGCGGCGCCATTGTCGCCTGTCCGGCAGGGATCTGGAGTTTGAACGACCCTATGAGTTTCTTCGCCATGACTCTGTATTCTGTTGGCTACGATTGTCTTTATCAGCGTTCGATTTCTACCTGCGAGAAGTCGAGTTCAACTGGTGTCTTCCGCCCGAAAATGGAGACCTCGACCTTCAGCTTCTGCTTGCTCTGATTAACCTCCCGGACAAAGCCGGAGAAGTTGTTGAACGGTCCATCGATTACCTTCACCGGGTCACCCTCACGGAACGAATCAATGATGGTCTCGATGTGCTTCCGCTCCTCGATACGGTCCAGAATTTTGCTGATCTCATCCGGCTGAAGGGGCGTCGGTTCGGTCTTGGTACCAACAAAATTGATGACCGACGGAGTGTTCTGGATCAGGTCCTTCACCTTCTTGTTGAGAACCGCCTCAACCAGGACGTACCCGGGGAGGAAGTTCTTCTGCCGGGTCCTCTTCTTGCCGTCGCGGACTTCGAACACCTTTTCCAGGGGGATCAGGACCGTCGGTACCTGTTCGCGCATACCCAGTCGCTCGATTTCGCTTTCAAGCAACTGCTTGACGCGGGCTTCGTGACCGGCGTAGGTCCGGATGGCGTACCACCGTTTCTGGATCGTATGTTCAGCAGCAGTCATGAAGCATCGCCCCGTCGCGTGTATCGTCGCTGATTTGGGTTTCGAGTCCTAGAAGAGGAATCCGAAGACCTGCGTGAAAACGTAGTCGATTCCGAAGACAAGAACCGAGATGATCAGGCATGTCGCAATCGTCACGAGTGTCGATTCCTGCACCTGTTCACGAGACGGCCACGAGACCTTCTTCATCTCGTTTCCAGTTTCCCGCACGAAGCCGACTAATCCCTTGCTCATGATATTCTGATGCTGGTTCTGATCTGAAATCCCCGAAGGGACGAAGAACGATCCGGGTGAGGGTCGGAGTACGAATTCGATCGACTCTGTCTTGTTGCACGGGCGGCAGGACTTGAACCCGCAACCTACGGTTTTGGAGACCGTCGCTCTACCAATTGAGCTACGCCCGTATCGGACGGAGCGCCGTCAGCAACGAACGGCTACTTCGTCTCCTTGTGTACGGTCCGCTTGTTGTCCCACTTGCAGAACTTCTTGTACTCCACCCGCCCCGACTGCTTCTTTTTATTCTTTGTCGTCGTGTAATTGCGACGCTTGCACTCGGTGCATTCCAGGACGATGATGTCGCGCATTGTCGTCGGCCTCTTTCGTGTCGGCTAGACTTGTGTGATACATTGGTGCTCCTGACGGAACACGCTACTATGAGCGGGAGACGGGACTCGAACCCGCGACCAACAGCTTGGAAGGCTGTGACTCTACCAACTGAGTTACTCCCGCATCGAGCTTCGTTCCGGCTCAAATCAGAATGGCGTCACGATCCACGAACATGGATCCGACGCCATGGGAAGAAGCTGATGGAGCTCACGACCGGGATTGAACCGGTGACCTCGTCCTTACCAAGGACGTGCTCTACCAACTGAGCTACGTGAGCAAATAGGGATCTGGAGAATGGGAATGGAGTGGACTCGACCGAACGGACGAACATACCATTCCACGAACGCTCTGGGCGAACGGGAACGGAGAGGAACGACGCCGGGTCGAGCAACTCCCGCTTGATCTCCACGAACTGACCGGGGTTCAACGGTTGTTCACCGTGCCGGTAAGCGGTGTCGCTCCATCATGATGCGGAGCGTAGCGTAGCTCGATACTCGGATCTGTTTACAAAAGAACGGTCTCTGGTGGGCAGGGGAGGATTCGAACCTCCGAAGGCTGAGCCAACTGATTTACAGTCAGTCCCCGTTGACCGCTTGGGTACCTGCCCGGTCGCCCACCCGACCTGATGCAGGGGGTCGGTTTCTCAAGAGCCCGCAAATATACGGGAGGTGGTCTCCCCTGTCAAAACGATTTTTCGGGGCGATTTGTCACCAATCACAATTCGTTGCCCGCGTTGCGATCCAGGGAGGCGACCAGATTCGCCAGGTCGTCCAGCCTGTTCAGGTCTCGCGGTCGCGTCAGTCTCCAGATTGGGAACTCGGCTGCCAGGCGGGCGCAGGCTTGGAAGTGCCCTGCCGGATCGAGCTCCTCCAGGGCAACCGCTCGCGAGGCATTGGCTATGAGTTCCATCGCAGCCCTGGCACCGTCCACACGCGTTGTGCCCACGTCTTCGCCATCAGCCAGCAGAACCACCCAACCCAGGGGGAGCGGAGCCGCGCTGAACGCGGGAGCATCCACGCGGAGTTTGGCTCTCCCCTCCAGCAGCGGCGTCCCCTCCAGGACCAGACGCTCGGCGGATTGCGGCCACAGCTTCATCGTAGGGAACGCCGGAAGTACAGTCCGTCCGTGTATGACGATCCCGTCATCGGCAATCAATGGATACCCGAGGTATCCGAGTGCCGCAGCCAGTGTCGACTTCCCCATTCCTGACGAGCCGACGATCGCGCAGCATCGTCCGCCAACATCGACCCCCGCCGCATGAAGCATCACCATCCCGCGCTGCCGAACGATTGCGTTGAGCCCGGGGCCTTGCACCAGTAGGGACATCGCGTGAGGATCACCGTCTGAAGGAGCGTCCACGATGATGCTGTTTCCACCAGAGACGACAATCGTGCCGGCCCCCTCCCACCGAAATGTGACGACTCCCCGCGCTATGTGCCACTCCAGTCCACCCTCCAGTCGAGTGGTTGCAACCGACGGCGCCTTCCCCACGGTGACTTGCACGTCAACGCTCCGATCTCCCACCAACGCCCGTGGGAGATCGTCCAGAGGAACCTCGGAACTGACAACGAGTCCGTATGCCGATCGGTAGTCCATACATGCAGTTAACGAAATCGCCGACCCTCTCGCAATACGTGAGGATCGGCGATGCAAGTTCTTGATCAGATTGGAGGTGTCGCTACGACAGGAACTGCCCGGCCGGACCGTCGTTTCCTCCGCATGCCATGTTCCTGGTCAACGCAACGACGTCACCGTAGACGATCAACTCCGGTCTGGTGTAGACCCTACGTGCGCCCCGCGTCGTGTTCTCCAGCAGGTTGGTTGTCATTCTGTTTCCGTGCTCCATTGCTCAGTCCATTCTTGAATGATCGTTCCGTCATACGTGTCATGCGCTCATGCTTGCGCATTGACATGCTGACCGTTCGTACTGGGAGAATGAATGCCCGGAGATTTGATGGTAACGCCGAAACCACCTCGTTTGGACCAGTGTTCGACGCCTGTGTGGACCTCTCAGGACAGACACAAAATAGACCTGCCGGGGGTTCCACGCAAGCAGAAAAGAGGTATTTACCAGACAAAAATCAACGAAACCACGGCGCGAGCGACAGCACAATCCAGAGGGGCATAATCGATGATTCTGAACCTTTTTGGATTGTTTCGAGAGCCGCAATCACCTTCGAGCGGTCCGCGTAATCCCAGACGCCATGTTGGCTTTGATCCACAATGGCTCGCACATGCGGGAGCTCGAATCGGAGAAATGCCCGGTTGAAGTTCTCTCCCAGGTCACCCTTGTCCGGACGCCATGCCACGTCGGGCGGAAGGAAGTCCTCCATTCCCTTCCTGAGGACATATCGCGTCCACCCATTTCGGAGCTTCAATGCTGCCGGTAGTGAAATCGCTGTTTCGATGACGCGCGGATCGTAGAACGGGTACCGACTCTCGATGCCAACATGGGATCCAAGCCGAAATAGCACCTCGAGCATGTATTGGTGGAGCGGCCACGCAATTCTCCGCGCATGTTCCTCGCGCTGGGTTCCTGCGGGTCGCGAACGGGCCTCCGACAGATCTAGGTAGCGCGCCGGTAGGTCTAGTTCTCTGGCGAACGCTGGATTGACGTAGGCCGAGTCGCCCCACGGACATTCTGGAGTCGGACGAAGGGCTCGGATCAACAACCGGGGGCGTCTGAGCAGGAGGGGGCGGATCACGGAACGCCACAATAGACCACTCGGCGTCGTTCCCCCAATCCCATTGGCGACAGCCCTAAGCTCGTGCGTCAACGTGGGGAGGCGCAGACCCCTGGCAAGTTCGACCAGCCTTCCAAGGCCGTGCGAGACTGCCGTGTCTCCGTCCAGACCATCGAGGAGGCAGCTGCACCCCTCGTCACGAGCAGCTCGCATGAGTTGGGCATGAAGGAAGAGGTTTGGGGCGAAGAAGGGTTCATCAAAAACGGACCGCACGTCACCGAACGACTGGAGCGGGGCTATGTCGTCCAAACGGAGTTCATGCGGGACGATCCCCCCCGTCGCAACCACGCTCTGGATGTATGCTCGCTCGTCGCTCCGAGGGGAGCGATCGAACAGTCCGCTGAATGCATGGAGCTCGCCACCCTCCACAATCGTCCGAGCCACACCGGCCACGGATGATGAATCCAGACCCCCCGACAATGTGGTCGCGGTCCGAACCGAAGGGTCAACTCGGCTGCGTACGCTCGTCACGAATGCGTCACGGAACAGCCTGACGTAGGCCTCATCGTCTCGCGGATCGGCCGGGCCAACCGTCCGCGGATCCCAGTATCCGCGGCGGCGTTGCCCCCCTCCCTCTATCACCAACACGTGACCCGCTGCCAGTCTCTGAACGCCGGTGAAGAATGTTCGCTCGCGATCCTCGTAAAGCGATAGCAGGTAGTCGCCGACGCTCAGTGGGTCGATATCCGAACGAATCCAATCGAGGCTCAACAGCAGACCCGACCGCGTGGCGAATGCACAACGGCCCTCCGCAACGGAGTAGTAGAGTGGACGCACACCCATGTGATCACGTGCTGCTATCACGCTCCGTGCACCTACAGCAACGAACGAGAAGTCTCCCTCCAACCGGTCCACCGCGTTCGCACCAGCCTCTCGAACAGCGTCCGTCAAACGCTCGACGTCGTTCCGCCCTCGAGCTCCGTCGGATGCTGATCTCGGATTCAGCCGAAGCGAGGCCACGACGACAATGTCATCTGCGACGAGATCTTCGAATTCTGGGGGTAGGTGGAGGCGCGCGCGGCCATGAGTTCGCGGCTCAACGTCGCCTGGGTACGTCGAACTGAACAGCGACGGGTGGTCGCAGATCTCAATCAGGAAGTCGCGCGGGGGAACCGACATGCAGTGTTGTGTGGATGAAGCTAAATGGACCGCGGACCGGCAACAGGGGACAACATGGAATATGGTGACCTGTTACCTCAGTCGCCCGCCTCAGACTCCGGGCAGGTGAGCTGTCCAAGGACCGATCGACCTCTGCTAGAACCTTCCCCCCACGCCCCAGCTTGTGGAGAAGCCTGCTGTCAGGATGAACTCGTTGAAGTTACTCGTGGGGACGATGAAGTTGTTGTACACGTTGCGGGCGGCCCGCAAATCGAACATCCCGTACTCCCAGACCGGTATCACCAGACCAAGCGAGAATCCCACATTGTCCCCTTCCTCACTGTTCTTCGCGTAGGTCAACCCGAGCGTTGTGTACCACCGCTCGAACGGCGAATAGCCAACCATGCCGTCAACGGAGACGACGGACTCGTCAGGAGTACCTGTGGCATTCAACGTCGAGAAGGTCAGTCCACCCGTAAGGTCCAATCCCATCTTGAGGGTTGCACCCTGAATCAACGAGATCGTCGTCGCGCCATAGTCCGCCAGTCCTTCAAACGTGCTGCTGTTCTGCGTGGAGACGATAACGGTTGATTGCATATCGACGTCCGAAACGCGATAGTAGTAGCCGGTGCTCGCGGTGAGCACGTCGGTGAAGTTCTCAATCAGCAGCCCGTCGCCCGGGTCATCATATGTCTGCGAGTAGGGCGCGTACTCGAGTCTCAGATACGGGAGGGCGGGGAAATTGAGACCGAGTCCAACCGACCATGACGAGAGCGAGGTCGTCGAGGACTTCCAGTCGACAATGTTATCGTGTTCTGCGCGAACGGACCCTGTCAGGAGTATCCGTCTCTTTAGCAGACGCTGTTCGACTCTCCCATCCCAGCGGAGCTGATCGCTCCTGATGGATGGGGCGCCGAGTGAGAAGAAACCGGGACCTATCAGGCGAACAGAACCCGACGCCCTCGTGTCGGATTCCGGAATGCGGAGTGCAACGCGACCCGTTGCGGCATAGTCGAGCACCGAAGAGATTTTTGGATCAAGAAGATTCCGAAGCCACTCGGGCACGTCCTCGATGTCCTTTCCACCAATCGCAGCTGCCTCCACGTCACCGGTCAGCATCGTTCCGACGAGTTCGCCTTCGAATTGGAGCACATCCTTGACGATCGGCGCGACTACCTCGAGCCCAAGAACGTAGTTCGCGGCCGGAGTAATTGGTCGACCGCGGGTACTGTCAAACGGGATCGATCCCGCGTCGTCCTTGGCGTGGAGAAACGTCAGGAAGAAGTGGCCCGCGTTCCGCCGCCCATATCCAATGCGACCGGCATACAGATTTCGTTTGAAGGCGGGATCAAACCGCAACGTGTCGTCCGCGAATCCCGGGAGTCGTACCGCGCGTTGTGTCTGCCCTCCGGCCGCGGCCAGGTAAAACTTGCCAGGGTTCCATTCGACATTTCCTCCGGTGACGGGAACCTCGTTCAATGTCAACGGTGTGTAGTTGGGATATGTCACCCCTATCCCAAGGGCCGGGAAGTTCGCGAAGAACTTCTCGCTTGCCGTGATCAGACCCAGACGCTCCAGTGCATCTGTCCCTTCTGTAATTGCAGCCTCTCGCAGTTTCTCGAGGTTGGCGTATTCCTTGATTCGCTCAAGCCGTTCGAGCTGTTCGCTTGAGACCCGATCCTGCACCGTCTCGCCCGCTGGCGCACCGGCGATTTCGTTCGCATTCTTCAGCGTCTCCACCTCCTCCTCCTGCCTCCTATTCAGAACGCGATTGAGGATCACGCCCGCCATCTTTCTATAGTCGAACGAGAAGCTGACGGAGTTAATGCGTTGCCGCACGTCGGCCTGCTCAGTCGACATCAGGACATCGAGTGTAAACGGAACGCCGTAGAGCCCAACAGTCGGAGAGAACTGCCACCGGACGAAATCGTCAGGTGTTGCCTGGTACGCCCCTTTCCGGTCCGCCAGCTGACCGCTGAGCCGCGCCTCACCACCAAAGAAGAGATCGGCAGGCTTCTGCTCCTTCTCGACGGCCGGCTTCGGGGGCGTCGTGGAATCGACGGGGGCCTCTTGACCGGGTAGGAGGGCGGGGAGTCCAAGCAGGAGCACCAGACCGAGTTGAATCGCGCGGCACATCGACATTGGGATTACCCCTTGGCGTTAAGGATGATCGTGTCGGCGTAGACGATTCGCGAGGCCACGTACCATTCGCGACTGAGCCGATTGACCTTGGATCCGACGTCGGGGTCAGTTTCCAGCAACTCACGTTCTCGTATCTGAAGCCGGTAGCGTGGTTGCCCGGTGGCGAGGGCCGTCACTCCTTTGGGGAGCGTGACCTCTGCCATCCACACCATCCGATCTCCTTCCTTCCGCCACTGGTTCAACGGGATGTCCTTCAGGTCATTCTTAACCGGTTGCCACTTCAGGTCCTTTTCACGACGAACTGAGCGCGTCGTCAGCTCGTGGACCTGACTCTCGCGCAGCTGGTTGTTCTGCTGATCGCCCCCGGCATCCCCTCCCGCTCCGGTGTTGGAGGTGAGCCCAAGACCAATCTCTTCAATCGTCAGGGTCAACACGCGACTCAGATCCAGGTTCGGTAGCGGTGGCGGCGTCTGATTGGCCGCGACCGGGGCGCTTCGCGTCATCTGATTCGTGCCATAAATGCCGGAGACCATAACGCGGATCTTCTTATCGTCGTTCGAGTCCACGACGACCGCTGCGATGCGATCCGGCAACAGTTGCGCGAACGGCGGCCGGACTATCGGCGACAGGTGGCAGTCACTGATCGACTTTGGCTGGTAGCGACACAGGGCCATTCTGATGAACGGATTATACGTGTTCCCTGTGTTGATCTCGATATCCGAGAACCAGAGCCCACGATCCTTGTCAAACTCCACCGGGTATCCGACCACGTCCACCTTCACGCCCTCTCGTTCGACGATACTGAGGTTCGTTCCCACCTTGTCCGCGTTGGCAAAGCTCGCGGGGGTGGGGAGGTTCGTCATGTTCGCGGAGCCCCAGATCGGATCCTTTCCCCACCGTGTCGTGAGGTTCTTGAGCGCATCGTTCCCCGCATCGAACAACGTCCCACCTGTGTGCTGAAGCACGACTCCAAGTAGCTCCCCATCGCCCGATGAATACCACGGACGCTCTATCAGAACACGCAGACCGTTGCCGCATCGCTTGCTGAGCACAGTACGCTCGGAACGCTCCTCTTCGGGCCATCCGAACGTTGGTATGATGTACCTGATAACAGGGGTGGCCGGGCGTGCGGAGTTGTAGATCTCACGGGTGACCTTTGGCCCGATACGATGCATCCGCTTCTTCAGCTTCTCCGAGTCGGTCTCGTCGTCGTTTTCGGGTCGATTGACCGGATCACGGAACAACGCGATCGGGAAATACTCGCGGAACCGTGTGGTCCCTTTCAGATAGTAGTCGACCTTCCGGTATTTCGTGTCACCGAATTCATGTTTGTAGAAGTTCTTCGTTTCCGCCTTGGCGACAGTGTGATCGGGCTTGCTCGGAAGGGGGATCTGTGCCTTGTCCGTGTAGAAGCCGACGAACTCCTCACCGATTTCGAAGTCGAAAACGTGTGCCTTTCCGTCCACCCGGCGCGGTTCCGGTTCACCGATCTTGTCGACCGGTTCGTCCCACCTGGCGAGTATGTCTATCTTCCCCGTGCTCGCGATGTGTGCCGCGAGACCGCCGTCAACTGCGGCGAACGTCTCCCCGATCCCGGTCGGCCGCTTGTATGCCTTGAAGGCGTCGGTCGGCTCCGGGTCTTTGAGTGGCTTTTGAACGGCGTGAACCATCGTCAACGTCCGCCACGGAGTGAGCATCCAATGAGATCCCATCTCCGCAAGACGCTGAATGTCGGGACGGGATCCTGCGGGGGCTATCTCGAACAACCGCATGAGCTTGATGTCCTCGTTCCCGTCCGGGTCCTTGCGGAGAAATGAACTGAAGAGGACCTCGGCCTTCATCGCCTTCGGCAGGAATACCGTCAGGAGCTGATCGCTCTCGTTCCATTTTGGCTCACCCGTCCCCTCCACAATCTGGATCCGGAACGGAGCCACGATCGGCCACGATCCACCGAAACTGATCATCGTCAGGTTGCCAGCGTTGTTTGGAAGACCGCTGAACTGGAGTTGACCACCCCCTCCCCCCGATGGTGCCTTTGGGAGGCCGCGGAACGTCACGCCGCGCGCTATTGGGTCAGGCAGATACGGGAGCAGCAGCTTCGGCGTGTTGTGGACAACATATTGCCCGGGCGAGAGGGGGTCTCCAGGCCGCCAGTACTTCACTCCTGCCGGGGGGGCCGGAATTGGACCCCACGGGTCCGGTGGGAACTGCGTGCGAGGCTCTGGTACGGTTGGCGGAGTAACGATGGCGAGTCCGTCGGCCGTGATCGTTCGTTGACCCGTGTCGATGTCGATGATCTTCGGGTCCATGAAGGTCCCCTGCTCCTTCGCGGCGATGTTGAACACCTTCTGAATCACCGCAGGATCGCTCGACCCCATCGCCTTATCGAACATTCCGTGAAACTCCGACGACAGCTGCGACGACTTGGGGGGGGCCAGCCATCGCATGTTTTCCTTCCGATAGGCGTACCATTTGCCCGTCAGAAGATCGATGACATACTGCTGACCCAGGTACTGTTCCGGCGAAACGCCGTCGTCACTTCTGATCACCATCCGCTCGAGCGACTCTCCTTCGCCAAACGCCTCCAGGGGGAGGAGGGTTGGTGCGACAATGGGATCGAAGCGGAGGTACTTTCCCTTCGCGACGTGCGTCGCATCGCCGTCCGTTGGGGGGAGACTGTTTCCGGCCAGATCCACAGTGCGCGCACGGACCGAGTAGGTTCTTCCAAACCTCAGTCGTGGCAACGAATTCGGTTTCGCATGGAAGTCCGTCTCGAAGGTCACGCGCTGTCGATGGTCGCGGTACTCGTCCAGATTTCGATTGAAGTCAGCATACTCCCTGCCACCAGTCTTCGCTTTCCTCCCTTTCCCATCCGGTTTGTACTCGTGGAAGTCCTGCACGATCGTCTTCCCGGGTCGCGGTGCAACCAGAGACCACCCTTCCCAACCAAACAGCTCCTCGTGGAGGTAGATGTCATCGGGCGTGCCGTCATTCGAAGACGTCGCCGACGATCCTTTCACATAGCCTTCTTCGGTGAACTCGACGACCGAGCCATCCATCGGGACGATGTATTTGGCGAGTCGTTCGCATAGCGAGAACCACTTGTTGGCGACATCGTCCATGATGTCGACGCGATAGCCGCGCAGCAATTCCTCGGCGTAATACTCCGTTGTCGGATCGTTCGCCGCGATGCGATTATTGAGCTCGCGAATAGCTACCAGGCGTTGCGCGACGTTCTTCCCGCGGTTCATTCGAAGTATCTGGAGACCGGCACTCCGAATGGTCGGCAGCCCCTGGCGCGTCGGTGTCACGGGAGTTCGGAACCGCTGGCGCAGGCTCCTGTTGACGTTCCGGGCAGTATTGATCGTCTTGAGAGTCGTCCCGTCGATATCGATTGTCGAGAGGAGGAACTTGTCCTTGTCTTCCAAACGGAGATATCCGTCGGCGATATCACTCCCCCCCTTTGGCGCGCCGAAGAACGATTGTGCATCGAGCTTGTACCGTGTCCATGCGTAGGGGGCGGCGGTGGTGTAGCCGGCAAACGGCGACGGGGCAAACGCCTGGAAGCGTAGACGTCCGGTGGCCGGTGTTCCTGCGGGAAGATCGAATTCCAGATCGATCGCCAGCCCCATCGCACGCAGGACATTCGGCCAGTCCGCCATTCCGGCAATCATCATGTGGAAATCGGTGTCCGGGATGTCCGGGCGGTTCGGAACCTCGGCAAGTGTTGCGGCCCCCGGCTTGCGGTGGTACTTCTCCATCGCCGCGGTCTGGGGTCGGTTATAGAACAGGTGGGCCGCAACAAAAGGAGCTAGGGCGGGCGGCATACCGGTTAGGTTCGTGTGATCGAACACACGCCCCTGGTTGGTAGACGACTCCGTCTTCCGCGCCTGATCCATCAACGCGCGCAGCTGCTTCTCAATTCCGTCCTCCCGCTGGTCGAAGTACTGCAGGGCATCGATCAACGGCTTGAGCGAATTGGTTCCTGGGTCGACAACTGAAGGAAGGTCCGTCCCCCCCTGCCCTGCGAGGGTGGCGTACACAAACTCGACGGCCACACCCAGTGCTGCCGCTGGGAACGAGACGATCATCCGCTTGGAGAGGTCGGTAAACGCAAAGGGCTTCACGTAGGTGTCGGCGGCAAAGACCTTCCCCCACAGGGTCGAATCGGGATTCGGCGAAACACGTGTGCACTTGACGTTCTGCGCCCCACCATCGAAGGAGACCTTGAACTGCAATGCGCCGGCAATCGCCGGCCAGTGACCTTTCTGCGGATTCCAGAAATCCCCCCACGCGGCGAGTTTCGTCTTCGCCGGCTCGTTAGACTCGAGACGCGGCGAGAGGAAGGCAGTGACGCGGAGCTTGTTGCCCGCGCGACCGTTGGGGAGAAGTGTCCAGAGTAGTGTCTGCCGCTGCATAGTCTCTCCGTTTGGAGGTTCGTATCACGTCAACAACATCATGCAAATGCCTGGCAGTATTCCTGCCACGGGAAGACCTCGATCTTGTGGGCGGGGTCGTTCGGTGTGGGAGCGGCAATCTGTGCCGGACCCATTGCTTCAACGAACGTGGGATCCCCATTTGCGCCGGCGAACTTCTTCTCACATGAGACTTCGACGCTACCACTGAAGATCAGCACTTCGATCTCGATGATCAGGGTCGCACGTCCGATGCACTTGCCGGATGACGACTCGTAGATCAGCTCCATCTTGAGGATGATCGTGCACGAAATCAACCCAAGCACATCGACGTAGCCCTTGATTCTCAGATAGCCGTTCAGCAGGAGCGATTCCTCGCCGTTGGTGAGGGTCATCTTGAAGTAGACCCCAGCCATTACCTCGACGCCGCCCGACGCAACGCCGAAGTCGACCGAGAGACTGGCTCCAAATTCAAACGCCGCCTCCATACTCTGAATACCGGCCGGATCGAGCGTGATGCCAAAGAAGCCACCTCCACCAAACATCATGACGGTCAGGATGAACGGGTTCTCCTTCGTACAGAAGGCAAACGTCACCGAGAGTGGTGGGCCGATGAAGGGAATGTGGAAGCCGGCGCTGAAGCTGATGTTCTTCATGCTGAATACACCAACCGACACGCTCGGAATCGGGATGGAGAAGCTGGCCTTGATACCCTCGGCCGAGACATCGACGGCCGGAGGATCGCTGAAGCCATCCAGCGGAATCAGATCCTTCAGCGTCTCAACGAACGAGAGCGGGCCGACGAACTCAAGATCGCGGAGCTTCACGTCAACATCGGCCTTCAACCCGGTGTCAGCGATAAACTGGATCTTCTCGAAATGGAGAACGATGAAGCTCAGTGGTGCGATCAGATCAACCGCAAAGTTCTCGAGGCTCGTGTAGACGGAGACCTTCGGCGGTGAATCGAGGTCGGTCTTGATGCGGGCCTCGACACCAATCACAAACGTTGCCTTCTTCCCGGCATCCTTCGCTATGAAGAGCGGCTTGCCGGGTGCGAATCCCCAATCCTTCAGCTCGGGCTTCCATTCGAACTTCAGCGTGAGCTCTTCCGGGAGCTCAGTCGGGATTAGCCCGATGAATTGCCGGACCTTGTCAAGGAATCCGTTTATGTCGCCAAGGACGCCCTGGACATCTCGCAGCGCATCGCGGAAGAACTTGATCTCCCCTTCGGCGACGCCAGGGGCCGGTGCCTCCAATCCACTCATCAGATTGCCGAGGGCTGCGCTCAGATCGCTGATGTGCCCTTGGAGCGTCCCCAGCTTCGCGTCGATTGCCGAGGGTTCGAACGGTTCCTCGAACAGATGCGCGATGTCGCCATCCGGCCCAATTATCGCAATTGCGGGATCAAGTACAGCTTGAAGTCGATTCTTTATTTCGTTTGTGGGGACTTGAGCTACGTTTGGATCGGTGATACTTTTCAGACGCTCCGCCGTGGCCTGCATCTGCTCAACGAGCGCCAGGAATTTCTCGACACCATCCAGCGCCTCTGTGACAAACTTGGGAACGATATCGAGTTTGTTCAACAGATCGCCCCCCGCGATTCCGTTGATGATATCGAAGAGATTGATACATCCGAACAGCTTCGGCGAGAGATCTGACAGGAGATCGCCGAAGAAGTCGGTGGGATCAAAGTTGCCACCGGCAATCTTGCCGGTATCGCCACCGACGGGACCCATGGCTCGCGCCAGCCCCTTGATGCTCATGTTCGGTGTAGCCAGTGCCCCCGATCTGTCCCCCTTCTTCGAAAAGTCCATCTCCAACTTCTTCCCTTCGATGATATCGAAGAGGAGTTCACCGGCATTCTCTGCCCCGAATGCCACGCGCGAGAAGACATTGGAGTAGCCAAATTCCTGCGGCTCCGTCCCGGCGAGGTGTTTGATCGACGGGATGTGGAGCCTGGCGGCGCGCATGACGGGGAAGAATCGCGGATTCTGCCAGCTCAAGGAGTTGTAGACCCCGACTTCCGGAACTTCCGCTCCAAACGCCATTTCGGTCGTTTCGAACGTGGTGTCGCCGGGCTTCGCGTAGTTGGCGTATACGATCTTCTGCCCCGCCATCGGCCGACGGCGCCGAGCAACCGGATCGCCCGGATCGGCCCCCTTCACCTTCTGCTCCTTCTCGTATTTCGACGTCAGCTCGAGTATCGTCGTCCTCCCGCTGTTCTGATCGGTGACCATCTTGTCAACGAACGCCAGCGGCATTGTCAGCTCGACTTCCTTGCCATCGACATCTTCGGCAACGATCCCAAAGTTGAAGTCCTTCGACCCAACCTGAGGCCAGAAACATGACTGCTTCATGTTCATGACGTCGGCCATCTCAGGCTTGTCCAGGTTCGGCGTGATTCGCGTGGTTATTGTCACGCGTCGGAAGGGGAACTCGTTGTCCACTTTACGGGGATCCGTCGTCTCCATCCCGGTAACCTGCTTCCCCGGCGGGAGGTTGGTCACCTGTACGCCCAGGTTTCGGAAGACCTTCTCGAACTCGCGGACGATAATGAACATCCGCTGGAACATGTAGGCGATCGGACCATTCGATCCGTAGTAGATCTTCCGTTCGGTGATCTTCACCAGCGACGCACGATGCCCGAACGGGAAGAGGAACCCCGCATAGACAACCTTGACGAAGTGGTCGCGCCCCATCGTCCCAATCTGCTTCCACTCCTCGACAGAGAGGCCTTGTGGCATGTTCGTCCAGGCCCCGCGCGTATCCATCCATGAGCCAAGTGAACTCAGCATCAGGAGGTTGACATCGACCGGCCTGGGGACGTAGCTGGCATTCGATCCCTGCACGTTCGGTGCCGGCATCCGCCAGTTGGATGTCAGGTGGACAATGTTCCACCGATCGTAGTAATCCATCGACATCCGGAACGGCTCATTCTCGTGCTGAAGTCCCGGAAGGTTCTGGTTCTGAATGTCGACGTTGTTGTTCTCGAACGTCTTCTTGTCTCGCGCCCAGATCGCCCTGATCGTCATATACCGTGGATCGGTCGGGTCAATTCCCGTCGCCGTGCGCACGCCAAGGCGGGTATGCCATAGCTCTACGCGACCGGATGCCCCGAGTACGGGCTCAAGAACATGGTTCCACGATCCGTAGCGGTTGGGGGTGATGATCAAACGGAATGGCGATTCGATTGCAGTCTGCGTGGCGGTGGGCTTTGCGATCTTCGGCTTCACCGCGGCGGTAATGACTGCGTCGATCCCGATTGGGGATGTTGCGATCTCGTACCCCTTCTTCGAAACTCGAATGTCCGATTTGAGCTCTCGCTGCAGAGAGGCCGCCTGTAGCAGATGGCCGATGGTATCGCGATACGAAGTCACACCGTTGTACCCACCCCCCTGCGTGCTTCTGGTTTTCGGAGGCTTGGCTCGCAACTTGTCCGCCGCCACCTTCACGTTGGCCCCCACCAGAATATGTCCGCTGCTCTTGATGATCCCCTTGTCGGCGAGCTTGCCCATCTTCCTGCTAGGAGACGGCTGCTCAGGACCAGGCTCCGCGCCGTGTGGGGCAACACTTAGCGGAAAGTCTCTGATCGCGTCCAGAACGCTTTCCAGCGAATAATTGATCGACGAAGTGGAGCCGGGAACGGTAAACACAAGCCGACTCGGGCCGGCAAATCTTGACCCTACCGGGGGGGGATAGTTCGCCGGGTTATCGCTATTACCACTCGCCGGATCACTGTTCTTCGGCTTGGGATCCGTATAACTGTCTTCCGCTTCCCACAATGCTTCTTCGGCGATGTTTTGTGGCGGGAAGTGCACGATCAGGTAGGCAGCCCCCCCGCCATCCCGGACCAAACGGGTCTTCCCACCTGTCGACTCGAGCTTCATTCCCTTGAACACGATGGTCAACACCAGAAGATCGTCCGGTCGGACGACAACAAGTCGTGGATCGGTGACAAGGATATTGGGGAAGTCAATTTCGCGGGGTGTCAACTGGACGATCGCCTGAGCGGTTGAATCGTCAGTGACGTTTGCGGGCAAGGTGTCGCTCGGTTGGTCTGCCAGGAGCGTCTTCGGCGTACTGTGCGTGGCCCCAGGGGAAAAGTCGGATCCATTGGACACGCCAACCACCGGCGCGGAAGAGTCCACGATACGAACACGTGCGCCAGGTTCTGCCACAACCGGCTCGGAGATCACCTTGCTGCTGTCGGGCAGCGGCAGGAACGTGCCGGATAGAGGTGGGAGACACTCAAGATGCCGGACGCTGCGTCCCGCCGTAACCATCTCGAATCGCGAGCCCGAATCCGACTTCTCTCCTCCAACCAGCAGTGATGTATCACCAACGTGGAGCCACGAGGCAGCGGCGCCATACTGTGCAATGATTGCCGTCTCCACGCCGGATTCGCTCGTGATCACCGCGTAGCGAGGTCTCTTCAACGCAATAGCGAACGGCTCTCCATTGGATGCGTTCAGCTGCGTTGCCGGTGCTACCTTCAGTCGATCCTGCTCACCCAACCCTTCAAGTACCAAAGCGACCCGACCACTGTTGGTGGTCTCCACTCGCGCAAGGTCGAAGGGAGAATCCAGCGACGTGAAACTCCATCCCGAATCGGTCGGGGCCGGAACGATGGGCCAGCGGTAGACGCCACGTGGGAAGGCAAGGGACGTGCGTCTGTCTGGTGCCTGTTCGAAGAAGCTCGGGGACGTGCGCGGTGGGGTCCAGAGCAGCAGTGAATCGGCCTCGAGTCTTCCCTGCCTCCCCGACGTACGAACGACCCGTTCCCCAGCCAGCCTGAGACGCCAATCGACCGAGAACTCCGCCTGGGCGGTTCCGCTCAGCCGCAATCTCCCCTGTCCGGGAAGCTCGCAAACCGGCGAGGCCAAACGGAGGATCGATCGAACCGGCTCGACACCCGCAAGCCATCCCTCCAACCCAGCGCGGCCACGGAAGTCACCGAGCGCCATTGTCAGGTCGAGCGTGCGCCCGGCGAGCCCTGTGCGAATCTCGAACCGCATGTCGGCTGGCAGGCTCGTCCCCGGGTACCTGGCATCGGAGAGGTCGACCGTGATCAAACGTGCGTCCCGTGTGACGCTCAAGAGCGCCTCGCCGTCGAACCGCCTACGGTCGATGACAAAACGGTCGATGCCGGCAACCCTGAAATGAACTGCCCCTTCCGTCTCGACTATCTCAACCGGACCGGACGTTGTTCCAGCAAACGCCCGTCCAACGGACGTAGCGACACCAAACGCAGAAGCACCCGCGAGCCCGAGGCCGATCATTCTGCGCCGGGATATTGGCTCGTCCGATCCCGCAAGTAGGCGTTGAAGGTGGTTGTCAGATTCGGTCACCGTAGTTGACCGATCTCGAAGGACCTGAAGATTGAGGCGGGTGGAGTTCATGTGCCCGGAACCTCTTCGTTAGACTGATGAGATGCGGAAGGAATGTGCCTCAGTCGCCCACGACATGCGCGAACGTGCTGATATGCGCGAGTAATCTACCCGGCCGCGATTGCAGTTGTCCTGCGCACGGGTTGCGGTTGAGGGAAAGCGTACGGGGGAAGGCGATCGGAGCGTGGGCGCCTACGTCGTCACGGAGCTCTCTTGTAAATCGTTCCACGCTCGCCACCAAGACATGGGGTCAGCAGGGCGTCGAGTATCGAGGGTGGAACTGCCAGATCGAGCTTCGGCGCAGGAAAGAGCTCGGCGCCCGGTATGCGGTAAAAGGCGAAGGGGAGATCGTCGTCTGCAAGGCCGCCGAGATCAACGATTTGGATCCCCTTGTCGATAAAGAAGTATCGACCACTTCCCGTTGAGTCACCTCCCCTTCCACCACCGATGTCGACGCCCGACCCGATCTGGCCACGACCGAAACCGCCTGAGGTGTCTCTCCCTGCAATATTGACCGGCTGATAGGTAAACCACCAGATCTCGCTCTCCCCAAGGGGGAACGTGCCATCCGCAGCCGTTACCTGCCAGGCATACCTCCCCCCTGTACGCAAGGGGCGGCTGGCAATGGGGTATGGAAAGACCGTGTTTGGGACGTTCGGCCGCTCAAACCATGCTGGGTTGGAAGCGATTGCATCGTACGGCGTTTGCCTGCCAAGAATCTCGACGACTCGCAGGAGATACGTTGGCCTGCTCCCGCGGGCAAGAGGCGTTGGTGGCAGCCACGTAAATGTCGGAAGCCTTTCCTCTACTACCGATTCGTCCGACGGCATCACGAGTATCGGAGGCGTGGACACCTCGACGCGTTGATCATAGCAGTCGGTTCCCATGTCCGCATCATTTGCGGCGTTGCGTACGGTCACGCAAACCCGGTAGTCTCCAGTTGGAGCCTGACCCGTACGCAGGAAGACGTCCTTGTATCTCTGGTTGTAGTAGGTGGCGTCGATGGGCTGGACCTCCACACCGTTCACAATCTTGATACCCGGTGGGAGTCGAAACTGCGCAGACGTGGCATCCACGATCTTTCCGTCCTTCGCTTCGTCCGCCTGGCCGAACAGGTAGACCGTGAACGTTGTGGACGTTCGATTCTCAATGCGAATCCGCCAGAGATCGGCCACCTTCAGTTGATTTGGCGGAGGTCGGAATAGCGTAACACGAATCGAGTCCTGCGCCCGGAGCTGATTTGCTCCAATGCTAACCGATGCAGCTAGTAGACAGGCAGTGAGGATGTAGCGGACGTGGCTCATATGGATCCCCCAGTATTGCGACCAGATGTCGACGTTGCGTCGTCCCGGTCGAACAGTAACGTGCGAAACGCGATTCAGGTTATTCCTGTTCGGCGCCATGGGGGGGGGACTTCCGTCCGGACTGACGGTATCGACGGCCGAAGTTTACGCAATTCGAGCGTGGATTCCCAAGAGTCTGCCTCCACCCGATGCGGAACGGAATGCTCGCTTCCACCAAGTGGCCTCGCTTCTCGCCCTCCGCGTTGCGGCGACCTGAATGCTTGCAACAGTGCGGCTCGACTCTGCAGACTGCCCCCATTCTCCGCAACCCTGCGCGACCAACGTTGACTGGAAGTGGTCGCGCGGTCAATCACTCCCGAGCGCCGTTGACCTTCGGCCCGTTCACATGCGAAACGCGGGACAAACTCCGACTTCCAATCATGCCTGGACTTCGGCCGGCGCCTCGGTACGTACCACGCGCGCCCCATTCTTCGCCGCTGCTGACTCGGTAAATCGCACCGAGACGATCTTCGATACTCCATCCTCTTCCTGCGTCACGCCATACATCGTGTCGGCGGCCGCCATCGTTCTCTTGTTGTGCGTCACGATGATAAACTGCGTCTCGCGAACGAAGCGTCGCACGAGCTGTATGAAGCGATCGATGTTTGCGTCATCGAGAGGTGCATCGACCTCGTCGAGAATACAGAACGGTGACGGCTTCACAAGGTAGATGGAGAAGAGGAGCGCAATGGCTGTGAGGGTCTTTTCTCCGCCCGACAAGAGGTCGATCGAGTGGGGCCGCTTGCCTCTCGGCTTGGCAATGATTTCGATCTGCGCCTCCAGCGGGTCACCTTCCGACAGCTTGATGTCGGCTTCGTCACCTTCAAGGAAGAGTGTGCTGAAGATGTCCTGGAAGTTCTTGCGAATCGAGTCGAACGTCTCGATGAATTTCGTCTGCGCAGTATCGTTTATCTCACTGATGGTGTCAATGAGCGTCTTCTCCGCGTTGCGAAGATCTTCAACCTGCCCTTTGAGGAAGAGATAGCGGGTGTTCTCCTCTTCCCACTCCTCATATGCAAGGAAGTTCACGGTCCCAAGCAGCTTCAAACGCCCTTTCACGTTGCGTAGATCTTCTCGCAGCGTGGTCAGAGAAACTTCGTCATCAACGGACTCTCGATGATGAAGCGTCAACTCGAATTCGTCCCGGGCCCTCTCAACCATCGCGTCAGTGCGGGTTGTCATCTCGTTGATCTTCATCTCGAGTTCATGCGCCATACCAAGGGTCGATTCGTACCCCTTACGCTCCTCACGGAGTCGCTCTGAATGACGCGCGATCTCTTCGCGTTTCGCAGTCTGGCGACCGACAATATCATCCAACTTTCGCTGCGCCGTAATCAACTCGTCACGGAACGACTCCACGGTCACGGCCGACTCGCTGAGGAGATCGTCAACCTGTTCCAGCTCAGTGGTCCACTCTTCCTTCTCGACCCTCCGATTCTCGATCATCTTCTCGGCCTTCTCCCGATCGCGCCGGATGCGATCAAGCTCTGTGCGGCCGCTCCGTTCGTCACCCCGCAACGACGCCATCGAGACCTCGCATTCGTTCAAGAGTCTCGACCGCTCTGCCAACTCACGCTCCTCGCGTTCCAGCTCAAACGCGACATCCCGTACGAGCTTCTCCCCTTCCTCCTGTTCCTGCCGGAGGGCGAGGCGTCGGGGCTCAATACCAGCCTGCGCCTCCTCCAGCTTCGTTATCTCCTCGGTGAAGTGGACGCGATCCGATTCATGTGCGGCAACCAGGTCGTCGGCAGACTGGATCTCATACTCGAATCGAGAGCGGTTCCTCTCCACCGATCCGACGTGCCCTTGCGCTTCACGGACGGCGTTGCTCAGTGCTCCCAGGTCGACGCGCCCCATCTCCGATCGGAGCTCGCTGATACGGGCATCTATACGTTGCAGGGCCCCCACGTGCTCCGCCATCTCCTCGCGAAGCCGGGCGATGATCTCGTGTTTCCCAATGACGGCGCCGGAGCTGGCGGATCCACCGCTGACAGATGCGCGCCCCGCCACAACGACCCCATCAAGGGTTACTGCGCGCGGAACCCCCATGTCGACGGCCTGAGTCGCCTCCTCTACCGTTGACACAATCAACACGTCGTGAAGCAGGAGGCGCCGGACCGCATCGTACTCAGGCGAGGATGCGGTCACATCCGACGCCCAGCCGAGTCCGGGTGTTTCCGCGATTGGGGAACCAGGGGTGGTCTTCGGAAGGCGGTCAAGACAGACGAACGTCGCTCTCCCCTTCCCCCCCTCTTCAATGCGAGCAATTCCCCTGCGCGCATCATCGATCGTGGGAACTATCAGGTATCCGGCGGCTTGTCCGATAGCGGCTGTAACGGCAGCGCGAAACTTCTCATCGACACTGATCACGTCCGCAACGGGGATCGGATCGACGGCGCACCAATCCCGATTATCCACCAGATAGCGCATCGACTCGTCCTGATCGACAAGCCCCGCGAGGAACTCAATCTTCGTCTCACGCGAATTGATCGCTGCCCGATGCGAATCTCCTTCTGCTTTCAGCTGATCAATCTCCGTGGCGAGGCGGGTCTTTGCCAGTTCGCCGTCACGAAACGCCTCCTGTGCCCGCTCAAGTCGGTCAATCGCCTCGGCCAGTTCGCGTTCGGTCTGCCCAAGACGCTCCTCCGCAGTCTCGCGGTCGATACGCGCCGACTCGTCTTCCTCGTCAAAGCCCTCAAGCCGCCCACGGATACTGTCCATTCGCGCGCGAATCCGTTCCTCCTCACCCCGAAGCTCCCCTAGCGCATTGATAACCGCTATCACACGGTCCTGCGCTCCCCTTGCGCGTCGCCGCACGTCCGTCACCCGCTCCTTGACCTCCTCGACCTCCCCCTTCATGACGTGCTGGGTCCCCTCCGCTTCAACTAACTGCTCCCGAATTGTGGTCAGTGCAGCCTCGACGTCGTTGCGGTCTCGGGCAAGCGCCTCAAGACCGCCACGGGCCTCGGCGATATCACGTTCCGCGCGATCTGAGGCCGTGAGGAGGGACCTTCTTCTCTCCTGCGCCACAGCCCGCTCGCGCTCCAGTTGAGCGATCCGACCGCTCACCGCTGTGACGTCCTTTTGCGCCTCTAGCAGCTCGGCGTCGATTTCGGAATGCTCCCGCTCCAACTCCTGTATCACAGTCTCCTCCTCGGCAAGATGGGCATCCAGCTCATCCTTCTTCGCTCTGGCCTCGGCGAGCTTCGCTCGCAAGGGCTCTATGCGAGACATTGTCGAGGCGTACTCGCGTTCCAGGACGTCGATGTCGAGGCGGAGCCGTTCGGCATCGAGCTCCTTATACTCCTTCGCTCGTACCGCCTGGCGCTCGAGCGAACCGACCTTCTTTCCGACTTCCTTAACGATATCGTTGATGCGCGTCAGGTCTCCCTGAGTCTGTTCGAGACGTCGAAGGGCCTCGCGCCGCCGATGCTTGTACTTGGTTACGCCCGCGGCTTCCTCAAACAATCGTCGTCGTTCGTCGGCTCGATCGGAGAGAATCGTCTCGATCATCTTCAGCTCGATCACGGAATAGGCATTTGCCCCCATCCCGGTATCCATGAAGAGATCCACAATATCCCGAAGGCGACATTGCGTCTTGTTGAGGAGATATTCCGAATCGCCGTTGCGGAAGAGGCGGCGAGCAATTGTCACCTCGCTGTACTCGGTCGGGAGAATACCCTTCGTGTTCTCGACCGTGAGCGACACCTCTGCCATTCCCAGCGGGCGTCTCTTACCGGCCCCGTTGAAGATCACGTTCTCCATTCTGTCGGACCGCAGCACGGACGCCTTCTGTTCACCGATCGCCCATCGAAGAGCATCGATAAGGTTTGACTTACCACACCCGTTCGGTCCTACGATAGCCGTGATCCCGTCGTTGAACCGGAGCACGGTGCGATGGGCAAAGGACTTGAAGCCAATCAGTTCGAGTTTGGAGAGATACATCTATGGGAGTGTGGAGAGCAGGTGAACGGTAGAAAAGAAGGGGACTCGCCCGCGAGTCGCCCGAAGTTACACAAACAGCTCGGACGTGTACTCCGGATCAGTCATCTGACGCGCTTGCGAGCGCGAATGCCTCCGCGGACGGATGAGAAACGAGTGAATCGCATCCACAAATGTCGCGCATGCGGCGGGCCAATTCGACGGGCGTAAACGGCCCTAGCTGAAGTGCTCTTTCGCGATCCAGCAACATCCATCCCGTCGGTTCCGCGTGGAACGGGAGTTCGCATTCGCACCATACAAATCGATCGTTCCATCCTACACGCACGACGGGACCGTCAAAGAGGCCATCTGGGTCGCTCGAGTCCCCAGACCGCTGGAGGAAGTACATCGAGCGCTGACTGTCAAACACAAGATCGACGTCATCGCCGAGACGCTGCCGATGGGCGACCTCTGATGGCTGGCACGCACCAAGGGCAATGGTTGCAACGATCGGCGCAAGGATCGTAATCGACGCCGGCGAAATCCGACTCACGCCAGCTCCCTTCTCCGCGCGGCCGGGAGGGATGCGACGACCAGTTGATATGAGGCGTCGATCATTTCGGCCACCAGTCGAGTGGGAATCGAACCATCGAGAACAACCGTGTTCCAGTACTTCTTGTTCTGATGATAGCCGGGGATGATTGACTCGTAGGACTCGCGAAGCTCCAATGCGCGTTCGGGATCACACTTCAGATTGATGCGGAGTGGAAAGGCCTCGGTCGATATCAACACAAACATCTTTCGATCGACCCTGATGACAAGGGTGGTCTCGTCAAACGGGAAGTCCTCGGTGGTCCCCTTCTTCGCAAGGGCATACGATCGTATTTCCTCCAGCGTGGTCATCTCAGAATCGTACAGGCGCTACTTGCCGATGTAGAGTCCGCCAATACCTTCTCGAAGATAGGCGAACGTGGTACTCATCTCGCTCGAAGTCATGATCGTGAGGACCACGATGGCAAGAATGGCACCGAGGGCGTATCCGTAGACTTTCAACGGTTGAACGTCGTAGATGACAGCGGTCCCACGCAACACACGATAGACCATCCATGCAACAACACCCAGCATCACCGAGAATGTAGCCACTGCCATACCTGGCACACCCAGAGCCCGGTAGAGGATCATCGCAGGGATGATCAGGACCAGAACCGGGAGGGCGCCCCAGACGGAGATGACATATGCATCTCGGAAGAAGATGCGATTGCGCACGAACACGGCGCACAACCGAATCAAACCGGCGACGAGCATCATGACGGTGAAGAAACAGGCCGTGAATGCGATGATCGCTATCACTGGTCGCCAAATCACGTAGTTCAACGCCTCCTTCATCCAATCGCTCGTAACGATGGCACAGAGCGTCGCGTCGAACGACTCGTCCATCCTGTAGTAGTAGCAAAGAGACGCAACGATGAGGGCAAATGTCACGGCAACCACAAGGCCAAGCACAGTGGTGTGCACAGTCGAAAGGATTCGTTGATCGCGTATGTCGGAGTAGAAGTTGAATGGCCGGAGCAACGCCCGAAAGACGTTCTCACGAAAGCGTCGGGACGAATTGATCAGCACGAGGAACGCGATGGCGCAACCAATCCCCGTTGCAATGAACAGTATCGTCGAAGGGGGCGTGTAGTCTCCGATCAACACCTCGGGAGGGCGCTGATCGGTGTAGAGAGCAGCGAGCATTGTGGCGCTCTGGCGAAGATCCCGATCCAGCCCGTACAGTCCACACGTCGCAACGTACTGATCATCGTTGTTGACGGTCAGCAACGGTCGATCGGTGCGGTAGTCGTTGAATGCCCAGTAGACACCCCCGGCAATGCCGACGTCGGCGATAACACCGTAGATGTCGCTGACGTATTTCGCCTGAGCCTCAATCGAGACGGAGTCGCTGTAACCGTTGTGATTGTTGAGCTGAACGAACTTTCCGTAGCTGATCAGAACAAGAGGCTTCTCCCCTTTGAGTTCCTTCCGGACGCGGAGCAGATGCGCTTTGGTCACCTGCGGACTGAGGTCGTAGGCGCTGATTGCGGCGATATCGGCAACCTTTCGGAGACCCGGGTCGCTCCAGTCCGAGGCAGAGACATAGAAGAGGCGATGGTCCAGGGAATCAACGATTCGTCTCATCGCCTGTACGGCTTTCAAGGCGGTCTCACTCCCTCCCGGTATCGCAGCACTTAGGCCAAATGCGATGACAGAGGTATGGATTGACGCCTCCTCGACCGTGAACCGCACGCGATCGCTCGCACGCTTCAGATAGGAGGCATCCCCGAAGAGCGATGACGGAGGGGAGCCGATGGGAACATCGACGATCGCCATCAGGCCGAACTCATCGCAGAGTTGCAGCAGGTAGGGATGCGGCACACCGTCGACAAATCGAATGACGTTCACCCCCATATCTCGAATGGTCGAGATGTCCTGACGCATTTGCGCATAGGGGAGTGTGGCACCTCCAAGCTTCGAGTCTTCGACGTAGACAACCCCTCGCAGCTTGATGGGCTGACCGTTCAGAACGACCTCACCGACGGGATCCCCACCCTCAGGTGAGGGGGCGCCGGCACGAGTCTCGATCGAGCGGAAACCGACGTTGAGGAACTGCTCATCGACCAGTGCACCGCCGTATCGCACCTCGACGTGGGTCTCGTAGAGATTTGGAGTGCCTGGCCCCCAGAGCGACGGATTGGTCACGGGAACGGAGACCTCCAGTGTGGCCGTCCGTTTGCTCTGGAGGTTGAATGGGGCCTCGGCTTGACCCACGACCGTGGCCGATGCCGAATCTGACGACGCGGATGCGCGAATGGACACAGACAGCTGGAAGTCGGCCGATGGATCGTTGATCGTTGTGGTCGACGACACGCCGCTGTCGGCCGGACGGGAGAGGAGCATCCCCTTTATCTCGCTGGAGATGACGTTGACACGAAACTTGGCCACCGCTCCCGCCCCCGATGTGCGGGCATCGAATCGAACGTCATCAACCCATACTCGCGGAACACCCACAAGGACTATGTCCCTGAAAATCCCTCCATATGTCCTATTCCCCAGGAGGAGTTTGCGCAACGGCACTGTCGAGGTGTAATCGAGCCGGTTGGTCACCTCCACCGCGATAACATTACGCTCCTTCAGCCGGACCTCGTCGGGGATGGTGATCGTGAATGGCATCCCGCTTTCGTGCTGCGCGACGAACTGTCCATTAATCGTGATCGTGCTTTGATACTGGATGCCGTAGCATTCCAGCTTCCATTTTCTGTTCGCAAGCAGGTCGCGCGTCAACGAAAAACTTCTTCGGAGGACGAAGTGGTCTTCGTCCGAATAAGAACAAGGGATCTGAAGCTGACTCCACGAATCACCTTCGTCAAAGGAAACCTGCCACGTCCCATTCAAGGGCAACACGGTTCTGGTGGTCGAGGACGTGAGGTGGCCGTAGACCTTCGGATCTTGTTGACCGGGAGGGCGGAGAAAGCCAACCGGCTGGTGTTGCGCCATCGTCACTGCGACGACGCCCACGAGCATTAGGAGCGATACGATCGATTGTCGAAGCGAAGCGGGGTTTCTCATGCGCAGATGACGGATGCCGGCACGCGTA
>CAYWXV010000007.1:38425-44461 GCA_964462535.1 uncultured Alphaproteobacteria bacterium
TTGTCGAAGCGAAGCGGGGTTTCTCATGCGCAGATGACGGATGCCGGCACGCGTAGGTGGATTGACGATGTGGAGCAACAGAAGCGCCGGGTAGGGGGCACTGGTAAGGCGCCGCAAAGGTACGAACGCGCCCCCGATCGCACCAACGGGAGCCAATGCAATTGCGAAGTCACACGGATCGAATGTGCCGGCGAAGATGAAATGCCCGCCACCCCCTTCTTCTCCGTCCTCCCAATCCCGTGAAGGGTGTTATCAGAACGATCGGCGTTGGCTCGACCATGCGGACGTTGCCAGCATCAACAGCGGCAAGGACAAATGCAAGTGCGAGCATGGCAACAGCGCGTTTGACTCTTCTTACCACACGTTCCATTTACATCGGACTCACTGTATTACCAATCGTGGCGATAACCCGGTGAACATCGATGTCCCGCATGCAACGATGATGACCGAGCGGGCAGGCCGATCCCCCGTGAATCGAACAGGGCCTGCACGGTAGATCACTGATCCCCACCGATGTGGATCCGGGGCTGATTGGGCCAAATCCAAACTCCGGCACGGTGGGACCGAAGATGGCGGTTACTGGTACGCCGACGGCGGAGGCCAGATGGATCGGAGCGCTGTCATTCGCCACCACCCGACCGGCCATGGAAATGAGGGCCAGAAGTTGTGGAAGCGAAACAGCGCCGGCAGCGTTATCCGTTGGTGGCAATCCTCCCTCGGATGCGATTGCCCTGCACAACTCACTCTCGTTGACACTTCCAACCAGAACTGGTCGCCATCCCAGTCGAATCGATTGGCGAGCAACCTCCGCGAATCCGCTCTGAGTCCATCGTTTCGTAGCCCAGACCGATCCGGGCGCAAGGACCAGGATCGGGCGTTTCCCACCAAATCGGTGACGCATCTCCCCCATTGCCTGTACGTTCGGAATCAGCCAGGGTCGCGAATCAGTCTGCTGGAGTCCGGCTCGCTCAACCAGACGCGCATTCCGGGTCACTTCGTGCTCGCTTATGGTGTATCGTACGCGATCAGTCATCAGCCACGGCGCGTCGGCTACAGTGAACCCAACGCGACGCGGTATGCGAGATCGGTAGGCTATCCATCCCGAGCGAAGCGATCGGTGGGGCACGATCGATGTGTCATAGCCAACCGAGCGTATAGATGCGATAATTGATGCCGTACTTCCAGGCTGTGATTTATCCAGCCCGTGCACCCACGACAACGCCGGGTGGTCCTGAAGCAGTCCAGCGTACTCCGAGCGAACTATCATCCCGAAACGGACTTCCGACGACTCGTCCTGTGCGCGAAGCATCGCGCTCGCGAGCACTGCATCGCCGAGGAATCCGGTTTGTATGATCAGTATGGTCCGCAGGGTTGCGATGAGAACAGGATGTATTCAGGTGCGGTAATTCACCCCGGGCGTGTACTTCCAACGCCGGTGCGTCCAAAGCCAGAGATCGGGGTTTGTTTTGACAGCCTCCTCGAGGGCACGCGCGTATCTGCGTGTGAATTCATCACGCCCCTCGCTTGTGTCATCCAGGTCGTCGTGTGCCAGTTCGCGTATGCGCACGTGATAGCCTCCATCCGATCGACGCACAGCAAAGCCGCAGACGACGCGGGGTCTGAATCGGAGTGCAAGACGTGCGGGGGTTCCAAAGAAATATGTGGGGATGTCGAAAATAGAAACGAGTGGGTCCGGTGGCGCAGCAGATTGGTCCGCCAGCATTGCAAGTCCTCCACCCTCCGACAACACATCCAGTGCGGCGCGAGCAGCCCTGCTGGTTGCGATCACAGTGTTGCCACGGACAGTTCGCGTACGATTCAACTCCCCGCCATCATTCTGCTCCTTAACAACAATTGCGAAGGGTCGACCGGACATCCATCCTGATGCAAGAGCCAGAAGCTCCCAGTTACCGACGTGTCCCGATAGGAGAATCAGCCCCCGCGGTAGAGTGCCCGTGATAAGCTCCAGACCTTCGAACGAAATCCAGCGGGTTAACGATCTGTCGGACAGATAACGAAGGAGCGGAAGTTCGAGGAGTACGGTGGCCACGTTGAGGAGAGCGCGCCGCACTAGACGTCGCAGCTGACGCTCCGACAGCGACGGAAAGGCAAGCGCCAGATTAATCCTCACTACATCACGTCTGAGATTCAACACGAGGGCGGCCGCCGTCAATGGATACGCGGCCAGCCGCGCTGCCCGGAATGGGATGACGCGCATTATCGGACCGAAGAGAACGCGCCAGCCCAGCCGTTTCCAGCGCCCACCGCCGGTCACATCTATTCGTTCGTCCACTTCTTGTTCAGTAGTGCGTAGCGCTCCAACCAGTTTTCGTCCGTGGTTTCATGTGGCGCATTTGAGTGGACGATTACGTAGTGACCGGTCTGGCTCCGATCGACAAACACGAATTGGTAGCCAAGGCTGGTGTAACTCCAAATCTCGTACGGACGTGTATTGAAATCCTGCGGGTGCCTGTCGACGCCATCAGGTTGACCGTAGGTTAGAAGGATGCGGCCGGGGTCACTCGTCCAGCCATCTGGCGCCATTGTCGAGGAGTATCGATTGCGGGCTTCCTCGGCCCGCTTGTAATACGCCGCCCGATACTCGTTTTCAGGCGTCTCCGGCACGTCGTCGCGGACCTGCCAGAACTGCGACAGGTGCCTCGCCTTCGCTTCGGGCCCGGACAAGCTTTCCCACACGTTTGACTCCGAAACCGTCGCAATGTACCTCGCCTTCGACCACTCCTTGTCGAGTTCAGATTCAGTCATGCCGGCAAAGAATGGTTCTACAAACAATCCGGGCGGACTCGTCGGGTTGTCGTTCGCGGAGGACTGATCTCGCGCCGCGATTCGCCTGGACGTATTCGCGTCAAAGAGTCTGAACCCCGCCGAGCTCATCGACATGGGTGCGCCGTCTGCCTGCAATCCGTCGTAGACGCGGACAATCAGTATGTAGTCTCCTGTAGCAAGCGAATCAAGTGGAAGGTGATCAGTCAGAATGAAGGCAGGGGGAAACGGAGCCGTCAATGTGTCGACCCGCTCGTAGAAGATCCTCTTGTTCGCCGCCACCGCCAACTGATAGACAACCTCCATTGCGTCTGCACCCGAACGTCCTCCATTGTAGACCTCGAGATAACTGGAGACCATCGGCAATTCCCCCCTCACCTCGGCCACGATGTTCGGCACGACCATGTGACCGTTCTTGGAGAATGGACTGTTTGGATCGTCCTTGCGATAGAGTTGCTCGGCCAATTGAAGCGAGCTGACCTTGAACGCATCGCGTCGGTACGCGGGGACTTCAAATTGAAACGTCGACGATCCGGTTCGCGTGGTGTCGTACAGATCTGTCACGTAGAGCGTGGCTGAATAGGGACCACTCGGCAATCCAATACGTCGAACGGCCATCACGGCCCGTGGTATGGTGTCATCTGGCGACGGGCTATCGACCAGGTTCCCCCACTCACTGATCAGTGAATCGTTCCCTGGGCTGTTTGACGGACGTAGCACCAGGCGAAAGAACACCCGCCCACGAGACACACCATCCTCCTCGGTCTTGCACATCACACCTCGATTCGAAAACTGATATGCGAATTCAACAAGCGTCGTGCTGTCGTTGTTGGCGAAGAAGTAGTAGGCGTACACGAGCTGAAGACCGGTGGTCGGCGACTGTGCACCAAGCCGGGGCGCGGCAATCGCGAACACGAGACCGCTGACTATAAGCAGAAGGAATCGATGGTGGTTCAAGCAGCCATTGCAAGACATGTCACGCCTCGTTGGATAAGAAGGACAATCACCGGAGGGCATCACGATCAACGTGAAGAGCCCGTCCACGCCTGCGTGCCGGGCTAAGCCCTGGCGCCGGCGAAGACGGGCTCTCCGTCACGACGGACCGTCGGGAAGAGGATTGTTCCGTCCTCCCGACGGTCGTACGCATGCTCTAGTTGAAGGCCACGCTCGCCGAGATCTGGTTAACAAGACCTAGCGTCTTATGAGGACGCAGGCCATAGTCTATTTGCCCGAGGAACGAACCCGTCTGATACCGGACGCCGATTCCACCCGAAACGCCGAAGGCCTCTTCGGTTCCGCTTTGAAAGCCGACACGCGCAGCGATCAGGTCGGACCAGAGGTACTCGACGCCAAGTGAAACGAATTCGCCTCGATCCGAGGCCGTCGAGAACTCCGACGAAGCCAGGAGACGCGAGTCCTCTTCATCGATCACACGTGCCGAAAGACCGGCACGGAAGGTGAGCGGAAGCGTCCCTTCCAGCGGCTCGATCTGAACGTCAGGGTTCTGGTTACCCGTCGTCTGGTCGACACCTCCCGAACGGACCAGGTTTGAGCCCGTGTACTTGAGTGACGACGACAGATTCTGAATGACAAAACCAAGACGCATGCCCCAAAGACCGGGCTCATACATCGTACCGACGTCGAACGCCACGCCACTCGTGCTAAGCGAGGCCAGACTGAGGTTGATGAACTTGCCGGTCACGCCGAAGCTGAACTGATCGGTCATTTGCCCCGCGAACGTTGCCCCGATTGATAGATCGCGAGCCGTATAAGTTTCTCCGGTTCCGTCCTGCTGGAACATTGTCGTTACAGGAATGTCATCCGACCCGTAACTGATAAGACTGATACCACCCTTGTATTGATCACCGATCGGGAAGGTGGCGCCGGCGAAGTTGTGCGTCATGCCGGCAAACATGGAACCGTAGCTGTACGACACGCTTGCGCCGCGTAACTGCGTTATGCCCGCGGGATTCCAGTATAGCGCCGACACGTCATCGGAAACACCAGAGAATCCTGAGCCCATACCAACCGCACGTGCCCCGACAGGAATGTTCAGGAAGTTCCCCATGCCCACACCGACTTTCGAAAAGTCGTTCTCCTTGTCCAGCGGATTTGTCGCTTCCTGAGCTACGATTGGCGCGGCGGCAAAAGCCACGCAGATCGCGGTCAGGGTTGCCTTGTATAGTCTGTTCATTCGTATATCTCCACAGAATGTGTTTGCTGCAAGTGATCTGAAGCACCTTGACTGTTGTCGACTGTCGTCAAGCGAGTCAGGGATATTCCCTCCCGCAAAACCGCGGAAGGGAATCCCGACATCGCTTGTTATCGACTGATCAGGCGGTAGCCGCCGACGACGACCGCCGCTTTCTTCACCGTCTCGGCGCCGTTCGGCGTCGTGATGCGGAAGATCAGCAGCTGACTGGAGATCAGACGGTTTGTGCGTGTGAGAATATCCCACACTTCAACCGGCACGCGATTGTTCGCACCACCTGTCGTGGCATCATGCTGGATTGTTTCGAGCAGTTCGCCGGACTCGGTGAAAACCTCGATCGTGCAGACGGCCGGCAGACGCGTGAGATAGAGACGCCGTTCCGTGCTGGCCGGCTGCCCGATGTGCGTGACCAGGTATGGATTCGGCACGACCTGAATTGCATCCAGCTCGTTATCCGTGATTTGGTCCAGCCCAGCGCTCGCCGCTGGGATCGCCACCACGACTTTCGCGCCAGGCGTCGGAAGACCAACGGCACCACCGGTGAAGGAGACCGTGATCTTGTCGCCCGCCTTGAAGTCTGACGACGGCACATTCTGAGGAACGAACGCTGAATCGACACGTGACTCAGCTGAGCCCATTCCCGAGAAGTCCAGGAAGAGTTCAGCCCCGTTCACGACCAGTCGGTGCGTGAACTTGAGCGTCATAGTGTCGGCTGTGTAGGCTCCTGTGTAGTAGCGGTTTGGCGTACCGAGATAGCTACGTGCGGTGCCAAGCGTCCCAACGAATGGTCGATTGCGATTGAACGGATTACGACGCTGTGCGACGGTAAGCTGGTCCGTGTTGACCCAGCCGTACGCGTACATGGCGTACGTACCGGGTTCGAGCACGTTGGCCAATGTCAGTGGCGCCTGCGTTGTGTCGGCCTTGATCTTGGCACGGGAATCTGCCGGGTACGAATAAGCGTACTGTAGTGTCGAATCGACCAGCGCACCATTCGCCCCGAAGACCTTGCGCGTATAGGCGTTCACGTTCCGGACGTT
>CAYWXV010000007.1:44561-101001 GCA_964462535.1 uncultured Alphaproteobacteria bacterium
GCGCACCATTCGCCCCGAAGACCTTGCGCGTATAGGCGTTCACGTTCCGGACGTTAACGTTCAGGAACTGCGCCGACACCGTCTTCGTGTCGTTGTTCTCCGTAAAGGTCACGTCCTCTGTGCCACCTGGCGTGAACTCGACCTCGAGTTTCGGCTGTCCCCAGCTCGGGATATTGTGAACGGCCGGCACCAAGGGTGCTGTGTTCGGACCGCCGACGATCACACGCCCAGGGGCGACGATCGCGTTTGCACCACTCGGCGCATTGACAACGAATGGACTCTGACTCCGGGATGTATCGCCGAAGACACCGAAGCGGAGCGAGTCACCGTACTGCTGTATTGAGTAGTCGAACCCAACACGCCAGGTGTTCTTGTACTGACCAACCGTTCCGAAGATGGGTCGAATTGGGTCAGCGAGGTAGTTGCCGTTGATGAGCGATCGTATAAGGTCCGGACGGAAGTCCGGCGCAAAGCCCTTCACGAACGCCGAATCAATCAGGTAGAACGGGCTTCTCGCAGGTGTTGCGGTCACACTCCCTGAATCCCCGGCACGGTCGGTGAAGTTCAGATCGTAGTTCACCGCGAACCGGAGCACTTCCTGCCCGCTCTTCCGGCTCTTCACGACCACGTCATTCGTGTACCAGTAGTTGAGGAAGCCATACTTCAATGGGCTGATCGGTTCGAATGTGAACTCCAGCGTGTCACCACCGAACAGCTGCCCGAGACGCTCGGCGTCGAGCACATCGAAGCGGAAGTCATGAACACCCATCAAGCCTGTTTCAGAAACCACGATCGGCTTGACGCGCGGACCTGCAGCAGGAGCCGCGGGCTGAGCGACGATTTCATTGAAGCCGGCAATACCCGAGTTGGTTTTGGACGGCGTTCCCTCCGAGCTTCCAGCATCGTAGGCAAGCAGCTGGTAGTAGTAGTCAACGTTGTTGATCAGCTGCTCGTTCTGCGAGAGGTCGACATCGTTGGAGACCACAGCTCCGTTTCCGTTGTCATCGCCGACATCGATAAACTCTCGACCGTTGGTAAGGCTGTCCATGATCTCCACAATTGCGTCACGGACGATGTCGCGGATCGCCTTGTTGTGGAACTTTGGATTCGGATGGCTATTGAACAGCGTAGAATCGTCGTTGTTGTCGTCGAACGGATCGAATCGGAATTCGGCATTGCGAATACCGACGCCGATTGAATCGCCCTGTACCAGCTGAATCTGACCATTGGGCTTCTTCAGCGTGTCAACAGCATGTCGGGTGTACGTCGCGATGCGCATACCAGCGACGGTGTCGAGGAGCATGGGGAGCCTCCACCACGCTCCGAGAACCGACGCATCGGCGTTGCGAGCAGCGACGACACGAGCAACCGTATCTGGAATGTCCGGCATTGCGAAGCCACCAATCGTCTTCCAACCGATGTTCCATCCCGTGATCGAGTCGTTCGTCGTGAACGTCGTGGCAACGACTTTCCGCGACCGGCGGATCTGATAGCCCAGGAAGTCGAGCCCCGTTTCCTGACGATCCAGCGAGCGCTCCGAAGCGTCGTCCCAATTCAGGATAACGCCATTGTTGAGCGGGCTCCACGTCAACATCGCAGGGTCTGGCGCCTTGGGGGCCAGGAAGTTCTTGTTGTAGACGGCCTGTGCAAACGTGTCAAGTTCCCACAGCGGCTTGATGTCGTCTTCGGTCCCGGTCGGTGGGTTGCTGACGCCGTTTGCGAACATGACACCAACCACCACGCGGGCGGTATCACCAGGTGCCATATTGAATGGACCCGTAGCCGTGAGGAATCGCTTATCACCCGGTCCGTCATCGTCATCACGGTCACCGGCAGCCATGAAGCTGTACCTCTGCTCTGCTGACTGCGGATCCTCCTCGATCTTCCAGGACTGGAATGTCGAGAGTCCGATCTGCTCGTTCTCTTCGAACACGCGCTTGTCCTTTCGGAGGAAGCCGTTGGCCGGGTCAACGGCCGGGCTTTCCAGGAAGTCGAATCCGATGTATCCAAAGCGACCGGACGCCTCTCGCTCAGACCACTGAACCGCAAGGTTGAGCGTGTCGCGATTCTTGTCACGAATGAAAATTCGCGCACGGTCGTTCGAAGCCGTTCCGATGTCCATGTCCAGGGCGGGAGCCATGTAGCAGTTGAGCAGATTCTCGCCCGACTTGTTGATGATCGTGTACTTGACAAAGAGGAAGTCGCCGTACTTGCCGAAGCCCCACGAGTATATCGTCTGCTCGACCTGAATGCCGATCGGATATCCACGCTTACGGGCGGTATCCGGGCTTATCTCGCGATAGCGTCCCAAGTCCGTGTCCTTGTACGTCGCGAAGATGTCTTCGCCTGATATGATTGCCGGTCCCTTCGGGAACTGCGCCAGATTACGAAGGCTCTTGTCCTCAATGTAGAATCCGAAGTACCTGTTCTGGCGGAGCGTATCGTTCGGCTCCGTATCCCAAATCGGCCAGCTTGGACCGCTCGCATCGTTCCGATCGAACGGTGTCCCGTCGAAGCTGTTGTAGTCCGACGAGAAGTAGAGCCGATAGAGATTCCACGCGTCAGCTGAGTTATCCAGAGGCGAGTTAGTGACGGGGCCGTTAATACGCCCCGGCACCATCCACGATGCGCCGGAATTCGGATTATACCCGATCACGCAGAGTCGATTCGTGTCGCCATTGCGGATCTTCTCCGCACCAAACCAGACACCACCACCAAAGATGTATGCCTGCCCTGAGCCACGCGGCCACACGCCGCCGGCCCGGTTCGCCGCGACGTTGAGACCGAAGATGCCGTAGTTGGTGCAGTAGACCTGGATCTTTGAGACCTTGTTCTCAAGCACCTCGAATGCCTGCGTTGGCACGCGAAGAATCGAACGCCCCTCTCCTCCCTTCTCTCCATCGGACGCCGCCTCGGTCTCGCCCCCTTTCTTTGCCTCGTCCCCGGTCTTCGCGACGACGGGCAGCGAAAGCAGGAGTCCGAGCGCGGCAATGACCGGCAGCAGCCTCCATGAAGTGGTTCGCAGAGTCATGTCTGTTCCTCTATGATAGGTTAATGCTATGCTGTGTTGCGTCGCCCACTTCTAGAAGAGGACTTTGAATCCGACCTGAACGGTGCGTGGCTGCTGATAGAAGCCGCGGAGCGTCTGGATCGTGGCGATGAACCGCTGGTAGCCTTCATACCGTTCTGCCTGCGTGACGATACCGTCAAGGTTCACGTCTGCATACGGGTTGTAGCGGCGCGTGCCGAAGTCGTCGTACTGAGACTGATCCCACGTATCCGGGCGAGCCGGGTCGATGTCCTTGTAGTACGGCGTCGAGATGAAGTCACCGATCGTCCGCTCGAAGCCCGATCCGTCCGTGTCCGGGCTGCCAGCGATCGAGAAACGCGACCCACCCGTCGAACGAGAGAGACGGTAGCTGGATGGGCCAGTAAGGTTCAGGACGTTGTAGACGTCGGCATAGAGGCTGAGCATCAGGTTGCCCACGGACTCACCCAGCAGGTCCTTCAGCTTGAAGCCACGCTCGATGTGCATTTCAGTGCTGAAACCCGACGGGAGGCGAAGCGAGTTGTACTCACTGATCTGCTCGCCGCGCGAATTCTCACGCGTGAACGGAAGGCCGGAACCGAATGTGGCCGTGATGGAGACGTCGAGATTCTCGAGCAGCTTCGAGCCACCAATGGCTGGTCCCTCGCCTTCACCGAAGTGGACGTAGACCGAACCATTCAGGCTGTGGGTCTGATCGTAGTTCAGCGGATACTCAACCAGCGGGAGCTCCTGACGCTCACCTGTGTAGGGGTTGATGCCCTGGATCGTGATCGAGTAGTTGGCCGCGGGTGACGAGGCTGTTCCAACAGCACGCTGAAGCGTGTAGTTGATCTCGGCACCGATGTTATCCTTCAGATTGCGGCGGGCCGAAATCTCGAATCCGCGGACGTTCCCATACTCGGTAACCGTGTAGATCAGGTACGGGCTTGGGATTGCCGGCACGAACGTCACACCGGTCTGGTTGTAGATGTCGCGATAGAACGCTGCGATATCCAGAGAGTAGTCTGTGGCGATTGTGCTCGAGTACCCGAGTTCGTATACAACTGCCTTCTGGGGATCGATATCCGGATTACCGAAGAGCTGGTTGCCACGTGACGCGTCGTTGTAGACGTTGTCGTACATCAGGTTGTACTCTGGCATCTTGAACATCATGGCGAAGTTCACGCGGAACTGTGAGTTCTCTGTAACCGGATAGCTGACTCCCACGCGAGGAGACACCTGGAACTTCACCGATGCATCACCAAGCGAATCGATTTCATCAAGTATCTCCGTGAGCGATGTACGTCCGCGCGGCGGACGCTGCGTTCCGGGAACGATGACGTCGAAACGGACGCCCGGCTGGAAGTGAATTGACTTGTAGTCAAACTTCGTCTGGACGTAGAGCGCTCCGTCAATCGGCTTGTACGGCTGCTCGAAGAACTTCGCCAAACGCCCCGTCGAGTCGGTCAGGAAGTAGGTCGACTCGTATCCGTACACATCAAAGAACGGAACCGGGTTCCAGGGCAGATTGTTCTCGTGCCGACGAAGTGTTGTCTGACCAACCTCGAAACCGGCCTTGATTCTGGCTCGGAGCCCTTCGACGACGTCGAAGTTCGTCTCGTAATTCCCCTTCAAACGGAGTTCTGTCGCTTCGCGAACTTCAAGAACACGGTCGTTGCCGTGAACCGGGAAGTTGCCGTCAACCAGACCATAGGGATTGCGGCTTGCGCCGTTCACTTCGCCTCCCTCAAACAACCCTGTGATCGGACTCCGCTCGTACAGAGACGCCTTCGTCGGGTTGAATGGATTGAGGAACTTCTCTGACTGCGTGTACTCGTATCGATCAATCGCGCCATTCAGGTTTGTGTCTGCCGGCGTATAGATGTCGAAGACACCAAAGAGAACGTCGCCAATACCCTCGTAATCCTTCGACTCATCCTTCTTCCCTGCCTCGTAGACCTGACGTACCCACGATCCTGTCACCTCGAACAGCGACGTTTCGTCCAGGAGCTGCCGGTACTTCACCTGTAGGCGGTTGATGATCGTGTTGGTGTTCCACTGCTGAGCATCGCGCTCGAGAATCGACGTATTGACTGTGCTGTCAACGATCACGCCATTGTTGTCCCGCGTGTAGAACGTCGGGTGGTCAAACTGGTAGATGCTCGACCAAGCTCCGGACTCGGAGCTGGTAAGACCTAGCTCGCCACCGAACTCGAGGGCAATCTCGTCGGTGACGTCAAGCTTGAATTTCCCCTGGTAGTTCCGGAGGAACGTCCGCGCATGTGGCATGCGCGAAAGGTTGGTCGGCTCAAGCGCAGTTCCCCACGATTCAAGAGCTGTTTGACGGCGTGAATCGGCAAACTCCTGCGACATGTCATACACTTCGTACCCACCGTTGTAGGGAGTGGTCTGAAGCTTGCCAGTGAGGAAGAACGTCAGGGCCGAAACGCCCGGGATCGGTCCGCCAAAGGCGAACTCGTATACCTTGGTGCCGGAACTGGTGAGCGTCACACCGGGGAGTGTCGTATCAATGTCCGTCCCCGCCTTCTTGACTGTGATAGGATCGCTGGATCCATACAGAGCTGGAACGCCAGTTCGGAACCGGAAGGCTCCTTCATATCTGTCATTCTTCCCATTCTTGAGTGCCGTGTTGAACACGCCTGAGAGGACGTCGCCGTACTCGGCGCCGAATCCGGACGTCAGCACCTGTACCTCTTCGACCGCGAGGGTCGACACCGTCGGATAAAGGCCGATGGACGTGCCGCCGAAGCCCCCCTGGAAGATGTCAGAGATCTCGGTACCGTCCACCCGCATGGAGGCGTCGTTTGCCCTCTGGCCGCGAATACCCAGCCCGTTCTGACCGGCGGTTGAGACGCCGTTTGTGAGGGTCACTGCGGAGAAGATGTTGGTGGCGCGTGATCCGGAATTGATCTCGGCCCCCGTGCGCGTTCCACCGGAGGCTGGGTTCTCAGCTTTATTAAGCTGTCGAGTACCCTCGACCCGAATCTTGGTCGTCTTCCCCTTCGGCTTCAACGAGACGTTGACAGTCGACACCTGATCGATGGAGACGCGAACCTCGCGCGACTCGTCCTCCATCCCGACGTAGGTGAACGTCAGCGTGTACGTCCCCGCCTTGAGGCCGACGATGTCGTATTTGCCCCCATCCTTGGCCTTTGCGCCACGAATGGTTCCCTCGACCTTGATCGAGGCCCCGACCAGTCCTTCCCCCTTCTCATCCGTGACGCGCCCGGTCACGTTGCCGGTCTGGGCAAGCACGGTCAGCGGCGCCAACAGCGCAAGCGCAGCGACGATGCCTAGTATCCTACCTTTCATCTGGGCACTCCTTGTAGATACAGGATTGTGTTGATGCAGTATCAAGTAATCTTCTAATACGTTCAGAGAGAGTGGTTCGCGCGCACGAACGCAGCCTTGCTCGGCACTGTCGCTCGGCACGGACGCGGTGAATGACGAATCAAATGCGGAGTCAATCGTGGGATGGATTCGTATCGAAGGCTCATTGATTGGCTTCCGTTCATACTCGAGGTCGTCACCAGCGCGAGGTCCACACCCAGGGTCCTGGGTTCAGTCCAGATGCACGACGCCACATCGACGCCTGTGCGTCGAGTCGACGGAAGGGAGAGAGTCTCTTGCAGTAAGATGCTGCCCTCGGAGGGCCGCCAGGTAGCGCGGCTATTGAGGACGATGTGGGGACCGAACGGGGGTTCGGACCGCGAGTGCGGGGTCTACATTACCACCGCGCGATCGAATGGGGTCGCCGAATATAGCGACGGGGTCTTGGTTGTCAAAACGGGCATCCTGCAGTTTTCGGAACATTTTCGCCCGTTCATCGTCTCAAGCCAGCTTTTCACGATCGCACCGCACGAACCAACCTACACAGCATAGGGGATATTGTTACCCCAGGTGTATGGTTCTGATCTTCTCGACGACGTTGAGACCGGCCAGGTGCTCCAGGGCACTATCTGATAGCTCAGAGTCGACACGCATCACGGTGAGCGCGCTTCCCGTCGATTCGTGCCGACCGAGCGAAACACTCGCAATGTTGATGTTGTGAGCCGCAAGCACCGATCCGACGGACGCAAGCACACCGGGGCGGTCGATGTTCTCAAACAGAATCAGGTCACCGGTCGGGCGGACATCTACCCACATATCGTCAACGCGAACCAGGTGCGGTTCCGTCCATCCAAATACACTCATCGCCGCACTCCGGGTCTCCTTTCCATCTGACACCTGCGCTTCGATCAACGTAGTGTACCGTGGGTGTGTCCCCGCCCCCTCCGCGGTCAGTGTGATCCGATTCCGCTCAGACAGCATGATCGCGTTGATGGCATTAATCGACTCATCAAGTCCGAGCGAAACCATCCCAGCCAGAAACGACGCCCCGAGGCCGCGCACGATTGACGACGCCTCGGCACCATACACGGTCAACGTACATGTGACATCGTGGTTCTGGACGAGCTGCCCAAGGACGGCTCCAAGCAGCTCGGCGGCCCGCATCAACGGCTGAGCGGCCCCGGTCAACGATGCTTCCAGTCCACCGGCATTGACCACGCCCCGAGCCCCTTTCCCTTCAAAGAACTCCGCAAGCTGAACGGCGATATCAACGGCGACGCGCTCTTGTGCCTCGCGGGTCGACGCAGCTATGTGTGGTGTGGCTACAACGGCAGGATGGTTGATCAGGGCGTTCGGAAAGTCTGGTGGTTCCTTCTCAAAGACGTCGAGTGCGGCTCCCGCAATGTGGCCCGATTCAAGCGCGCCTAACAATGCTCCCTCGTCGACTATCCCACCGCGCGCGCAGTTGACGATGTACGCACCTCGCCTCATCCGCGACAGGGCGTCAGCCGCTATCATGGACCGCGTTTCCGGAAGGAGCGGAACGTGAAGCGTCACGATATCACAGCTCTCGAGCATGTGATCGACGGATCCCGCCTCAAGCCCCAACTCACGTACGGCATCGTCGCTCAGCATGGGGTCGTATCCAACAACGGTTGTCTCGAATGCGGAGAGACGCTTCGAGACCTCACGCCCGATACGGCCAAGACCGATGACGCCCACGCGCTTTCCCCACAACTCGGTGCCAACAAACGTCTTTCGGTCCCACACTTCTCCTCGGATCGAGGCGTTCGCGGCCGGGACGCGCCGCAACATCGCGAACATCATCGCGAGAGTGTGCTCCGCCGCGGAAATGGTGTTCCCATCGGGCGTGTTCATCACAACAATTCCCCGCTCCGTTGCAGCGGCAACATCAATGTTGTCTACACCGACGCCCGCGCGACCGATCGCCCTCATTCTCCCCATTACTCCGATCATCTCAGCATCAACTTTCACGGCACTCCTCACAATCATCCCATCGTACTCAGGGAGCATAGCAAGAAGCTCGTCGCGACTCTTTCCGACCGCACGATCGACGACCAATGAACGTTCGCTAAGGATGTCGTCGCAGCGCGCGCTGACGGCGTCGGCAATAAGAATTCGTACGGGCTCCATGATCGCGAGGGAGTTGATGGGTCAAATCGTGAGGCCGCAAGAATACAACGGCTTGTCCCGCGGAACCGTTACGAGTTGAAGACGTTCATTGCGGCCGCCAGACCGGCCCCCGCGTCGAATGCATGCCCAACATCCGTGAGCGCGCGCTCCATGATGTAGATCATCGAGAGCATGTCGGCGTCATCGTAGTATCCAAGGTGCGAGACGCGGAAGATCTTACCCTTCAACGACTCCTGACCTCCGGCAACTGTCACCCGGTACTTCTCCTTCAAAAGCTTCATGAATTCCTTGCCGTTGTCCGGGAGTCGGATAGACGTCAGTGCGTTGGAGGGTGGATTGCCGAACAGTTCCAGACCGACCGCCTGTGCTGAGGCGCGCATTGCTCCCCCAAGCCGATCATGGCGTTTCCAAACGTTCTCGATCCCTTCGTCCCTGATCATCCGCAGAGCATCGGCAACCCCCATGACCAGCGTCAAAGCAGGTGTCCATGGCGTATCGTTCGACTCAAGGGCGGTCCGCGCAGCCCGTAGATCGAAATAGTACGAGGGGAGCGATGAATGATCGCATGCGTTCCATGCCCGTTCGCTGAGTGCGATGAAGGCCAGCCCCGGGGGTATCATCAGGCCCTTCTGAGAGCCGGTAACAACGACGTCCAGATCCCATTCGTCGAACCGCATTTCGTGAGCACCAACGGCGGTGATACCATCGACGATGATCAGTCCATCGAAGTCGGGACGTAGCGCGGACGCTATGGCCTTGATATCTGTGAAGACACCGGTCGATGTTTCGCTGTGCGTCATCATGATCCCTCGCGTTTGCGGATGGGACGCCAGCTCCTCTCGAATTCGTTCAACTGTCACTGCGGTACCCCACTCGACCGCGATCTCGTGAACGGCAAGGCCGTATGCTCGCGCAATCTCCCCCCATCGCTCGCCAAACTTTCCTCCGTTGATCGTGATGACCTCGTCCCCCCCCGAAAAGACATTGACGATAGCTGCCTCCATGGCGCCAGTGCCGCTGGCCGTCAGCGTCATGACCGGCTGCTCCGTGCAGAAGAGGTACTTCAGGTTTGCCGTTGCGGATTCCAGCTCCTGTTGAAACTCTGGCGTACGGTGATGAATGATTGGCTGAGCCATGCGGAGCATGACCGACTCCGGGACCGGTGTTGGACCGGGAGTAAATAGTCGGGGCTTCATCGGGTTGTGGTTCTTGAGTGGGAGATGATAACAGGAGGCAATTCAACGCAGGGCGTTCATTAGTTCCTTCCAGAGGCGTTCGCGGTTGAACTTCGTTTCCGACGAAACGGGAATGACCCCGCGACAACCGGGATACGACGAGACGGTCTCGGCGACCTCCTCTTCCCTGGCAGTGGCGGCGATTGCCGAGACCTTGTCGTGCTTCGTGAGCACAACAACGAAAGGTACACCCACGGCGTCGAGCCATGCGAACATATCAAGATCGAGTGCGGTGGGTTTGTGACGAATGTCAACGAGGGACACTATCAAACGGAGTGTCGGTCGTTCGGTAAGGTATCGTTCAATCAAACGGGCCCATGAGGCGCGGTCAGTCTTCGAAACCCGTGCGAACCCGTATCCCGGCAGGTCCACAAAGTGGACGCGATCATCCAACCGAAAGAAATTGATCTGCTGAGTCTTTCCAGGTGTCGCGCTGGTGCGAGCGAGGGAGCGGCGTCCCACCAGCATGTTCAACAACGATGACTTCCCGACGTTGGAGCGGCCGGCGAACGCAATCTCCGGGAGTATTCCCTTGGGGAATTGTGACGGATGCGCAGCACTGATCACGAACTCGATACTCTTCGGCGTGATCATAGGCGGCGTATACTATTCCTCTTCATCGTCGTCTTCGATATACCGACTCCAATCACGATTGTTCGCGCGACGCTCCTTCTCGGGGGGCATCTTCTTCTTCCGATCGCGCGATCGATCGTCCTCCTTCCCACGTCGATCGGTCTCCGTCTTCCGCCCTCCTCCACCCGGCAGGGTCTTCTTGCGGTCGTCAAGAGGTCGCCGGGTCCCATCTCCACCAGCCGATGACCCAGAGCTGAACCTCCCACCAGTATCGCCGCGACCGGAATCTGATCCCGAACCCCCGCGTGGTGGTGGAGCCGAGTCGCGACCCCGCGCCTCGTTGCACATCAGATTTCGCCCCATCCACTCGGTACCGTTCAACCCCTCGATCGCGTTTTCGGCTGCCTCGCGCGTCTCCATTCTAACGAAGGCAAATCCACGGGAGCGGCCCGTTTCCCGATCCAGTACAATGGAAACCGAGGCGACTTCACCGTACGATCCGAACAGGTCCTTCAGGCCTTCTTCGGTTGCCGTGAAGGGAATGTTCCCGACATAGATGTTCACGACGATAGTAGTTTCTGTGGGCGATTGTCCGCGGATCGCATGCGGGAGTAGATCTGTACAGGCGTTGAGCCGGAGCGACGAATTCCATGCCTGGTAGTCGGGGCATCGTCCGGCGATGGGTGGTCGAACGGGATGTGCGACCGCTACTAATCAGAAGGCCCCTTTGCGCATGGCGCAAAGGGGCCGACAATTTGCAAAAAATCGAGGACGGAGGAAACGCCCCGGATACGCCATCTACTTGGTGTCGGTCTCTTCCCCGCTCTTCTCTTCTCCGTCACCCTCCTCGGTCGTCCCCTCTGGCACGGCGTCCTCCGCCGCGGGAGTCTCTTCGGCTGAAGGCTCCGCCGGTTCGTCAACGACCTCCGGCACATCGGCAACTGCCACAGGTGCCTCGGCTACCTCCTGTGCGGCCTGCTTGGCGCGGCTGCGCGCGACACGCTCCGCGCGAGAGATAGACCTCTTCGTGCGGAGTCGGGCGGCGTTCTCGTCCCGCTCGAGGTTATAGTCGACGAGCTCGAGAATAGCCATGCGGGCGCCATCTCCGAGACGCGACCCGAGTTTCACGACGCGGGTGTATCCACCGTTCCGTCCCGCAACCTTCGGCGCAATCTCCGTGAAGAGTTCGCGCACAACGGCGGTGTCCTTGATATCACGGGCCACGACACGACGCGCGTGCGTGTCGGTGGCGGCACCCCCCTGTTCGGCAAGGTGAGCGCGCTTTGCACGCGATATGATCGCCTCGGCGTAGCGACGCGCCTCCTTGGCCTTGGCCTCGGTCGTGCGAATTCGCTTGTGTCGGAAGAGCTGGGTGGCAAGAGCCCGCAACAGGGCGGCACGGTGACTTGCCGTACGCTTCAGTTTGCGACCTTCAACGCGATGTCTCATGGCTCGGAAAAGGGATGTCTCGTGTAATCGTATTGTTCAGTGCGTCGTCGTTCGCCTAGTCTCGACCGGGCTTGTCGTCGCCCTTGAGATAGCGATCGACATCCATCCCGAACGTGAGGCCGAACTGATCGATGATTGCCGTCAACTCGGCAAGCGACTTACGTCCGAAGTTGCGGAACTTCAGAAGTTCGTTTTCCTGACGACTGACAAGATCGGCGATCGTGTGAATGTTGGCCGCCTTCAGACAGTTGTGAGAACGGACTGACAGTTCCAGTTCGTCTACCGGCGTCAGAAGAATTCTCCGAACGCGACCGGCCTCGGCCTCCTGCGCCTCCTCCTGCTCCGCAATCTGTGTCTCCTCAGCGTCGAAGTTCAGGAAGAGCTGGATGTGATCACGAAGGATCTTCGCCGCGGTGGCGAGCGCCTCCTCGGGAGTGATCGATCCATCGGTCGTGATGTCCAGCGTCAGCTTCTCGTAGTCCGTCTTCTGCCCGACACGCGTCGGCTCCACCAGATATCGAACATTGAGGATCGGCGTGAAGATCGAATCGATTGCGATTGTCCCCAGCGGCTGATCGGGTTGAAAATTCTCCTCTGAAGGGACGTAGCCCTTCCCACGGCCCACACGCAGCTCCACCGTAAGGGACACCCCTTCAGCGAGCGTTGCGATGTGATGATCGGGATTGAGGATCTCGAAATCGTTGGTCGCGTTCTGAATATCCTTCCCCGTCCAGTCGCCCGGGCCGGTCACGGTAAATCCGATGCGGGTCGCCTTCTTGTCGACCTGACGAAGGCGCACCTCCTTCAGATTAAGGACAATTTCGGCCATGTCCTCCGTCACACCCTCGACGGTCTGGAATTCGTGGAGGACACCGTCTATGCGCACTGCAGAAATTGCGCACCCTGGAATCGAGGCAAGGAGAACGCGCCGAAACGCATTGCCGATCGTGGTTCCGTATCCTTCCTCCAGCGGCTGCAGGACGAAACGTCCAAAAGTCGCATTCCGGCTGGACTCGTCGACCTGTACCCGTTCAGGCATCTGCATGAACGAACTCATCGGCGCGGTGATTTGCTCTGTCAAGACTAACCTCTCGCTTTCTCTTCGGTTGATCGATGGATTCGACGTCGTCAGCAATTCAGGTTACTTCGAGTAGAGCTCGACGACCAGCTGCTCGTTTGCGTTCAGCGGTACGTCGGCACGCTCCGGGCTGTTCAGGAGGGTCCCCTTCAGGTTCGCCTTGTCCAACTGGAGCCACGATGGTACGGATCGCTCGGTCTGTCGACGGAGTGCCTCATGAACAGCATCCAGTCGGCGGCTCTTCGGCCGGACCTGGACGATGTCACCGGGGCGGAGCTGATAGCTCGGGATGTTGACCGGTCGGTTGTTGACCGTCAAGTGACGATGGAGGATCAACTGACGGGCAGCGGCACGCGAGGCAGCGAGTCCGAGCCGATAGACCACGTTATCCAGTCGCTGCTCGAGCAGACGGACAAGATTGTCACCGGTCGGGCCGTGCTGGCGGTTTGCCTTTTCGAACATGAGACGGAACTGCTTTTCGAGGAGCCGGTACTGGCGCTTGATCTTCTGCTTCTCGCGAAGCTGAAGGCCGTACTCGGTTACCTTCTGGCGACGCATGTTACCCCCGTGTTGACCGGGAGGCTGATTGCGACGCTCGATGGGGCACTTCTCGGTGTAGCATTTCGCCCCCTTCAGGAACAGCTTCTGCCGTTCGCGACGGCAGAGCTTGCATACTGCATCTGTGTATCGGGCCATAGTTCGGTTCGGAGTCGACTCTGTTCGTGTGATTCGTCTGATTGCGGGGCGCGATTCGGACGCGCCTGTGCAGATGGACTAGACGCGGCGTCGCTTTGGAGGACGGCACCCGTTGTGCGGAAGAGGCGTCTGGTCGGTAATCGTAAGCACCTCCAGCCCGTTCTGCTGAAGCGCACGAACGGCAGCTTCGCGCCCGGAGCCCGGTCCCGTGATGAAGACGTCAACCTTTCGGAGCCCCATGTCGAAGGCCTCCTTCCCGGCGTTCTCTGCGCAGACCTGCGCCGCGTACGGCGTATTCTTTCGCGATCCCCGGAAGCCGTTGCGTCCGGCGGAGCTCCATGAAAGGACGTTTCCGTAGACGTCGGTGACGGTCACCATCACATTGTTGAACGTCGCCTTCACATAGGCGCGTCCATGCGATTCGGCGACAACCTTTTTCTTCCGTTTCTGCTGAGTGCTCTTGGCCATGTCTCTCTATGAGTTCGGGTACTACTTCTTTCCGGCCTTCTTCTTTCCGGCGACGGTCTTGCGACGTCCCTTCCGTGTGCGGGCGTTGGTTCGGGTCCGCTGGCCGTTTACCGGCAACCCGCGCCGGTGCCTCAGGCCGCGGTAGCACCCAATATCCATCAGGCGCTTGATGTTCAACTGCACCTCGGCGCGAAGCGCCCCCTCCACCTTGAAATCGTTCTGAATCACCAGGCGGATGCGATTGACTTCTTCGTCCGAGAGATCGGAGATCTTCTTGGAGGGTTCCACCTCCGCCTGACTGAGGATCTTCAACGCGGTATCGGGGCCAATGCCGTAGATGTACCGAAGCCCAATTCGTGCGTGCTTCGTACGCGGAAGGTCAATTCCAGCAATGCGTGCCAACGTCTATTGCTCCTTATTGATGGATGTCGTTCCGTTACCAGTCACGCCTACCCTTGACGCTGCTTGTGCTTCGGGTTCTTCTTGCAGATCACCCGCACAACGCCCTTCCGCTTGACCACCTTGCAGTGATCGCACATCTTTCTGACAGAGGCTCGGACTTTCATCGTTCTATCGCTGTTGTTTGATCGTGTGTTCTTCCGGTCCAGACTCGACAGATCACTTGTACCGATACGTGATCCGTCCCTTGCTCAGGTCGTACGGTGAGAGTTCCACCGTCACCTTGTCCCCCTGGAGGATCCTGATGTAGTGAATCCTCATCTTCCCTGACATGTGCGCCAGGATCTCGTGACCGTTCTCCAGCCGGACACGAAACGTCGTATTCGGAAGCACCTCCGAGACGACCCCGTCAACTTTTATCGCTGTCTGTTTCGCCATATGTCTCCTCGGCGCGCGTCGTCGCCGCATGATTCGGACTCGGCCACGAGGTCAGTACCTCAGCCTTGTCCGGCCGGATGACGACGGTATGCTCGTAGTGCGCCGATGGCCTTCCGTCGGCAGTCGCAACAGTCCATCGATCGTCAAGCGTTATCACCCTGTGTCCCCCTGCGTTCACCATCGGCTCGATGCAAATCGTCATTCCATCGATCAACTGCGTGTTCCGGAACTGATGCCGAGCGAATGGGCTGGGAACGAAATTCGGGATCGACGGCTCTTCGTGCAGCTTCGACCCAATGCCGTGACCGACGAGTTCGCGCACCACGCTGAAGCCATGCGACTCAACATGCCGTTGAACGGCCCGCGAGATGTCGTACACTCTATTCCCCTCGATCGCCTGCTCGATCCCCAGCCACAACGCCTCTTCAGTCACCTCCATCAACCGTCGCCCCTCGTCGGAGATCTCTCCGACAGCGTACGTGGCCGCGCTGTCACCGAAGTAGCCGTTGTACCGGACACCAACGTCAAGCGAGACGATATCTCCCTCGACTAGCGGGCGGTGATCAGGAAGCCCATGCACGACCGCGCTGTTGACTGACGTACAGAGCGTTGCCGGATACTCCTCACCTTGAACGACATACCCCTTGAACGCCGGCTCGGCTCCATGATCGCGGATATATTCTTCCGCCCGAGCGTCCATCTTCTGCGTGGTCATCCCCTCGGTCACGCACTCACTCAACGTCTCGAGCACTCCAGAGACTATCCGGCTGGCGTGCCGGATGAGTTCGATCTGCTCCGCGCTCTTGACTCCAGGTGATGTCACGTGCTATGCCATTCTGAACAGGGTCCAGGGAAATGACCCGTGCTCCATGTACTTACTGTCCACCTATACTGGCCGTTTGGGCCCGACCGCGCAGTCGACCCGACTTCATGAACCCGTCGTAGTGTCGCATCAAGAGATACGACTCCACCTGCTTCAACGTGTCGAGTGCGACACCGACCATGATCAGCAGACTAGTTCCCCCAAAGAACTGGGCGAAGTTCTGACTGACACCTAGCTGGCCAACGAAGACAGGTAGAATGGCTACGAGCGCCAGAAACAGAGATCCGGGAACCGTAACGCGCATGAGGATCCCGTCCAGATACTCCTCGGTCGGCTTGCCGGGACGAACGCCCGGGATATACCCACCACTCTTCCGCATGTTCTCAGCCACGTCACGGGGGTTGAAGACGATGGCCGTATAGAAAAACGTGAAGAAGACGATGAGTACGGCAAACACGACTGCGTGCAGCGGATCATCGTACTTGAAGTTGCGCGCCATGAACTGACCGACGGCGCTATCCGGAATCACCTGCGTAAGGGAGTTCGGAATGAACATCATCGCCTGTGCGAAGATGATCGGCATCACGTTGGCAGTCACCATCGAGATGGGAATGAAGGACGATGTCTGCGACGCTGGGCGCGCAGACCCCCGTTTCGATGTGTCTATCCTCTTGGCGTACTGAACAGGTACTCGCCGCTGCGCCTGCGTGAACAGGACCACCATCGCGATGACACCAAGGAGCACGGCGACAATGACCAGTTCCACAATGATGTTACGCGATCCGGATCGCACGAGTTCAAACTCGGAGACGAGCGCAACAGGGAACCTCGCGATGATCCCGATGAAGATGATGAGCGACGTACCGTTCCCGATTCCCTTCTCCGTAATCTGCTCACCGATCCACATCAGGAAGATCGTTCCAGCGGTGAATATCGTCGCTGCCATCAGGATGAACGGGGCGCCGTGCACCGATTCCGGTACGATCGACTTTCCCCCTCCCGCGTCGGCCGTTTGGAGACTTATCGCAATCGCCATTCCCTGGGCGAACGAAAGTCCAACGGTGATATACCTGGTGTAGGCGTTGAGCTGTCGCCTCCCCTGCTCCCCTTCCTGCTGGAGCTTCTGGAAGTACGGAATCACCGCGCCGGCAAGCTGCACGATGATCGACGCGGAGATGTAGGGCATGATGCCCAGGGCGAAGATCGCGGCATTCGAGTAGGCACCGCCGACGAACATGTCGAACATGCCGAAGAGCGTGTTGCCCCCGGCGAGCTTCGCATCCTTAAGCAACGAAACGTCGACGCCGGGTACCGAGATAAAGGACCCGACGCGGACGACGAGAAGCATGAGTCCGGTGAAGATCAGCCGCTGACGCAGCTCTTCAATCTTCCAGACATTCCGTAGGCTCTCAGTGAACTTACTCATGGAGGTTCGCTGTTCCGCCGGCCCCCTCGATCTTGGCGCGAGCGGAGGCGGAGAATTTGTGAGCAGTAACCGTGAGAGATGCCGTCAGCTCCCCGTTCCCCAGGATCTTCAAGGGGCCTTTGCGCCGGGCGACGACACCAAGCGCGTAGAGGTGCTCGGGTCCGACGACGCCGTCGGTGATGTGACCGGCATCCACGAGTTCCTGAAGACGCGACACGTTGATCTCCTGGTACTCGACGCGAGCGTGGTTGCGGAACCCGAACTTGGGAACTCGCCGGATGTATGGCATCTGTCCACCCTCGAAGTTCGGAATCTGTCCGAAGCCGGATCTGGACTGGTGCCCTTTGTGACCGCGGGTCGAGGTACCGCCGAAGCCGGACCCCTGACCGCGACCGACACGCTTCTTCCTGCTGGTCGCCCCCTTCGGCGAGCTAAGTTCTCCGAGATGATTCGACATTGTTCTGGCTCTGATCTCGATGTTCGGTATTCAACAGCGAATGCCGCAACCACCACCCGGTAGTGCGGACGTTCTACGCCTGGTCGTCGACAGGCTCTACCTTCACGAGATGGCTCACGACGCGGAGCATCCCCTGGAGATTGTCATTGAGGGTGTGCACCCGACTGTAGTTGGGTCGACCAAGGCCAAGCGCTTCAATCGTCCTCTTCTGCTTCTCGGGGCGATCAATGACGCTCTTGATCTGCGTGACTTTGACTCGTGCCATGACTGATTTATCCTCGGAAGACCTTGCTGACACTGATACCACGACGGCTGGCGACCGAGCCCGCATCCTCAAGGCTTGTGAGGGCGGCCATTGTCGCCTTGACAACGTTGTGGGGATTGGATGATCCCATGCACTTGGTAAGGATATCCTGCACACCCGCGGCCTCAAGCACGGCGCGCGCCGCACCGCCGGCAATCACCCCTGTACCCTGCGTGGCAGGCTTCAGGAGCATCTTCCCGGCTCCATACTTGCCGAACACCTCGTGCGGAATGGTATGCCCCTTCAACTCGATTCGAACGACCGACTTTCGGGCAGCCTCGGTAGCTTTCGTCACCGCGTTCGCGACTTCGTTCGCCTTACCGAGACCGATGCCAACGTGACCGTGGCCGTCACCGACGACAACAATCGCGCTGAATCCGAACCGGCGTCCACCCTTCACGACCTTCGCGGTCCGGGCGATGTTGACGACCTTGTCCTTGAGTTCCAGTTCCGAGGCTTTTGCTTTAGCGACGTCTCTACGCTGCATGAACGTGTTTGGATATCCGTGATCGGGTTCGTACCAGTCGAATTACTCTGACCCCACCGTGCAGAACTGCACCGCTGCGTCTCTACAGGGCGATCCCTTCTTCTCGCACACCATCGGCGACCGCCTTGACGCGACCGTGGAAGAGATACCCGTTGCGATCGAACACCGCGCCTGCGACGCTTCGCTCCTTCAGTCTCTGCGCCAGGGCGCGACCAACAGCATATCCGACGGGGACCTTGCCCCCCGCATCGGCTGCCAGGAGTCCAGCAACGATCTCATCATTCAAGCTGGAGGCGTGCGCTACGGTTGCGCCGGTTGAATCGTCGATGGCCTGCACATAGATGTGCTTCAGACTACGAAAGACGGAGAGACGCGGACGCTCGGTAGTGCCGGTCACCTTCTTCCTGATACCTGTCTTACGCCGTGTCCGGCGCGCGTACTTACTCTTGGCGCTCATGTTGATCTGAATGAAGTTCCGCCGCTGCGCGGAGTCATCGTTGCATCTGACGGGATTCGACTGACGGGCGCACTGGTGCGCTGTTCGCTCAGGGCCTTGGGCCGTTACTTGCCGGCCGACTTGCCCGCCTTCCGGCGGACCTGCTCACCCTCGTACTTAATCCCCTTCCCCTTGTAGGGTTCCGGTGGACGGAACGAGCGAATCTTGGCTGCGACCTGTCCGACGAGCTGCTTGTCGATGCCCGAAATGATGATGCTTGTCGCTGACGGTGTCTCGACCGACACGTCCTTCGGCGGGAAGAACATGATCGGGTGTGAATACCCGATGTTGAGCTGAAGAATCGGGCCGCGCATTTCAGCGCGATAGCCGACTCCCACGATGTCCAATCGCCGTGTAAACCCGGCAGTGACGCCGTCAACCATATTGCTGATTAACGTGCGCGTCAGCCCGTGAGCCGATCGCGACATTGCCTGGTCATTCGGTCGTGTGACCGTAATCTGTTCCCCGTCGATCGCAATGTCGACCAGGTCCAGCGGGCGGTACGAGAGTTCACCCTTCGGTCCCTTGACACGAAGAAGCCCCTCCTGATGTGAGATGGTCACACCACCGGGGATCGATATCGGCTTTTTACCTATGCGTGACACTGTCGCTATCCTTGTCTCTTCTCGATTTGAATACGCGTTCACACCCCAGCCGGGGTCGTCACTCCCTACCAGACGTAGCAGAGCACCTCGCCCCCGACGTTGCGCGAGCGGGCTTCCTTGTCTGTCATCAGGCCCTGCGACGTGCTGATAATCGCGATGCCGAGCCCGTTCTTGACGCGCGGCAGCTCGGATGCACCGGCGTAGCGCCGCAGGCCGGGACGACTGACGCGTCGTAGACCCAGCAGCGACGGCGCTCCATTGACATAGCGGAGCGTCATTCGGATGCCACCCTGCGGCCCTTCATCGATGCGGGAGTAATCGGCAAGGAAACCCTGATCCTTGAGAATCTCCGCAAGACGCTCCTTCAGCTTCGATGCCGGAACCTCGACGGTCTTGTGTCGAGCGTTGGCGGCATTTCGGATGCGCGTCAGAAAATCAGCGATCGGATCGGTCATTGTTCTATCTGTTGCTGTCCTGTGTGTATGCCTGGGGCTGCAGTCTCAACTGCAGCGATCGTCTACCAGCTTGCCTTCCGAATCCCCGGGATCTTCCCTTCGAGGGCCATCAGTCGGAACTGGTTGCGACAGAGACCGAACTTCCGGTAGTAACCACGGGGGCGACCGGTAATCGAGCACCGATTGTGCAGACGTACCGGCGAGCTGTTGCGGGGGAGCTTCTGAAGCGCCTCCCAGTTCCCTTCGGCCCGCAACCGTGCGCGGAGTTCAGCATACTTTTCGACGAGCTTCGCTCGCTTGACCTCGCGAGCGACAAGACTCTTTCTTGACATCGTTCAGGATCGACTCGAGTTGTTGGTTCAGGCCGCCGCGGCCCCTTCTTCGACCTCGCGCCGACGGAAGGGGAATCCAAGCTCCTTCAGTAGCGCGTATGCTTCCTCGTCAGTGTTCGCCGTCGTGACGAAAGTGATATCCATCCCGTCGACGCGGGCAACCTTGTCGACGTCGATCTCCGGGAAAATGATCTGCTCCTTGATTCCGAGCGAGTAGTTCCCACGTCCGTCAAATGACTTGTCCGGGAGACCGCGGAAGTCGCGGATACGGGGGACCGCAATCGCCAGGAATCGGTCCAGGAATTCGTACATCCGATTTCCACGGAGCGTGACGAACGCTCCGATAGGCATTCCCTCGCGCAGCTTGAAGTTCGAAATCGAGTTCCTTGCGCGTGACACTGTCGGACGCTGACCAGCGATTGTCTGGAGTTCATCGACCGCGTTCTGCAGCAGCTTCTGATCCGTCACGGCATCGCCGACGCCGCGATTGATCGTAACCTTCACCAGTCGGGGAACCTGCATGACATTGTCGTAGCCGAACGCCTTCATCAACGCCGGGACGACCTGATGACGGTACTTTACCATCATCCTCGGAGTGACCGCCTCAACCGTCGGCTCCATCGCCGAACCCTCTCCACCCTGTTGCTTCTTATCCTTTGCCATTGTCTGATTCGTTTACCCGACGGGTTAGTCCTTGATCACTTCGCCAGAGGCCTTTGCAATACGGACGCGATGAACGGTGCCGTCCTTCTGCTCCTGATACTCAATACCGACGCGCGTTGGAACGCCAAGCTTCGGATCAAGGAGCATCACGTTGGACACCGCAATCGGGAGAGTCTTGTCGTGAATGCCGCCGTTCGGGAAGGATGGATTGGCCCCCTTGCGGTATGCGACCTTCACAACATTGATTCCCTCGATAAGGACGCGCCCCGTCTTCGGGTAGACCGCCAGCACACGTCCCTGACGTCCGCGCTCGGACCCGCTGACGACGATCACCTCGTCCCCCTTCCGGATACGCGAGCGGTGTTGAGCCTTATCGGATGATGTGTTCTTCATAGCAATGTTCTCTTCAGAGAGCGAATGGCGGAGAGGAGACTGAACGCGGTTTCCGTTCCTGCGACGCTCCTCGATCGACCATCGTCAATCACTGTTCTCCAACACCCCTTCTACAGCACCTCCGGCGCAAGGGAGACGATTTTCATGTAGTTGCGGTCGCGCAGCTCGCGAGCAACGGGGCCGAAGATGCGCGTACCACGTGGTTCACCCTGGTTGTTCAAGAGGACCGCAGCATTCTCGTCGAATCGGATGTAGCTGCCGTCTCGACGACGGGTCTCCTTCCGCGTCCGTACGATGACGGCCTTGGAGACGTCTCCCTTCTTGACGCTTGCACCGGGAAGAGCACTCTTGACGGCAACAACGATGACGTCACCGATGCCGGCGTAACGTCTGTCGTGTCCTCCAAGGACACGAATACACTGCACGCGACGGGCGCCGGAGTTGTCGGCCACCACCAGACTTGTTTCTTCCTGAATCATGACGGTTCTCCCTAAGCTCGATTCGTCCTCGTTACCCGATTCGCTACTTCGCTTTTTCGACGATGACGTCCAGACGCCAGCGTTTGTGAGCGCTCAGCGGGCGTGATTCAATGATTCGAACGGTGTCGCCAACACGGGCTTCGTCGTTCTCGTCATGCGCCATGAATTTTCTGGTCGCGTTGTAGTACTTCTTGTAGAGCGGATGACGGACACGACGGACGACGGCAACGACGATGCTCTTCTGCATCTTGTCGGAGACGACGACACCGGTCCGCACCTTCCGGTGGGGGACACGTGCAACCGGCTCGGCCGGCGCGACTGAGGCGGCCACGGCTGGCGCCCCTTCGTTCAGGTTGAGCGGATCGGGCTGGGTCTCCTGCTCCGCGGTCATGTTCTGTTCGTCCTGCATGTCGTTGTTCTCTGAAGCGTATCGATTCTGTCGTCGTGTGCGAGTGTCACGCCCCCGAATAAAGAGGGACTAGACGCTGATTCCCCGTTCACGGAGGATTGTTAGCATGCGCGCGATATCGCGTCGCACGATCTTGATCGCCGCCAGGTTCTCCAGCTGTCCCACCGCCTGCTGAAACTTCATATCGGTCAGCGATCGCTTGCTTTCCTTGACCTGCGTGATCAATTCGTTATCGGAGAGGCCCCGAAGGTCATTTGGATTGGTCGGCTTCATCGTTGATTCCTGCTCGGCTGACGCCTTTGATTAACGGATCTTTCGGAGCGATTCGTCACCGGCGTAATCGGGACGGGTAATGATCTTCGTACGGATCGGAAGCTTGTGTCCGGCGCGGCGGAGAGCCTCCAACGCCACCGGCGTCGGAACTCCAGCAACCTCAAACAGGATGCGCCCTGGCTTCACAACCGCGACCCAGAACTCCGGGCTCCCCTTACCGGACCCCTGACGGGTCTCGGCCGGCTTCTTCGTAACCGGCTTATCCGGGAAGATTCGGATCCAGATTTTGCCGTCGCGCTTCATCTCGCGGTTGATCGCGATACGCGCCGACTCGATCTGGCGGCTGGTGATCCACGCAGGCTCCATTGCCTTGATCGCATGCGTTCCGAACACGACCGTTGAGCCGCGATAGGCCTTACCGGTTCGACGTCCCCGCTGGGTTTTGCGATACTTTACTCTCTTCGGAAGGAGCATTTCTATGATCCTCGATTACACGTTCTGATTCTGTACGCCGTGAACCTCGCCCTTGCAGATCCAGACCTTGACCCCAATGGATCCCTGCTTGGTCTGCGCTGTAACCTGGGCGTAATCGATATCGGCACGAAGGGTGTGCAGCGGGATGCGGCCGTCCTTGTATTGCTCGGTGCGCGACATGTCTGCGCCGCCGAGTCTCCCAGCCAGCATGATTCTGATTCCCTCGGCCCCCATCCGCATTGCTGACCCAAGTGCCTGCTTCATCGCGCGACGGAAGGCAACTCGGCCCTCAAGCTGCTGAGCAATGTTCTCGGCAACCAGATAGGCGTCCAGATCGGGGCGCTTGATCTCGTGAATCAGGATCTTCACGTCCTTCTTCGCTACCTGACGAACCTCCTCCTCCAACTGCGCGATCTCCTTTCCGGAGCGACCGATCACAACGCCAGGACGCGACGTGTGAATGGTCAGACGCATCTGCTTGGCCGTCCGCTCAATCACGATCCGGCTGACGCCGGCCCGCTTCAAGCGGCTGCGGAGGTAGTTCCGGACCATCGTGTCCTCGGTCAGCTTCGCGGCGAAGTTCCGCTCGTCGTACCAGTTGGCATCCCATGAGCGGATAATGCCAAGGCGAAGTCCTATCGGATTTGTTTTCTGTCCCAAGACGACTCTCGCGTGTTAATGCTTTCCTGAGTGTTAGGCCGGTGGGCGATCGCCCGTCGGACAACTATCCCCGTTTACCGGCCACAATCACCGTCAGATGATTCCAGCGCTTGCGGATGCGATATGCGCGCCCCTGCGGAGCAGGGAGCGTCCGCTTCATCGACGGGCCCTGGTTCACAAAGACCTCCTTGACGAAGATCGTGTCAGGGTCAATCTCCTCGTCGACGTTCAAAAGATTGGCGATCGCAGAGCGAAGCGCCTTCTCTGCGTCGAGCGACGCGTGCTGCTTGGAGAACCGGAGTATGCCGATTGCCTCGGCCGCGCCCTTGCCTCTTATGAGGTCGATCACCAGCCGCATCTTGCGCGGCGACGAGTGAATATTCCGGAGAAGTGCTCGTGCTTCTGTCATTGTCGTGTTTCAGGCTGCTGATTTCGGCTGTTAGCGCTTGGCTCCGGCATGACCCTTGAACGTTCGGGTCGGAGAGAATTCGCCGAGCTTGTGGCCCACCATGTTTTCGGTCACATAGACCGGGATGAACTTGGCCCCATTGTGGACAGCGAACGTGTGTCCGACGAAGTCAGGAGCGATGGTCGAGGCGCGGGCCCAGGTCTTGATCACCTTCTTCTGGCCGGCGCGATTCATATCGGTGACCTTCTTCGACAGGTTGTGATCGACGAATGGTCCTTTCTTAAGCGAACGTGCCATCTATTCTATACCTCTGCTTATCGCGTGCGACGACGGACGATGTACTTGTTGCTGGCGTTCTTCTTCTTGCGGGTCTTCTTCCCCTTCGCGTACAGGCCCCAGGGCGACTCCGGATGCTGGCGTCCACCACCCGACTTCGAACGACCTTCGCCACCACCATTCGGGTGATCAACGGGGTTCATTGCCATACCGCGCGTCTGAGGACGAATTCCAAGCCAGCGGTTTCGACCCGCCTTTCCAAGCGACAGGTTGAAGTGGTCCGAGTTCCCGATCACGCCAAGCGTGGCGTAGCACTCATTCCTGACCATGCGCATCTCGCCACTTGGGAGGCGAACAGTGGTAAACGAGCCTTCGCGAGCTACCACCTGAGCCGAAGTGCCGGCGGAGCGACAGATCTGTCCCCCCTTCCCTGGCTTGAGCTCGATGTTATGGACGAAAGAACCGAGGGGCATTCGACCCAGCGGGCACGAGTTGCCGTCACGAATCTCGACCTCGGGTCCCGACATCAGGAGGTCACCGACCTTCACCGCGTTCGGAGCGATGATGTACCGCTTCTCGCCGTCGGCATACTCAAGAAGACAGATACGGGCCGACCGGTTCGGATCGTACTCAATCGTGGCAACACGGGCCTCGATACCCGGTTTGTTCCGCTTGAAGTCGATGATGCGATAGCGACGCTTGTGGCCCCCACCGCGATGCCGCGATGTGATACGACCACGATTGTTTCTGCCACCACTCTTCTTCAGCGGCGCCAGAAGCGACTTCTCCGGCTGCGAGGTCGTCAGTTCCTCGAACGTCGGCGTCGAGTAAAACCTGCGCGAGCTGGTGATCGGTTTGCTGATTCGAATGCCCATATCTCAGAGTCGGGATATCAGTCGTCGGAATGTGTCAGGCGGAATTGGCTCCCGCTGCGTCGTGTGTCGGTCGTTCCTACTGCTGTCCTTCCGGTGGAAGCTCGCCGAACATGTCAATCGTCTGCCCCTTGCGCAGGGTAACGATCGCCTTCTTGCGGCGGGGCGTCTTGCCGGAGATGTATCCGGTACGGGTGTACCGGGTCCGAACTCGGGGGTGGATCATGACGGTCCGAACATCGGTAACACCGACATGGTACCGTGCCTCGACCGCCTTGCGGATTTCAATCTTGTTCGAGTCAGGATGGACTTCGAACACGTACTGTCCCTGCTCCCCGAGACGGGTGCTCTTTTCAGAGAGGATCGGCTTCTTGAGTACCTGTCGCATCGCGTTCTGTACTGGTCGTTAACGGTATTCGGACGTGTCGTCAGTCGTCGCCGCGGAGTTGCTGAATCAGGACGTCCAGCGAGGCGCGCTCAAGGACAAGGACCTGATTGTTCAGGATGTCGTAGGTCGATACGTTCCCCGCCTCCATCACCGAGCAGGTTGGAACGTTACGACCCGAAAGGACCGCGGTCTCATTCTTCTGCGACGTGAGGACCAGCGCCTTGCGAGTTCCGGCTCCGATAGCGGAGAGCATCGCGGCAAACGGCTTCGTCTTCACTTCGGCAAGGGTCAGGTCATCAACAACGACCAGTTCCTTCTGCTGCGCCTTGAGTGCCAGGGCCGACTTGCGTGCAAGCGCGCGCATCTTGCGGGGCATCGCCTGCGTGTAGTCGCGCGGGTGCGGTCCGTGAATATTTCCACCACCGACCCAGACGCCCGAGCGGATCGTCCCCGCGCGCGCCGTGCCACGTCCCTTCTGGCGCCAGGGCTTCTTGCCGCCGCCTCGTACCTCGTTGCGCGGCTTGGTCTTACTTGTCCCCTGCCGCTGATTGGCCAGGTACATCTTGACCGCCTGGTGCATCACGGCCACGTTGGGCTCGATGCCGAAGATCTCATCGGGGAGATCGGCGCTGCCGACCGACTGACCTTCCTTGTTCAGGATATCGACCGTCATGGTTGTAGTCTATTTGCGGATCTCTACGATTGCCTCGGGAGCGCCGGGGATTGATCCCTTGATCACCAGGACATTGCTGTCCGGAATGACGGCGACGACTTCAAGATTTCTGACCGTGCTGGTCTTCCCTCCCATGCGTCCCGCCATGCGGGTACCGGGGAATACGCGTGACGGATAGCTCGAACCACCAATCGATCCAGGGGCACGCTGACGGTCCGACTGACCGTGCGTTCTCATTCCGACGCCGCCAAAATGGTGACGCTTCACAACGCCCTGGAAGCCGCGCCCCTTGCTCGTAGTCGTCACGCGAACCTTGTCGCCCACGTTGAACTGCGAAACGGTCAGGACATCGCCAACGCCCGCGTCAGCACCGGTCAACTCACGGAACTCGCGGAGCACGCGAACGCCGCCGTCAAGACCTGCCTTCTTCAAGTGGCCTGACATGGGCTTGTTGACCAGACGCGACGAGCGCTCGCCGAAGCCAAGTTGAAGGGCCTCGTACCCGTCGTTATCCATCGTGCGGACCTGCACCACGGTACAGGGACCGGCCTGAATGACCGTGCAGGGGATGTATACCCCCTGGTCGTTGTATATGCCGGTCATGCCGATCTTTTTCCCAAGAAGCGCGGACATAGATTTCTTTGCTTGCGGAAGTGTCTGTTGACTGCCCAGTGAACTAGACCTTGATCTCGACATCTACACCGGCCGGAAGCTCCAGCCGCATGAGCGAGTCGACGGTCTTCGGCGTTGCGTTCAGGATGTCGATCAGGCGCTTATGCGAGCGGTTCTCGAACTGCTCGCGAGACTTCTTGTCGACGTGCGGGGATCGGAGGACCGTGTAGATCGTCTTCTCCGTCGGCAGGGGGATCGGGCCGGATACAATCGCCCCGGTCTGCTTGACCGTACGGATGATCTTCTCGGCCGACTTGTCGATCAGGTTATGATCGTACGACTTGAGCTTGATACGGATTACCTGCGCAGCCACGGTACCTGTGTTTGCTGTTTATGCGAAGTCAGACTTACCGGGAGGAGTCTCTCGGCTGACCGAGTAAGCGGTCGACGCAGGCTGATTCCTGCAGAGGAGTCAGCTTGTCGTCTTTGTATGTATGGAAGAACTACCGCGCGACGCAGACCGAGCGGGTCGCGTCCCGTGTCGTTCCAGTTCTGTCCCGTCTTCGTGATCGGATTCACATAGGGCGGACGTCCGGTGGATCCTGGGAAGATCCGCGACCCGTTCTGGCGGGTATGGGTCGCAGTGACGTTCTCTGCCGGTAGCGCGAAATCTCAGGAGCAGGATCACACGTGCTGGGCGTTGCCGTATCGATGCCTGAGCGACATCGTGGCGTAATCATGATCGGCGTTGCACCGACCCACCCATGCGATCCCTTTGTCAATTGCTCCGTCGAGACCGATCCACTTTCTCCGCATGCGAGGTCGAAGAGTTGGATGGCTAGGTCCCGCGCGTCGTGAACCCCCTTTGCTAAAGAGCCGACAAATATAAGGCAGCGGGCCTCTTACGTCCAAACAAACCAGGGGGGCTGAATTCGTCGGAATATGTAAGCGCTCACTCTGAACCAACCGCCCCCCAACGGATTTGGCTCCGTTGGGGGGCGTGGTGCAATACAGCGGTCGTTCTCTCGACCTGCGGTCTTACTCGACGATCTTCGTCACGACGCCAGCGCCTACGGTACGGCCACCCTCGCGAACAGCGAAGCGAAGACCCTCTTCCATGGCGACCGGTGCGATGAGTTCCACCTGGATGTTATCAAGGTTGTCGCCCGGCATAACCATCTCGGTTCCACCAGGAAGGGCGATGACACCAGTGACGTCCGTCGTGCGGAAGTAGAACTGCGGACGGTATCCGTTGAAGAACGGCGTGTGACGCCCACCCTCTTCCTTCGAGAGGACGTAGATCTGCGCCATGAACTTCGTGTGCGGCGTGATCGAACCCGGCTTGACAATGACCATTCCGCGCTCAAGCTCGTTCTTGTCGACACCGCGAAGCAGGAGCCCGACGTTGTCGCCGGCCTGACCCTCATCGAGGAGCTTTCGGAACATTTCGACGCCGGTGCAGACCGACTTCTTCTTTGCGCCGAAGCCGACAATCTCGACTTCGTCGTTGACGTGGATGATACCACGCTCAATACGACCGGTACCGACCGTACCGCGACCCGTAATCGAGAACACGTCCTCGACCGGCATCAGGAACGGCTTGTCCGTGTCGCGAATCGGAGTCGGGATGTAGGAGTCAACCGCCTCCATCAGCTCCCAGATGCAGGTGTAGCGCGGGTCGTCGAGCGGTGCGCTTGACGAACCGGCCTCGAGTGCCTGAAGAGCCGAGCCCTTGATGATGGGGATATCGTCGCCCGGGAACTCGTACTTCGACAGGAGCTCGCGCACCTCGAGTTCAACAAGCTCCACCAGATCAGGATCGGCAATGTCGATCTTGTTCATGAACACGACGATGCGGGGGACACCGACCTGACGGCAGAGCAGGATGTGCTCGCGGGTCTGCGGCATGGCTCCGTCCGTAGCGGCGACGACCAGGATCGCACCGTCCATCTGGGCGGCACCCGTGATCATGTTCTTCACGTAGTCGGCGTGGCCCGGGCAGTCGACGTGAGCGTAGTGACGATTCTCTGTCTGATACTCCACGTGAGCCGTAGCGATCGTGATGCCGCGCTCACGCTCCTCCGGAGCGTTGTCGATCGAATCGAACGTGCGGACTTCACCGCCGTTCTTCAGTGCGAGCGCCATCGTGATGGCGGCCGTGAGCGTCGTCTTGCCGTGGTCGACGTGACCGACCGTTCCGACGTTCACGTGTGGCTTTGACCTGTCGAATTTCTCCTTTGCCATTCCTAGTCTTCTCCGCTGCTGAGAGTTGAGAGGTTCTATTGAAAGTAATGCTGCAGATGCTGTACGAATGTCGATTCCGCGGCGAAGCTATGCAGCTACCGCCGATTTACCACTCTTCTCGATCACCTCATCGACAACCGACTTCGGTGCCGGCTCGTAGTGATCGAACGTCATCGAGTAGATGGCGCGCCCCTGTGTCATGGAGCGAAGGCGGGTGACGTAGCCGAACATCTCGGCCAGCGGAACCATCGACTTGATGACCTGGGCATCGCCGCGCGACGTCATCCCTTCGATGCGTCCTCGACGGCTGGAGAGGTCACCCATGACATCGCCCATGTACTCCTCGGGCGTCACCACCTCGACCGACATGACCGGTTCGAGAAGCGCCGGTCGAGCCTTTCGGCATGCCTCCTTGAAGCACATCGACGCGGCGACCTTGAAGGCCATTTCCGACGAGTCTACATCGTGGTACGACCCGAAGTGGAGCTTTGCCTTGATATCGACGACCGGGTAACCGGCCAGCACGCCATTCCGCATCGACTCCACAATGCCCTGCTCCACCGGCTTGACGTACTCCTTCGGAATCACACCGCCGACAATGGCGTTCTCGAACTCGAAGCCCTTACCCGGCTCGTTGGGAGAGAACTCGATCGTAACGTGGCCATACTGCCCCTTACCACCCGTCTGACGCACGAACTTCGTGTCCTGGTCAATTGTCTGCGTGATCGTCTCGCGGTATGCAACCTGCGGACGACCGACGTTAGCCTCCACCCTGAATTCACGTTTGATACGATCGACAATGATCTCCAGATGAAGCTCGCCGACGCCGGAGATGATGGTCTGCCCCGTCTCTTCATCCGTCTTCACACGGAAGGTTGGATCCTCTTCAGCCAGCTTGACGAGCGCCTCACCGAGCTTGTCCTGATCGGCCTTGGTCTTCGGCTCGATCGCCTGATCGATAACCGGCTCGGGGAACTCCATCTTCTCCAGAACGATCGGTCCGTTCTCGGCACAGATGGTGTCACCCGTACGCGTCGACTTCAAACCGACAATAGCGATGATGTCGCCCGTATAGGCTTCGTCAATATCCTCTCGGTGATTCGCATGCATCCGGAGGATACGACCGACTCGCTCCTTCTTTCCATTGGTGGAATTGAGGACGTAGGAACCGGCGGCAAGTGTCCCGGAGTAGACGCGGACGAACGTGAGCTTCCCGACGAACTTGTCGGTGATGATCTTGAACGCCAGTCCCGCGAAGTTTTCACTGTCACTCACCTGCCGCTCCATGTGCTCGCCGGAGTCGATGTCGTGCCCCGGAGTCGAGCCAACGTTGGTCGGGTCGGGCATGAAGTCGATGACGGCATCCAGGAGCTGCTGCACACCTTTGTTCTTGAACGACGAACCGAGAAGAACCGGGATGATCGTGACGTTCAACGTCGCCTCGCGAAGGACGCGACGCACCTCTTCGGGAGCGATCTCCTCCCCTTCCAGATACTTTTCGAGGAGTGAGTCGTCAACGGTGGCCACTGCTTCCAGCATCTCGGTGCGGTACTGGCGCGCGATCTCCTCCATGTCGTGAGGGATGTCGATTACGTCCCAACGTGAACCCTGGGCCGAGTCGTCGAAGATGTACGCCTTCATTTCGATCAGGTCGACGATACCCTTGAAAAGGTCGCCCTGACCAACCGGGAGCTGAACCGGAATAGCATTCGCGCCTAGCCGATCGCGAATCATGCCGACAACTTTGAGGAAGTCGGCACCAACGCGATCCATCTTGTTGACAAAGGCGATGCGCGGGACGCCGTACTTGTCGGCCTGGCGCCACACGGTCTCAGATTGCGGCTCGACGCCACCAACGGAGCAGAAGAGAGCAACGGCACCGTCAAGGACACGAAGCGAGCGCTCGACCTCAACGGTGAAGTCGACGTGGCCCGGGGTGTCGATGATATTGATTCGATGTTCCGGGAACTGGAGCTTCGAGCCCTTCCAGAAGCAGCTGGTTGCTGCGGATGTGATCGTAATGCCCCGCTCCTGCTCCTGCTCCATGTAATCCATGGTTGCCGCACCCTCATGGACTTCGCCCATGCGGTGCAGAACGCCGGTGTAGAACAGGATGCGCTCAGTTGTTGTCGTCTTACCGGCATCGATGTGGGCCATGATGCCGATGTTACGAACGCGATCTAATGGATAAAGTCGGGGCATGATCCTCTGTATTTCGGCCCCTGTGGGGCCGATCCATAGTAATTGGCTAACGGTAAGTGGCAAACCCGCGACCCTGCCGAGGGCTCCCGGCGACGCGAACGTCGTCGGGCTGGACAGCCGGCGTCACGGTTGATGAGCGTCGGTCTACCAACGGAAGTGAGCGAACGCGCGGTTGGCATCGGCCATGCGATGGACGTCCTCACGCTTCTTGACTGCATTCCCTTCGCCATTCGATGCCGCGATCAGCTCGTTGGCAAGCTTCTCGACCATGCTCTTATCGCGACGGTCCTTCGCGTAGCGGAGGATCCAGCGGATGCCCAGGGCGACTCGGCGATCCGGGCGGACTTCCATCGGAACCTGGTAGGTGGAGCCACCTACGCGACGCGAACGAACCTCCACGGCCGGCGAGACATTGGCCAATGCTTTGCGGAAGACCTCGAGAGGCTCCTGCTGGGTCTTGTCACCAACGATGTTGAGAGCCTGGTAGAAGACTCGACGGGCGACACTCTTCTTGCCCTGGAGCATCAGGTTGTTAACGAAGCGGGCGACGGTCACGTCATTGTAGACCGGATCGGGAATGATGCGACGCTTCTCGGCGCGTTTCTTCCTCATGTGTTCCTTCTATCGATACAGTTGTGAAATGACCTTTACGCCTTCTTCGGCTTCTTGGCTCCATACTTCGAACGACCCTGCATCCTCTTTCCGACACCCTGTGTGTCAAGAGTGCCGCGAACGATATGGTAGCGAACGCCCGGAAGGTCCTTCACGCGGCCGCCGCGGATCAGAACAATCGAGTGCTCTTGAAGATTGTGTCCCTCACCCGGGATGTACGCCGTGACCTCGATCTGATTCGAGAGGCGAACACGGGCGACCTTGCGTAGCGCGGAGTTCGGCTTCTTCGGCGTCGTCGTGTAGACGCGCGTGCAGACTCCACGCCGCTGGGGACAGGACTGGAGAGCAGGCGAGTTGCTCTTGTAGGGCTCGACCTGACGCCCCTTTCGTACTAGCTGATTAATCGTCGGCACAGATGTTGAAATTCGGCTGATTGTATCCGGATTATCCTACCTCTTTCGCAGGAAAGACGGCAAATATAGAGAAAGGGCCCGGACACTAGCAACAATCGGGCCGCATCTCATCTTTCCGTTTTGTTACGATGACCCGTGGGGGGCCGGTTACCTCGGCTGGGCTGGGCCCTCTTCCCCCTTCTCCGACTGGGGAGGCATGCGTGGCGTGGAGCGCGAGCCATAGACGGCCACCTCCGGCGAATTCGTGATGAGGAGCTTCCCCTCCTGCGGGCGCAGATAGAGAAGATCGTATAGCCCCCCATGCTCTACCGTCACGAAAACAACGGTATCAACCTTCACGACCTTCGCCCCCTTGTCGAACACCTTCCCAACCATCGGGTCACTCGCCATCGAATGAGCGTACACCTCGCGCTTGGACTTCCCTACCAGCGAACGCCACGGTCCCCGCTCCCCCTCCGGCAGACTATCGATGTTCGCGAGCTGTGCTCCGATCAGTGTATCGACTTGTGCACGTCGTGCGCTATCGAGCATGTCGTAGATGGCTCCACCGTTCTTCTCCTGAACCGCCTTCACGATCGCCTTGAATTTCTCCTCCGGATTTTCCCACTGCGCACCACTCCCCGAGGAACCGTCAGTGCATCCTGTTGCGATGAGCGCAACGAGGAACAGGGCGATAGTGCAGGTCGAGAAGCTCAAGCGAGACGGAACGAACATTGCGTGGGTATGGTTCGGTTGATCAAAGGGAGCGCAAAGTTAGTCCAAAGAGATCTGCGGGCAACGTGGAGAAGGGGGATCTGAATGCAACAAACCATTCGTGCACTATATTCGCCGCCAATCACCTTGTGCAAGTGCCCCCTATGGATCACACGCGATCTCCATTCAGGGTCGAGACGATTGACATTGACGGGACCATCATTCCCTATCGAGTGCGTCGCAGCCCGCGTGCGCGACACATCCGAATTACGATCAGCCCGTACGATGGGGTCGTCGTTACCCTTCCCCTGCAGCAACAGTACTACGTAAGCCCAGCCCGATTCCTGCGTGAGAAGGGGGAGTGGGTTGTGCGTCAATACCTGCGAATTGCCCCCCCGCCCCCCCAGCCTCCACTCGGCAACGGATCGATGATTCCGGTTCTGGGGAGACCTCGCAAACTCCGCGTCGGCCTTGGTCACGAACCCGAACCACGCTTTGCCGTGGTTGGTGATCAGATCCACGCGCTCATTCCCCGCCCCAGCCGCAGACTCCTGCGCGATAGCCTGAAGCAATGGTTGATGGAGAGAGCCAGCAAGGCGATTGAACGAGTTGTTCGACGGGAGGCGGACCGCATCGGCGTCACGTTCCGACGGGTGACAGTCCGTGACCAGAAGACGAAATGGGGAAGCTGCTCCAAGACCGGAAGTCTGTCGTTCAACTGGCGGCTCGTCCTCTTTCCTCCTGCCGTGATGCGGTACATCGTGATCCACGAGTTGTGTCACCTGCGCCACTTCAATCACTCGCAGCGATTCTGGTCTCTCGTGGCGCGTCACGATCCCCGCTACCAGGACTCAATCGACTGGCTGAAGCGTCAGGGGCATCACGCCGACGCCATCTTCCGATAGGAACAGGACCTGCACACATAAAAACGTGTCCCGCGCGTATGCTCGCTGCGGGACACGTTCTGTTTTGGGGCGTGACGACGATGTGCATCGTCTGACGGAGGTGCTACTTCGCGACGATCATCGGATGTACAACGGTGGTTCCAGCGACGCTCACACGGACGAAGTAGCGTCCTGGCACTAGATCCTCCACCGCGACTCGGAGCTCATGACTCCCCGGCTCGGTAACGCCATCGAAAATCGTAGCTGCGATCCGACCTCTCACGTCGATAATGTCGATATGGGCTCTTGTTGCTCGATCAACATGGTAGGCGAGTGTCACCTCACCGTCGCGCACGGGATTGGGCGTGATACCATCAATGGAGAGAGCGGCGCTGATGGTCCCGACGGAACTCGGTCCTGAGGTGGGAGCGTGGTAGCCGGTAGGAGTTGCAATCGACGTGTCCCCGTCGTAGGTAAACGTCGGCGTCACACCGCGCCACGACCCATCGCGTCGTGTGTCGGGAGATTGATAATAGATCGAGCAGCAACCCTTCTCGAACACGATCTCAGCAATCGAGGCGAAGACACTGTCCATTGCAGCCGGGTCGCGAACGCTGTAGTACTTCCCTCCCGTGCCAGACGCAAGTGCACGGAGCGAGTCGTCGTTGTCCAGCAGCAGACCGATGGCGAACACGGGGACGTTGGCGGCCCGTGCACGATCCACGACTCTTGATATTTCGCGCACCTGTGATCGATTGTCCTCACCGTCACTCAATACGATAACCGCCTTCCGTCGCGACGATGGGCGCACCGCAATGTCGTCGATTGCGCGTATGACCGCATCGTTCATCGCCGTCCATCCGTCAGGGGTCAACCGATCAATCGCACTCTTCAGAAGACCTCGATCATTGGTCCAGTTCTGATCCAGCGTCGTGGTCAGGCTGAATGAGTAGATCGCCGCCTCGTCCGCGTTCGTCAACCTGTCAACAAAGGTCCGCCCGGCAGCCTGCGTATAGACCATCCGCGACGACGTTCCGAATGGTTCGTCCATACTCCCCGATCTGTCGAAGACCATTGCCACGGATACTGCGCCAAGCCTCTCCGAACAATCGACCCGATCGATCGTGACGGGGACGCCGTTCTCCGTAAGAAGCAGATGGTCCTTGAAGTCCTCCACGCGAACGGAGTCGCGCATGACTTTCACTGAGAGTCGAATCGTAGGGAACGCGCTGGAATCGATCGCGCAGATCTCCCACTCGGTCAGTGGGATCTCTTCGACGATGAAGTGGATGTACCCGCTGTTGTTGTCGTGCGCGTCACGCTTTTCAAGGCCACGAAAGTTCCAGTCAATCAACATTGTCTGGACGGGTCGCCCATTACCCTGAAAGACCGCGGAGTACTTGTGCTCGTTATTGAGCGGCTGCTGTGGAAGCGGCTTGCCATTGACGCGGAAACCGTGCGCGTCCAGCATCCGCGGGTCGCCAACGTAGATCGGATATCCGTCAAAGATTCGCCACTCCGGCTTCGCCCATTCCTCGGCCGGAAACGAGTAGATCCAGACGGGATCGACGGACGAGTTTACCGTGTCCTCCCACATGGAATAGGTGCCCCACGCGGTAATACGGTACTTGTGTCGGAGCGACGTGGCGTCAGGAGAATAAAGTGTATCGAGGGAGCGGGAGTCGATCGTCCCGCTCCATGGGAAGCGACGTTGCGCGGAAAGTCCCGACGTCGTGATGACGAGGAGAATAACGATTGCTAGAATTCGAGTCGTAAAGGTGGACATGGGAGGCCCCCTCGGGGATGGATGCTGTGAGACTGCTCTCTCAGTAACAACGGTCTCCTACGACCCGACCGGCAACGGATCGTTTAAGTGGACAGGAACTTTCTATCCAGATAACTGGGGAGCATTTCGCGCCATGTCGGCCAGTCGTGGCCATACTCGGCCCCCCAATTCTCGACCCAGTTAGGGATTCCCTTCGTCCCGAGAACTCCCGCTATCCTCCAGGTCTCGGCCGGGGCTTCGTAAGGACCCTCGCCCGTAAGGAAGTGGATGTGCTGCTTGGAACGGAGCAGATCCAGATTCGGTCCCTCCAACCCGGGGAGGTAGTCGATCGGGGAATTGTAGAAGACATCCTCGTCGTAGTAGCCGTTGCTGTACGACTTCAGATCGTAAATGCCGCTCATCCCAATTACACCGTCAAACAGATCGGGCCGTCTGAAGAGTGTGTTCGCCGCGTGGAAGGCACCGAGCGAAACCCCGGACGTGATAATCATCGGCCTTCCACCACCCATCGCATTCTGGATGTAGGGCACAACCTCTTCCGCGATGTATGTGTTGTACTGTTGATGACGCACGGCCTTCTCTCGTCCTGACAAATGGTGGTTCAGCCAGCTCTCCGAATTGATCGAATTGATCGAGAAGACCCGAACCTGACCTGCGTCAATCTGGGGTGCAATACTGTCGATCAGGTAGAACCTCTCGTACTCCAGGTAGTCCGCAGCCGCGGAAGGAAAGAGGAGAATGGCGAATCCGTACGAACCGTAGAGTGCGATTTCCATTTCGCGGCCAAGGTTCGGACTGTACCAGGAATCAAGTGTGCGCTGCATGTAGGTTTGAATTGGTTGGTTGGATGCCGACTGACTGCCCCGCCTGGGGCTGATCACGATCTGATCAATGACTCTACGTTTCGGTGAAGCCGCGAATCACGATCACGAACTCTCCCCGAATAGAGGTTCGTCCGCTGTAGAGATCATGCAGGGTTTCAAGGGTGCCGCGATTGATCTCTTCGAACTTCTTTGTCAGCTCGCGGCAGATTACAGCGGGCCTGCTCCCCCCAAAGACCTCCGCGAGTTCGCGAAGTGTTTTGAGAATGCGATGCGGCGACTCGTACAGAATGATCGTCCGCTCTTCTGTGGAGAGACGACCGATCATAGTCTGCCTCCCCTTCTTGTGTGGGAGGAAGCCCTCGAATACAAACGCGTCGGTCGGTAGACCGCTGACAGCGAGGGCGGGGGCAAACGCCGTGGCACCAGGGAGCGGGACGATCGGTATTCCAGCGGCAATCGCCAGCGCCACCAGCCTCGTCCCCGGATCACTGATGCCTGGCGTTCCTGCGTCGGAGACGAGTGCCACGTCGGCGCCTTGCCTCAGGATCTCAACGATCTGACCAGCCCGACCGGCCTCGTTCCCTGAGAAGTTGCTGATCAGGCGCCTGGGAGGAATCTCGTAGTGCCGAAGGAGTTGCGCCGTCACGCGTGTATCCTCGCACGCGATCGTTTCAACATCACGGAGAATTCGGAGGGCTCGCATCGTGATGTCCTCCAGGTTCCCGATCGGCGTCGGAACCAGGTAGAGCGTCCCGAACGTGTGCCTACTAGGCTCGGCCATGAGACGTTGTATCACGAGGCAATGGCACGGAGCGTCGGTCCTCGAAGAAGTTCCTTAGGAGTTCTGCTGCCTCCGAATCCATCACGCCCCCCACGATGGAACAACGATGATTCAATCGTGCGTCGTGTGGAATTGCATAGAGCGTCACGGTTCCACCACTCTTCTCGTCGTGGGCCCCAAACACGATTTCGTCGATACGAGCGGCAACGGCGGCTCCAGCGCACATGGGACAGGGCTCCAGCGTTGCATAGAGCGTGGCGCCGTAGAGATGCGGAGTCTTCAGCGTCGACGCCGCTTCGCGCAACGCTACTATTTCTGCATGTGCGGTCGGGTCATTGAGACGTCCCGTTGCATTTCTTCCACGACCGACGATAACACCGTCCTTTACCACAACGGCGCCAACCGGCACCTCCCCTTCGCCATACGCCATGCGCGCCTGCTCAAACGCATGTACCATCCATCTGATATATTCCTGATGCCCGTTCGTCATAGTCACAGAGAGAAGCAGGTATTCGTCGTCCAGATAACCGCGGGAGAACACTCGATGCGATACGGAAGAGCAAACTGGGGCCTCTGGCTCCTGACAGTCGGCTTGATGTTGACGGGATGCACAAGTTCGAAGGATGCGTCCGACAAGATGGATGCGGGGGGCAACGAGGGGGCGTCGGATGAGGATTCGAGACGGAAGATAATGGTATCCTCGTTTGATGCGACCACCACGCCATCTCCAATTAGTGGCACTGAATACGATGAGCACCTCGTCAAATCCGACCCGCTCTTCACGGTAACGAGCTTCAAGGACTCGTCCCTCGGCATCTACATGACGCTGGCCGGGGGCGGTTTCGATATACGCTCAATGACGGTTCGCATTGTCGGCAAAGATGGTCGCGAGATAGCTTCGGGGACGACCGTTGAGATCACGTCGTCGGGAACGATGAACATCGAAACAAAGCAGGCTTCGATAACGACGTACGCCAGCGTTCAATTGAGCGGCCCGATCGTCTTGAGTGAGGAGACTGCGCTGTGGGTGGAAATGATCAGTGGTTCAGGTGGGGCGAGGTGGGAGCTCACAAAAACCGATCAGGCCACGAATGGCACGGTAAGCACCAACGGGCGGCTCAAGCTCTTTCTGGATGTTGGTTCGGTTGATGACGGAACCAGATTTGCGCTCCGCGTCGAGCGGTTGAAGCCGGCCGCGGAAAACGAATACCTGCCGTCGGCAGAAGAAGTCCGCTTCCAGGTCCGCGATCCAGCTGGAAGGACGATCTGGGATTCTTCAGACGGCATGATGTTCGCACAGGTAATTGGAACGGTGCGCCCGGCAGCGGTTGGTGCCACTGTAACTCACGAGACCGTATGGAACGGACTCAAGTCAACTACGCGAAAGCCCGCTGCGGCAGGGACATACACGGTTGTAGCGTCAATTCCGTCACGTCCTCTCCCATACTTCATTCAAAAGGAATTCAGCTACAGTGGACGATAGCACGAGGCACGAACTCTCGCAGAACGACTTCGACGAATTGATGATGCGGTCGGCGCTGGAGCTGGCGCAGCGGGGGGCCGGATGGGTAAGTCCCAATCCTATGGTGGGGGCCGTGATTGTCGGTCCCGATCGGCAGGTGATCGCAGAAGGATGGCACGAGCGGTTCGGCGAGGCTCATGCGGAGGTCAACGCGCTGGCACGCGTCGGCGGAGCCGACGTTTCACAGGCGACGATGTATGTCACTCTGGAGCCCTGCAGTCACTTTGGGAAGACGCCACCATGTGCGGAGGCTCTGGTTTTGAGCGGGCTCCGGCGAGTGGTTGTCGCCATGCGCGATCCCAATCCGATCGTGTCTGGGCGTGGGTTCAGATTGCTGCGGGAGGCCGGGCTTGAAGTAGTCGTTGGTATTGGTGAGGCGCAGGCCCGACGCCAGAACGAGGCGTACATCCATCGCATGGCCACAGGTCTTCCCTTCGTTACCATCAAGATGGCACAATCCCTCGATGGATTTACGGCGCTACCGAGTGGCGAGTCAAAGTGGATCACCGGCGAGATCTCCCGCAAACGCGTCCATGTTCTACGTTCCCTCAATGATGCGGTGATGGTCGGCACCAGAACTGCGGTACTGGACAATCCGCGACTCAATCTTCGCTACGATGTTGAAGGGCGACAGCCACTCCGCGTCACTGTTGATCGCGAGCTCAACATCCCCGAGACACATCACCTTCTATCGGACGACCTGGCATCCCGGACAATCGTCTTCACGGCGGAACAGAAGTCGAACAGCGATGTGGCGCGACGCCTGCGCGATCGAGGCGTGCGTGTGGAAGGACTGCCCGTCACCGCCGAGGGTGTCAGGCTCGAGGATCTCTTTCGTTTCCTGGCGGACGACGGATCGAATTCCGTGCTTGTCGAGGGTGGATCAGGACTTGCGGCCGCGTTGATGAGAGAGGATCTGGCGCAGAAACTCATCCTGTTTGTTGCACCGAAACTCCTGGGCGCCGGGTTCCCCACGTTCCCTGACCTCGGTATCGCGCACCTTTCAGACGCTCGTATGGTGACCTTCAGTAACGTCGAGCCACTGGGAGAGGATCTGATGATCGAGGCGTACGTCCAGGACCGCTCGTAGCGAGCGCCCCACGCCGACGATCGACTGGGAGTTCCTACCTTTCGCGCATGGTCGATCTGAACAACTCCCGCCATCGGCACCTGCACGCGCGGGAACTCCCTAGACTCGCCCTCTTCTCAGTGTTGACGGCTCTCGTCACGCTGATCGTCAGCGCCCTCCCCCGCTTCGAGGTCGTGGAAGCGGCCATGAACGACGAGAATTTCACTGATCTCGTTCTGCAGACCCGTGGGGAGCTTCCGATAGACACCAACCTCCTTGTCCTCACCTATAACCGTTCGATCTTCGACGCCGAGGATCGCGTCGATCGCGCGCAGCTGGCAATGTGCCTTGCCGCAGTGCTCGATCTGAAGCCGAAAGTGGTTGGCGTCGACTTTCTGATTGAAGACCGCCGACCGAACGCGCCTGACGGTGATGAGATGCTCAAGGGGCTGATCGCCTCCAACCGCAACCTGGTCTTCGGGATATTCCACGAAGACTCTCTACATCGCTTCCGTACTCCCCCCGCCTGGTTCCAGATCCCTGACGAACAGCTTGGTTGCATCAACCTTCAGGAGGACAAGGACAAGACAATCAGAACGTTCACGCGTGTGTGGGGGGATCCCGGCCAGAAGAGCTACGAGTCGTTTGATGTCAACATTGCAAGACGCGTCGACTCGTCCGCCGTCCGCAACCTGATGCGGTACTCACAGAAGACGTTCGTTATCGACTACGCTGCAGGGATAGGCGAGGTTGTTCGCGATGCCGATGCGGCCGGGGCCACGCAGATCTTCCCTGTCCTTCCTCTCGATTCCGTCTTCAACGGAGTGATGTCGGGTGATTCCATGCGACGTGCCGCATACGCGAACCTTCTTGCCGGAAGAACGGTTCTTGTTGGATACGGCGACCTCCGTCCCGGTCAGGTGACATCGATTGTCGACCGTTTCTACACACCACTCAAACCTGAGAAGAACTCCCTCCCCGACATGCACGGGGTCGCCATTCACGCAAACATTATCAACACGATTCTCAAACGACGAATCATGGAGGTGATGCCAACGTGGGCGAACATGATCTGGGGTTCCCTCATCGTCTTCGTCCTTCTCACGTGGCGTGAGTGGCTGCGGCGCATCGAGCGCCCTACAACGCGCACGATTCTCTTCTACACGGGATTTGCCGCTCTCTTCGTTCTGGGTGCGTTCCTCCCCATACTGTTCTTCCGCTATACGGCTTTCAAGTTCTCGATGTACACGCCGCTCGCGGGGCTCTTGCTTGCGGTTGCTACCGCCGAGACGGCAACCAAGGCGATCGGGCTCTTCCGCGATTTCCGCCGTCGCCGCCGGCTGAAAGACCCGATCCCCGAAGCGCTCCGGCCCCGCGTGAAGGCAATACTTTCACCTTGGAGCTCCGAGCAGCGCATCGAGCAGGCAATGCACTTCATGCAGATGGAGTACCACAGGCTCTGCTCCGTTCTGTTTGTCGAGGCAAGCGAGTCCCCATTGATTGACTTTCCCGAGTCTACGGTTGCCGCGCCGACACTTCCACGCGTGCTCCGGGCGCTCCGCTCGATGCCCGAAGAGGCATTCCCACCTGGATCACGTGCCGCCGTTGCAAAGGATCTGCTCGGGCACATGGCCGACGATGACGTACTGCGGGACGGGCTGGAGCTCTCCCGCTCACTCTACATTGCCATCAACGAAATTCGCCGCCAGACAGCTGCGATTACGTCCACAGAGGAGTCTTCGTCTGAATCGGAGGAGGCGATGGAGGTCGCTGCCAGCTACGCCGATCTGGCCCTGCGGACGTTGAGCATGAGTGAGGTGGGTGATGAGGGGGAACGATTCGAGGATCTATACACAGCTATTGAACGCTGGGCGGTGGAGGCGGGAGGGATTCTTAAGAGACACGGATGGACGTCGTATATCGATACCGGCCGGATGATGCCGTATTCGATCCGATCGGAGTGCCGACTTCACCGCGCGGAAGAGGAGTTCGTCTACCTGGGAACACAGGAAGACGCGAACAATCGAGACGACTACTTCGATCTTGTCTATGGGGGGGCGACCATCAGATGCCAGCCGCGAGACCACCCGGGGCTTACTGAATTCAAGTACCTGACCGAGGACCGGGCGAGGATGACCGACCTGGAATGATTGCCGACGGCTACCTGGCAGAATTGAATCGCCAGATCGCGGAGAGTAGTGGGACCATACGGAGATCCCGGATCTCGCCTGAAAGCCCCCCCGTGGATCGCACCTCCGTCCCCCCTTTCAGATCGATAATGAATCCCAGATCAATCGCAACCCTCTCGTTGAACCATCGTGCGGTCATGGTTACCGGGGCCAGGCCCGACGATTCAATCACGTAGGTTTCGGCGGCCAGCTTCCACCCTCTGCTGAGTGTCACGTCACCCCCAAGCGTGACGATCATTGCATTGCGACTATACTCAAGGCCATCGTCCTGTTTGTGGCGCTTCCACGAATAGCCCAACCCGAGTGACAATCGATTTGCGCGATTGCCGTAGCTGACAACAGCGTATGGAGCCGCCAGGCGTATGGTCGATTCGCTGCTTGATGAAAGAGCGACCTGGGCGCCCACTGATGCCTCAAACGCGTCGTGACGATGAACGCGCATCTTTGCGCCGATGCTTGCCACGCTCACCTGCTGGATGAATGATGGTACGAAGGCCCCCCCAGCCATCACCGTAAGATTGTCGGTGAGCCCGTACCCGGCCAGCAGGCCGGCGACATCGAAGAGGCCGACGAAGAAGTCTCCCTTGTCGAGCGTTTCCGCCGTTGGAGCCAGCACCGTCCGGAACGTCGTCGGGTCAACGACAGGGGGAAGGCTGTCGTCCCTCATCCTGATGGAGTCTCGTCGCGTAAGAACTGGCGGGTCGGGTGGCGGCAGCGGATCCACGCCGATCGCGCTTATCGGCTTCTCGATAACGTACTGCGTCAGACCACCGTTAGGCTGGTCCCGCCTGATGTATAGGAGAATCTTCTGCTCGATCAGGGCCGCACCGTCAGGCCGGAAACAGACAGTGTAATTCATACTGGGGCGATCGAGCGTTGACGGAGGGGCGCTCCACGGCCCGGCACCCGCCGGCATTTCAACACGGAAGCGGTGGTCCTGGACGACGATGCTGTCAACTATCTTCCCGGTTGGGGTGACGATCTCGCACTGGAGACATGTATCACGCCCCACTTCGACCGGACCGGTCCTCTCGTGCCGAATAGTCCAGTTCTCACGCTGGATCGACTCGGTTCCGAAGCTGCCATCGCAGTAACGAATCAGCAGGTCGACGTTTTCCGATTCTGTTGCGGTGGCTGCGCGAACCCGAATGTCGATCTGACGTGGACATCCGGTGATAGTTGGAATCATGACGGAAACGTTGCGCGTCGGCGTCGCACGAATCGACTCGATTCCTTTGGTGCTCTTGATCGTGATCACGTTGTCGCCCACATACACCTTCGTCGGGTAGATGGACGTGGTCTGCGCAACGCCCGCCGTTGTTCCAAACAACGCGAAGAGCAGGACGAGCGTGGCCGCAATGGGAAGAGAGCGTGAACGAGTGACGTATAGCATGGTTCGATGAGAACGCCGGAGGCGAGATAGCACCCGGCAGAATAGTCGCGACGCAACGAGTGAGTGGTCGTCATGCAAAGTACCCGTGCGTTACCGCACCGGTTACCCCAGGTGACTGTTGAACCAGGCGCGATTGGTGCGTTGCACCGCGTGTCGGTTACTGCGGCGTATCTCCGGTACCCCTCATTCGCTCCCGGTCCTGGGCCCCAGGCTCACGCGATGTGAACGGTCGCCCGAAACACCGGTAGTTCAACAGTCGTTCAGGGCACAATACAACACCGAACAGAGGATCACAATTCCATGGATTACATGCAAGGGACGGGACAGGGCATTGTGACCGAATCGGGTGATAGCGTCCCGCAGGGACCAATAGGCCGGTACCTCTCTACGACCCGAGGTCTCGGCTACAGCGTCCTCTTTGCCCTCCCGCTCGCTATCCTCTACGAATTGGGAATCCTGATTACGACGCATGGCGACGTGAGGATAGGAGCAGACGTCTGGATCCGACGCTTCCTGTCAATGCTTGGTCTGGACAACACGCTGTTCCTTACGGCCATTTTCCTCGTCGTTGCGGTCGTGGTAGTGGCGATCGAGAAGAAGCGAGGGATACGATTCACCCTCCCATACTTCGGAGGGATGTTTGGAGAGAGCGTTGTGTATGCCCTTGCAAGCGGAGTACTTGTATCGACTGTAGTTGAGAGTATTATTCCGATGCAATGGCCACCCCGCATTCAGATGGCCGGGGGACTGACACTCTCGGATCAGATTGTTCTGTCGTTGGGGGCGGGATTCTACGAGGAGTTGGTGTTTCGCCTGATCCTGGTGTCGGCAATCGCAGGGTTCTTTGCGCTGATCGTTCGCGCCCTCAAGCTCTCGGAGGAGCGCTTCTCAAAGACCCTGCGCTATTCGGTGGCAGCGGTCCTGGGGGCGCTGGTATTCAGCTGGGTTCACTACACCGGTGCTTTCGGGGACACGTTCCACCTGGGATCGTTCACGTTCCGGTTCCTAATGGGTCTGGTACTGAACGTGATCTTTCTGTGGCGCGGGTTCGGTGTCGCGGCGATGACGCACGCGCTGTACGACATCGTCGTAACGCTCATGCACTGACATTCATCCACCACTCAGAACCCCATTACAACCTTTACGGCGCAATCGTCCGTCGTAATGGCAATCTCACGCGCGTTCCGGTCGACGGACATCTCCAATACACGCTCGGGACGCAACGGAACCGAATCAGGACTCTCGATAAAGTCCATGAGCACGATCCAGTCCTGGTCGCTGAGTGTGACAGTCGCGCCACCCCCCTCCTTCATGATTGGGTAGAAATTGAGTACACGGTTGAGGAGGACGAGTCCCTGTTGCAGATGAAGATTCGCTTCCATGATCCTTTGTTGAGGGGATTGAGCTGGCGGTCGGGCCGTATCAGGCGGCGAAGTTACTGCGACGCCGCCGAGGCACAATAGCCGACCGTAACATTTCCGACCGCCATGGGTCCCACCAACTGCAATCCCCTTAAACACCCACTCGCGCCACCCGCGCACCCGTTGCTGGACAATGCCGACGGCGTTGACTGGCTATGGGCGACGCTCGATCCGGAATCAGTGCACGATACCCTGATGCTCAAGCAAGTGACTTCACACATACGCCTCGATGTACCTGGTCACACCATCGCTGCTTTCAAACCATAACAACACGCATGAAGAAGAGTGTCATTCAGAATCTTGTATCGAAGATCGTCGGTGCAGGAGCTTTGGTCATGCTTGGTCTAGCACTCACGTCGTGCTCTGATCCTCCAACGTCACAGAGCATCGGGAACCCCGGCACCCTCATTGGATTTGTGGAGGTCAGTTCGCCAGCGGGATCGACTTCGGACCACTCGGGGACGACGGTAGAGCTAGAGGGGACGACGCTCTCGACAACAACGGACGCAACGGGCCGGTGGGTTCTCAACAACGTGCCGGCCGGCATCTACACGATACGATCGAGCCGCAACAACTGCGGCTACGTCCGGCAAATCGGGTTCCAGTTCGTTGGCGACGATACCGCCTACGTGCCAAGCACAAGCCTCGACGTGAACATCCAGGCACGGATCACGAGCCTTACAATCGTGCCATCTGTTGACTCGAGTTCCGTGTTTGGATACAAGGTTGTACTTGCGAACAATGGCGACGACTTCCCTCACTGGATAGATGTCCGCGTCTCCACGGATTCGGCAACCATTGACGGCGCTCGTATCGATGGAACAGCCGAGACGCTCGTCATTCCCGCGGGTCAAACGGAACGGACGGAAGGACACTATTACTTCAGATCATACCCTTCAGGAACCAGACTCTATGCGAAGGCCTATTTCGGTCGAGTCTCGGTAACAGGGTACTATGACCCGAACACACGCACGGTTGTGACGACAGGGACTCCTCCGCCAGCGTCGGCAATTGCGACATTCGTCGTTCCCTGATTGAGCAGAACACACCCCCGTGTCCAGGGTGACCACCGCTGGCACCGGACGACCGTCCCGATGAGCATCGACAGTTCATCGGGACGTTCTCGTTTCACTATCTTCCGGCCCCGTTTACGCAATCAGATATCCCATTTCCCGATGCGCATAGGCTCGAGCGTTCAGGGAACGCCTTCGTTCCAGACCAATCTTGAGACCAATCATCGCCTTCTCAACGAGATCGAAGAGATCGCGGCCAGTACCATGAAGGGTGGCGGCGCCAAGGCTGTTGAACGTCTCCACAAGCGAAACAAACTCTCCGCCCGCGAGCGCATTGCCCGGCTGATAGACCAGGACTCGTTCTTCCTCGAGGTCGGTCTTCACTGCGCCCACGGCTTCTATGAGGACCAGGGGGGTGCCCCCTCCGCCGGGGTCGTCACAGGCATTGGGATAATCGAGGGTCGAGAGTGTATGATCGTGGCCAACGACGCCACTGTGAAGGCTGGCGCATGGTTTCCCCTGACGGCGAAGAAGAACATGCGGGCGCAGGAGATCGCGATCGAGAATCGATTGCCGGTGATATACCTGGTCGATTCTGCCGGTGTCTTCCTTCCAATGCAGGACGAGATCTTCCCCGACCGTGAGCACTTCGGCCGGCAGTTCCGAAACAACGCGGTGATGTCCAGCATGGGGATCCCGCAGATCGCCTGCATCATGGGTCCCTGCGTGGCAGGAGGGGCCTACCTCCCGATCATGTCGGACGAGGCTCTGATCGTGGAGGGGAACGGGTCTCTCTTTCTGGCAGGGCCGGCGCTTGTCGAGGCCGCAATTGGTGAGAAAGCGGACATCGAGTCCCTCGGCGGCGCAACAATGCACTCCACCATCAGCGGCAACGCCGACTACCATCCGAAGGACGATCAGGAAGCGATCACGATGATCCGCTCCCTCGTCTCGAAATTCGGACCTGAACTGGGGCGCCGAAATCTCTTCGACCGCATCAGCCCTCTCCCCCCCGCATTCGATCCGGGCGACCTTGCAGGCATCATGGCTCACGACCGGACACGCCCGTACGACACGTACCAGATCATCGCCCGCCTCATCGACGATTCCGAGTTCGACGAATACAAGGCCGAGTATGGTCGAACGATTGTCTGCGGTTACGCGCGGGTCGACGGTTGGGCGGTTGGCATCGTGGCAAACAATCGGAACGTTGTGCGGACTGCCAAGGGAGAAATCCAAATCGGAGGAGTTATTTATTCCGACTCGGCGGACAAAGCGGCCCGCTTTATCATGAATTGCAATCAGCGGAATATTCCACTCGTGTTTCTTCAGGACGTCACGGGCTTCATGGTGGGGACCAGGGCGGAGCAAGGGGGAATTATCAAGGATGGAGCGAAAATGGTAAATGCCGTCTCCAACTCCACCGTTCCAAAATTCACGTTTATTATCGGCAATAGCTATGGCGCCGGTAATTATGCCATGTGCGGCAAGGCATACGATCCGAGACTGATCTATGCATGGCCGAGCGCCAGCATCGCGGTCATGGGCGGTGCGCAGGCATCAAGAACTCTTCTTACGATCAAGATTGCACAGCTTGAAAAAGAAGGAAAGACGATTCCGGAGGACGAACAACGCGCAATGTTGAAGGAAATCCAGGATCGATACGACTCTCAGACCCATCCCCTGTATGCCGCGGCACGACTCTGGGTCGACGGAGTCGTCGATCCGATGCAAACCCGAGACATCATTTCGCGGGGTATTGCCATGGCAAGTCACAATCACGACATACCACGATTCAATCCCGGCGTCATTCAGGTGTGAGGCGTTGAACAATCCGAGAGGTCTCATCATCGGAACACACCCCAATATCGATTGACGAGTCCATGCCCCGACCGATGTTTCCAGATCTGAGGAACAACGACGACTATGATGAAGTCGTCGCACTCGGCTTCGATCTGTCGCCAGAGACATTGCTGCAGGCATACCGCAACGGCATCTTCCCGTGGCCACGCTTCAACCTCCCAATGGTCTGGGCATCGCCTGTCATGCGTGGCATCCTCTTCTTCGACGAGATGACCGTCCCGCGCTCACTTCGTCAGGCGCGCAAAAGCAGCGGCTGGACCTACTCCATAGACCGGGCGTTCGACCGTGTTATTCGGCGTTGCGCGGGAGTGCTCAGGCCCGATGGCCTTGGGACATGGATCACACCACAGATTGTCCGGGCCTACTGCGATTTCCACGCGGCAGGATACGCCCACAGCGTCGAGGTATGGGAGGGATCGGAATTGGTGGGGGGACTGTACGGTGTCGACGTAGATGGTGTCTTTGCAGGCGAGAGCATGTTTCATCATCGATCAAACGCTTCGAAGCTGGCCCTCCTTCATCTTGTGGACCACTTGCGTGACCGTGGGGTCGAATGGCTCGACACGCAAACCATGACTCCGCACATTGCGGCTCTGGGTGGTCGTGAGGTCCCAAGACGTCAGTTTCTCAGTATGCTGGATGCCACGCACGCCAGGGGATTGAGACCATTCGAACGTTCGGTCGATTCGCTGTAACTTTGTCCCCGCACACTCGAAGCACCGCAGGTTCCTGTCACGCAATCCCTTCCCACTTCACGATTCCGATCGCCTGGCATCGGTACGCTCGTGTGCGCCATGATCCTTCGCTCCTTCCCCTCGCGTCGCTATCCGATCCCCTCGGACCTGAACACCATCGTCCATACGGACGTGCGCAACGTTCTCTTCCCCGATCAATCTGGCCCACTTTCTATCAAGTGCGCGTTTGGCGGTCGCGCCTACGTTATCGTCGACGGCGTCGAGTTGCCGATTGATGACAGGGGTTACGTGGTCATAAACAGCGGGCAATCATATACATGCAGGGTCCCCAAGGGAAATGGCGCCGAACTCCTCTGCTGTTACTTCACAGACACGTTCGCGCATGATGTGCTGGCTGGCCTCGTTCAGCCTGCGGATCATCTGCTTGACAACCCCGACGTCGAACGCCGCCAGTCGATCACCTTCTTCGACCAGCGATACACCTTCACACCGGCGATGTCGCGTCGTCTCCAATCCATACGAAGAACGGTTTCGACGGGAAGTATGTCGCAGCAATGGATCGACAAGCGATTGCGGTCGTTGCTCACCGCTTTGCTCGACGTTCATCGAGATCTGCGGGCCAATGTCGACAGGATGGATGCGGCAAGACCGGCGACGCGCGCCGAGCTGTTCCGACGGCTCTGTCACGCCCGCGACGTTATTGAATCCTCATTTCATCGCGGATTGACGATTGCCCACCTTGCGGAGGTGGCCCACTTGTCCCCTCATCACTTCCTCCGACGCTTCAAACAGTTCTTTGGCGAAACGCCGCATCAGATGCTGCGACGACGACGGTTGGAGGAGGCCTGCGCCCTGCTGAAATCACACGCGGGGAGCGTCGCGGAGATATGCAGGATGGTCGGCTTCGAGAGTCCGAGCACCTTCACGACGTTGTTCGGTCAGGTCTATGGCTATGCGCCCGATCGCTGGCGCCAACGACGCCGATCGTAAAAAAGCAATTTCGAAGAAGGGGAAACCCAGTCGACAGCGACTATATTTGCTCCGCGTCGGATAGGTGTTCATAAAATCACCTACCGATGTTTCTTGACACACAGGATGCCGAGCCACCACGACCGTTCGGAGCTGAGTCGGTGCGGGCGCTTGCCGGTATTACGGTGAGCGCCCGCCCGGTCTGGAGCGGCCGCGGCACCCATATTTCGAGACCCGCCTATGTGGACCCAACAGGAAGAAATGGAGCGTTTGGAAAAGGAGATTTCCGAGCGCCGTGACCAGCTAAACGCATTGAAGCGCTCGGTAGCCGCACCAGTGGACAAGGCATACAGCTTCGTGCGAAACGAGGGTGACATTTCACTCTCAGATTTGTTTGGTGATAAGGATGACCTGATTCTCGTCCACAACATGGGACGTCGCTGCCCATACTGCACGATGTGGGGCGACGGACTAAACGGGCTTCTCCCCCATCTGGCCAACCGAGCCTCATTCATCGTCGTCTCGCCCGATTCACCGGATGTGCAGAAGGAGTTTGCAGAGTCCCGTGGTTGGAGATTCCCGATGGTATCCGACTCGACGGGCGATTTCACGCGCGATATGGGTTATCTCACCGAACAAAACGGACAGACCTACTGGCTACCTGGTTACTCCACGTTCCATCGCGAGGCTGACGGCACCATCAAGCGAGTCGCAGCCGACTTCTTCGGTCCGGGAGACAACTATTGTGGCGCATGGCACATGTTCGATTTGCTCGACGCCGGTCCCGGCGACTGGCAGCCGGCAATCAGATATGGGGAGTAGCGAGCGGTGACGTGAACACACCCGGCTGCCCAACCACTGTAAGCGGATAATCAACCAACAACACTATGTCTACGGAATTCCCACAAACAGGCGTCGCGTCTCTCAAAGACCATGCAGAGGAACAGGTCGCCACGATTCGAATGGTGGTCGCTCCAGATAAAATCGGAGAGGCGCTGGGTGACATGTTTCCGAGCGTCTGGGGCTACCTCGTCGACAACGGGGTCAAGCCGACAGGTGCTCCGTTCGCCCGGTACCACAGGTTTGACGAGACTGTAGACATGGAGGGTGGCGTTGCCGTCGAGGCGCCGGGGACCGATGGCGATCGGGTCAAGTTCTCGTCGCTCCCGGCAGGACGTGTCGCCACGATCTGGCATGCCGGCAGCTACGATACTCTCAAAGACTCCTGGGAGGCACTCGCGCAGTGGATAAAGGACCAGGGATTGACACCCTCGGAGCCCTGCTGGGAGGTCTACTGGACCGACCCGCGCGAAGTAGCCGATCAAAGCCAATGGCGGACCGAGATTCTCTGGGCAGTCAAATAGGAGCGCTTTGACACGCTGAACGAGCCGCAACCGACAACGACCACGGACATTAGTAATGCCTCGCGTTATCTATTTCGAAATCGGCGCCGACCAACCCGAGCGCGCAATCAAGTTCTACAGCGACGTCTTCGGATGGGACGTCAAGTCCTCATCTCTCGGTTTTGAAGAATACTGGGAGGTGTCGACCGGCGCAGAAGGGCCGGGTATCAACGGTGGATTGTACCGGAGGGAGCAACCCGAGGGGCACGTGATAACCGTTCAGGTCGATTCCATCGACGACGCAGTGGCGAAGGTCGAGGCAGCCGGCGGAACCGTGGTCGTTCCGAAGCAAGCCCTCCAAAGTATAGGGCACATGGCCTATTGCCGTGATACCGAGGGAACCATGTTTGGCCTCTGGGCTCCAGCGGATGGAGATCAGGGGGCGTATCGAGAACAGTAGATCCAGAAACACAACCACAGGGATGTTCCAATGAATCGTGTAGTTCATTTTGAGGTTAGCGCCGACGACCCCGAGCGCGCAGTCAAGTTCTACGCCGATGTGTTCGGCTGGCAGGCAAAGAAATGGGAGGGTGGAGATACTGACTACTGGCTCATTGATACCGGGAGTGACGGACCGGGGATCAACGGTGGCCTGTTCAAGCGCAAGGGGCCGATCGGCCACGTAAACACGATCGACGTCGATTCGATTGACGATGCCATGGCCAAGGTGGAGGCCGCGGGCGGAACCATCGTCCACCCGAAGAACGCGATTCCCGGTGTCGGATGGATGGCATACTGCAAGGACACCGAGGAGAGCGTCTTTGGCTTGATGCAAATGGACGAGAACGCCGCGTAAGCCAAGGACGGTTGAACGTGGTCGGTGGATGGTCGCGATGGGTGCGGACCGGAGTATCGCCGTAATGGAAGACTTCCTGCACGTGACACGGTCGAAGTCCGCCGTACCAACCATCTACCGACAACGTGCTGCCCCCTTTGGAGACTGTTGAAATACGCTCGATCACACCGTCGCACTCGTCGGCGTGCCCCTTGACCTCGCGCGATTTGAACAGTTGCTAAAACGCCGGTAGGTCAACAGTCTGTTAGACAGGTGACAACCGATCCCAGCCAAGCGACAACTTCATCGCGTCATGACCAACGCAATCAACTGGTTCGAGATTCCCGCAGCCAACCTCCAACGGGCGAAGAACTTCTACGCCCAGGTCTTCGCATCGCACCTCGCCGAATGGGAGACCGACGGACTCAAGATGGCCTTCATTCCGCTCGCCGACGCGCATGGCGTCGGTGGCGCCATCGTTGAGGGAGATGGCTACGTCCCCTCCGACAAGGGGACCATGGTCTACCTCAATGCCGGAGACGACCTCTCCCCTATGCTCGAGCGGGTCGAAACCGCCGGCGGTACGATTCTGACACCGAAAGCGCTTGTGAACGAAGAGATCGGATACATGGCCGTCATCCTCGACACCGAGGGGAACAAAATTGCCTTCCATTCTCGCGGATAATCCCCTACAATCATGACTGACCAGTCTGTAATTTCCGCCGTCCCAATTGTCTGCGTCTACGTCGATGACTTCGTCGAAGCGCAGAAATTCTACGAAGAGATCTTCGGGCTTTCGGATCCATCAAGCATGGGTCCGGAGGCCTGCTACTATCAGGTGACGCCTGACCTCGGTCTCTACCTGGAAGGTGGGAACAAACGAATCGATGTGGAGCAGAAGAACACTCGGTCTTCGTTCGTGCTACGCACATCTTCGGCATCCAAGCTGTACGAGCGAATGAGTTCGATGAACGTGAGGCTGCTCCACAACCAGCCATCAAACATGGGCGGTGACAACTATTGGTTTATGTTCGCCGACCCTTCTGGAAACATCATTGAAATAGTTGGGGGACCCTGATGGGCACTGAAACGAACATCGCTACTCCTATTCCAAACGAACGGGAGGCGCTCCGCGCGGCAGGTCGTCGCAGACTCGAGATTGCAAGCAAAGGCTGGGCAGATCCCGGGTTTAAGGAAGCCTGGGGGAAGCCAGGCGATATCTACCCCTTTGCCCATCAGGAGGGATGCTGGCTCCCGCACGTCAGATACATGGTGGACGACTACGAGGCCGAGATCGGCTACTTTATTGACCTTCTTGGCTTCAACATTCTGGCCTTCGGCGACGACGTGGCGATGTTCAGAGATCCTGAGTCGAAATTCTGTATCCAGGTATCTCCTCCCGGGGAGGCAGGATCAACGAATCCGGAGACTCTTTCGCTCGAGTTCATGGTGACAAATCCCATCGAGGCACGCGAGGCCCTGAAGGCAAGAGGCGTCGTGTTCGAGAAGGAGTTCGAGCCGTGGCAAGAGGGATCCACCCTGTATCACGGGACGTTTCACACGCCACACGGCGTGCTGGTCAATTTCTGGGGCATGGAACAGTAAGCCCTCGATGCCCACGATTACGTTTACACGACACCTGGAACGGTTCTTTCCCGGAATCTCTGACATGGAGATTCCGGGAGATACCGTGGCCGATATTCTGACCCGATTGGATCGACAGTTCCCGGGACTCCGCGACTACATCGTCGACGAGACGGGAGCCCTCCGCAAGCACGTCAATATCTTCGTCGACGGGGAGCTCGTTCGTGACAGACGATCGCTCACCGATAGCGTGTCGACCGACACCACCATCCATATACTCCAGGCCCTCTCCGGAGGATAGCCATCCACGCACGAACCTTCGTTTCGCCATGTCATCCACCACACTACTCGTAGGTACACGCAAAGGCCTCCTCCACTTCGAGCGGAATGGAAGCGGGTGGAAACTCCAGCGGGAGTCGTTCGCCGGTGCCCCTGTTCCATACGCAATTCGCGATCATCGAACCGGAACGCTATGGGCTTCGCTCGACCACGGGCACTGGGGATCGAAACTCCACCGGTCGACGGACGATGGCGTGAATTGGGAGGAGGTCGAGGCACCGAAGTATCCCGAGGGGTCGACGATTCGTGAGGGGGTGCCGGCGGCTACGCGATACATCTGGACGATCCAGCCGGGTGGTCTCGATCAGCCAGATCGCATCTACCTCGGTACCGAGCCGGGCGGGCTCTTCGTGAGCGATGACGGAGGCAGCACGTTCTCTATCGTCGAGGCACTCTGGAACCATCCGTCCCGTGTGACCAAGTGGTTCGGTGGCGGACGTGATGAGGCCGGCATCCACTCGGTCCTCGTGGATCCTCGGGATAGCAAGCGTGTGCTGATCGGCATCAGCTGCGCAGGTGTGTTCGAGACTGTCGATGATGGTGCGTCGTGGAATCCTCGTAACAAGGGACTCCGTGCCGATTTCCTTGCAGACCCAACCAGCGATGTGGGACAGGACCCGCACCTGGTTGTCATGGCACCATCACAGCCTGATGTGCTCTGGCAGCAGAATCACATGGGGATCTATCGAAGTACTGATGGGTCGGGCTCGTGGACCGATATCTCGCAGGAGAATGGGCCGGCATCGTTCGGCTTTGCGATCGCGGTGGATGAGTCCAACCCGGAGCGTGCGTGGGTGGTGCCGGCAACGAGCGATGAGCAACGAACTGCTGTTCAGAGGGGACTGGTGGTATGTCGATCTGACGACGGCGGTGCAACCTGGATCGAGCTCCGGAATGGCCTGCCGCAGGAGAACGTGTACGACCTCACGTTCCGGCATGCGCTGGATGTGTCGGGAAGCAGACTCGTGTTCGGTACGACGAACGGGAATCTCTATGCGTCGGAGGATGGGGGTGAGTCGTGGGAGACGGTCGGGAATCATTTCCCGCCGGTCTATTCGGTGCGCTTTGGGTGAGGGAGGTTTTTTCAACGCAGAGGACGCCGAGGCACGCTGAGGTTCTCATCGTTCCTCTCTGCTACTCAGCGTCCTCCTCGTTTGATGTCTGCCCTACTCCGCCAATCCATTGACAACGCGCTTTACCCCGTCACGCATGTGCACGACGTTGAAATTCATAAGCAGCGCCAGTTGCAGTCCCGTGACTCTGAGATATGTCATGACCTGCGCAAGATGAATCGGCGCTATCTGCTCAACGGCCTTGAGTTCCAGAATTAGCACCTGATCCACCAGCAGATCTATTCTGAATCCGCATTCGACGCGGGTGTCCCGGTATGTGACCGGGACCGCCACCTGCCGCTCAACGCTCATCCCCTCTCTCTCAAGCTCGAAGGCCAGACAGGCCTCGTATACGCTTTCCAGCAGTCCGGGGCCTAGCACTGAGTGAACGCGCATGGCGCAACCAATGACGCTCTTGGTGAGCGTCCGAGACACCTGATGCATCATAGGTGATCCTTGTATTGTGGTGGTCACGCGATGATACTACCAACGAGCGTCGATTGCAACGCGCTTGCTGATGACCGAACTGGTGCGGCGTAGACGCGCGAGGTTCTCCTCAGCGTTACTCAGCGTCCTCTGCGTTGAAATCCCCCACCACCCCAAGCGAGAACTGACCCGCCACCTCCACCATCTCCCCCCGAGAAAACCCCGTCACCAGATACTCGATGCTCTCTATCACTCCACCACCCTCCAACCGCACGATCACATCTACCTCTCCCACCTGGTTGCACAGGAACACGAGCGCGTCGCTCACCGCCACCCCACGGAGCTCCCCCCCTTCCAGCAGATAGGGAAACGAGGTCGTACGAATCGCCTCCTTCCCAACCTCCACCGGAAATCCGGAACGGAGAACCTCTGCAGTCGCGTCATCGCTCAGGAGTTTGACCATTGCGTCGATATCGCGAGCGTTGAACGCATCGGCAAATGCTTGCGCAAGGCTCATCCGGCGGCCTCATATGCAGTACGAATCCAATCGATTAGCTCGGCATCAACTTCTGCGACGTCCGTCAGGTTGACTTTGAACTGACACATCCCCCCAGCCGGGAGCGCAATCAAGCGATCGGTGGCGTCAATACCCTTCATATTCAATCCGACCTCGACTCGTGTCTTTGTTGCCGGTCCAACCATCGCGAACTGTTTCTTCCGCCGCAGCGACACATAGGTCTTCTTCGGCGCCTCGTCAAACGAACCCAGCTTTCTGATTTCCTTCATGACCGCATCGTGGATGGGACGGAGGTGCTCCTTCCCACTCGCGTAAATCGCGGCAAGGGGATCGTCTGCAGGCGCCTCCGTTGGTCCCTTTGAGAAGAGTGTGACGACCAGATTCGCATCACCGTGCCCCATCCCAAGCTCCTTTTTCAGATGATCACGAAGCTGTCCGAATTTCTCCAGTCCTGAGGCGCGGAGAATTCCGAACAACTCGTCCATCGATTTTCCGGTGCGTTCCTGCACGTTCTGGATTTGTGTTTGCGTTGCTTTGTCGAGGTCCATGATTGTTCAGCAAAGAATAAAAGAAAACGCCGAGGACGCAGAGGCACGCTGAGGGACTCCGCGTTCTCCGCGTTGAAACCTCTGACGATTGTGACTCAGGTGCCGGTGTGACCCTCGTTGAAGTCTCGTCCACAGACCGCAAGAGTCGCGAGTTCTCGTGGGTGATTCGGTCGAATGTAGTGCGCGTTCTGGAATTGCGCTGCAGCGAACTTCATCCGCTCACGCGCCGCTGCCTGGACCACGCCGCCGCGAACTCCGCAGCCGATACAACCGCTCGCTGAAACCACCCTCCTCGGTGAAGGCGCGTGCCAGCGCGGCTAGCTGCCTG
>CAYWXV010000008.1:0-34875 GCA_964462535.1 uncultured Alphaproteobacteria bacterium
TTCCCCCTCCCCCCTCTCTCAGAATTGAGAGAGGGGGGTTGGGGGGGTGAGAGCCCGGGGGGGGGGGGGTGAGAGCCTGGGCGTATCTACGCCACCCCTACACGCTTCGCATCACGCACCACCAGAGCCACATCCAGATCGACGTAGCGATTCCCCCGTGTCGAGACGTGCTTTCCGAGCGCTTCGAAGTCACCGTTGATGTCGGTGAAGCTCAATACTTGCGTGATGAGCGGATTGTCGTCGACGTCGCCGAGAAGTGAGCCGACGACGCCCGTCAGTGCCAGTAGGCCGCCGGTGATGGCCGTCGCGCCGCCCGAGGCGATGGCGCCGACCACGGTGGTCATGATCGTCTTGTAGTCCTCGCTTCCCCTCAATGCGGTCATCGCCTTCCCAAGGTTCCGTACCCCTTTGTTGCTCTTGATGATCGAGACGACCAGATGTATCTGACTGGGTGGCGCTGGGGACTTTGGTCCCTCCTTCCAGAGATAGGCCGTCCGCTCCAGCGGAAGTGCTTCGCCGTCGTCGACATCCGCGAAACCCTCGAGCGTCAGTTTGAACGGATCGCTCGCCAGATCATCGATCGTCGTGATGATGACATAGAGATCGGAGTAGCCGGGCGAGAAGGGCCAGAAGGCCTTCGACTTGTTGTCCTTGATCAACACCTTCTGCAGCCGGAGTTCGATGCCCGTCAGACTATCTGTTGTCGGTATTCCGGCACGCGCGCGCGACGCCTTCGCCCCCTTTCCGGCTCGTGCGCGGGGAGAAATCCGCATCGCATCGATGAATGCATTTCGTTTGAAGTCGATTGCCATTGCGCTATGTCTCCTATGCCAGATCTCGTGATGTGAAGAGGCGCGCAGGCTGCGCTCCCAGTATGCGCCAGAGTACCGAGTTCATCGTGGCTGCATCGTTGTCGAAATCGCCATGCGTCGTACTCCCACTGATGTCACCCGTGCTATCGGCGCCATCGTTGTGCTGATGTCCGATGTCCGAGACGACGAGCGTCGGCCTTCCATCCACCGTGGATCCGTTGGCATACAGCCCGACAACGCTCTTGTAGTGGTTATCGGGATCCCACGCCGTGTTATCAAGGAATCGTTCCATCCCGAGGATCGGTGTTTCACGGCGTCCCTCGAATGCGTTGCTGACCAGATAGAGAAGGGATTTGCCGTACGGTCCGACGGTATCACGTTTCTCGGCGTCATCCCCAAGGAGATACATCGTCGGCACCGGCGACCGTTTCCCACGGATATGTGGCATATAGAGTTCTTTGAAGGCTTCGTAGGTGATGGCAGGAGCCATCAGCTGAATCGTCTTCAATGGAATTCCAATGTTGACCAGAATCTTCAGCGCATAGCCGATGAATATGCTCCCCGCGCTGTGCCCGACCACATGAATTTCCCAACTGTCCTGAACCTTTGACTTGATTGGCTCCAGCACCTCTTGGGCAATTCGCTGTACGATCTGCATTGCCCCCTTGTTATTTCGACGCGTCGATGCCAGCCGGGCATTCTCCTTCATTTCGTCCCATAGAGCCGTTCCGATTTTCGCAACCGTGACTTCGAATGTCTTGTCCTTCGCCTCGACAAGTCCGTCACGGAACTTCTGGAACCAGTCGCCGACGCTCCCCGCCCGGTCATCGACGTCGGTGAAGAAGTCAGTGATGATTCCGCCGATCGACTCCATCACACCAGTTTCCCACATGATGTGGACAGGATAGATCTGGTTGTCAAGCATCACATCCTGGAACGAGACGACGCGTCGCGCGACTGCTTTTTCGTCGTTGAGACCACCGTGGAGGTAAAGCAGGAGTCGCTTCTTCTTCCATCCTTTCGTTCGTGAAGGAATCGTCTTTTTGAAGAGCTGGACGATGTCCTCTTCGGTCGTCCAGTAGTCGCCACTGTCGGAGAGTTCGCCGTTGTTTCCAACGTCGATGATGTAGGGACGTATCCGGTTGAGGTTAATCGCTTCCTGCACACGACCGATGCCGGAGGTGCGATCGGCCCAGCTCTTGGCGACCCACAGGTCGGTGTTGACTGGCACACCGAGCTGTGCAACCCAGACATCGGTCGCGTGCATCAGGTAGTCTTCGTATGGCAACAATGCGAACCCACCGGTTCCCCAGTCTGTTCCCCACGAATTCTGAATGATGAACCCTTGCTCGGTGTAGCCGACGATAGCAATCGCATGTCCACCATCCGCGCGCCCCTTCCGCACAATGACTGGAAGGGAAATCGTGTGGTTCTTGCCATGCCGATCGCGATAATGAACCTCTACGGGGTCTCCCGCCGGGTCATCCCATCCGGCGTGGACCATCAGAGTACAGTAGAGGATCCCGGTCTCCGACAAGGCCGAGTGCATATCCCTGACCTGTCGATGTGTGACGCGATAGAACGCGCCTCCCGGGAACTGCATTGATTCCTGCGCGATCTTGTCGGTGATGATTTTGTTTCCACGCTTCCAGCTCTTCGTTCCGCAGACGCCGTGTCGCAGCCATCCCTTCATAGCTCCACGCGCAGACGATCCTTCGTAGTCCTCGCCCGGCCATTCGTCATACCGTCGTGCCAGGTAGTAGAGCATGTGGGGACTGACTGTGGCGTTGATCGCGCGCTCGTTCCTTCGGAGGAGGAAATTGATGACGGCGGCGAGGGCGTATCCGGTGCAGGCTCCCTCCGACCCCTGATCAAGGATGCCCTCCTCCGGGATTTCGTGGCAATTGACAAGGAGACTCGGCAGAGGGGCAAGGGTGGGCTGATAGACCCAGTCTCGAATATCGACGCGGTCGGGCATCGCGTCGTACTTCCGTGAAGCGCGTACTGCTGCTTTCTTGGCTGGCATTGGTTGTACTCCCTACTGGTTCACGGTTCCGCAGCTGTTGTTCCGTTCGTTGCACCAAGGGCGTCGCCGCCTCGTTGACGCAGCTTCTCGTACAGATTCTTCATGCACTGGGGCGCAAGGTATCGGAGAATCAATTCACTGTGATTACCCACTCTTAGCTTCATGTAGATATTGCTGGCGTGCTTCTTCGCCATGTGAACGCCAACGCCAAGAGCGCGCGCGATGGTGGCGTAGTTGAAGCCGCTCAGCAACAGAGCCGTCACCTTTGTCTCTTGCTGTGTCAATTTGCCAATTCTGGTCGCTTTCGTTACGCCGTGATACAGTGCTATTTCACTTGAGTGGTCATTCTCCGTTCGGGCAATGGCATTTCTCAGCCAGCCGCCGACAAATGTCTTGGCAGCGTCAAATTCCTGCAATGCACTCTGGCTGAGGGGTGGCCCGCCTGTGTGACCCCAGAGGAGTACCGTAACGACGACGTGCTCGCTTGCAGAGAACGTTCTCATGATAGCGTGCGGCACCGCCTGCTCCCAGAGCGCGTCGGGAGAATGGTGGCCGTGTGATGAATGCGCGTTGAGGTGGGCACGAACGCCGCCGCCGGATGTGAATGCTAAGAACGGTGGCGTCGTTGCGTTGTGGGAAATTGCGGCCAACGCGTCAAATGCATCCCACCAGTCCTCATGCTGCCAGGGTTGACTGGGCCAGAGAACGGTCACGTGATCGATCTCCGGCAACCACGTGGTGATGAAATCGCTGAATCCCTGCACCCAGCGTGCAGGGTCGGGATCGGCGCTCAACAGATTGAGCGCCTGGATGAGTGGATCCATGGGGTTTGGGGTTGGCTTGTGGGTCAGGTGTGCTCTGATCTATTCGCTCATGTGGGTCGGTTTGGTTGTTGTGTAATACCGCGCGGCCGCTAGTGTCGATGCGACGCAAGACGGGAGGTGCCCAGTCAACGTTCAGACGCGAAGCGACGGAGCTCTGTCGTCACATACCGTTCAGTCGACAATGAAGACCGGGGGACGTAATCCCAGTGTGCTCTGAACAATCGAAGACATCGTGAGAACAGAGGGTCGAGCCGTCACCGCTCCATGCGAAGAATGAGCGCGTGGAAACGCTCTTTGCGAACACGTAATGCCATAGCCAACCGCGTTATGAATATGCCCGCGTTATTGTGGACCGTGCCGTCAACGGACGCGACATCCACCGCTGCGCTAATCAAGTAATCCTTCGCCTCATCGGTGAGCACACTGCCATAGGTCGATAACATGAACAGCAAGGCTCGGTCATCCACGCCATCTACCCCGTAGTTGGGTTCATTGTGTTCGGGCGAGAGCTTCGCACCCGTTGTTTGACGATACATGTCACCGATAGCGTTCTCGTCCCGTGCGACGATAGCGCCGACGATTGCGGCCACGTGGCGCGTTGTAGTCAACAGTAGCCGTTGGAAGATCTGCTTCGGGCCCTCGTCGTCGCGTGGCATGATGGCGTCGAGATCCGCTTTTGCCACTCCTCGCGTTTCGGCCATCCTTTTCGGATCGGTTCCACCCCGTCCGGGATGTTCACGATTGGGATCGTGAAGTACCATCCGCAGGAGTCCTGTTGTCAACCCGATGCAGCCTATTGAGAGGCCACACAGCACAATCGGAACCGACATTGCATCGTACTCGCGCATCAGTCCCCAGGCAACGAGAACAAGCGTTACGGGAACGACTATTCTCAGAACGAACTCAAGTTTGCGCCGCTTTAGAAGCGACCGCATCGGCTTCTGTAGCCAACCGCACGTCGGACAGGCGACTGGGTCTATGCCGAGCGTCAGTTCCATACTTAGGTTTTCAATCGCTTGCAAGTCGGCACGCGATTTTGCCCCAGCGTTGTCAGACCACAGGAGACTACTCCCCGATCCGGTGGACGACCGCTCCAATCGATAGACGTAGAGCGTCGAGCAATTCTCGCACACCACCCCCTTCGTCTTTGAGCCGTGAGCCGTGCGGGAATATCGAGTGCCGTATGGAATGATCATTGTTGTGTACGGCTCACGTGCACAATTCCGTTGACTAACTCACGCCGTGTCTAGCAGAGCGGAAAACACTCTCCACAAATTCAGTCGCCGATTATCCATGGTCGAATCGCGGGCATCCGCCCTTACCCCTTGGAGGCAGCTCTCTTCGATGGAATCGCACGTCGGGCACCGACCCGCACGCGATCCGAGAGTCGATCGGTACGTGGGCTCGACACCGCCGCTATTGAGTAGATCGACACCGCGACCATCAGTGCGGTGGTGGTTTCCGAGGTCCCCGCTTTCTCAATCGTCTTCGGATGTCGCATGACTTCCTCGTGTCGTTGCTATGATGGTGCGTCGCACGTCGCTTCGCATCCTCCCGTACAGGTGGGGCCGCTACGGCCAACAACCAGGACGTTCGGCGTTTCCGGTGTCGGACAACACGTGGTCACGTCACGATAGCCCCAGGTGCTTCCGCTGCACTCTGTGAAATAGGTGCTGGTCCCGCTATCGTGTCGCTCAACGCACCCTTGTACCCATGCCTTTGTTTCCGCCGGCGCCTCGCAATCAGTGGGACAGGGCGTGTCGTTGTTCCCCACTCCGATCTTCACTGCCTCCACGGACGTCAACTCGTAGATCGTCGACGCGCTGTTGTTATCGATGGCAAGAGTTTCCCCGGTAAACGTTGTCGATGTTGCGTCGATGACGTACTCATTGTCGCCGGACGTTGCGAAGACGGTGATCTGTGATGTGGCAATGCCGTTTGCCTTCTTGTGGGTTCCTTGTTCCCAGTATTCGTATGTCAGTGGAACACTGGCATTGAACGAGTCGACCTGGGTTGCGTTCGGATCGGTTGGATGTGTGATTGACATGGGATAAGGGGGGAATTAGGAAATCGGGAATTAGGAATGGGGAGGCAGTGCGCGGGCCACTCGTGCACGATTGAGGTGGGAGTGTGAGCCGGAGGGAAGTCGGCTGATTGGTCGACGAAGTCGGTAGCGGAGAGTAGCGCACGCCCTCTCTGGAATACCCCGGTAATACAATCAAACGCAGGTTCGAGAGACGATCTAGGCTTGCTGCTACTCTCCACCGAAATGTCAACCTCGCAGCGACTGCTTGTTGCCGCGCACACCATGTCGACCGATCATCTACCGCGCGGGGCGTCGTTTCCATTCGTCCTTCCGTACAACCAGTACTGTCTTTTTCCCTTCTCCCACGCGATCGATGCGTTTGGGAATCCAGATCGTCACTGGTGCCGTCGCGGCAGCCAGACGCCTCCTCTGCAACGCCTTTGTCGCCTCGAGCTGCACGACGGTTATCATCGTTTCGATCGAGATGGAATCGATGGTTCTGCTATCGCCGGAGAACGTCGCCGTCGTCATATCGATGTAGGCATGATGATGGCCTTCACGATCGAGTCGAAGCTCCACGTCTGTCCGGATGGCGCATCGGTCCGGCCGACCGGGTAACATGATCGGCGGGAGCGCAAGCCGCGCGTTGACCTTGAACAGGGCGACGCACGCAGTGCCGGGGCGATGGTTTGAAGCGTTCATGACACGGAAGGAGTGATGGGGGTTGGAGCAGCTCGGCTCTGCCGAAATACTCCTGTCTAGGTCATGGGCTCGTAGTACTCAGTTGGGGGTAGCGCTAAAAGCGGCGTGAAACATAGTGGGCAATCCACGGGCTCCGCAATTACCCCAAAGGATAAAAAAGCGAGAGGATGGGCGTTTTGAAATGAGCAGTTAGATGCGGTCGCGGAGGATGGTTGTGAAGTGGCGAGCGAAGAGTTCCAGCACGTTCTTCGTCCCACACTTCCTTAGCAGGTGGGCCGTGTGCTTCTTGACGGCGTTGATACCCATGTTGGCACCGTCCGAGATCTCCTGGTTGGATAGTCCGTGCAAACGGCCGGTCAGGACTGTCATTTCGGACTTGGTCAATCCGTACTCCTTGACGATTTGCTCGACCGTGTCGAGAAACGCCCGCTCGTTCGGATTGATGTAGTTGTGCCGAAGGACGACCTCGACAAGAAAGTGGGAGATGAGATGCTCCAGTCTATCGAGCGTCTGGATGTCATGCTCGCTGAGTGCCGGCCGAGCCAGCTCCCTCCAGAGAAAGACACTTCCCAGGTATACGTTCCGATGACAGTAGTATTCACGCCAGACGGCAGGATGATAGATTCGCGACGTCTGATATTCCTGTTCGAATTTCTCCAGGATTCTTGTCGCGTAGCCGCCGGGTCCCGCTGCCGGCTGAATGGATAGTATCGGCTCACGTCTTCCCGGCAGAATTACCTGGGAGATATAGACGTCCGGGTTGTAGTCTTCGCTATTGAGTAATGGACAACCGGTGTTGACGTCGATGCTCACTCGGTCAACGCTGGTTATGGCCGTCTTGATGATTGACTGCACAGCGGTGATGACCTGAACACGTTCGTAGCCACTTGGGAGGAGGTCGGCGAACGTGCTGAGGGAATCCACGAGCACCGGCGGGTCCACGTGCGCTGTCGTGGTTGAGTTGCGACGCGGCAGGCCCGAACGCGCCCCCCTGCTGGCACCGGGCGCCGAGGGGATGACTCCCCCGCACCCCTTCAGCGCTGCGGTCCTCAGACCGTTTCGCTTCAACAGGTCTCGCATACCTGTACGGGAGATTTCTATTCCCTTCGTTTTCTGGAGCCAGCGTCTGAATTGCGTTGGGCCACTAACTGCACCACTCTTCTCGAGCTGTCGCATTTCTCGAATGATGGCATCGTCGACCAACGGTTTTCGACGCCCACCCTTGTCCGACGAGGTCAAGAACGTCCTGAGACCGAATCTCAGATATTGCTGAATCCACCTTCCGATGGTGGCAGTGCTCCGATCGAGTCTGTCACGCAGGTCGCTGTTCGAGATTGCAGGTTCCTTCTTCAGAAGAATCAACAGGCGGAGGCGTGCCGCGATTTCGGGATGACGTTCGCTCGTGAGACGTCTCTGGAGATCGTCCAGGGACTGACGGACGGTGACGCGCGCGCGACGGGCCATGGTGAGCACGGGATAGGGATACAGGGGTAGCGGGGAGGCGGAATGGATGGGGGTATGCCTCCTGCGCGATAGAATAGTGCGCAAAGTACGAATGGACCGCCCGAACCTACCAAAACAAGTATGTTGCTCCTCGCCTGAATCACTACTCGACAGCATAACCCGAGTAGCTCCACCGATTCCATCCCTACGCCTGAATTCACTGCGCCCCCTTCATATGCACTACGATCCACGAACGGTAGCATTCGAGCAGACGGGGAGCGGACCGGGGGTGATTCTGATTCACGGGAATCCTGCCACCCACACGCTCTGGAGCCCAGTCGTGGCCAGGGTGAGCGATGTCCGAACGGTGTATGCAATCGACCTCCCCGGCTTTGGCCGCAGCCCCATGCCGAGCGATCGGAAGGAGTTTGCGATGGACCGTCTTGCGGAGACGGTGCTTGGGTTCGCCGAGACTGTGGGACTCGATCGTTTCGATCTGGTGGGGCACTCGTTCGGTGGGGGTATTGCATTGACACTGGCGGCGATGGCGCCTACGCGAATCAGGACACTGGCGGCGATAACTCCGTTGACAACGGAGGTCCCTCTCCTGGGAAGACTGGCACGATCGCGGGCCATTGGCGGAATTGCCCGCGGGGCGTGGCGTATTCTTGGAAAGCGTGGGCGACGATGGGGAGCTCGGAACTGGGCTCGCGTCAGTTACGGGAAGGGTTACACGCCCGAGCGTGCCGCACAGATCGCGGTCGAAGCAGAACGACCCGATCTCTTCTCTCCTCTGACGGGGCTGATGCGCGCGATGGATCCGACTGCATACACAGCCCGCCTGAACGCGCTTGCCACGACGACGAGCATCCCTCTCCTTCTTGTGGGAGCTGGAGAAGATCGGGTCATACCGCACGAACAATTTCTCAGGCTTGCATCACGACTTCCCAACGCACGGATTGTCGACATCGACGATTGCGGACACGTTCCCATGTGGCAGTATCCGGACCGACTGGCGGATCTGCTCCGTGAGCTTTGGAACAGGTGGACGGAGCGTTAAGGCTCCGACGTTGACATTCAATCTGCATTCGATCACAGTGTAATCGTCTGCAACGCAAACCCTCCCCGACGCAACACCGGATGACTTTTGCAGTAGGGGGCGACCTGTTAATCTCCACCAGGTCGATAACACGACCACGATCCCTGAAACCTATGACCGATACAAGACTACGTCGAGCGATCCCCGTCGCGCTACTTCTGGCGCTGGCCTCCGCCATACCGACGATTCTCCACGCCCAAGAAACCGGGGCAATCAACGGCTACGTCGTCGACGAAGCGACGCAGGAGACGATGATTGGTGCAACGGTGCGCGTCAAGGGGACGAAGCTGGGGGCCATCACCAACAAGAGCGGGTTCTTTGCCATTGTGAACGTCCCCCCCGGCAAGCAGACGCTGCTGGTGACGTATGTGGGCTACGAACCGCAGGAGGTCGAGGTGAGCCTTGCCCCAGGCGGGTCCGAGAAGGTCACCGTTTCAATCAGGCAGAAGCCAAAGGCGAATCAGATTACCGTTACCGGCGAACGGGACCTTGAGAAACGGCAGATCGATGTCAGCCGCGTCAATGTGCCCGTCGAGCAGTTGAAGCAGCTCCGTATCGGTGGGGAGTCGGATGTGTTCCGATCGCTGCAATACATGCCGGGCATTCTGACGTCGTCGCAGATCTCAAGCGGGCTCTATATCCGTGGGGGCTCACCCGACCAGAACCTTGTGTTGATTGACGGATCGACAGTCTACAATCCAACCCACCTCCTCGGCTTCTTCTCGGCGTTCAATGCGGACGCGATCAAGGACGTAGACCTGATCAAGGGGGGCTTTCCGGCGGAGTATGGCGGACGACTCTCTGCGGTGCTCGGGCTCACACAGATGGATGGGAACAGGAACGAGTTCGAGGGGCTGGCGTCGCTGGGTCTCATCTCGTCGCGGGCAACACTCCAGGGCCCTGTGGGGAATGGATCGTGGTTCCTGGGTGGACGTCGCACCTACATCGATCTTCTGTTGAATGCCGTGCCGGAGGACAAGGAGAATCCACTCCCCAGCTTCAACTTCTATGATCTGAACGGCAAGATCACACAGGACTTTGGTTCGAACGACCGCGTCTTCCTCAGTGGCTTCATGAGTGCTGACGATCTCAGTCTGGAGGGAGATGGTCTTGAATTCAACATCGGCATTGGGAACCGGGCCGGTTCGCTACGCTGGACGCACATCTTCGGCGATAATCTGTTTGCGACACTCAATCTGACGGGGAGCCGGTACTACAACGAGTTCGGCGGAAATCAGAGTGGATTCGAATTCAGCATCGAGAACATCATCACCGACTACACGCTCAAGGGGGGCGTCGAGTGGTTCGCGTCGGATGGGTTCAATATCAAGGGGGGATTCGAATCGACGCGGTACATCTTCGACTACCTGAAGAACTTCTCGGGGAACAAGGACTCCACAGTGACATCAGGTACTGTGACGAGCGCAACGGCGAATCTGACCGTCTACGACTGGGCGCACGCCGGATTTGTGCAGGGGAACTTTGCCCTCACGGATCTCCTCTCGCTCCAGCTAGGCCTTCGCACGAATTACTCGGCGTTGTCAAAGGATGTCACGTGGGATCCCCGCGTCGCCGTCCGCTATCAGCTGCAGGAGAACATGGCGATCAAGGGGGCGTGGGGCATCTACCACCAGTATCTCCACCTGGCATCCCTCCCGGACTTCTCGTTCTTCGATACCTGGCTTCCGACTGACTCGACAGTCGGGACGGGTCGCTCCACGCAGTATGTCCTCAGTCTGGAGACCGAGCCGTTCGAGGGCTACAACGTGAATGTTGAGGGATACTACAAGCAGTTGCAGAACATCAACGAGGTGAATCAGTTCTCGACGGATGTGAAGACGGTCAGAGACATCTTCTACGAAGGGCACGGTGAGGCATTTGGCGCAGAACTGTTTGTGCAGAAGAAGGTTGGAGATCTGACAGGATGGGCAGGATACGCCCTCGGGTTCATCAACGCACAGTTTGACAGTGTGAACAAAGGACGCTGGTTCCGTCCGAAGTACGATCGTCGCCACGATTTCAAACTGGTAGGGCAGTACAAGCTGAATGACCGATGGGAGATCGGTGCTTCGTTCGCGTTCCAGTCGGGACAGTCGTACACAGGAGTCACGTCACGGTTTGAGAGCGCGCTTCCAGGGGAGCCCAATCCGACTGCGGTAACGGTGCCGGCAGATCGCTACGCACTCCGGCTCCCACCATCGCATCAACTGAACGTGAATGCCAACTATACCTCGACGTTGTTCGGGCTTCCGATGCGTCTGTTGATCGACATCTACAACGTCTATTCTCGACGGGACATCTGGTTCCGCTACTACGATGCAACCGGAGAAGTGACGGAGGTTGTCGACGTACGACTCCTGCCGATCCTTCCGACCGTAGCCATCGAGGTGAAATTTTAGATAGGGAGTTGGGAGTGGCGAAGCGATGCGTCGTCAGCCTGCACTTGACCTTTGACCATACACACTTGACTGCACGAAAGCCATGACTCGATATACACTACCAGCACTCCTCGTTATCGCAGCCGTTCTTACTGGTTGCGAGGACGCCCCCCCGAACGCCTACACACCTCAGTATGTGGTGGAGGGCTACATGATCGTCGACCAACCGATAGCGGGAATACGGTTGACCCTCTCGCAGTCGGTCACCGACACGTTTCGAACGAAGGGGGGAATCGTGACAGACGCGGATGTCAGGATCTCGGATGGTAGCCAGACGTTTCTTCTCGTCTATCGGTCACCATCTCCGGACAGTCTGGGTTCGTACATGCTCCCGGACACGACCGTAAAGGTTGCCCCCAACACACTCTACACGCTGGACATCCGGACGGCCGACGGGAAGGTAATCACGGCGAAGACCGCCACTCCGGGACGTGTCGTGTGGACGAAGGCGCCAAAGGACACGGTGTCGATCCCGCCGAAGAGCGATCCGACATACCTGAAGCCCCCGGACTCGCTGGGTCTTGGATGGACTGATGTGGCTGGTGTTCCAGAGTATCTGATCAGCGTCCGAGCGCTGGACACGCTTGAATACGGGAAGTATCTGCCGGCTCCGATCGAAAAGGCGAATCGTCGCATCGATCCCGAGTTGGATGACCAGTTCCCCCGCTACAACGATCTCTCGCGGTGGGGATTCCTTGCTGGTCTTTCGACACCGATTGTCTGGAGCGCGTTCAAGTGGTATGGGCCGCAGGAAGTCTCCATCTGGGCCGCGGACGACAACATGATCAAGTGGTTCAAGATGACCTATTGGGCCGGCAACCCGCAGTATGATCCGCTTCTTGGGAACGTTCGGGGTGATGGTATTGGAGTCTTCGCCAGCGCGTCGGTCGCGCGAAAGACGATGTTCGTCCGGATGGACGGATAGGCGACTGGGCGACTGGGCGTCTGGGCGACTGGGCGACTGGGCGGATGGGCGGATGGGCGGATGGGCGGATGGGCGACTGGGCGACTGGGCGGATGGGCGACTGGGCGGATGGGCGTCTGGGCCGATGGGCGGATGGGCGTCTGGGCGTCTGGGCGGATGGGCGGATGGGCGGATGCTACGATTCAAATCCCTACCCTACGTCTCCGGCGCGTGGCTACTTCGCCACTGCCACGCGCGACTGTGCCTGCACTGATCCCGCTGTGATGCGGTAGAAGTAGAGTCCCGATGGAATCGCATCGGAAGACCAGGAGAGGCGGTGCTCGCCACGGGTTTCCGGACCATTGAAGAGCTCGCGCACCGTCTCTCCACGAAGATCGACCAGTTCGATGCGCACATGATCATCTCGCCCTACGAACCACGTTGTCACCACCGTTCCCTGCCGCACCAACTCACCGCTCCCTGACCCGATGCGAAGGAAGGGGCCACCGAAAATCTCTCCGATCCTCACACCAACACTGTCGCAGACCAGGCCATCCTTGATCTCGAACCGAACACCCCTCGCTTGAACAGGAATTGACTGAGGGCAATCATCGGGGATCATCAGCGTGTCGCGCTGCGTGAATTCCGCGGTCGGTCGATAGCAGATCGTCAGTCGTGCCTCCCCTCCTGCCGGCACTACCAACGGGAGTTCGGACGGGGGAATCGAGAACTCGGTGTTGTGGACCAGCCACGGGCGATCGATAACCTTGTCGACCTCCGATAGATTCCTCACGACGAACTGGCGGCATCGTGTCGACCGAAGTTCGGTCGTATCGATAATGATGACGTTGGAGTCGAGCCCGACGAGTTGAAGCTTTCCCGCCACTACAAGAACGGTGACGGAGTCGACCGACTCGCACCCCTCGGGCGTTCGCATGCGAACGTGGTAGGTGATTGTCGTATCGGGTCGCGCAACCGGATTGGGACAGTCAGTGCAAGAAAGTCCCGTCCCTGGTGTCCATTCGTACGATCCTCCACCCGTGGCTGAGAGTTGCGTTGCGTCTCCCGCGCAGAGGGTCACGTTCCTGCTGTCGAGCCTCAATCGTGGAACGACGCGAACGATTGTGTTCAATCGTTCCTTGCATCCGTTCGCACCCGTAACGACGGCGGTGTAGGTCGTCGTCGCCTCCGGAGCTGCCATCGGCGATCGGCACGTATCGCAATCAAGGCCGTCCGATGGTGTCCACTGCACGGCCACACCACCAGTGACCGAGAGCCGAACGCTGTCACCGGCACAGAGGGTGGATCCCGGTTGGACGGTGGCTCCCACACGATTGACGCTCACAACAATCGAGTCGGTAACGGAGCAGTCACCGAGCCGGTCGATGACGACGCGATAGACGGTATTGGTATCGGGGAAGGCGGTTGGTGATGGACAGTCTGTACACGAGAGTCCACGCGAGGGAGTCCAGCGGTACCCGGCGCCACCGGTTGCAGTCAGGCGAATCGAGTCTCCACGACAGATGGTGACATCGCTGGATACACTGACTGCCTGCAACGGCGTGTAGCGATAGATCCCGTTTCCCACGGCCCAACCATGATCGGCGTCGCTGAACCAGATGTCGTCAACCAGATCGCCATGATTCATGCCGCACGACGAGTCGGTCCAGGTCAGTCCACCGTCGGTGGTCTTGTACGCCATGCCGTTGTCACCGCACGTCCATCCCACCATGGGCGAGGTCATGGTAACGCCCCACATCAACGTTGAGAATATCGTCGACGTCCACGTCACGCCGCCGTCGACGGAGCGGAGCACCCGTCCGCCAAATGCTGCCGAGCAGCTCCCTCCGTTAGCCGATGCGATGTACAGATTGCCGAAGCGGGAAATCAGGTCCTCCTGCCATCCGAAGGAATTCGTATTCGTGAGGGTCCAGGAATTTCCATTGTCGGTTGATGTCCAGAACTTCCCCAATCCTCCCGCAGCATACCACGTTCCGTTCTGGAAGGTGATTCCGCCAACCGACACATCGACGTTGGTGTGATTGTACTGCACCACCCTCCATGTCGCACCCCCATCGATCGTCTTGCAGAAGGTGACGATAGTGTTATCACAATTGCCGAACGCACAGACACCCTGGTTCCGGTCGATAAACCATACGCCTCCAAGACTCTGTCCCAGCTGAGCAGGGGGGGCAATGGACGTCCACGAAACGCCCCCATCGACTGTCTTCCAAACGCCATCCTCACCCGAGACAATCCCAAAGCTGGGATCGAGAAAGCAGATATCGCGATTGGCCGAGAAGTTGCCGCCGGGGAGATTCGTGGGGATCCAGTTCACACCTCCATCGACCGTCCTCAGCATCAAGGGTGTCTGTCCCGTGATCCATCCATGATCGTTGTCGACAAAGAACACCTCGTTCCAGAACTGGCTGGAGCCATACGGAATCTTCGTCCACTGCGCCATGGCAGTTGACGACGAAGCGCAAAGAAGAACAAGCAGGAGGAGGTATCGGTCAGTTCGACGCATGAATGGGCCGTTGTCAGTCTTCCGTTTGTCAGATGCCTGTGGGCGTTCTTCCGGAGGGGCGCGTTTCCTCAATCAAGGTGCCCCTCACTCGTGCACCGGAAGGCAGGTTCACCCCTGGTCCGCATGCCCTTCGACCGGCAGGTTTGAATCGTCCTGAATCTACACCGAGCCCTATGCCGCCACAAGGACGATCGCACATCCCCTCGTGCACCGACGCTGACACTGTTCACGATTCGTTGGTCGCGTGGTGGGCCAGAGGAGAATGCCGTTCCCCGTCAGCCGTGCCGGCGCTCGCTACGTCGACGGGCTGACGCTCGTGAACCGGAACTCGGATGCTTTCAGGGGGGGAGCAACTGTTGGAATGTACCCCTCGCGGGTAACGACCCGTTGGGCTTGTCCCAGCATCTCCGTCTTAGCGAAGACAGACGCGGGACTCTCGTTCCATCGGAAGTTCACGACCGGGCGTGTCACCTTCCCCTTCTCGATCAGGAAGAGTCCATCACGCGTCAGGCCGGTGTGCAGGATTGTTCGCGGGTCAACGCCACGGATGTACCAGAAGCTGGTGACAAGGAGTCCATAATCGGTGGCGGCTATCAGGTCATCGACGCTCCCTTCACCCCCATCCATAAGAATATTCGAGCCAAAAGGAAGTGGAGCAATTCCCTTCTTCTCCCCCCAGTATCTACCGACTGAGAGATTCCTGACAACCCCTTTCTCGATCCACGTCGTCTTCGACAACGGGAGTCCATCGTCTCCCCACGGACTGGACGGGGCCATTGCGTTTGTGGGATCGGACCAGATCGTGATGCGGTCGTCGAAGAGCTTCTGTCCCAACTTCGTCCCGTTCTCCCCGTTCGAAAAGAAACTCCTCCCCTCATCGGCGCCGCGCCGACCAAGACTCCAATACAGGAGCTGGAGCATGTCCCCGACGCATGATGGCTCAAGAACAACCGGATATGTGCCGGGGTCGAGCTGGGCCGGGTTCCGTGAATCCAACGCCTTGCGGAGAGCGCGCGTCGTCAGGGAGGCAGGTTCGATTCCAGCGGATCGATGGGACGCGGCCGCGGCCCACCCGCTGCCGTTCCCCTCGTTCGTCCGCATTGTCAACGTGTAGTCAACCGATGTAGCACGATTGTATGCGAAGAGCCCTTTGCTGTTCGCCTGAGCGGAGAACGAGCCACCATGACTGTAGTATCCGGCGGCCATCACGTCGTTCGACCGAGCCGATTCGATCGCTCCCCGCGCAACTCGGGCACGATCCTCGGCAGTGAGGTCGAAGGCTTGTTGATCCCATCCGGGCGTTTGGAGATAGTGTTGCTGTCCAAGTCTCGGCATGTACTCGGGTGACTCCGGCGCCAGGCGGGCAAGTCGCTCGGCGCGCTCTACCACACTTCTCAGCCCCGATGCATCCATTTCACTCGTCGATGCCGAACCAACTCGCCGACCGAACACGGCAGTATAGCTGAGCGAAATAGTCTCGCTCGCCCCCGTCGTAGTTGGGAGATTGCGGGCAAAGCGGATGTTCGATTCGACCCCGCCGGAGAGGGAGGCCTCTGCCTCGTCCGAGGTGCGGTAGGAGAGGACGTTCTCGAGTATCGTACGTGCTTCGGCTTCAGAGAGCATTGGCTTCCAGATGCTTGGCTTATGTCAGTGACGATCGACCGGTCGATCCTTTCGCGGGTCTCAACTCCTCATTCGCGATCATGGGATTACGCTGCGGTGTTGATGAATCGAACACCACGGAAGCGAGCTGGCGCACTGCCGTGCGAGACAGGGGCGACCTGACCGGGCTGGGCTTTCCCACACCAGTATGATCCGCCGAGCGCATAATGTTCCGACGAACAAACGGCGTCGCATGAGCGCCAGAAATCGAGTGTCATTGCCTGGAAGGCGACATCGCGATAGACGCCGTCAATCTTCCCCCCTTTGATCTTGTAGAAGACCTGACCACCGAACTGAAAATTCCTTCGCTGTTGATCGATTGACCACGAACCATCACCATGAATCAGAACGCCGTCATCGATGCCCGAGATCAAGTCCTGCGGAGACGTGTTCCCCTTCGACGGCATCAGGGAAACGTTGGGCATCCGCTGCATCGGAACGTGACCGTAATTATCCGCATATGCGCAGCCGTGCGACTCCGTATCGCCGACCCAGTGTGCCTGCTCTCGTGTGGTTTGATATCCGACGAACTGCCCGTCGCGAATGATGTCGAATCGAGTGGCCTTCACGCCGTCGTCGTCAAACCCAACCGTTGCCAGACCATGTTTCTCCGTCCTGTCACCCACCACGTGCACCGCCGGTGAACCATACTCGAGCTTTCCGAGGTTGTCGGGTGTGACGAAGGAGGTGCCGGCGTAGTTCGCCTCGAATCCAAGCGCCCGATCGAGCTCTGTCGCATGGCCGATGGATTCGTGAATGACAAGCCAGAGGTGGGATGGCATCAGAACCAGATCGCGGGTACCCGGTGAGATCGGTTCTGCTGTCAATTTCGCAACGGCATCGGCACCCGCGCGGCGGGCGTCCTCCATCAACGGAAACTCACGGACGTATTCGTATCCGCGTCCCATCGGAGCGGTCATCCCTGTGCAGGATTGAAAGTCGCTTCCATCAGCGGAGACGGCGGTCGCTTCGTACGCCGGCCAGATGCGGAAAATGTCCTGATGAATGACGGTCCCTTCAGTCGATGCGAAGAACTTCTCCTCGCTGGTCTGAAACAGACTCGATTCGCAGTAGCGGACACCCGGTGTCTTCAGCATCTGCTCGTTAACGGCTAGCAGAAGATCGATCTTATCCTGCAGGGGAACGTCAAACGGATTGACATCGATGGGTGTTCGCCACGACTCGTTCCATGTCTTCGTTGCCGCCAGACGAACCGGGTCGCGCTGCAGTGGAGCGTTCGCCCTCGCAATTGCAATCGCGAAATCGAGCCCTTTCAGCACGGCCGCGCGGGTCACCAGACTGTTCGAGGCGAATCCCCAGGCTCCGTCGACGATGACGCGTAGCCCGAAGCCAAAATCATCCTGGTCACTCGTCCATTGAACCTGGCGCTCACGGGTGGAGATATTCTGGCTGCGATGTCTACTGATGCGGATGTCAGCATAGGTCGCCCCCTTCTTCTGCGCCGCCTCCAGCACGAGTCGCGCAAGCGCCTCGATTTCAGCATCCGGTGGAATGACCGGCGGAATTGCCATCGTCGATGTTGGTTTCGTGAGGAACAACCCGGCGGCAGCAGCAGCGGAACAGCAGAGGAACGATCGGCGATGCATGATATGCGGGTTGAAGATGGGAGATGGGTTCGCTTGATACGATTCACCGGATGGGCTCTCACTCCCCTCGGGCCTCTCTCGCCTACCGCCGGCCGTCAGTTCGTAGCGCGGGGGCGTCGGCGGGGCACTACACAATTCGTCTCGTCGACTCCATCCTATTTCTCGACAGCAAGCCCCGATGCGGACTGCCAGTCGGGGCCGATAGCTCGGATGAAGTAGACGCCACGCGGGAGTTCAGACGTCACCAGGTCAACAACCCCGTCGGACCCCAGCTCCTTTGTCATGTCGCGGAGTACCTCGCCACGCTCGTTCACCAGATGGAGTTGATCGATCGATCGGGTCTCTCCTGCAGCATTCGAGATCACTATGCGGACGTGTCCCGTAGCCGGGTTGGGAAACGTTGCGATCATCCCGTCGCGGGTCGGTCGCGACGCGTTGGGGACACTCGATGGAATTGAGAACTGTCGACAGAATGTCGAACCCGTGGTTGCCGAGACGAAGCAGGTCATTGACGTGTCGCCACCCCCCAGGAACGTCAACGTCCACGCGGGACCGTTGAGAAAGTCTATTGGAACCTGTGTTGAGTCGCTATTGATCAACTCTCCATACGTGATGAAGTCGGGCTTCGACAGGGGTAGCAGCGAGTGGTAGCTCTGAAATGTCGGATCGACCTTCTTCAATTGCACCGTCATGGCGCCACTGCCACTGAAGGGGCGATCAAGTGGCACCGATCCTGATCCGAATTGAAATGGGAACGGGAATCCCTGGAACGCCTGCACCTGATAGGTCCCCAGGATCTTCACGACGATCAACGGGACGGTCGAATCGAGACTTGCGGATCTAAAGAGATAGATCCACGCATCCGCGGCCCCGGGATACTGCGACGGGTTCAAACCCGATCCCTTCATGGAATCCAGGTAGAACGCTAGATGCAGATCGATGGGAATGGTACCGCCCGCCGGGATCGTGAAGTCTCCGAGTGAGCCAATGAAGATCAGCTCTGCATCAGGAGCCAGGTCGGCACGGGCTCTCGTTTGCGCTGTCGCGATGCCATCGTTCGAGTAGAACGGTGTGGTCAGACTCTGGCCGTGAGCGACGCCAACAACGCAGAGCGAGAGAAAAATCCACAGGGTCAATCGGAGCATTTCACTTCTCCAGAATCAATCCCGTTGTACCGACCCAGTTCGAACCCGTAGCACGGAAGTAGTAAGCGCCCGCGGAGAGCTGGGACGTTTGAAGGTCAATTGTTCTTCCGTCTCCACGACTGAATTCGCCGGTCAGATCGGCCACCTGTTGACCCGTTGCATTGTAGAGTACGACCGACATGCCGTTGGTCGATGCCCCTTCGGGGAGATCGAGTGTCACGAGGACACGCTCCACCGCAGGATTTGGCGTGACGGTAATCGACGCCGTTCCGACAACACCGGCGTAGTCTGGCACAGAGCTGGATGGAAGTTCCACTCGCTGACAGAACGTCTCCCCTGTTTTTGACGCCACGGCACAGACAAGACTTGAATCACCCTCGCCGAGCCATAGTACAGTCCAGAGTGGTTGTTCGATCGGGAATCCCCCCGGGAGGTCGAGCGAGTCGGCGGCGGTGTAGACACGGAGCGTCACGAAGAGGGGGCGGAGATCGGCGTACTTCGCACGGAAGCGAACATATGCCGTGTCCGTGGCAAGGCGCCCAACCATCGCATCGCTGCCGAAGTAGGCATCGCTCTCGCTGATCGCCGCTGCATCGGAGGGGACGTCCAATCCCGAATCAGGAAGCTCAAAGGCCGTGTAGCCCACGATCGGAAGGCTGACAACGGCAATCGTCTTCGCCTGACCGGCCGTTGCAGAGCGGAAAACGTATGCCCAGAGGTTTGCCTTTCCATCCGCTGTTGAGAACTGGACCGATTGACCCTGATACTCGAAGTCGCCAAACGTGCCGACGCCCACGAGTGCGGCATCTCCACCCAAGGATCCCTGAGCCGTCGCAAGCGCGGATTGTACGCCCCCCTGCGACAGAAATGGAGTGAGCAACTGCGCCTTTACGAGCCCAGCTCCGACCACGAGAAACATGATCGGGAGCGCAAGTCGCGCCAAGCGTAGAGTAGAATTCATCGATGTGTTGTTGTTGTTCTAGGAATGCATGGAGCGGGAGCAGGAGCCTGATCGGACGGATCGACGCGAAGGTAACGAATGCGGGGTGATGGGTGCACCTGGCGCTTTGCGATCGAGACGAAAACATGGTGAGCGGGGGTGGGTGGTTTTCAGATGCCAATCGGCCAACTCTGACACGACGGACACTGGGCGTTGGGCCTATCGCGAGCCTAGCGACAACCTGACCCCTACCTGACAGCCCACCGAGCTGAAGGCAGGCTGCTGTCGAACACCGTTGTAGATAAATCGATCTGGTGAATCAAAGACCTGGAAATGCTCGACGCTCTGATCAAATGGAATCATATGTGAGAGTGTCACTCCTCCCTCCAGCGATATCAAGGATGTAACCCGCTGGCTGACGAGAATCTCCTCCGACAGATGAACCGCCGACTTGCTCGCCCCCGCGCTCCCTCCAGCCTCGAACTCAACCGTTCCAAGGCGGGCTACGCGCTGACGTAGAGCCAGTCCAAACCAGGCTTCATCTTCAAGAATGACTCGATGAAGCGCAGGCGGAGCGTCCGTTGGCTTGTGCTCGACACCCGCGGGCGAGCTTAGGATAAAACTCGTATTCGTGTGCTTTTCCTCCGTCACTGACGGGTACGCGCCGACGACGACCGCCAGCCGACCACCATCCCACGCCTCGAGACCGACACGGATCTGCGCCTCCTTGATAATCAGACCGTCGGCGCGATTCATTCTGGAACCACCCCCTTGGACGGATGCAACCAGCCCCAATCCGTCTCCCTCACGTCCCTCCCACGCGATCCCTGGAGGATCCACGATTGGTGCGAGCTGATTCCCCGACGAGTCCACGATCGAATTCAGTTCGGGGGATGACAGGCTGGGCTCGACATCGTCGTGACTGGCGAGGTATCGTCCCTCGGTTCCAGGCTGCAGTGCCGTATCGGAAGGAGCCGACACGATTGGCGTAAGTGTGGTCGTCGGAGGCTGCATCAAATGCAGCGAACCCGAGATTGAGTGAGTTCGCCGAAGGAAGTGCCTGGTCGCGGCTTCGTTGCGCCCACCGCGATGATCGATCGCTGCAACGGGAGAGACAGAAGCGCCCGCACCCACTCCACTCCATGCAGGGAACGGCCCCGACAGCGAGGCCCACGTGACTGGCGCATCGGCACCACGATCGGGGAGAAGCGACCAACCAAGGACAAGAAGAAGGACGACAGCGAACGCACCAATCGAATAGGCGCGTGCACGTCGCGAGGGGGCATTCGACAGAATCTGCCCGCCGAAACCCTCTTGAGCAAGCCGGTGAAAGAGCTGCGACTCGGTCGCTGCGGAAGGGACGTGTAGGAGCGGGAGGCGACGGGCCTCTCGTCGCAGAAGGGTCATCTCGCGTACAAGATCGCGCGCTCTGGCCGACGTCAGCAGATGCTGTTGGAAACGGAATTCCTCTTCCGCTGACATTTCGCCATCCAGAAAGCGAGCAACGATCAGTTCCAGGTTCTTCATCTAGCTCATCCCTCCTTCATCACATGCTTCAGTGCCCGACGGATGGCGCTTCGTGCCCGACTTAATCTCATACGCGCCGCTTCTTCCGTACAGCCAACGATCGTCGCTGTCTCGCGGTAGCTCATCCCGTTCACCTCGCGAAGCACAAATACCTCGCGCAAGGCAGCTGGCAACGTCTCGACGACATCGTTGATCGCCTTAAGGAGAGTCTCTTCATCTCCTCCCTCTCCAAACAAATCTGCATGCGCCTCCTCGATCGGCACAGCGAGCGTCTCGTCGAAGATGGATGGGAGTTGGGTTAGGTAACTGCGGGATCGGAGGTAGTTGAGCGAGAGGTTGCGCGCTACTCGGAAGAGCCATCCTCCGACATTGGCAACCTGCGTGGAATTATTGTTGAGGCAGCGCTCTCGTTCTCGCCAGAGTCGAATGAATGTCTCCTGAAAGAGATCGTCTGATGCCGCCTCATCGGAGCCAACAACGGAATGAATGTACCCCAGAAGGCGAGCCGCATAGCGTGAGTATAGCGTCGTGTAGGCATCATCATTCCCTCCGGCGAACATCTGAAAGAGGACGTCGTCGCGAAGCGAATGAAGCAGGGCGCTATGCGGTTTGCTCGGTGTCAGTTGCTTGTTTGTCAGTCGGTTGGCCGATCTTGTGCCGATTCCTCTCCAACAGCTACAACAGGCTCTCTGCCAGATATTGACACATCGGGTCGCCAATGTAACACGGGGGGCGTATTTTCGGCGATGCGTCCCCTTCGTCTCCTGATTCCTCTCTCCCTTATCGCTCTGCTGGTTTCGTGTGGCGATAAGGAGGCCCCGCGATCACAGAATGACGTGAAAGTCCGCGCAAAACCGACGCGCGCAGTCGTATTGAAGCGCTTTGACTTCAGCGCGGATCCAATCACGTACGAGCTTTCTGACAAACTCCGCGAGATCTCCGGGATTGCCTTCGACCCGGATGGTCGGCTGTGGGCTCACGGCGACGAACGGGGAGTCGTGTACGAACTCGATCCCGGCTCGGGAAAGATTGTGCGGAACTTCACCCTTGGGGAGAAGGGAGTCAAGGGGGATTTCGAGGACATTCAGGTTGTGGGCAATCGATTCTACATGATCACAAGCAATGGCGTTATCTACGAATTCGCCGCCGGAGATGAAGACGAAGCCGTCACGTACCTGACGTATGAAACCGGATTGAGCACCGCGAATGATGTCGAGGGTCTGTGCTACGACCCCTCGACCAACGCACTTCTCGTGGCGTGCAAGGGGGATCCTGGCGTCCCCGGGCGAGTCCGCAGTATCTACAGTTTCGATCTTGGCACAAAGCGTATGGATCCCGTGCCACGATGGGTACTAAGCATCGACAGCCTCACCAGCAATACCGACCGCCGTGATTTCCGCCCATCGGCACTTGCTCGCGATCCTGAGACGGGACATTATCTCCTCCTCACATCGGCCGACAACGCAATTGCGGAGCTCGATTCGACCGGGACCATCCTTGGCTCCCTGCGGATCAGACGGGGCGAACATCAACAGCCCGAAGGACTTGCGTTCGCTCCGGATGGCTCACTTCTTGTTAGCGACGAAGCGGACAAGGGTGTAGCAACCGTTTCGGTCTACAAACCGTTGACCAACACGAAGACAAGAAAGAGCGAAGACGATGAGCTTGAGATTCTGGAGCACCAGACGGTGATTCCTCCTCCAGTCGCTCGGTAAGCCGTCGGATCGTTCAGCGTTGGACGCTCCTTCGGCCTCCTACGCGATGTGTCCGTCGGCACATTCCCACCGAACAGCTGACCTCTGACAACGAACGACTGACCACTGACAATCAACCCCCATGCCTCTCCGCCGAACACCCTTCGTCGCTCTCGCACTTGCTGTGCTAATGTTCGGTTCGATGCACGCGCAACGCGTCGACACGACGGTACAGATCGGACCGAAGCTCCGAACCGAAGGGATGAGCAGGGTGCGGGTCATCCCCGGACCGCAGTACCAGGCAGGATGGTTGCATCGACTGCTCTTCGGCGACGCCTGGCGCGATCTCTGGGTAACTCCCATCGACGTCGATGTGCTCGATCTCAATTCGTTCGCCGGTGGGTTGAAGCCCTTGAAGCGTGGTGGTGGATATCAAACGAAATCACTCCGCTTCATTACCCCTAATGGTCGGCAGTTCAAATTTCGTTCTCTCGACAAAGACCCCGCAAAGCTCCTACCCGAAGATCTTCGCGAAACGTTTGTCGCAGATATCGTTCAGGATTTCATCGCCACCTCGAATCCGGTCTCTGCACTCGTCGCCGTTCCGATTATCAACGCGGCCGGCGTGATCAACGCTGAACCATTTCTCTATGTGCTTCCCGATGATGAGCGGCTCGGAGACTTTCGTGCGGAGTTCGGTGGTATCCTCGGTATGCTCGAGGAGAATCCGGACGACGACGCCGAGGAGGTCTTCGCCGGCAGTGACAAGATTATCCTGACACCCAAACTCTTCGATCGTCTGGAACAGGACAACGACGAACAGGTTGACGCCTGTGACTATCTGACCGCGCGGCTGATCGACATCTACCTTGGGGACTGGGATCGGCACATCGATCAGTGGAAGTGGGCCCGGTTCGAAGAGGACGGGAAGAAGATGTGGAAGGCGATTCCGCGTGACCGGGATCAGGCATTCTGTCGATACGATGGGTGGGTGGCAAACCTGGTGGAAGCGTACGTTCCTCAGATCGAAGGTGCGGACGAGACCTACCCTTCCATGAAGTATCTAACGTTCAGCGGACGTCACACCGACTGGAGGTTTCTTTCGCGACTGGACCGCGTGACGTGGGACTCGGTCACCAATGCTGTCGTCGCACGCATCACGGACTCGGTGATTGATCGCGCCGTCAATCGTCTTCCACGGGCAATGCTGGCAAAAGCGGGCGACGGGCTACGCCGCCTCCTCCGAGCCCGACGCGACCGACTTATCGATGCGTCAGCAGAGTACTACTGTGAGAGATTTTCCGTGGTCGACGTCCGTGGAAGCGACAAGGCGGAGTACGCTCGCGTTGATCGCATAGATGACGATCACGTTTCCGTTGCGATTTACGATCTGGACAAGGAGCGACACGCGCGACAGAGCCCGCTCTTTCAACGGACATTCCTCACGGAAGAGACCGATGAAATCCGACTGTTGATGGAGGGGGGTGACGACAGTGTCGATGTCAAGGGAGACGTCGACAGATCGATTCTACTGCGCATCGTCACGGGCGGTGGGAACAACGTCGTGATCGACAGCTCGCATGTCTCGGGATGGCTCTTCTCCTTCCTTCCCATCCCCGATGGGGAGAACTCGACGCTCGTCTACACCGACGGCAAGGACGTGCGAGTCGAGAAGGGACCATCGACCTCCATTCACCGCCGCAGAGTGGTGAAGCCGAAGAACGAAGCCGAGAAGTACGAACCACATCTCCTCGACCGGGGATTCGAGTGGCTCTACTTTCCGTGGGTCAGCTACACACCGGACGAGGGGGCCTTTCTGGGGGGAAGGGCGATTTTGACCGAGTATGGTTTCCGAGCGGATCCGTATCGAGATCGACTCGGTTTCAGCGCCGGCTACGCGACCGGAGCGATGCGCTTCAAAGGTGAATTCATCGGTGATTTTCGGAGCGTGATAGACGGCGTGCGCCTGGGCATAACAGCCCGGGGATCGGGACTGGAGGTGATCAATTTCTATGGCATCGGCAACGAGACTCAACGTCCCGACTCTCTTGACGACGACTTCTACGAGGCACGGCAGGCGACGGGACTATTCAGACTCGACTGCGGATTTGATCTCACCGACCACCTTGTAGCATACGTCGGCGCGGAAGGACGATACACCGCAACCGACACTGATGACGTGCGGACGCTCATCGTGCAAGCCAGACCATACGGGATCGACGAGCGATTCACGGCCGATGCTCTGATCGGATTTCGTTTCGACTCGAGGGATAACGAGACGGCTCCTCGCCGAGGATTCTACGCCGAACTGGAAGGTGCCTATCATCCGAAAATCTCGACGTTGCGAGAGTCGTACCTCACGGCGCGCGCTGACCTCAGGTTTTACATGCCGATTTTCAACACTCCGGCTTGGCTGGCATTCAGGGCAGAGGGGAAGACCGTCGAGGGAGCGTATCCATACTACGACGCGGCGTTTATCGGCGGCTCGCACCATCTCCGTGGAGAGCGAAGCCAACGATACGCCGGTGATAGATCCCTCGTCGTTGGCTCCGAAGTCCGTCAACCGTTGACCAAGCTTCATCTCTTCATCCCGGGGACGCTTGGTATTCTTGCGTTTGGAGAGACTGGGAGAGTGTGGGTGAAGGGGGAGGATTCACAGATATGGCATCCAACGCGGGGAGGGGGACTGTTCTACACCGTCGTCGAACCGCAGAATACGTTCAGCGTCACAGTCGGATGGACAGATGATCGCATCGGCATCTATGCTGGTGTGGGGTTCGGATTCTGAGTAGGGGCTTGAGACTGAGGTATGGTGAAGGATGAGGGGGGAGGGCAGAATTAGAAGGTGGAAGAGGTGAGAGGAGAACGTTGGGTGGCGAGATGTGCTCGCCGAAGACGAGCTTTCAATGCAAAGCCGCCCAGCTCCGCCGACGTCGGATTTCGAGCGTACGCTTCTCCTCCCCCCCCTCTCGCAGAATTGAGAGAGGGGAGTCGGGGGGGGTGAGAGCCAGACTCCCAACGCACAGCCAGCAGCCTCCGCCGAGCGGGGATATCCGACGGACGCCCCTCTCCACCACCTCTCGGAGTTGAAAGCGGGGGTCGGGGCGGGAAGAGCCAGATTGCTGACACTCAGAATCAAACGTCCGCTACAAGCCGACATCACACGCGAAACCTCGAACACCGCGAAGTGCCTTCTCCACGTACACGTGCCCGTTTAAGAACGATCGTAATCGTCACGATCGTAGGCATGATTGTCGGTCCTCTCTATGCTTATGCGTTGAAGGGTGACTTTGCCCTGTTCCGTGTCTACAAGGGGGCAATGATGGGGGGATTGATCTGCGCGATCAGTTCCACGCTGGAGTTCTTCGTCTTCCCAAGAATCCTGCCACGTCTCCGATTCGGTGTCCTCCTTGTTGCAAAGACAATTTTCTACGTCATCCTTGCCTCCTTCTCGATTCTTCTGGTGAGCTCCACGTACGAGAGCATTCATCAATCGATCGCATGGATGGACTATGTACGGGGAGAGGAATTCCTCACCTACGTGGAGTCAGAATTCATTGGAATTTTGGTATTTGCGGTCGTCGTCAGTTTCATTCTGAATTTCATCTGGCAGGTAAGCAGATTGCTGGGACAAGGTGTCTTGCGGAATTATCTCACGGGCCGGTACTTCCACGCGCGGACCGAAACCCGTGTCTTCATGTTCCTGGATCTGAACGACTCGACGACGATTGCCGAGAAGTTGGGAGCAGAGAAGTTCAGCGCCCTCTTGAACGACTTCTTCTTCGACATGACCGAGCCGATTCTGGAATGTCGTGGCGAGATCTATCAGTACGTCGGTGATGAGATCGTCCTTTCGTGGAGATTGGAGCGCGCTTTCCGTGACGCAAACTGCGTCCGCCTCTTCTTCGCCATCGAAGATGCGATCGCGTCCAATGGGGGGCGCTATTACGAACGCTACGGCCTTATCCCTGCGTTCAAGGCAGGTGTTCACCTGGGTCCGGTGGTGATTTCGGAGATCGGTGACATCCGACGCGAAATCGTCTTCCATGGCGACACGATGAACACCACTGCACGCATCCTGGCGCAATGCCATGCACTGCGATCGAGCCTCCTGGTCTCGCAGGAGATTGCGCAGCGGCTTCCTTCAGCCGATTTCTTCGCGGTCAAGCCGATCGGCGCCGTTCACCTGAAGGGGAAGGAGAATGTGGTTGCGGTGTGCGGGATTGTCCGCGAGTGACGTCAGGAAATTTGGAATGAAGTATTGGGAATAGCGAGAGTGGACCCTCGCCCCCACGTCGCCAGCCGTAATGAAGCGGAGAATCCACTATGATTACCATGAACAGCTCCTCCATCGTCGTGAAGACAGCCGTGATCATCAGTTCGGTGATCCTCTTCACCGGCTATGTTCTCTATCAGGGTGGCGTCCTCGACAACCTGATCGTGACGATGAGGAACGGATCATCGGATGGAAACGCGAGAGGTTCGGCGCTGACGGCGTCGCTCGGTTATCAGATACTCGACACGGTCGATGATCGCACGGGAGACTCGCTTCAACGACCATCCGACTCGTCATCCAGGATCGTCGGCGACGACACTGCCCGCACGCGATATCACTTCTTCCCCGGATCGAAATCGGCGGCTCCGCTAATCAAGGAACCGCCAGTCGACTCAACCGATTCTGCAGACAGCGCCGAGCGGAACGAGGTCTTTATGGGGAGCTCGAAATCGATGGCGCCCCTTATCAGGCCCAGATCTGTCGACTCGCAGAGGGTTGCCTTGCCGGACTCATCACAACCATCCAGACACGCGCCGTGAACGGGGAGCGATACCAATGGAACTGCTGACGATTTCCCTGCTGACCGGTGTCAGCATCTGTTTCCTGGCGGTGCTCTTCCGTCCGCTGGAAATGGTCTTCCCGGCGAAACCGGGACAGCGGTTCTTCCGCCCCGGCTGGCTTACCGATCTCTTCTTTCTCCTTGGACAATACTTCGTCTGGAGCGGTCTTGTCCTCTGGATATTGACTCACGTAGGCCGCTTGCTGGACGGATTCGTGCCGCACGATTTCCGCGCGGCCGTCGCGGGTCAACCATGGATTCTACAGGTGATCGAGGTGGTGTTACTGAGCGACCTCTTCATCTACTGGGCGCATCGACTCCAGCATCGAGTGGAATTCCTGTGGCGGTTTCATTCCGTGCATCACAGCGCCGAGCATCTGGACTGGCTGGCTGCGCATCGAGAGCATCCCCTCGACTCCGTCTACACAGTCGGCATCATTAACCTCCCCGCTCTCATTCTCGGCTTCCCACTCGAAACGCTTGTCGGCCTCACCGCATTTCGTGGGCTCTGGGCCATCTACATTCACTCGAACGTTCGTCTGCCGATTGGACCTCTTCGCTACCTCATCGGCTCGCCGCAGATCCATCACTGGCATCATGACCGCGATCGCGACTCGGGGAACTACGCAAACCTCTCCCCCTTGATGGATCTGATCTTCGGCACCTATCACTGCCCCGCGCACGAGCCGGAAGCCTTCGGACTCAATGAGCCATCTCCGAAATCATATCTCGGTTTCATGGTGGCACCGTTCAGGAAACACACCTCTGATTGATCGCTCTCAAGAGGGGATCGTCATTGGTCTCGTCCCAATTCCCAGCCCACAGTCCCCAGCCCCCAGTCCCCAGCTAGGCTGCCGTCCATCCTCCATCCACAACCAGCACGTGTCCGTTGATGTAGTCGCTCGCGGGGGAGGCGAGGAAGATGACGGTCCCGCGAAGTTCGTCCGGTTCGCCCCAACGTCCGGCGGGAATGCGTGCACGGAGGTATTCGTATCGCTCTGGATTGTTCTGAATCGCCGCCGTTGCCTCGGTGTGGAAGTACCCTGGGGCGATCGCGTTCACCTGAATTCCTCCCTTCCCCCATTCATTTGCCAGCGAACGCGTCAGCCCGGCGACCCCATGCTTGCTGGCAGTGTACGCGACGACGTTCAATCCGCCCGAGAAACTGAGGAGGGAGGCAATGTTGATAATTTTTCCCGATCCCTTTTCCAGCATACGTTTCCCGACTTCGCGAGCCATCAGAAACGGGGCCGTGAGATTAACGTCAAGAACGTCGTTCCAATCGTCAAGAGAATATTCGGCGGCGGGTGATCGGCGGATTATTCCGGCATTATTGACGAGGATATCGATCGTCCCGAATCGCTCGATTATCCGCGCCACTCCATCGATTATCGCATCGGGCTGCGACATGTCGCACACAAGGGGGAACGCCTCCACCCGGTGTTTCCTTAATTCTATCGCACGTTCGTCGAGGGTCGATTGGTGACGACCGATAAGGACCAGATGTGCTCCGGCGGATGCCAGAGCTTCGGCCGCGACCGCCCCCAATCCCCGCGAGGCGCCCGTGACAACGGCGACACGACCTGACAGATCAAAGAGAGTAAGGCTCATCGGTCAGCGATTCGATGATCCATCTTCGACGCCCAACGCTCCGGTCGCCGTGACGCGACGGATCTTCCTCCCCGCCGACTTCTTCATCACCAGCAGCGCGTTACTCACGCGGCGACGGGACGGTCCTTCACCCTGGCGACTGATCATCTCGTCGTTTACCGCCATCGACGTCGACCCGCCACCGTCGAAATTCATCGCATCATACGCCCCCAGGTTCTGCATGAGCGTCGCGAGTTGGGAGAGGGTCATTCCTCTGCGCGATTCGGCACGACAAGGGCTGTCGATCGTGACCAGGAATAGCGTGTCTCCACCGCGGGAAATTCCGACGGCCGTTCGAGCCAGCTCATTCCGCACAAAACGTCGCGCCTTCGATCCCTCCGTTTCATACTCGGGATCTGCGATACCGCTCCGAACAAGACGTGGTGTGCCTGTCAGAACGTGCCGAACCGGCTTTTCGGGTGTGGGGCTGATCGTGTACTCGAGGCGAATCGTGTCTCCAGGATGGACGCCTTCAAACTCGGTCGATCGATCGCCCGGTGATATCACGTACCCCCGTTCGGGGATCTGCACGACGCCCGTATCAACGGCCGTCACAATCAATGTCATCGGCTGGCCAACCATTGGGCCTGCGAACGGACCGCGGCGCCGTCGAGGCTTCGGAAACTCGCAGACGATTTTCATCAACGGATGCTCCCGGTCCTCCCTGAGCTTCTCCTCACGCCAGAGTCGGATCACCTCTGCCGTGTCGATCGGATCCTCAGTCTCGTCCGTGGACGAATCCACGCGGTTGTTGAGGGCTTCGGCGACCACGTCGGCGTCGCTCTTTCGCGAACCACGCGGGAGCGAGTCTCCATAGAGCGCACCGTAGACAATCAGCCCATCTTCCTTTCCGCGCCGGTTTACATCATCCACGTTTACAGTTCGCCCATTCCATGTAACACGCCCGCGCAGTCTTATCCGATCGATTGTGGCGGTGCCGTCATCGAAGATCAAGAGGGATGACCATGCCTTATAGCTTTCGATCTCCATCACCTCCTGTTCCGTTACGGTCGGCCCTATCGGAGAGGTGGAGGCTGCGCTCCAGAAGCTCGCGTTGGTCGCCACCAGGACAGTGTCATCAAGGAGCGACGACGCTCGGCGTTTGATATCGAGAGCTGTCTCCAGACCGTCCTGCCGATCAAGTGCCTTGTACGTACCTAGACGTGCGCCACGTGAGAGGGCGAGCACCACCACGTTGACGACCTGATCATCCGGTGTGCGAATGCGGTGGAGCGACACGCCGTCAGCCAGTTCTTCTATGACGGTCGAATCAGGGAATGAAACGTTTGCAAGTGGGGCGAAAATTTTCGGCGCCGACGCAACCGCCTTCTCTTCCACCGCCGGAGCTGCGCGCCTGGACTTGGGGGCCGAACTTGTGGATCGTTTGGCCTCCTTCTTGCGCGTCGTCTTGGTCGCGGTTGGACGTCCCTTCTTCTGAGCAAACGATTCGACGGGAAACGCGCTCAGAAGGACAAGAAGAGGAAGTACGACGAAGAGGATCCGTCGAAACAAGGAAAGGGAGCGGGAATCGCGCGATACGGGGCGATCGTAACGTTGCGATCGTAGCATAGGGGATAACCGATTTGGAGGGGAGGAGAAGCAACGCCCGACGACTGGACCGACGGGTGAGGAGACCTCAGATTTCCTCATACGACTTCGGCTCCCAGCCCTCACCCTCGCATGGAAGATGGAACTCGGAGACGTGATCGTCGAGCATCATACAGTGAAGACCTTCCGGATTGAAGTGCCGGCAACTCGAGCAGAGCGTCTGCTCGATCAGCCGCCTGCTGGTCTTCTTGAAATGGCGATACTGGATCTGCGCGGGATAGATTACGATGCCATAGATCGAGAGCATGGTGATCGACCACCACTCCCCATAATCACCGACCAGGTGATCCTTCACGTACCAGGCAATGAAGATCGTCGCCACCAGCCGGAGCATTGCGTACCAGACGATAGACCCAAAGGTATAGCGATGCTCGCCCGAACGCGAGGCGCGTTCAGGGTAAGGATCACTCGATCGACGACGGCCGTCGATGCGGAACTGTTCGGGTCGACGTAGCACGGCGTTCTGCCCGTGGATACTGATTGCGTGGATGGAAGGTGGATGGTGGAGCCCGTCATGCGTCAACCTGATGGTCTGGCGGGGTCACAATCCGTAGCAATTCGATATTACTGCGGTGGGGCCGTTCAGGCAAGGGGACGAGGGCCTCGATCGACAAGTATTATGATAAACTTTTGTTCATCTTGGCGCCGTCGATTGGGCATCGTTCTGATCCCCCCTGCTCATCACCTCCGCTCCGCTCCGCAACAATGCCGGGGCCGGTCAACCTGAAACGAGACCGCCCGGACGCGTACGGCGTCCGGGCGGGGACTCTTTCCGGCCCGAGTCATCGAACGTTCTAGGCCTCAACAGCCTCGGGGGCGACACGATCGGCGACCTGCACGTATGCCCGCTCGGTTGCGCCGGTGTAGATCTGACGCGGACGGTAGATACGCATACCAGGATCGCTCCGAAGCTCGCGCCACTGTGCTATCCAGCCTGGCAGACGACCAATCGCAAACATCACCGTGAACATCTCCGCCGGAATTCCCATCGCGCGATAAAGGATGCCACTGTAGAAGTCGACATTTGGATAGAGCTTCTTCTCGATGAAGTACTCGTCGCGAAGCGCAATCTCCTCCAGGTTCCGGGCGATGTCGAGCAGCGGATCGTTGATACCCAGCTCGTTCAATACGCGGTCGCACTTTCCTTTGATGAGGCGTGCCCGCGGATCAAAGTTCTTGTAGACGCGATGTCCGAAGCCCATCAGCTTGAACGGATCCTCCTTCGACTTCGCCTTCTCGATGTACTTCGCGTAGTCGCCGCCGTCCGCATTGATCATCTCCAGCATCTGGATCACTTCCTGATTGGCACGGCCATGAAGCGGTCCCGAGAGGGCACCGATACCTGCGGACATGGAGGCGAAGAGATCGGCACCACTGCTACCAACCATCCGAACCGTCGACGTGCTGCAGTTCTGTTCGTGATCGGCATGGAGGATGAGCAAAAGGTCGAGCGTCTCGGCCAGCAGCTCCGGCACTTCATATTCTTCGGCAGGCGTGGCGAACATCATGTGAAGAAAGTCCGCCGCGTAGCTCATGTCGTTGCGGGGGTAGACGAACGGCTGGCCGATGGTCTTCTTGTAGGCGAAGGCCGCAATGGTCTTCAGCTTCGCGATAAGGCGGACAACGTTCCTGCGGAGCGTCTCCGGGTCCCCATTCACGGAGTAGAACGCCGAAAGCGATGAGACCATCGACGACAGGACGCTCATCGGATGGGCGCTGGGGGGATACCCCTCGTAGAACTTCTTCATGTCCTCATGAAGGAGCGTGTGATGTGTCACATCGTGGATGAACTGGTCGAGCTGCGCGGCCGTGGGGAGCTCGCCGTAGATCAGCAGATACGACACCTCAAGGAACGACGAGTGCGCACACAGCTCCTCAATCGGATACCCGCGGTAGCGGAGGATTCCCTTCTCCCCATCGATGAAGGTGATGGCGCTCTCACATGAACCCGTGTTGCCATAACCGGGATCGAAGGTGATCGCACCACTCTGATTGCGGAGGGCAAGAGCGTTGAGGCCGACTTCCCCTTCAGATCCTACGATAACGGGGAGTTCGTACTCCTTGCCGTCCAGAATGAGTTTCGCGTTGTTCATGGCAGTCTGTATGCGGTTGATGATGAGTCGTTCGGAGAGAAATTCGGCGATTGCCCCTCACAGGGGATCATAACTTAGCAACGGCGGGGCAAAAGAAGCATGACAGTTGTTAAGCAAAGCACGGCCGCATTTCCCGCCGCCGATCAGCCCGCGCGAGCGCCTGATTAGCCCTTTCGACGTCGTTTCAACCCGTTGTCCAGTCGCGCGACGCCATTCCATCCGACGCTCGCACGGCTCGACGGAGCACGACGGTGCATTACGCCTGGTTCGGCACCCGCCTCGACCACCTGTTTAATGCTCTGTCTACAGGTCCGAACGATCCACCACGAAATGGACGTCTCTACCCGAAGACGCGGTTCGTCTTCCCGGGGAGTGTAGCCTGGCACCGTGTCGCACCTGAGAGGTCTACGCCTGGAACCACTCCTTCGCGCACTCGCCGTCTATCGACGCGCCGAAAATCCTTCGATTCAACACTAAAACGCTGCGCGTGGAGCATATGCCGCGTCGCTGGAGGAAACCAGAGCAGCTTGTGAGACGTCTCGTTCTCCTCGAAACGTGTATTGAGAGTATTCGTTCCAAGTCCTGAACCTCACCCTCACCACCCACCCTGAAATCGTACTCTTGCGAATCAAGAGACAGACCGTGTGGTGTATGTGTGTCCAAGTCGATTTGCGCGTCTCCCTGGAACCGCGACAAAACCACTACGAGCATTGAATGTCCTCGACAATTGCTCTGACAGCTTTTCGTCGCGTGATATCAGTCTGTCTCGAGGCAGCGCACAGGGTCCGGTCTCGGTCGCAATCCCCGACCCATCAATCTGAATAATCATGTGCACACCGTCATATGGATAACGGCCCCTATTCGATCACATGTCCTGATTCTCGTCGGCAGGCGCAGCGCGTGCGACGGCGGGCTGAGATGCCCGCAGGGAGTGGACGAACGCCCGGAACGCTGTACACGGGCTCACGCGACAAATGCGTGTGAGTCAGATGCCGCGAGGGACACGTGGTCTCTAGCAGACTGTTGAAATACCGGTGTTTCCAGAGACTGTTCAAATCGCGCGAGGTCAAGGCGCGCGCCGAGGCGCGAATGAGGCGTACCGGAGGTACGCCGCAGTGAGTGACGAGGGGCGCAAGGCAGAGATCGCGCGTATTTCAACGGTCTCCTGGCGGTGGCAACAGATTAATGTGAGCAGACACGGTCGGTAGAGCGCGTTGCGCCATCAGGCAATTCCTGAAAAACCTCGACGTTTAGCGCGGAGGGTATCTACCTGTGCGCGAATTGCCTCGCGCCCAACGCACCTCTTCAAAGTT
>CAYWXV010000008.1:34975-50600 GCA_964462535.1 uncultured Alphaproteobacteria bacterium
GAGGGTATCTACCTGTGCGCGAATTGCCTCGCGCCCAACGCACCTCTTCAAAGTTGCTTGAGCTCCCGAGTGTTATTGTGGCGTGATAATTCAGAGGTAATTCGTCGGAAACGGTACGGTGAACGGTGAAATATTTCTGCCCAGAAATGCGAATGAAGTTTCTCGTTGCATCTGCCGCTCAGGACATGAATGCGATCAGAGACGGGATAGCGCGATGACGCCCAATACCTGGTGCATTTCCCGCACCAACAGGAAAGCGCCAGCCCGATGTCGTTCACTCCCCAATGATATCGGTGCATCTAGTTGTACACACGCAACTCGATCGAGAGACCCTCGTGCCCATCGCTGTAGTCGTTGACACCCGTCAGGACGGCGTAACGGATTTCGGTACGATTCGACATCCCAGCCACGACTGACAGGACATTCGGAACCATGCCGGTAGCAAAGACAAGCGACCGCGCCGTATCGATTGGCTGAGATAGCCTCCCCACGTAATGCCCCTTCGACTCCCTTGACCAGTTGATGGTGATTCCGAGCGTGTTCTGAACAACGTTGGCACGTGGTGAGTCTTCGCCGTGTTGTGACATCACCGCGGCGTATGCCCGGTACCCGACAGAGCCTGGTGGGCCCGGAGGTCCCGAAGGGCCATCACATGCAATTCCAATGAGAAACAGAAGCAGGGCGAGTGTCTTGAACGTGGAGCTCATACCCATTCTCCTCCGTGCTTGAAGGGACCGTTGGCAGATCGGATGAGGACGAGTATACGAAATGGGTGCCGACGATTCCAGACCCGTGAGGCGCCACTACCACATACTACCTATCCCCTGCCACCTACTACCTCATAATGGTGCTGCACGAAGCCGAAATCGTACGGTTTTGATGATTTCAGACGGAGTGGGACGTCGTGCGGCAATGGCCCGAATAGTGAACGGCCCTCCCCAAGCAAGACCGGAATGACGGTGATGATCAACTCGTCGATGAGCCCTTCGGCAAGAAAGCTCTGGATTGTGATTCCGCCGTCGACGTACACACGCTTCATACCATCACTCTCAAGCCGCGTCAGTAAGTCACGAGGCGATTCAGATGTTCCAGAGACGGTCGCGGCGAGCCTGGCGGGGATGTCCACCACACCGCTGCTCATGACGACCACAGGCAGGGAACCGTAGGGCCATGGATCAAACGTGAGGGCCTGCCGATACGTGCTTCGCCCCATGACGAGCGCATCAATAGTGCCGATGAACTCACGGTATCCGCAATCCTCGCCAGCGGGAACGACGCCGTTGGCTTCTATCAGCCAGTCGATACTGCCGTCGAGGCGCGAAATGAATCCATCGAGCGTGGTTGCTATAAAGACGCTGGTAGTGGGCATGGCCGATCGAGTTGGTTGTTAGCGAGACCGCACCGGGTCATGGCCACGGTTCTCGTTATGCGGATGGCGGGGTCTGTTGCGGGATGCGTGTCGCGCCTCGAGACCTAACGTGATTTGACAAGGGTCATGATCTGAACTGTGTTTAACAGTCTCCCGGCTCCGTAGCCCTTCACTGGGCAATCGGAAGCGGATGTGAGTCACAACGGCTTCCACACCGAATGGCGAAGCGAGGGAGCAGATCCGGGACTGAGCGGGATGAGCTTGCATACCGCAAATAGAGTATCTTTGGCCCCCTTACCCCCTAGAGCCGCACGAACAGCTCCATCTGAACGTCTACGACACATCGTTCGGTCGCATCACTCGACATGCCTTTCGTCACAGGCCTACCTTGAAAGCCGTCAACTTCTCACGCCCTGATGAATTCCATAGGACACTTTACTCCCGGGTCCGGTCACATCTTCGAGAAAACGGGATTCCGAGAACGGGAGGCTTCCGCATCGCGCTGAAGATGGTCGTCATCTTCGCCCTCTTTGTCTCGTCGTACTACACACTCGTCTTCCTGTCTGAAAGTGTCTGGGTCACGATCACCGCGACGTTTCTCTTGTCGCAGGCGATCGTTCTCATCGGGTTCAACATCATGCACGACGCAGGTCACGGGTCATTTTCGAAGAAGAAGTGGGTCAACAAGGTGTTGGGGCTGAGCCTGGACCTTATCGGGGGAAATCAGTGGATCTGGGGCTTCAAACACGGCGTGCTCCACCACACGTACACCAATCTGGAGTCGCTGGACGACGACCTCGACTCGCGGGGTTTCATCCGAACACATCCCGATCAGCCCTGGAGACCATACCATCGCTATCAGGCGATATACGCTCTTCCACTGTATGGACTTCTCTACCTCCTCTGGTTCTTCGACGATTTCACCGAGTTCTTCGGTCGGAACGTAGGAGGACATCCACTGAAATCACCGACGTGGCAGCAGACGGTCCTCCTCTTTGTATTCAAGACCAACTTCGTCACATGGGCTCTCGTCGTTCCGATGATCATGCACACGTGGTATGTCGTGCTGTTGGTGTTCATGTGCGTGCAGGTCGTTGTTGGACTGACGCTGGCGATCGTCTTCCAGCTGGCACATGTGGTGGACGGCGTGTCGATGCCGAGCCTGCCTGAGGATCGCATATCGGTTGGGGAACAATGGGGTGTTCACCAGATCAGCACGACGGCCAATTTTGCAGTCAACAACCCATTCGTTCGCTGGTACGTGGGAGGATTGAACTTCCAAATCGAGCACCATCTCTTCGCCAACATCAGCCACGTCCGCTATCCGCAGATCCAGCCAATCGTGCATCGCACTTGTCGTGAATTCGGCGTGCGATACCAGTGCTATCCGACCGTCCGGTCTGCCGTGCGCGCGCATGTTCGTCAACTTGTCGCCATGAGTCACAAGCCCGCCTGATTTTCGTCGACGAATTCACTCCCCCGAAGCCGCGGCACGACGCTCGATACGTTCAGCTCACCCGCGATCTGAATGTCTCCGGTGAATCCCCGCTCGCTCAATTCCCTTCCTGACGCCGAGCGCGCCATGAGCGCGGCCAGATCGGATGTGACGGCCGTGAACGCCTCGATTGCAACGTGGGCTTCCGGTGACTTCGTTCCTGGCAGACGGCCGAGAATCGCCCCCGCCGCCAACAGATCCTCAATTGCCGGCCGAAGCGTGTCGTCCCCCCACCTCTCTCCCGCAGGTACCACATTGAACGTTCGTCCTACCGACGCGGCATAACTCGCCACGGCGCCACAATTCCTAAAGCATGCTGTAACCACGATCGAACCCGCTTGTTCGGCCCGGAGTACGAGCGCAGCGCCATTCGGAGAGGGAAGAACGCAGCGAAGACCACGACCTGCATCCTTGAACGACGACGGAGAGAGTGAATAGCGGTCGACCCCCCGCAGTCCGGCAAGCTCCGCTCCGTGTCTGTCGGCGAACGTCCGAGCAGATGCACCACGCATGTCATACGGCAGAATGATCACACCTCGCGCCAGCGCAACGTCGACGCAGGTGGAAAAGGAGAGGACGTCGACCACGATCACTACGTCTGCATGTGCAAGCTGATCGATGCCGCGTTCTCCCCACTCGCACCGGCCGTCGAAGCCGTATTGGCTATGGGGATTCATGTGTGCAGTGGGGACCGGTTACGTGTCGCGTCGCGGATCGAATGCCTCACGGAGCAACCCGTCTATTGCGCTGCCTCGATGAGAGAAGATGCGGGCGACCTGCCGCGCTACAAGCGGATAGGCGATATCGCCGAGCGGCGAGAGGGGGAGGCGATAGCGGACAACGTCGCGCATCTCCGTCCCCGTTGGCGTTGGGCGGAATGTGTGCCGATGAATCCACTGCGCGTACGGTCCACGCAGCTGTTCGTCGGTAAACGAATGAGGCGGGTTCCACTCCGAGATCAGCGTCCTCCACGTGAACGGGACACCGAACAACTTCAGACGATAGTCGATCAGTGTCCCTTCACGGATATCGATTGGGAGCGACGTCTGTACCGAGAAGTGTAACTCAGGAGGGGTTATCCGCTGCAGGTTTCCCGCGTCCGAGAAGAACGCGAACACACTGTCGATCGGATATGCCAGATCTGTAACGGATTCGAAACGGTGCTCCATACCCCTGTGCTACACTTTGCGGATCATGACGCGCTTCTCTTCCCAGTTCGGCTCGTACCCGCCATGCGTCACGAAGACAAGACGGTCCGTCGTAGCCGACTCAATTCGATCGCTGAGCTTCAATCCGTTCGGCACCAGGTTCGGCTTGCTGGAGGCGACGCTCTCGATGTGGAGAATTCCGTCCCTCACGGACCATGCCGTCCTGATTTCCACGTCCTCTCTGTCCGGATTGTCCTCCCAGTGAAGAACCTCGGTACCAGTGCCGTCGGAATTGTAGGTCGTCGTGCTCGCAGGGCTACTGTTGCTTGCCGGGTCAGACACCCACGTCCCCAACAGGCACTCGGCGAGTTGCTTGTCGTCAAGTTCCATTGCGATACTCTCCATGAGCTAATTGCACTTGCGCGCGGCACGGACTGATCCACCACGCGGACCGCGTTTGAAAAGCGGGGCGCGAATGTACATGGCGAGAACGATCGACACAACCCCTCCAATAATCCCCATCAGCTTACCAGCGGAGGACGGACCATTTGCGCGATCGGCAAAAGACAGTTGCCACGCCGCATCACACATTGATATTTTCAAGAGACTATGCCCGGGCGGTAGTGTACCGGCACGTTAACGCGCGGTCGAAGCCGCGTTGTGAACACATCGAATGACGTGCCGGCTGCCGCGTCCAACACAATACCAACACCATGGCCTACAGCGCAGAACTCGGAAGGATCGGATGGATCGACCTCACGGTTGGAAACGCCGACGATGTCAGCTCCTTCTACGAGGCGGTCATTGGGTGGAAGCGAAATCCTCATCCAATGGGGGACTACAACGACTACGACATGCGGGTCGACGACGAGGCCGTTGTTGGCATCTGCAACGCGCTGAAGGAGAACGCCGGCATCCCGCCACAGTGGTTGATGTACGTCAACGTCGCGAGTGTCAAGGAAAGCAGCGAGATAGCGAAGGCACGAGGGGGGACTATAGTCGAAGGCCCCAGAATGATGGGTGGCTACCACTTCTGTATCGTACAGGATCCTGCAGGGGCCGTACTGGCTCTGATGAGTCCAGAGTCGTAGCCCGTCATTCCTCTATTGCGCGATCATAGCGCGCCGCAAGCTCGATAAACTCGTCCCCCCACCCGCTGCTCAGGCTTACCTCCTGCAACGGACCTGTTGGCAGGAAGAGAACGTGAGCACCGATCGGTCGCGGGTTCTCCCCGCTCTCGATCACCCTGATGTAAGCGTCCAGCTCAGCCAGAGCTTCGTCCGCGTTATCCCACCCCGACCACGAAAAATTGTTGTCGGGGCGTAGCAGAAGGGCGCGCGCTTCGCGCAGGACGTCAAGGAGGTGGGGGGACATTGTTCGATGTCAGCAGTCCTCGCGGTTTACGCTGAGCAAGATTCGCTGCGCACCACCGTTCTCGAAGACCACATAGAGATCCCAGAGGTTGGGGAAGATTTCCTCGAACTCTTCTGATGGTTGATCGCTGACGTAATACGCACACTCGTCCGTCAGCTTTCTTGGCTTTCCGAGGCGGGCCATGACGGACACGGGCGAATCACCGTGGGTGACGCCAAAGACCTCCATAGACTCTCCGGTTAGGCTGAGGAGGATTGGATCGTCCCCCCTCGTCTCTTCCACAAGTCCGTTACCATAGACGCGGAAATGGAGATCCATGTCGGTGCATTCCTCGTGCGCCACGACCTTGTCACTCACCTTGTTGGTTCGCTCTATTTCGAGGATCGTTTCTTCCACCGCTGAACTCTTCAGCACATTCTCCACATCAAAGTCCCTCGCATCGCGCACAAGAGCATCGGTTGCTCCCAGCAAATCTTGAAGCTGGTCTGAAGTGGCTGGTGACGCAACATGCGTCACGCCAGCCGTCCCCCCTTCCGCGGTCGAGGCGGACGTGGAATCTGCCTTCGCCGGGGGAGCTTTGATCGCGGAGTCGTTTGCAGGTGCGGCATCGCCAGCCGGTTTCTCGCCACCACCACAAGCCGCGATCGCCAGGAACAGTATCGGGAGCCATCTCATTCGGAAGTACCTCTCTGCGAATTTCGTGAGTTGAATAGGGAAGAAGGAGGTGCCGCGACAACGGCGCCTGCGTAATTGCACGAAAGACTTCGTAGTCTCTGATTCGGTCGGATCGGTGTTGGACCGGAGCCTCAGTACCCCAATCTGGCGCGGGGCGGTCCAGCCTGTGCCGAGGGGACCAATGCCGGTTCACGTCGAGCCGCACACAACGTCAACTACCACCAGGTCGAGGGGCTCTTGATTCCCGCGCGCTCGACGGGCACACCGCCGCGCGCATCAGCTCGTGTCCGGACACACGTAGGTCGATCAAGAATCGACCTAACAGTCCTCCTGGAACCGCTGCATCACGATTCGGTCAGCCTCACCATTGCTGAAGAGGATGAAGAGTCGCCACCGGTTCGGCATGTACTCCCTGATCGATTTGTCGGGCTGATCTGTCACGTAGAGAGCGATTTGATCGTTCACTTTGCGTGGGCTGCCAAGCTTCTTGATCACAGCGTCGACACGATCGCCAGGGGTAACGCCGAAGTGCTCCAATGCCGCGCGCGGCACCATGACCGTCATCGGATCATTCGTTCTAGACATCGCCTCAACACTATTCTGGTAGACGCGATAGTGGATATCCTCGTCCGTGCAGGCTTCGTGAAAAATGACAGTGTCACGAACGGCGCGACCGGCAACAAGGGAGCGGATCTCGTTCTCGAGTCGGGCACTGGGTAGAAGATCGAACGCATCCCGCTCCTGTTCCTTCTCTATGCTCTGCGTCATTGCCGTCATGGAATCCAGGAGGTATAGAACGGGGCCGGTCGGCAATGCCGTCGGAGTTGTCGTCGCTGCGGAACTACTGTCGGATTTGATGGTGGCTGTGGAGCTGTCGGATGGGAGAGCCTGCTTCTCGATGGCAACTTTCCCATCACACGCCAGCAGAAGAACGGTCGTTAGGAGAACTGGGAGAGATTTCATGTACGCACTTGGGGATCCGGACGCATAGGGCGTTGCGTCATTGCAGGACGAAGACACCCACGAAGTCGTCAATCGGTTCGAAGGTCAACGGAAGGCCAGCCTGGGCGAGGGCGGGAACGATATGATCGACGATCCAGTAGAGCTCCTCGTCCCACACGTCGGCCCACTCCACGCGGGCGGCATCGAGTGCGGCCATGCTTGCGAATGCAAGATCGGCGATGACTATTCTGCCCCCCTCTACCAGATGATCCCGCTTGAGTCGCGAAAGTACATCAATCTTCTCGTCCGTCTCAAAGTGGTGGAAGACGTAGGCCGAGACCAGCCGGTCGTATCGCTGCGGAAGCTTGGATGGCCAGGGGCCCAGGATGTCGGCCACAACCGTCGAAACGTCTGGCAGCTTCTTCGCTGCCTCATCGAGCATCCTGGTGGAGTAATCGACACCAAGGACGTGACAGCCCCGGTCGACAAAGAGCCGAGCGAGGTTACCGGTGCCGATCCCGAGATCCAGTACTGAAGTACCCGGACCCACATCGGCAAGGTCGACGACACGCTGCAACACCCGACGGTACGAGCGGAACGGGAAGGTATCTCCTGTGAAGACGTTGGCGTCGTAGACAGAAGACCATTCGCTGAATTCGTCGGGTGTACCTATAGCCATAATTATCGCCGGATCCATAAGCCGCGATGCGTCGCGCGCTCATGTATCGATGCTATTCAATTCGCGTTCGCATGTGTGATCACGGGACGATATCGATTGGGGTACCGTCAGGAACGGCGCGCCAGAGCTCGTCCATCTCGGCGTTGGTCACGGCCACGCAGCCGTCGGTCCAGTCCCGAAGCCGATGCAGTGGTCCGAGAACTCCACTACCGTTTGCCAGACCGTGAATCATGACACCCCCACCGGGAGATCGATGGCGTTCGCGCGCGAACGCGATGTGGTGAGGCCGAGGATAGGAAATGTGAAGAGATCGATAGGCTGCACTGTGCGGATTCCTCCAGTCGATCGTGAATCGCCCTTCCGGCGTCTTCCCATCTCCTTCGAGTTGCTTCGCTCCGACCGGCTGTCGTCCGAGCGCGATGGCGTACCTCTTGATTGCCCTCCCCTCGCTGTAGAGCGTCAGCCGCCTCTCTCCCTTCTCGACGAGTAGTCTGTCAGCACGAATTCCATTTGTAAGGGGTGTGAACGTCAACTGGTACACGCCGATCGCAATACCCGCGAGAAATGGAAGCGCGGCGATCGATTTGATTATCGGGTGTTTCATCTCAGGCGGACGTGCCCTCTCCACCGAACTCGTTGTCGTAATCCGCAACTGCGGCAAGAACGACTCTTCGCGCATGTTCGCCACCATAGACGCGGGTGATGCGCGCCTGGGATGGGCGGCCGGGAACCAGCTTGTAGGTCAGAAAGTAGTGCTGAAGGCGCTCGACCAGAACACCCGGGATATCGCTGATGTCACGCGCCTCTCCCCAGACGTAGTCGTTTTCCAGAACCGCGATGATCTTGTCGTCTGCATCGCCACCATCGATCATTTGCAATCCGCCAATCACACGACCGCGGACGATGATCTCGTTGCGTGCTATAACGCGCTCACTGAGGACGCAGACATCAAGGGGATCGCCATCTCCCTTGTTTGATTCAGGTGCAAGCGCGGCTATACGATTCCCGCAATACGTTCGCGGAATAAACCCGTAAAGGGTGGGGTGTTGCGACGAAGAGCGCTGCGGGCGGTCGATCCGTAGATAGCCCGAGACCTTGTCTACCTCGTACTTCATCAGATCGAACGGCGTGATCTCGATGAAGGCATTGATGACATACGGAGGGTCAGGACCGACCTCAAGTCCATGCCACGGATGCGGGCGATAGAGATTCATGGAACGCGAGATTGATGAGAAGGTTGTTCACGTTGCGTCCGGACCCCGTGCTCGAGACGATGCGCAGCATCCACACGCACATCTATGTTCGTCAAATACGGAGCATTTCCACTCCCCACCTATGGCTTCCATGTGAGAGGAGGTCAGTCGCCTCGTCGAGATCTACCCAATGGAGCTCATGATCGTCCTCGACCTGGGACGTGGTGCCGACGCAGCGTGCGGAGATGAAGACGCTTGGCTTCTCGAAGCAGGCATTCTCGGCTATTGAGACGACGATTTCGGTCGCACGAGTCACAACCCCAATCACTTCGACCTCTAGCCCGCACTCCTCCATCGTCTCCCGCACGACCGTCTCTTCCGGACTCTCACCCACATCGCTCCCGCCACCGGGAAGGAACCATCCTGAGGGCGTTCGAACGACTGCTATTCTGCGTTCATCATTCAACACCAGCGCGTACGCGCCGGGACGGATGATGTGTGGATATCCGTCAACCAATTCGCCAAACACTGGAGAGATCATGAGCGCCAAGGGGACATTGTCATTCTTGACCCTGGTGCGGCGTTGCACCGGAGTCCTCGGACAGGTTCACGGCTTTCAATCGGAGAACGCGCACGTAAGAAATAAAGGCGGACTTCTCTTCGGCTGAATTGAATGCGCGGTCAGGAATGGACGGCCAGGGACAACCGTGGTGGAATATCTCTACGGTATGCCCGTGTTGCTCCATCGCAGTTACATGGCACGATGAGATAGTCGAAGATGCACCGTAGTGCACCGCTGTACGCCCGCGCGTCGATAGTTACGGCGCGGACCACCGTTGGGCTGTCTACGACCCGCCCAGCAAACACCTAGCGGACATATCGGCGAACCTCGAAGCGCAGGTAGTACAAGCTCGCCATAACGTATGCCAGGTGGCCAGAATGCGCGGCGCCCAGGGACCAAACATACCCCGCTCTGTCCCATTCGTGGCAGATGAACCCAGTAATGAGTGCATAGAAGCCCAATGTCAGATCGTGACGGCGGCGATACGTCGGATGCCTGCTCGGCATGCGCTCCGCTATTTCAAGAGCATTGTCAACGTCAAAATCCAACTGAACTGTCACGCGGTGGGCTTTATGCAATCGGTGAGCGTATCCTGGCAGGGAATAAGCGTGTCATCGTTTGAGGTAATGTCATCCGAATCAGGGTTTCGGGATCGCGTTTCCTATACCCCCTCAACCTCCACCCTCCCCCCTACCGAAATCTCCCCCTCCAGCGACGAACTATCCAGCAAGAGCAACCCCCTCGACGCTCTCCCACCCGACCCCTGGTCGATCATCCATTCTCCCGGAGGAAGGAGAACCGAGAGACCGAGTACTGCTCCACCGGTCGAGGCGTCCTCACGGCCTGATAGCGAGATCGTAAAGACGCGTAGCGCGATGCGATTTCGGTCGAGGAGTGTGTAGAAGCAGAGGCCGGTCAGATTGTGCGTGCCGCAGAACGCCACGACCGCCGCAGGTGCAATGCCGATCGCATTCAGCGATGCACCGTCGTGGCAGCGATGGAAGAGTCTACGACGTCCGCTGTCGACTACAGGCGCCGGGGTCGCATCGGTCAGAGCCTTGGCAAGGGTGGCTGGGCTGATATCTCCATCGCATCGACGGATGCGATCACGTGGGACATCGAACCAGTGGGTGTTCGCGGCGGAGCGCGTGCGGACAACGCCGATTCGAGTCACAAGTGTAATCGGCGTGTCACGGGGGGCGTGGGCCACCTCGCGCAACACCGCATCCACGGCGATCAATCCCTGTCCACAGAAGGACATTTCTCCTTCGTCGGGCGAGTAAAACCGGACGGACCAGGGCTCCACGGCACGCGTTCGATAGACGAATGCTGTATCCGGGACGGCAAGTTCACGCGCAATGTCGTGACGGTCACGTTCCGACAGTTCCACATCCTCGATCACCACGCACGTGGGATTTCCAGCCGCCTCCGGTCCAACAAATGCATTCGCGCGAAAGAGATGGGTCACGTCTCTCATGTCTGGGGCGTCCCGTGCAAGACGAAGATTAGGTGTCAGATTCGTCCAACGTGCGCTGTCGATAGTCGGTATTGTTCATCGCGGTGGTGCGCAGAGGCTCTCTATGTGTCACGTTGGGCAAACGCCACGACGTGACCATCGGGATCCAAGCAGTACGAGACGACATCTCCCCAGTCACGAAGCAAAGGGGGGCTGAGCTCACGCGCACCTGCCTCCAGCGCACGATGATGATGGTCCTCCGGCGAAGGAACAATCAGATAAATCTCGGCTCGTGGAATACCGCTTGCTTGAGCCGGATCTGGAATTGCATCACCGAGCAGACGGCGTATTCCGGCTTCCGGCATCAGTCCAAGAATCGTCCCGTTCGACAGCGTGAATTCGGTCATCCCCGGAACATCGAGCGTGGGCTGAAGCGCGAGCGCCGCCTGATAGAAGGCGGCGCTTCGCGATTGATCGGCAACGTACAGGATTATGTGCGTCGTCACAGAACCATCTCGGGCAACGGTGTCGCGAACCACCATCGATGTCCCTCGGGATCACGGGCTTCGTACTCGCGCTGACCGTACGGCTGATCGACCGGCACGCCCTCCACGTGTGCTCCCGCTGCGACTGCCCTCTCGTAATGGGCATCGACGTCGTGCACATGCACCACCATTCCACTCCCGGCCATGTCAACGCTCTCCGGCGACGTCAGGCTATGCTCCGACGTGACACGATGGAGCCAGATGATCGAGCCGGCGACGCGGACCTCGCCGTGTACTGCATTTCCATCTCCATCACGCTCTACTCCGCCCGACTGAAAACCGAATGCGTTTACCAGAAAATCGTGCGCCGCGGTAATGTCGCGATACACAAGGATTGGAATGAGACGCTCGGTAACGGCCATGATGTGATCTCCTGTTGAGTATGGGTCTGGTGTGCTCGGCGGGCGCAATGTAGTGCACGCCGCGACATCCGCCCAGGCCCTCACCCACCCCCCCCACCACTCTAGCGTGCCGGAGCGTTCAATTCTGATGAAGGGAAGCGCGTACGGATGAAATATCCAGTCTCTACCACCTCTCGTCCCACACGGCGCGCCGTCATGATGGAAGGGAGATTGCGTGAGGCGATGGTCCCGAAGATGGAGGATGATCGCTGCAGGTCGAGCGTGTGGAGAAATGCGAATTGCATTGCCGGAGCAAAACCGCATCCGCGGAATTCGGCAGCCAGAATCTCGTCGATCATCTCCCACCCCTTCCAACATCGGTACGACCCTGGCCGAGCGGCAATGAATCCAGCTCTGCGGCCATCAATCAGGACGCGTGAGAACCCTCCCGCCTGGGCGCACGAGGCTAGCGTCGCATGATCCTCCGGCGCTACGATGCCAGCCAGTTCCGGTGCAGTGCCATTCAGTTCACGGTAGAGTGCGCGATAATCGTCGAAGTAATCAAGCCGTTCATCGGGTTCAATGCGCACGCGCTCGATATGTGGAGGTGCTGGGAAACTGAGCAGCGGGGAAATCGGAGAGGCAAGGACCAGCAGATCCTCCGTGGCATCTTTCGGTGGTCTCTCCCATGTTGCGACCCAGAGTCGGATAGCGCGTGGACGGAAGAACTCAAACTCGTTTGTCACGCATTCCACATCGATATTCTCCGGAAGGTCACCGTCGCAGGCAGAGATATCGATGAAGGGGAAGTCGGTATCGAGTCCACGGAAGTGAATACCAGCAATTGCTGTGCACCCGTCGTTCAGGCGGACGAGACGCGGGGCGTAGTCCTCTGGTGAAGCTCCCGCCACGTTGCACGCCTCACGATAGCTCCGCAGGTAGTTCAGGTCATCCGCGTGCTCCACCAGTTGTCGCACGTATCCGGCGCCGTCGCAATCCATCCTGACACCGTGGATGATGGGTCGTCGGTGCTGAAAGGCCCGTTCGAAGGGATGAGGATCGAATGACGTCGGGAACATGGGTAATAGGATCGCGCGGAGACGCGGAGACGCGGAGACATCGAAGGATTGGTCCCTCACATGCATCGTGGGGGCAACCAACAAGTCCAATCGCCACAGGGTTCGTCACGCCCCCCGAAGACGTGGAGAGGTCGATGGAATTCCCCCTCACACGCGTCGCTGGGTCAACGGGTGCGTCCCTTGGCCCTGGTGATCATTGCGTGGCGCGAAGACGAGGATGTCGACCGGCTCCTCAATGGGACGATCGTCGGCAGTTCCGGCGAGGGCGCGCATCGAGGCGATTCCCCGTTCCAGCTCCTCAGATGAAATCTGCACGAGAATGGAATCCCCCAGTGCCTCGAGCTTGTCCGCATACGGACCAAAACCGCTGGTCGTCTGCTGCACAATCGTCTGTTGATCGACGAGTCTAAAGCCGGCATTCCAGAACAGTTCCCTTATCTCCACATCCGATTGCATCGTCGCCGACATGATCGCAAGCGTCGATGGGAAGAAGGGGACGTAGGCGCAAGAGCGAACATGCTCACGCGTCGCCGTTCGCATGAACACGAATCCGTCATCACGGAGGATACGCCGGCATTCCCGCGTTGCCCGCTCCCTGTCGTTGAAGTGATGGAAACTCATCGACATGAAGATCAGATCGATCGAGTTGTCAGGGAGTGGCACTGATTCTGCGGGAGCCTTAACGTATCTCACACGTGGATCGGTCCTCTTCCCCTCTGCCAACGCCAGCATCTTCACCGATGGATCGACGCCGATCACGTCGGCATCGAAATAGTCCGCGAGTGCATGCGTAAATCGACCAGTGCCACAGCCGAGGTCGAGTATGGAGAGTGCATGCCGCGTCTCGACACCGAAATACCCGCCGACGATTTGCATCCATCGATTGAGAATCTCGGGCCCATGATCGCGTGCGCGATCGTATGCAGCAGGAATGTCGGTACCGTCGTAGTCCATTGGGTTCGCGGTCAGTCGCGTGCCCAGAGCAACTCTTCGTCGCCATCACGAAGAATCTCCGGTGCGGGTGACGTCTGTGTTGTCACGTTTCTCCACCATGGATCCACGGTGTCATACCGCTCGGGCTCGACGGGCTCGCCAAGCTTCGGCATCACGAGGACAGAGCCGGCGGAAGGGGCACGCTGCAGGATCGTCTCCGCCGGTTCGTCCCAGGGATGAATTGCAAGGTTGAAGGTCCCCCAGTGGATCGGGAGGAGTTTTCCGCTAGCCAGCATGCCATGGGCCGCAAGGGCATTGATCGGCCCCATGTGTATATCCCCCCATGCCGGATGATACGCCCCAATCTCCAACGCCACCATGTCAAATGGCCCCAACCGCTCTCCTATCTCGGCGAACTCGGGTGTCAGTCCGCTGTCCGCACCGAAGAAGAACGAATGACCCGAGCCGCGAAGGTGCATGGATGACCAGAGTGTCGTATTGCGATCCCGAATGCCCCGACCCGAAAAGTGTTGCGCCGGTGCTGCGGTGATCTGAACACCTCGGATGTCGGCCGTCTCCCACCAATCAAGTTCAGTTATCCGCTCGGGCGGGACCCCCCACTTCTCCAGGTGTGCTCCAACACCAAGCGAAGTGACAAAGGGAACCCCTGTCCCGGCGAGCGTTCGTACAGTCGATCGATCGAGGTGATCGTAGTGATCGTGAGACACAATTACGGCATCGAGTGGAGGCAGGGCGGCGAGTGCAACGGGAGGCGGGTGAAAACGCTTTGGGCCGGCGAAATGAATGGGAGACGCGCGCTTCCCCCAGACGGGATCCGTGAGGAGCCGGACGCCGTCGATTTCGATGAGGAGCGTAGAGTGCCCAAGTCTCGTTACCCGCAACCCTGTCTCCGGCTGCTTCTTCCACGCTGCACGTGGATCAATCAGTGGGAGCGGGCCGGCAGGAATACGATGGGGAGCACACAAGAACTCCCGTATGGTTGGACGATTCACGTCGGCTTTTAACCCGGACGACACCGGATAGGTGTTAACGAACACGCGCCCGTTGAATCGCGGCGAAGCGATGATTCTCTCCCGCCGGATTTCGTTGTGATGTGGCATGTATGACGGCTGAATGTGTAGTCGGATCGACGATGCTCGTTTGCACGATGAAGAATCTATCTGTCCCGACCGTGGATCGGATGCCCGGCGTGCGGGGTGGCGATCTATAGCGTGCCCACGATGAACCACATCAACGCCCCTACCGCCGCAATCGCGATTCCGGCATATCGTGCAACGACAATCGATCGACGCACACCAAAGACACTGATTGTCTCAGGCGTCGCGAATGGGAAGAGAATGATCGTAACACCGATCAGCACGACTACCGAGCCAATCGCCCTCGTCATCAGGCCACTCGGGGACACGCCGACGATGGCCATTATCACGGATGCAAGCAGCATCAGGACCAGAACGGCCATGGTGCGGAGGAAGAGCCCTCCCTGGCGCCGCACGCGATCGACAAATGCACGAAGTTCTCGCTCGTGTTCCGGCAGCACGTACGCGGTTGTCGTGCCCTCCGAACGTCCGAATCGATCTAGCGCGGGGATTTCGATTTCAATTACGTTGGAGTCACGAATTCCCGTCCAGAAACAACGTGGGTTCAACATGAGTCACTCCATGATGCGTTGCCAGTAGCCGACGTCTATCCACCGATTGAACTTGAAGCCGACCTCACGAAAATGAGCCACCTTCACCATCCCGAATTTTTCGTGCAGCGACACGCTCGCATCGTTGGGAAGGGCGATGCCGGCCATGATTGCGTGCACACCCAT
>CAYWXV010000008.1:50700-94844 GCA_964462535.1 uncultured Alphaproteobacteria bacterium
TTCTTCGTGAAAGGTGATGACTGAATTGGCGACGTAGTGGTTGTAGATGTCAGCGATGCCGCCAGCGTCATCAATGGTCGCGGGGCGGATGGTCAGCTCGGCCGTCGACCACTGGTACTCCATCTCGTCGGTGATCGCCACCCCACCGATCCCGATCAGCGGGATCGACGGTTTCAGACGACGCGCATGCTCGATCGCGCCGCGATGGACGGCGACCAATCGCAGCCCAAGGTTCTGATAGAGGGACTGAGCCGGGATATTGTCGTTGGTGGTGATCAGCCGGAGTCTGCGGCACCGCTCCATCGCCGCGGCAACCAGGGCGCGACCGACCCCTGTGCGTGTCTGAAGGGCATCGAGCGTAATGACCTCGAGTGTATCGCCATGGATACGATAGGTGAGGCATCCAACACGCTCGCCGCTGCGCTCAGCAACAATCGAAGGGAGTTCTTCGGGATGATGGATTTCTCCCCCGGCCACTACGATTCCTCCCCAGCGTTCACGGATCAGATTCGCGATCCAGAGAGCGTCGGTGACGTTTCCATCACGAATGGTCAGGTCGGATCTATGCATTTCGAACGGGTCTGTCCGAGTCAGGGTATTCGCGGAGGGCAGGTGACCATACTGGTACGATCGCCGTCGAGCGACTCAGGGTCCTCCATCACTCACTATCGTCGACGTACTCGGTCTCCTCGGGGGCGTTGGTTGGACTCTCGAACGCCAACCGATATCCATCCGGGTCATTGAGCGATACCACCCACATGCCATTACCAACAAATGGTCGCCCCGTTTCAATCCCCCGCGCGCGGAAGGTCCTGTAGAGCGCAAGAGCGTCGTGACACATGAAGTAGATGCACATGCCAAGTCCCACCGGACCCTCCGGCACGTTTCGATCCGGCCCCTCAGACCAGAACTCCTCCAGCATGATGGCGGCGCCCTCCAGTTCGAGCCAGCACCATCTGAGCTTTCCGTCGGGCGCCCATTCCTTTGTTGTCGCGAATCCAAGGCCATCGACGTAGAACCTCACAGATGTCTCCACATCCCGAACCCAGAAAAACGGGACAGCGCGCTGAACATTGGTTTCGGTCTGCATATCGATGCTCGTGAAGAGTGTGGATACGTATTGCGGACCATCGATTCGCGCAACGACACATTTCCCCTGAATCACAAACGGCACAGGGCCCGATGACGTAACGCCGGCAGGCCCTGTGGTTGTTCCCTCTATCGCATCGTACGCGAATCGAGTCGGTTGAGAGGCTGTTGAACTACGCCCGATCTCTACGTTGCGCTCCTAGTCGCGCATCTTGACCACGCAAGATCTGAACAGCCTCATGATCTGAGCGTAACTCGGCGGTCCTCTAAGCCCACCCCAATTGTTGCAGGCTCACCCCATCGTTCCAAATCTTTGTCATGTGGCTAATCTTATCGCCATCAAATTGCATGGCGTACACGTAGTCCGCCGCGACGCTCTTTCCAGTCGGCTCTCCGGGTCCGCCCGGTCCAGTCTGGGTGCCGTGAAAGACCGCGAATGCCGCGACGCAATTCCTCTCCTCGTCGGCCGCAAAGAACTTCAGCTCATACCGACCATCCGGAACAGGAGTAAATAATCCCTTCATCCACTCCGTGTATCCTTCAACTGTGTGAATGTCGGCCAGCGCTCCGGCCTGGGCCGAGAACGTCGCACCGTCGTGACAGTAGCCCTTGCACACGTCCCAACCCTTCCCCGTCTCGCACGCCTCAAAGAAACCTCTTGCCTGACTGAGCATGTAGCTCATTACTGCCTCCGATTACCGTGTGATGTTGTCCCCGACGCACGTGCGCAGGAGTGTTCGCTGACGCACGGCAACAACCTGGTGCGTCGAGCCCGCAAGCTGACGGTGGCAACCCGACGTCTGAACGACGGACTCTTGGATGCGGATGCAGTCAGCCCCCCGCCATGGCACCAACGATCAGGTAGGGTTCTGCTCCGCTCACAACGTCGTCCGGGAGCGGAGCGTCGGGTGAATCGTTGGAATGATCCTCACTGCATGCAAAGAAGCGGATGAACGGGCGACGAAGCTGCGTCTGGTGATCTCGGATCGTCCCACGAAGCATCGGATACCGCTCTTCCAAAGCATCCAACACGCGACGCTGTGTGGGCACACCATCGACCTCGAACACCAGTTCCTCCTGATTGATCCGGGCGAGCGTTCGCAGATGCCCGGGAATCTCCACCCGGATCATCACAGTGTCTGCACCTCCACCGACATAACCGATGGGAGATCGTGCACGATCGTTCTCCAGCTATCGCCAGAGTCCGACGACACGTACACCTGACCACCGGTTGTTCCGAAGTAAATACCACATGAGTCGAGCGTGTCGATCGCCATTGCGTCGCGAAGAACGTTGACGTAGCAATCCTTTTGCGGCAGCCCGTTTGTCAAAGCTTCCCATTCGTTGCCGCCAGTTCTGGTTCGGTAGACCTGAAGTTTTCCATCAATCGGATAGTGCTCTCCATCGCTCTTGATTGGAACGACATAGACTGTCTCGGGCTCGTGCGCATGGACGTCGATAGCGAACCCGAAATCGGTCGGGAGGTTGCCGCTGACCTCGTGCCACAGATCACCGGAGTTATCGCTCCGCATAACGTCCCAGTGCTTCTGCATGAAGAGCGTCTCGGGGCGCGACGGATGGAGCGCTATGCGATGGACGCAATGCCCAACCTCGACATCCTGATCGGGAAGCTGGCTGGATCGGAGACCTTTGTTGATCGGCATCCATGTTGCGCCGGCATCGTCGCTCCGGAAGGCGCCCGCTGCGGAAATGGCAACGTAAATGCGATTGGCGTTCGTTGGGTCCAGAATGATGGTGTGAAGACACATGCCGCCGGCTCCAGGCTGCCACTGCTCCCCGGTACCATGACCACGCAGTCCGGTCAATTCGTTCCACGTCACCCCACCGTCGGTTGACCGGAAGAGAGCCGCGTCCTCGACACCCGCATAGACCGTGTCGGCATCCGCCAGTGATGGCTCCAGATGCCACACGCGCTTGAACTCCCACGGGCGCGGCGTGCCGTCGTACCATAAATGGTTTCCGACCTCACCCTCGTAGGCAAACTCATTCCCCACTGGGTTCCACGTGAGACCGCCGTCATCGGAACGCTGCATCACCTGACCGAACCAACCGGAGGATTGCGAGGCATAGATTCGGTTCGGATCAACCGGGGATCCTTTCATGTGGTAAATCTCCCACCCGGCAAAGTGGGGTCCGCTCACGTCCCACTTTTCCCGCTTCTCATCGGATGTCAGAATGAACGCCCCCTTGCGGGTGCCTACCAGTACACGAACGCCGCTCATAATGCTTCCTGGTTAGTACGACTAATAGTGGTTAACTGCCTCCGGTGTGTGCGGGGCACAATCTGAGAGTTTTCGACAGAACCCCCAACGCATTCTTTGTCGCCGACACACATTTCCTCCGCCCGAACGGCTCGGCGGTCAGGGCTGCAAGCGACCGGGCCAGATTCTTCCCCGGATGCGGTTGATATACCCGCTGGCGCTACGGTGCACGTCCCGACGCCCACTGCGGCGTGCCCCCGGTATGCCTCATTGGTTCCTCGTCGCTCACTGCAGCGTACCTCCGGTACGCCTCATTCGCTCCTGGTCGTGCGCCTTTACCTCGCGCGAGTTGAACAGTCTCCCGAAACACTGGGATTTCAACAGTCTGCCAGACAACGCGAACGCAGGTGCGCGACGGAGAATGTATCCCCGGACCGTTCAGGCCACCTCCATCTCCACACCAATTTCTTCCAGAAAACCTTGCGGGACATCGCCGTTCTTTCTTCCAGCTATCGCGAAGTAATAGAGGGGAACGCCCTCAATGGAGAGTCTATGCCGATATCGCTCGATATGGTAGACATCAAGAAATTCACTGAAAATCAGCTCGCGCATCATCTTCGAGAATCCTGTCCTGTCGCTATTATCAAGGAACGTCTCTTTGATGTTGAACGCAACCCAACCCTGGTCATTGATAACGTTGAATGCCTCGACAAACGCCAACGGAGGAATATCGCCGAATCCGAGGGCGGCAACCGTAACCATGCAGTCGCAGCGCCAGGAAATCAATTCGCCTCGTGTCTCGTCGTCGAGTGACGTAAAGTCGGCGACGTAGTACGCGTCGTACAAACCGGGCCGGTCTCGCATGGTCGCATCGAGCGCCTCCGGGATAATGTCAACCCCGATCAAGCGGGAGACGCCGAAGCGCTTCAGCTCCTCTCCCATCATGCCGTTGCCGGCTCCAAGGTCGAGGATGCGGAGTTCACTGAAGCTGTCGTTGGACTGACGGACGGAGGAGTCGAGAATGGCGGCGACTTTTGAGGGGGAAGCGCACTTCAGGCGATCGTAAAAGAGCTGCTCGTATAGACCAGGAACCTTGTAGATCTCGTCGTAGTCGTGGAATCGGATCTTCCGTCGACCGTCTACGGATTGAAGGTAGAAGTAGGCTTCGTCCTGTCCCGACATGGAGAGTTCCATTTTCGGGAACTGGATTCCGTGCATCTGATGCATGACGTGTTCATCCTTGTGTCGTAATTCGTGGGTTCGGGGTGCCGAATGGCGGCGGGGTGAGGTGAATGGAGCGCGGGCGATGGCAATAAAACGTCGACCTCCCTTCCATTCCTGATCTGACGCTTGTGCGCCAACTTACGGATTGACCCCGGAAGCCTCAAGAATTGGAAGGGAGGCCGAGCGATTGGAATGCTACTTCGAGCAGGTTACACTGATGAGCGATCCGCCCCCCGTTGGATTCGGCGCAATCGCAACCGCAAGATTCCACCCATCCTTTGCAGCGCTGATCGTGGCCCCGGCACCAGCGGCATTGACGTCGGCGGCGACGGTCCACCCTGCTCCCGGCACTTCCTTCGAATAGAAAGCGTGAATCGCATCCACGGCATCGGCTGACGTGTACGATACGAGCGTCTGATTCCCAACCTTCGCCTCCTGATCCTTTTTCGCCCCGGGATACACTGGAACGTCTGCCGGCAGTGAGGAGGATGCATCACCCCCGCCACTCGACGTTGCGGCCTCGGACCCGGCGTCCTTCTTCTCGTCACCCGTTGACGTCGTCGCTTCGTTCGTCGCGGCGCCTCCTTCCTTCGCATCGGAAGCCCCCTTCTTGTCGCCACACCCATACGTTAGGGTCAAGAGCAGACCTGCCAGCACGACCCCCATGAGCGTGCGCAACCGTCCGGTCGTAATTCCACTCATGTGCCTTTTCTCCTTGTGGTTGATACGGTTGTGAGTATAGATATCCATGCGGGGGGAAGAGTCGTTCAATATCGTTTATCGTTGCGAGGGGGCATTGTCAAGCGAGCACCGGTATTGTTCACAATGTTTCGTTGTGCTCCCCCCGACTGGCCGGTATTAGCTGTCTTGGGGTTCGACTCGATCACCCATCTATCGGAGTGATTCGAGCTTCTGTCGCTCCCTCGCGCGCAGCCGGCCGACAGGAACGCGACCCCGTCTGTTCGGGCAAGGTTTGCGACTGGGATCGAGTAAGGCGATCAGCACCCGCTGACACGCGCTTTGCTCCATCCGAATGATATCAGGCGCCTGTCAATTCCTTGCACATATAGAATCGCTGATGGCCGGGCGGATAATCGTTCAGCGTTCCGAATACGACGTATCCCAGCTTCTCATAGAATGGACGTGCCTGGTAGCTGAACGTGTCCAGGTAGACGGCGCGACATTCACGTCTCCGAGCTATCGCCTCCATCTTCAGAACGATACTCGTCCCGATTCCCTGTTCGCGTGCGGCTTCATCGACCCAGACGACGGAGATATGGAGCCAACCGCGTCCGGACTCGCCAAGGCCGGCACCAATGACGACACCATTGTCTCCGCGCACGAGGACCGTGACGTCCTGGTACTCCTCCCACTCGACCCTGGACTCCGTGTAACGTCGCATCCCTCTCCTGACCGTCTCGAGATCGTCAGGTGAACGATGCTCTTCTTCGGTAATCGTTATCACAAGGGGAGCGAAAGTAGCGATTGCCAGCGAGAGGATGAAGGAACCAGACCGAAGTACCGCTGGTATCACGTGTCGGGGGGGATCGGAGGGCGGTCCAGGAAATCAATCACCGCACGCAGTCGCTCTATGCCCACGGTCACACCATCATCGGGCTGCGAATCGGAGAGTAGAAGGGCTCGCATGCCCGCATTCCATGCCCCCTTCTGGTCCCACCTGGGGTCGTCGCCAACGAACAACGCGTGTGCTGCATCCACCGAAAGCTCGTTTAGTGTCTTCAGGAATGGCGCGGGATGTGGCTTCCGCCATCCGACGTCAACACAAAACGTGACTGCGTGCAGCCGACGCGAAAGATCGTGTCGCTCCAGTTCATCGCGCCATGGACTGGCAGAGCTTGCCCACGGTGTGTTTGATACGAGGGCTGTCTGAACACCGCGCGATCGGAGCTCGTCTAGCACGGCATGTGCTTCATCGACAAGCCGCGCGCGTGCGAAGATCGGGGCAAGGAACGCACGGTGGCATTTGGCCACCACATCGTCGCTGGACATGTCTGCCGCTGGAAAGATGGCTCGCAGTCGCTCCTCAAGTGGACGCACCTCGAACGTACCCGACTCCCGATTCAGTTCCATTCCCCGACGGAGCAGATCCCCCTCGTCCTCCACATGCATACCGAGCGTATCGGCAACCGCACGAAGTGACCGCAGCAGAATTGGCGGAAACTCTGGACCGTGGTAATAATTGACGAGCGTGTTCCCAAGATCGAAAACGACCGCGCGAACCTCCGCGCGTAGATCCAGCTCCATGTACCGTACGCCCTGCAACGGGTTCTCGTAGTACGGTCCGGTCTCCACGAAACCGAGGGCTGAATAGATGCCCCGAGCAGCAACCATCTCCTCCAGCGTGTCGAGTACCATTCGGCGGTAGCCCAAACGGCGGGCAATGCCCACCGACGCGGCTGCAAGCAATCTTCCTATGCCCAGTCCCCGGGCCGCGGGGCGGACAAAGAGACGCTTCATCTCGCTCGTCTTCCCATGGAAACGGCGCACCGCAACGCACCCCGCGATCTCGTCGTCCCGACGCGCGAGCACGAGTGCCCCATCCGGAGGAGCATACATGCGCGGGAGGGCATCAAGTTCTTCGGTGAAGCCCTGAAAGCAGAGATCCACGCCCAGCCAACCAGCATACTCCAGGAAGAGCTCCCGCGCTTGCGCGAACTCGGATGGGGTCGATATCTCTGAGAGATCGATCATGCAGCTATCCGGTCAACGTCATGCACGTCACACATGTGGATTGGGCCTCGCAATTCGATGCCTCGATTTGAGAGGGCGTGTTGTGCGCAACACACGCTACATTGGTCCAACGCGCTCCCCTTCGAGTCCGCAACGTGGTGCGCTGTGGGAACTGGTGAGCCGGAGAAGGATTCTCGCGTGCCCGCGTGCAGGCCCGCGTCCCGCACGCCTTGGGGCTACGCACAGCGGATCGCACGCGATGCCGTTCCTCTGTCGGGACGCGGGCGACACGCAAGGGCAACAGATGGCCAATAGGGAGTCGATCCGTCCCCCAGATTAGACTGCCCCCTCTGACTCGAGCACCTGATACGACCGAACGTCCAATCCACATCGCGCGACCCTCCCTCCTCGATCGCACTTTGCTATCTTCCTCCCCATGTCCCGCATACATCAGCTACCCGAATCGCTCGCAAACAAGATCGCGGCTGGAGAGGTCGTTCAACGACCGGAATCCGTCGTGAAGGAGCTCGTCGAGAACGCACTCGATGCCGGAGCGACGGAGATTGCCGTCGTCGTCCGGAACGCGGGGAAGGCCCTCATCCTGATCGTCGACAACGGCTCCGGCATGGATGAGGAAGATGCGCAGGCTGCTTTCCAACGGCATGCGACGAGCAAGATATCGACGGCTGAAGATCTGGACCGGATAATGACGCTCGGCTTCCGAGGCGAGGCCCTCGCCGCGATAGCCGCCGTCTCTCAGGTCGAGCTGCGGACGCGCACCCAGGAGCAGGAACTTGGAACGCTCGTGCGGGCGGAGAACGGTCATATCACCGAAGTGACGAAGACGGCCGCCGACCGAGGGACATCCATTGCAGTTCGAAATCTCTTCTTCTCGGTTCCCGCGCGTCGCAAGTTCCTGAAATCAAACGCCACGGAACTGAAGCACATCGTCGAGGTCATGCAGCGATTTGCTTTGTGCCGACCAGACGTGACGTTCACCTTCAGTGACGACGATACGCTTGTCATCAACGTTCGGGCGGAGACGATGGAAGAGCGCGTTGGGTCGCTCTACGGTTCTGACATGCGAAACGCTCTCCTCCCGATGGAGATTGAAGGGGATGGGATCAAGGTGCGTGGGTACGTAGGCAGACCGAATTTCGCGCGGCGGTCGAAGAGCGACCAGTACATGTTCTTGAACGGGAGAATCATCAGCAGCAAGCTGCTCTCGCACGCCGTCTACACCGGCTATGAACATTTGATGGATGCGCAGAGCTATCCCCCATACGTTCTGTTTCTCGACATCGACCCCGAACGCGTGGATGTCAATGTCCATCCGACCAAGTCGGAAGTGAAGTTTGACGACGAGGGGGCCATCTACGCCCTTCTCCAGGAGGGGACACGAAAGGCATTGCAGACGCACAACCTGACACCGGCGATGACATTCCCGGAGCGGGAGACTGCCGACAGTGTAATAGCCGCCCTTCGATTTGCCCTCCCCGATTACGATCGGGCCGAGAAGATCCCCACGAGTCCCCCTCTTCCGACTTCGAAGGCATCGGGGGGAGGGGCGGAGGAGCGCCGTCCGCCGATCGATAGCAGAGCCGACAGGGGAACGGGTATTAGCGATGACCTATTGCGGGAGCTCTTCGGAAACCCGAAGGCCGATGTCATCGCAGGGGAGGCGCCGCTGACCACAGCGACGCCGGATACGCGGGAGGATTTCTCATTCAGACAGGAGGTGCGGCCGATACCCGACGAAGGAACCGGCGAGCAATCGGAGGTCTGGCAGATACACAACAAGTACATCATCTCGCAAATCCGCTCGGGGATCATGATCGTCGATCAACACGTCGCTCACGAACGGATTTTGTACGAGCGGGCAGTGGACGCGATGAAGCGACATCTGCCGATGTCACAACAGCTCCTCTTTCGACTTGAACTACGGATATCGCCGGCAGAGTACGCCCTTGTGCGCGAGATCCGCGAGAAGCTGGGCGCGCTTGGCTTCGACATCTCGCTGGAACCTGGGAACAGACTCGCAATCAACGGTGTGCCCATCGATGTCCGCGCGGGACAGGAAGGGGCAATCCTCCGCGAGTTGTTGGATCAGTACCAGGAGTATCAAACCCTTGGGCTTACAGACCAACTGGACCTGGTCGCCGCGTCGTTTGCCTGTCGGGCGTCAATAAAGGCCGGGGACAAACTCTCCGCGCCGGAGATGCTGAATCTCATTGAGCAGCTCTTCTCGACGTCGATGCCCTACGTCTGTCCCCACGGCCGCCCGATCGTGATTCGGATCGACCTAACGGAACTTGACCGTCGATTCGGACGGACGTCGTAGGTACGAAGCGCACCAACCCACGCGCTATCGGAGCAGCCGGTCCCCGATACTCCGCCCGGTCCCCCCGGCCCCTGGCCCTCTCCCCACCGGCCCACGGTGTCACTTCTGATCGAGGGGGGAGCATGTATCTGCTTCCTCCGTCTCCTTTCATCCCTCATCCCGCATCCCCCCTTCCTAGCTCTTGTGATAGATCTCGCGGATCACCTGTTCCAGCGGGGCTTCAGCGATTGTGAGATCCTCTATTGCTACGCGATCGGTGAGGAACGTGATTGCATCGCGCGTCGCGCCGGGGCGATCCGACTCGATATCAAGCACGATCTGAAATTCGTCCGACGCAATGACGCTCCAGGGAGCGTCAGCAGGAAGCTCCTTTCCGATGTCGATTGTAAGTGGCTCGGCCAGACGGGCCTCCAGTCGTCGCGTGCGGAGGAACCGTCGCCGGAGTTCGTTGACGGAGCCGTCGAAGATCGCGTCTCCTTCGGCAATCACCACCACCCGTTCAGCTAGCGTCTCGACATCCCCTGCGTCGTGCGAGGTAATGAAGATTGTGGTCCCTTCGCGCTCGTTGGCTCCGCGAATGTGCTCGCGCAGCATTCCTTTCGCGACGACATCGAGGCCGATGGTCGGTTCGTCAAGAAGCAGCAACTGCGGTCGATGGAGAAGACTTGCGACCACTTCGCACCGCATCCGTTCCCCCAACGACAGCTTCCGAACGGGTGTATTCAGATAGGGTGAAATCGCGAACGAAGCGACAAGCTCTTCGAGACGTCTCTCGTAGACGTCGTTATCCAGCTCGTAGATTTTTGAGAGGAGATAGAACGTCTCCATGGGGGGGAGGTGGAACCACAACTGCGATTTCTGACCAAACACGGACCCGAGATGGAACGCAAGCTCCCTCCGCTGTCGCCAGGGATTGAACCCGAGTACGCGGGCGTCCCCCGAGGTGGGATGGAGGATGCCGGTCAGCATCTTTATCGTGGTCGACTTTCCAGAACCATTGGGGCCGATGAATGCCACGCGCTGTCCAGCGGGGACGTCGAGGTCAAGACTCTTGACGGCGACGGTTGTCTGGCGCGGGGCGCGTCCGATCATGGAACCAATCAAGCCTCCAAGACCCGGCTTCCGGGCAACCCGCCGAAATTCCTTGCGCAAACCGCGTGTCCAGATCGCCTGTTCGTCCTTATGCATGGGGGGAAGTAAGAGGTTGAGGTTTTTTCTGATGGATCGGTATCTTTTGCCGGGTTTGCGGGTTCAATCCAGTCCATGCGTCAATGACAAGGTGACATCGTCGAGCGGAACAACGTACCGGTCGACGTGAGGAGATTTCATGCTCGCGAGCCCACGTATATGCCAACTTTTTGCCCCGATAGCCAGCGTTCTGGCCTATTACGACATCTTCCGATATCCGCTGACCGCAGGCGAGATAAGCCTGTTCCTGCCTGTCTCGGGCGTTTCCGAGACCGAGGTTCAGATTGAACTGGACGAGTTAGTCGACCAGGGGAGGCTGGGGTGCGACAGGGGATTCTACTTCTTGCCGGAGGCCGGCCCGCAAGTGGTCGATCGCCGAATCGAGATGGAGGCGCGCGGACGCCGGATGTGGAGAATAGCTCGATTCGTTGCTTCGCTGATGCGTCATGTCCCGTATGTGCAGGGGGTATTCATCTCGGGCCAGCTTTGCCGCTACCTGGCCGATCGCGACAGCGATATCGACTACTTCCTCGTCGTCTCCCCGCAGCGCCTGTGGATCGTTCGAACGCTCTTCGTCGCTATCCGACGTATTCTCCTCTTCAATAGCCGGAAGTACTTCTGCACGAACTACTACGTGACGACCGACAACCTGGAGGTCCGCGAACGAAGTCGCTACGTGGCGAACGAAATCGCATCGGTCAAGCCCATGTACGGTCGCTCGCTCCACGAACAGTTCCTTACCGCAAACGAGTGGATCAAAGAGTACTATCCAAATTTCGATCGTGAGCGTATCGAATACCGTCGCGGCACGAAGGAGGGGAAGGGACTTCGGCAAACATTCGAGCGTATTCTCCCCAAACGCCTGGCACTCCGCCTGGACCTGAAATTGATGGAGTCGACGCGAAAATACTGGCGGAAGAAGTACCCGGGACACGACGATCGGTTCTACGACGTCTCGCTTCGCAGTCGAAGGAATGAATCCCGTGCTCATCCACAGGATAGGGCACACGAGATCGCGGCGCTCTACAGCGACCGGCTGCGGTCACTTGGAATCGACGATGGCTGACATCCTCTTCACGCATAGCTACTTTCTCCGCTTCGATCCGAAGGAGTTCAAGGCAATGATGCCATATCCTCCTCTCGGGACGCTGTACGCAGCGGCGGTTGCCCGACAGGATGGGTACGACGTCGCCCTTTTCGATGCTATGCTCGCGGCTAGCGAGGATGAGATTATTCCGCATCTGGAACGTCACCACCCCCGATTCGTCGTGATCTACGACGACGACTTCAATTACCTGACGAAAATGTGTCTGACGCGCATGCGTGAGGCGGCCTGCCGAATGGCCTCGATCGCTCAGCGCTACGGCTCAACCGTCATCGTGCACGGTTCCGATGCAACGGACCACCTGGATAAGTACTTTCCGCATGGTGTCGATTATGTCCTGTGTGGCGAAGGGGAATTGACGCTTCGCGATCTGCTGCATGCGTTGAATGGAGACGGCACAATCGATCCCTCTACGATACCGGGCGTGGCAATGCGCAATGGTGAAGGGGTAGTTGTGCAGGGTCCCAGACGGGCTCCGTTGAGGGACCTGGATGAACTCCCTCTCCCGGCCCGCGATCTCATCGACGTCGATCGGTACCGCCAGATATGGCAACGGCACCACGGCTATTTCTCGCTGAACCTTGCAACCACGCGCGGATGTCCATACAGCTGCAACTGGTGCGCGAAGCCGCTGTACGGGCAGATCTACAACATGCATTCGCCGCAACGCACCGCTCAGGAGATGAAGATCCTGAAGGAGGAGTTCGGAGCTGATCACGTCTGGATCTGCGATGACATTTTCGGGTTGAGAACGGAGTGGGTTCGCGAGTTCGCGGACGAAGTCGCGAACGTCAACGGTGTCGTTCCGTTCAAGTGCCTTTCGCGCGCCGATCTGATCAATCGTGAAGGGATGGCCCGCTCCCTCCTGAAGGCCGGATGCACATCAGTATGGATCGGCGCCGAGTCGGGCTCGCAGAAGATTCTTGACGCAATGGACAAGGGGATCACGGTCGTTCAGATTCATCGCGCGACTGCAAAACTCCGCTCCCTCGGGATCCGGGTCGGTTTCTTCCTGCAGCTCGGATATCCCGGTGAGGAATCCCGCGAGATAGAGCAGACGATCGATATGGTTCGCAGAGCCGTGCCTGACGAGATTGGCATTTCCGTCTCCTATCCACTCCCCGGAACCAAGTTCCACGAGCGTGTCAAGATGGAGATGGGAAGCAAACGGAATTGGACGGAGAGTGCGGATCTCGCGATGCTCTTCCGTGGGACATATACGACGCAGTTCTATCGAATCGAGCAGAAACGTATTCACATGGATCACCGGCGGCACCAGGGGAAGAGGGCATTCAGGAGGTTGGTGGAGAACCCGTTCGGCGTTAACCGTGAGGGCTGGCGGAGGATCATTCTCCTCCCATACTATCATGTTCGCTATCGCCAGTTGACTTCTCGTTCGAAGCGTCTCCGTGCCCTTCGTCAGGAAGGGGGGGTTCCGGTTCCAGCAGTCCAGACTCCATGACTCCGTCGTTCGCCGCACGCTCGCTGGCCCGCTCACGGATCTGGTCAGCGACGTCCGGGTAGTGATCAGTTATGCGCTCGTACGTCTTCCGGTCGAGCACGTAAAGATCGCAGTGAGTAAGCGCGTGAACACTGGCCGTCCGGACCTGGCCAAGAACCAGTGCGATCTCGCCAAAGAAATCTCCATCCGACATCCTCCTCAGAATGGTTCCGTCCATTCCCCGTGCCTCTGCCTCGCCACGGCTGATGAAGTACATTTCCTTCCCCCGCTCGCCCGCGCGGACGATAACGTCGCCGGGAAGAAACACCATCGGGCGCAACCTCAACGCAACCTCCCTCACGAACGCGTCGCTCGCGCCGTGAAAGAGGGGGACACGGTCGATAACCTCACGTTTGAGATGAAGCGAAATCTCCGCGGCAAGGCTCGCTGGTAACCGCTGAAGAAAGGCCTCTTCGTCGTAGCCCATCCTCTTTTCCCAGAGATAGGCATAGTGGTCCCGGACCCGACGTTGCATGGTGGCAGGAATGCCGCGATACCGCATGAATGCGTTCACTCCCTCCATCTCCTCCAGGTACTTTGTCCTGACTGGATCGATGTTTGACAGGAGACTTGCCACGTTGCCAATGATGAACCCGTAGATGCCAATGCCAACGAGCATCACGAGAATGGCATAGATCGTCTCGGGGACGTTCGCCGGCGTGATGTCCCCATATCCAACAGTGGTCAGCGTCTCAACGCACCAGTAGAGTGCGCGGATGTAGTTCTCGCCAATTCCCTTTGCCGGGTCGACCCCCCGAAGGGCGAGCCATCCGCAAGCGATCCAATGGGCCGACAACCCGAGCCAGTAGACGAAGAAGAGGAGTCGAAGCCCGCTGGCATTGCCAATGGTCCGCTGTCGCCAACGACGCATACCAAGACCGACACGGAAGAGTTTGGAGAGCTGGACCAGGTGAAACGGATTCAGCGGTCCAAGAATCTGAATCGGAAGGGCCGCTAGCAGGTCGAACGTCCGTATCACACTCCCCTCCCCTGCCGCATCCACACCGCGAAGACGGAGGATCAGATCGGCGATGAAGATCAGCGTGATCAACCAGTCGCCGATCGCCAGCGGGTCATTTGCAGGAACGGCGACAACGAGCCTGAAGGGGATTTCGATCGCCGCGGCTGTTGCTGCCAACAGAATCAGCAGATTCCAGATTCGGGTGGGTAGCTCTCTTCGAAGTTCCATGTATGATCGATAACGTTCGTCATCGCCGTCGCACGACATGGCTACTTGCCGAGACGATCGGTGTTGCCATCCTGTTCTCCGTGATTGCCATGCGGTCGGATCGCGAGGCATGGGAGGTCATTGCCGTCGCCATTGTGATGGGGGTATGGCTCGACAGATTCTACATCGTCGCACATGAGGGCGTGCATAACAAGCTCCTCCCTGCACGACCCTGGCTGAACGACCTTGCGGCTCAGGTTCTGCTCCTTCCGCTGGCTGTCCCTCTGACAATCTACCGGAAGATCCATCTCTTCCACCACGGGTCGAATCGAAAGGACCCAACGACAGCCGCTCTGGATGGATTCGTCGTTCGCGGCAGCGTCACTCCGCTCCGTCGGATATGGTACCGGAGCGTCTGGTTCTTCTATGTCTTCATGGGGGGATTCTTCATCCACTCGCTGATCACCATTCTTCTCTTCCTCGTTGTCCCGACCGCAACGTTGAAACGAATCGATCCCGTCTTCAACGGGTGGCGGGCAGAGCTCAGGATTCGAGCGTGGGGAGAGTTCCTTTCGGGGCTTGCATTCCACGCCACAGTACTCGCAGTGGCCGGCACCGACGTCTGGATGATCCTTCTGGGATGGCCGATCATTGCCTTCGCCTGGGTATGGTCCCTCCTCCTCTACATCTACCACTACGATACGACCATCGGTGCCGACGTCCGGCACAACGTCCGATCACTCCACGGTGGTGCCATAACTCGGTGGATCTTCCTGAACTTCAACGAGCACGCGACTCATCACTTCGATCCAACGATCCCATGGTACCTCCTGCCTGAACGACGGCACAGGCTTCCAGAGCAGTTTGAGCAGAACAACAACGTCCGTTCGATCGTCGGTGCCATCCTGCAACAGCTCGGGGGTCCTCGGTTCGTTCACAAGGACATGCTCGACAAGGGGGAATCACGGTGACAGATCGTCCGGTTATCCGCCGCGCAGAACACCGTGACATTGACGGTATCGTTGCGGTCAAGAGCAGGCTGTTAATGCCGCGCGAGGAGGAGGCTACGTCGACAGGTGGATTCCTGCTCGGTTCGTCCCGTGACTGGTACGAAGCATTCGTGGACCAGGCGTTCTTTCACGTGTTGGAGGACCCTGAACGCGGGGTGGTCGGATTCGCGATTGCGCTCGGAGACGAGCTGATGAGATCCGGCGAGATATGGGGCCGTCGTTCGGAGGTGGAATGGTTGGAGGACGTCTCGCAGGCCGACGCCGGAAGGGTGGCCTACTTTGAGCAGCTGGCGATCCTACCCGAGCGACGGTACCGATTGTACGCTCCCTCGCTTGCCCTGGCACCGTACCGCGATCTGATCCAGACCGGGCACACCCACCTCTTCGCCACTGTTGTCCGCAAGCCGATTCACAACAAGGCAGCAATACCGTTGCTGACCGGAATCGGTGCGCGCCTGGTAGGGAGAATCGAGGAGGAGTACGATGGCGTCGGCCGTCTTGTCAGCGACATCTACATGGTCTGCATAGATCGCCCTTCATCGGACGACCCCGTCGAAAACACCCCTCTGGGAGGAAAGGTCCGGTCCATATTCTCGCGACTCGCAGAGTGAACGCCACCGCAGTGTCGGCACATTGAGAGCCTGTGCTCCTCAATGCGCGGATAGATGATTGTCTCCCCGTTTCCCGATGGTACGATCCACCCTCGTTCGTCACCCACAAGGGTGGTCGTTGGGGCGAGCGGCACCTTCCCGGTACCACCCGGTGTATCCAGGACATAGGTCGGGAGTGCGAAGCCAGTCGTGGTTCCGGTGAGTTCGCGTATGATCTGGAGTCCCTGATCGAGCGAGGTTCTGAAATGCGAAAGTCCTTCCGATAGATCGCACTGGTAGAGGTAGTACGGTCTACATCGGTGGCGAATCAACTCCTCGCCAAGACGCCGCAGCACCACGGGGCAATCGTTCACACCCTTCAGCAACACACTCTGGTTTCCGGTCGGCACACCACTATCTGCCAGGAGATCGAGCGCACGGCGTGTGTCGTCTGGCGCAAGTTCGAACGGATGGTTGAAGTGAGTATTGACCCAGACTGGACCGTGACGACGGAGTATCGCGGCCAGGGATGGAGTGATCCGCTGAGGGAGGGCCACCGGAAAGCGGGTTCCGATACGGACGATCTCGACATGTTCGATCGAACGCAACTCAGCAAGGATCCAGTCGAGCCGATCGTCAGGCAGCAGAAGAGGATCGCCACCAGAGAGAAGCACGTCACGGATTGCGGGCGTGCGGCGAATGTAGTCGATCGCCTCGATCAGCAGGCCGGTTCCGATGCCCGCACCGTCTCCTACAATTCTTCGCCGCGTGCAGTACCGACAGTAGATGGGACACTCATGCGTGACGACGAGTAGAACGCGATCGTTGTATCTGTGGACAAGTGCCGGTGACGGGGACGACGCATCCTCGAGGAGGGGATCGGCAGACTCGATATCCGAAACGTGTAGTTCTGACTCGACGGGAATCGCCTGACGGCGAATAGGACAGTCCGGATCGTCTGGATCGATGAGCGTAGCATAGTGAGGACTGATTCCGAAGCGGAAGATGCCGCTAGTCGTCGCCAGCGCACTTCGTTCGCTTTGGGTGAGGGGGACGATTCGCTCTATTTCCTCGGCGGTAGAGCAGCGGTTCCGCATCTGCCACCGATAATCGCCCCATTCTGCGTTGGAGACGTCACGCCAAAGTGGAATGGTGCGATAGTCGCGTGGAGAGACGAGCATCTTTGCGGATGTGGAGATGTTACCTTTACCTGTGGGAGAGGATCAATGTACTCCGGGGCGTACGATATCTCCTCACCCCATCCCTACCCTGCCAGATTCGGAAGCTCCTTCTGAATCATCCCACGCGTTTCGTCGCTTTCTGACCGGCCTCCGGCCATCGTCCCCTTCTGGGCGAGTACATCTTTCCAAATCCTATTCACACACATGCTATTCTCCATGAATGACGGGCAGCGATGCCGGCCGAGTCTCCTTCGTCGAGTCGCACTCATGATTCTGCTTGCGGGATGCCTGCTGGCAGCGGGTGAAGCACAGGCACAACCGGTGTCACTCAGAATCCTGGCGCCAAATGGCGGCGAGAACGCTGTCGTCGGATCGACGTTCAACATCCGCTGGACGGCGAACGGTCTGGTCGATACGCTCCTCTATGTGGAGTACTCGACCGACAGCGGAGCTGTATGGCAATTCATTGACACCGCGCGTGCGGTCAACGGTTTCGACACTCTGGCCTGGACCGTCCCGAACGATACGACAAGGAACGCATTCGTCCGCGTTCGTCTCGCCGATTCCTCCCGCATCAGCAAATCGGCCCGACGATTCAACATCGTCACGGTCCTCCCGCCCCTCATTACCGTGATCTCTCCGAATGGAGGTCAGATCCTGGTGGTGGATTCGGTTGTGAACATTCGGTGGAGCGCGCAGTCGGTGACGGGTACCCTCCACATCGAATACTCCGCCGACAGTGGTGCAACCTGGAAGGCAATCGGGACCAAACCGGCGCGCGAAGGCCTGGACACTCTCCCGTGGACCGTGCCGGACGACACGACGATGTACGCCTACGTTCGCGTGCGAACAGCGGACTCCGTTACCTTGGATCGTTCGAACTTCACCTTCCGCATCGTCACGTCATACAATCCGTCCGTCACGTTGATCTACCCGAATGGTGGGGAGGTCTTCGCCCCCGATTCTCTCGTGATCATCTCATGGAGAGAACAGGATCTGACCGGAAATGTCCGGGTGGAACTCTCGGTAGACAGCGGCAAGACATGGAGGCTGATTGGTCAACACGCCGCGATGAACGGGATGGACACATTGCACTGGACCGTCCCGAACGACTCGACCGACGCGGCCCTCATTCGTGTGGGTACGCAGGGGGGCGGAGGTACATCGCGACGCGACACGTCGAATGCATTCTTCAAGATCACTTCAGCACCACCGCCACCCCCCGCGTCGATTGGTGACGTGGGACCTAATGGCGGCATATACGCCCCCGACTCCGTGGTCCAGGTCTATTGGACTGCGGCAAACGTCGTAGGCATTCTCCGGGTGGAATACTCACTTGATTCGGGTTCAACATGGAATCAAATCGCTCTGATTCCGGGTCGCGAGGGTCCTGACTCAACATCGTGGACAGTCCCGGGCGACAGCACCCGGACCGGTTTCTTCCGTGTGCGAACGCAGGATTCGAGCGTGGTGGCGATGACAACCGTCCCCTTTATCATCCGGATTCCTCAGACGGGTGCCGGTGTCGATCCTGCAGTTTCCAATCGATCAATCCGACTTCTCTCGACGGTTCCGCTCCCGGCCACCGAGAGAGTCTCAATCGTGTGGGAACAACGCGCGTCTGCGACGACCTCGGTGGTCCTGAGTGATGTGCACGGAAGAGTGGTGGCTCGCCTGGAACCGGCCAGGTATGAGGCAGGTACGTGCAGCACGTCGATCGATGTCCGTCCCCTACCTCCGGGTCTATACATCGCAACGCTGCAAGCGGGACGCGACGTTCTCGAGACGAAGATTGTCGTGAGCCGATAGGGATTGCCCCATCTGCGCGCGCAGCAAAGTCAACTGCCCCGGATCGCTTCGGCGATCCGGGGCAGTTGACTTTAGAAGCCATCCTCCTTCTCCTTGAAGAGAAGATTGAACGTTGTCATTGACCCATAGCATCGTGTTATGTATGCCTGAAGCTCGACCTTCTCGGCATCCGTGAGGACGTCGTTCGCGTTGATCTTCTGCTCCAGAACGCGAAGCTGATTCCTCATCATCACAATCTTGTGGAAGAAAGTTTCCAACGGAAGATCCTTTGCCTGCAGTGACGTATCCGCCGGTATCATGGAAAGGGTTCCTCCCTTCCAACGCTGAGCCAGCCCGTCAAGAACCGAAGCGGGACGTTCGAGTTCGAGCGAATCGACGACAGCGCGCACCGTCTGACGGATGACATCCTTCAGCGGAATTGTCAACCCCTCGACCGTCGCCACGGCTTCGGCGGGCGACACGGCGCTCCCTTCCGGTGAGACGGTCCTCTTTGCCCCATCGTCGAATCTGATGTCGGCAGTAAGCTCCGTCAACGCAACAACTTCACCTACTCCGTAGGCGGGATGCCGGACTTTCATGCCGATGTGTAGATCGTTGATTCGCATGTCTGATTGGGATTCGACGTGAATGTTGGAGGTTGAGGAGGACGGGCCGTCACGATTCGGCGGCTCGGCTGCCAAGCTCGACGTTGACGTTCGGGGTCACGAATTCCGCGTCGGCGGCTGCGTGCCCACCGGCAACGCGCAGGCTTCACATTCTCTCCGGCGCAGTGATTCCAAGAATCCCCAGCCCCAGTTCAAATTGACGCAACACGAGACGAACAAGAGAGAGCCATGATCCGCGAACACGTTCGTTGCTCTCGGTCAGGATGTGGCAGTTCGCATAGAAGCGACTGAACTCCTGAGCGAGCGTGAAAAGGAACTCGCACAGGTAGTTCGGTGCCCGTTTGTCGTAGGCCAGATAAAGCGCGTCTGGAAGTGCACAAAGCGAGAGAACAAGGTTCCTCTCGTTGTCTGACGGAGGGATGATGTCACCCTCACCGAAGCCACGCTCCGCGGCCTTTCTGAGAATCGACTTGCACCGAACAGCGGTGTAGAGCAGGTATGCACCGGTTCGTCCCTCGAACGACGTGAACTTCTCGAGATCGAAGATGTAGTTGGATGTCCGATGATTCATCAGATCCGCGTACTTGATTGTAGCAATACCGACCAGTCGTGCGATCTCACTCCGTTCCGATTCGTCGTAGTCCTGGGCAACGCCCGTTTCCGTCATCCGGGAGAGCGCCTGTGCACGGGCCATTTCGATAAGGTCGTTCAGCTTCAGAACACCGCCCGCTCGCGTCTTGAAGGGACGCCCATCCGGACCGTTCATCGTACCGAAGCCAAGGTGTTCCAAGTGGGCGTCGTCGGAAATACCAGTGCGTCGCGCAGCGCGGAACACCTGCTCGAAATGATTTCCCTGCCTGGCATCGACCACATAGAGGATCTCATCGGGCGCGAAGTCGCGGATCCTCTGTTTGATGGTTGCCAGATCGGTCGTCCCATACCCCACGCCGCCATCCCTGTTGATCAGGATCAACGGCGGTAACTCCTTCTCCCCTTCATCGGGTGGAAGGAAGATCACCTGCGCTCCGTCGCTCTCCTCGACGAACCCACCTGTCCTCAGGTGTTCAATCATTTCGGGAATAAGGGACTGCGCGTCACTTTCGCCATACCAGAGATCGAAATCGACCTGCAGCGACGAGAAGTCCCTCTTGAGGGCTTCCATCGACACGGCCCGGAAGTGCTTCCAAAGAGCATAATAGCCAGGGTTGCCCCGCTGTAGCTCGGCAGTCGCCGCTCGCGCCTCATCCCTTGCAATGCGCTTAGCCTCCAAGGTGGCCTCATCATCCCCCTCCTTTGCTGTAGTCCGCGCGGACGCGATCGGATACATATCCTCCAGATCTTCAATCGTGACCGGTGATTCCTCCGGCCACGGGCCGTAATTGTCAGGATCGAAGAAGGGGAGATCCGGCTGTCGCCGTTTCAACTCGACAATCAGCAGGCCCATCTGCAATCCCCAATCCCCCAGGTGGATATCGCTGACGACGTCATCGCCAACAAAGGCGATCAATCGATGGAGACTGTCCCCGATAATTGACGATCTGAGATGCCCGACGTGCATGGACTTGGCGACATTCGGGCCTCCATAGTCCATGACAATTCTACGCGGAGCGCTGGCGATGGGAACACCGTGCCGCGGGTCGGCGGAGATACGGGAGATCCAGTCGCCAAGGAAGGCATCGGTGAGGGTGATATTGATAAAGCCCGGCCCGGCGATGGAGAGATCGGCGAAGATTTCCGGCTCCTCAACTGCGTCGATGATTGCCTGAGCGACCTCGCGGGGATTCTCCTTTCGTACCTTGGCGGCTGGGAGCGCACCATTGCACTGGAACTGTCCAAGCTCCGGCCGACCCGACACCTCAACACCTCCATACGACGGATCGAGACCGACCGACTCGAATGCGTTGCGAAATATCGATGTGATTCTGCTGCGAAGTGAAGTCATGGGGAGCGAAGATAAGAGGTTGGCAGATGGTACGCAGCGATTGTACGAGAGTCATTGGCGGTGCCCGGATCGTCGACTCTCGTCCGTGTTCGGATGTTCTGCGGACGGTGACGGACCTCAGCGTTCGTTTGCCCGATACAATGACGCAAAACGCCCACGTGCCCAGTTGGTACTCGATAGCCCCGACATGCTCCTCCATCTCGACGACGACATCGCGGTAGTGAACAAGCCCTCTGGCATTGCCGTGCACCGATCAGGTGTGGTGGTTGATAGGGAGACGATGCTGACGGTGGTGCGCGATATGATCGGCAGGCGGGTCTACCCGGCTCATCGGCTCGACCGAGGGACGTCGGGTGTGCTTGTGTTTGGACTCCACGTCGACGCAGCACGGGAACTACACGCCGCCTTCGTCGAGCGACGCGTCCAGAAGGAGTACATCGCTGTTGTGCGCGGATGGATGGAGGTGGACGAAGGTTCGATCGACTATCCTCTATGGAACCGGACGAAGACGGAGAAACTGGATGCAGTAACCGACTATCGGGAGGTGGCTCGTGTCGAACTTCCCTACAGCGTCGGTCGGTACACCACGGCCCGCTACTCCCTTCTCCTTCTGAATCCCCGCACGGGACGAACGCACCAACTCCGTCGTCACCTTGCCCATCTCCGTCACCCGATCATCGGAGACACGGCACATGGTGATGCAAAGCATAACATCTTCTATCGAGAGGAATTCGGTCTCAATCGTCTTATGCTCCATGCGGCTACGCTCACCCTTCCACATCCAGCAACAGGAGACGTGATGACGTTCGTCGCGAATTGCCCGGACGAGCTCAGTCAGTTTCTTGCTCGGTGTTTTGGCGACGCTCTCCCCCCGTGCTCGCCTCTCGCCAATTCGCGCCAGCCGGACAACTAGGCGGGCCTTCATCTCCAAACGTCTCCCCGCCTCGCTTCGAAACCCCCTCCTCTCTCCCCGATTCACCGTGTATCTCGAATTCGCCGCTCCAAGCCCCCTTCGTTTACCACCGCTAGCCCCCGAGGACCGCGGGCGCCAGGAACCAGCAGAGTACTGCGGCAACAATGGCAGCGAGGATGTCAAGAAGCACGCCTGCACGGACCATGGCCGGGATTGTGACGTACCCGCTGCCGAACACGATGGCGTTTGGTGGCGTACCGGCCGGCAGCGCGAAGTCACATGACGCAGCAATCGTTGATGTGAAGAGCGTGGTGTTGACTGCCGACGGGGCCACAGCTCCGTGAAGGACATTAAGCATCACGTTGATCGTTGCAGTGTTCGAGGCCACGGCGGAAATTCCGACCGTCACCACGCTGGCGAGGAGCACTTGCACAAATGATGGTAACTCACGTGCTATTGTCATCCCCTCCGCCATTTGCTGGCCAAGACCGCTCCCCTGAATGCCGGCTGCCATCGCGAAGCTTCCACCCAGCAGTATCAACGTGCTCCACGGGACGAGCCTCAGTGACCTGGGTGCCAGAATTGGTCTTCCGCGCCGACGGAGCAGGAGGAGTGTCACTGCGGTTAGCACGGAGATCGACGCCTCGATGTGCGACGTCTTCAGTTTGAACTGTGAAACATGGGGGCGGAGGACGTCGGTTATCGGTGTCCCCATGATCCACAGGATTGCAGCAACGATGAACGCCCAAAGGACGACCGCCTCCTCTTTCTTCATAGTCCCTAGTGCGTGCAATTCGGCGTCGATGACCTGGCGGCCGACATCTTCACGAACGGGATCGCGACGCGCGATCCTCCACAGAACGAGCCAGACGACCGGTAGGAAGAGAATCACAAATGGGATTCCGACACCCATGAACTGAACGAAGGAAACATCTACCCCGATATTCGCCATGAAGCCTGCAAACTGGGCGTTGGGCGCCGTGCCAATCTTGGTACCTATGCCTCCGACGTTCGCCGCGTAGGCGATTGCGAGCATGATTGCCATCCCGTAGTGCTCCAGGCGACGCATTCCCAACTGCCGCTCCAACTGCGAGATGACGGCCAGCCCTATCGGCACCATCATCGTCGCCGTCGCGGTGTTTGAAATCCAGAGTGATATGAATGCGGTGGATGCGAGGAAGCCAAACAGAAGCCGTCTGGGATCGGCCCCGATGAGGCGCATGATCCCCAGAGCGATGCGGCGATGGAGGTCCCACTGCTGCATCGCAGCCGCGATGCACATTCCGCCGGCGAAAAGGAAGATGTAGGGATCGAGGTAGGGGAGGATGGTCTCGACGATGTTCGTCACGGGACCACCGTCGAAGACGCCCAGTATCGGAAAGAAGAGAAGTGGAACGCAGGCAGTCAACCAGATCGGAAGCGCTTCGGTCATCCACCAGACCGCCATCAGGGCCGCGACGGCAGCAGCGTGCGCGGCCCGTGGGTCATCACGACTGATTGGCGTTTCGACGACAAGGAGTATCAGAAAGAGGAGTACGCCGAGAGCCGCGCCGATATTCTGCAGGGTCGAGCGACTCCTGTGGTGTCCGCTACTCTTCTCGTGCATCGATCTGCGCCCGGATCTTGTACTGCGAGATCTTCTTGACCTCGTTCCCGGGCTTGAGGCACCAGATCACGATGATCTTGCTAACCGCCAGGTAATCCTCCGGATGCGCTTCGGACGGACCGGTGTTCTTCTTGGCGGCACCCCACAGCATACCGGCCATGAATTCGCTCTCGGCCGGCGCCACTTCGTTCGGGAATTCCATGTACAGGATCGAGCCGGTCTCGCCCCCCGGTCCTGTCACCGTCTGATACTCGCGCTTTACCGGCTGCTGAAGGGACGAGAACATTTCGGTCTTCTCGTACATCAGGCGGACCTGGTTCGACGGGCACGTTAGTCCGGTTGAGAAGGACCATCCGGCCGGAAGGTCGGCCTCCTCAAGCTTAAGATCCTCCAGATCACCGTCGTAATCACCCATGACGTGACCAGAGACTTTTGCAGAGCGAAGAAGTTCTTTCTGACTCGACTTCTTTGCACCACCACATGCAGCAAGAAGCGTCATCAGAATCAGCGGAAGAATGATTCGGGCATTCATGACGGCAGGGATTTGGTTGTGGAACGTCAGAGGTCCGTGGTCAACCGCTGGCAGTGTGGATATTGTTTGGGTTGCGTGTCGATTCTGGCAACGTCGTCAGTCCCCAGGGTATGAAGCGTTCTGCGCCCGATCGGCAGAGAGGAGTAACGTGCGGGAGATCACTCCACCGCGGCGGCAAGCTCCAGGTCCGCGTCACGTCCTGCGACAAGAAGGGTGTCTGAAGGTTTGAGGGGGGCATCGGGATCGGGAACGGCTATCATCTCGTCGCGGAGAACGTCGTGGAGGGCAATGACCGAGACACGATATCGACGGGGGAGCTCCAGTTCACGCAGGGAACGGCTGATCCACGAATTGGGGACCGACATCTCCTGTATGCTGAAGCCCGATCCCAAACGTACGTAATTCAAAATTCCGGGACTGACAATGCGGGTTGCAAGTCGAAGACCCGACTCTCGCTCAGGGAAGATCGTCTCGGTCACCCCCATCTTCTCCAGCACGCGAGCATGATCAAACGAAATCACTTTCACATAGACTTCACGCACGCCCAGATCGTGCAGGGCAAGCGTGGCGAGGATGCTGGCGGTTATGTCGTCGCCTGTCGAGACAACGCCGGCATCTGAACCACGAGCACCGATCTTCTCGAGCGTCTCGATCGTTCGTCCATCGCCAAGGACAGCCCGCGTGACACGCCGCGCGATGCGATCCACGGCGCTCTCGTGCGCGTCGATCGCGATCACATCATGGCCCATTGTGAAGAGGGACTCCGCGACGCTCGATCCGAAATTCCCGAGACCGACGACTATGAATCGTTTGGTTGCCATCTGCGAGTTACTCGACTACTACGTTTTCGTAGGCGTATCGGAATCGCTCGACCTGTGCCGAGGTTCCATCACTTAGCGCCGAAGCGAATGTCAACGGACCCACGCGACCGACGAACATCAAGAGGATTGTAATGACCTTGCCGAGCGAGGTCAATCCAGGCGTCACCCCCATCGAAAGTCCCACGGTATTGAAGGCACTTGCTGCCTCGAACATGTAGCGAAGAAAATACTCACCTGTGTGGGATTGGTGCGGAAGCTCGCTGGCGGTGTAGACGAAGATGCTGGCTGTGACGATGCCAAAGGCAACGACGGCAAGTCCGATCGCCCGCTGTACGGTCTGCGGGGGGACCGAGCGTCCCGCGACGCTGACGATTTCCGCCCCACGGAAGCGAGAGATCGCGGCCAGAAGAATGAGTGTCAGCGTTGTCGTCTTGATCCCCCCGGCTGTCGATCCCGGTGACCCCCCGACGAACATCAACAGAATGGTCAGGAAGTTCGTGCTGTCGGCGGTTTTCGCATAGTCGACAGTATTGAACCCGGCCGTGCGTGGTGTGATGCTCATGAAGAGGGAGTTCGACAGCTTCTCCCAGACGGGGAGGTGATCGAGCGTCTGGTTCCATTCGAACATCGCGAAGAAGAACCACCCGATGACGATGAGGGTCACGGTCATCGACAACACGATGCGGGAATGAAGCGACATTCTGAATCGCTTGCTCTCGCGACGGGCACGCAGAAAGAGCTTCAGCTCCTCCAATGCCAGAAATCCCAGGCCACCAAAGACGATCAATCCACCAACAACCATCTGAATCTCGGGTCTGTTCTGTGCTCCCACCAGATTGTCTGAGAAGGTGGAGAAGCCTGCGTTACAGAACGCGCTGACCGAGTGAAACACCCCGTGCCACAGGGCCTCGTGCCACGTGTAGTCCGGCAACCACATGACGAACAGGAGGAACGCGCCTATCCCTTCGAAGAGGAATGTGATCTTGACCACGTCGCGGGCGAGCTCTCTGACATCGACATGCGGGGCCACTTCCACCGTACTCGATGAGATGGATTCGTGATGTAGAGAAAGGCGACGACCCAGGGCAAGGATGATAAGTGTGGAGAAGGTGATGATCCCGAGACCGCCCAGCTGGATAAAGAGGAGAACCCACGCCTGACCGGCAAATGTGAAGACCGTTGCCGTGTCGACCACCGTGAGGCCCGTGACGCAGACGGCGCTCGTTATCGTGAACAGAGCATCGAGCCACGAGATGGGGGCAGCTGTGTACATTCCGGGAAGGACCTTCAAACCCAGTGTCCCGATCAGAATGAGAAGCAGAAACGAGCCGACAAAGAGTCGGGAAGGGGTGAGCTTGTTGCGGACACGTGCACGGCGTTGCTGAAGCAGCCACGCGTGACTGTGCTGTTCGGTTTGAAGGATCTTCATCGTAGGCGCGGCGAAGTTCGGAAGAAAACATGGATGACGACACACAAGATCAACCGGGCCGTTCCGCAACCTTGGACGGGCTGCTGAGCGAGGCGCGTAGTCAACTCGCCGCATCGGAGTACATCGAATGCGGACGGACAGCAGAGCAGGCACTCGAGGCGGCACGCGAGCTTGATCTTCCTTTGAAGGTTGCAGAGGCCGCCAACATTCTCGGGAGTGCGCTCCTCCGCATCGGGATGACGGAACAGGCCCTCCCCCTCTTCAACGAGAGCCTCGACATTGGTGTTGAACATCGGAACGATGAACTACGCGCATCGTCGCTGACCAACCTGGGCAGGTACTATCGCCTGACGGGCAATTCCGATCTCGCCCTTCGCCACGGGCGCGAAGGTGTCGAGGCCGCGCGCCTGATTGACTCCCCGCTTATCCTTGCTTCCGCGATCCTGTCTCTTGGAAACATATGCGAGCGTACCGGTCGCTATTCTGAGGCACTCGACCTTTACACCGAGGCCCTCTCGATTGCAAAGTCGACCGGAGATCAACGACTGGAGGCGTATGCCGCCGGCAATGTCGGTATCATCCATGAACGGCTCGGAGAAACCCATCTCTCGCTCCACTACAACATCCGCAGTCTGGAGTTGAAAGAGGCGATCGATGATCGATGGGGAATGGGTGTTTCCTACAACAACGTTGCAATCCTCTACCACGACCTCGGGGAGTATCCTAACGCATTGGAGTCGTGGATGAAGAGTCTGGAGATCACTGAGGCGATCGGCGATCGCGAGGGGGTCTCGGCGGCGTTGAACGGTATCGGAATGATGTTGGAGGCGATGGACGATCGAGGGAGAGTGATGGAGTTCTACACCAGAAGTCTCTCCATATCACGTCAGATCGGATATGCCCAGGGGGAGGCGTTCTCGCTCAATCACATCGGTCGGTTCTACCTCGAGCAGGACGACCACACACGAGCCCTCCTCTATTTCCAACGGAGCTTCCGCCTATTTGAATCGACTGGGGACCGCTACGGCATGCGCGGTCTGCTCCAGAGCATCGGCGAGGTCTACGCACACATGGAGGATCAGACACGCGCACTCGACTGCTTCGCGCGCGGACTGGCCATTGCGAGGGAGACAGGTGATCGGATCGGGCAATGCTCGATTCTCCAGGCGGAGGGGAGCTTCCTGGTGGAATGGAAGGACTTCGAAGGAGCCATCGACGCCCTGGAGCCTGCCCTGGACATCGCACGCTCCGATGGATATCGCGAGCTGGAGAGAAAGATTCTGACCAGTCTTGCCGTGGCCTGCGATCAGACTGGTCGACCGGCTGAGGGGGTCGTACATCGACGGGCGTCGGCAGCCTGTACCGACGCGCTCTTCAATGAACGGACGCGACGGCGGACGGCCGAGCTCCTCTTTCACTTTCAAGCCAACGACGTCGCCCGCCTTGGACGTGAGCTCGGGTTGTCGGACGAAGACATCCGAAGCGTGCTCGAAGCTACCCCCAGGAAGGGGCGCAGTCAAAGCAACACGGGTGAAAGAACGTCGGAAGCACAGCCTTTGGCCCCTTCCATCCGCGCGGAGGTTCTCGGCCGCTTCCGCCTGACCATGGGTGACCGGGAGCTTCAGAAAGGCGACTGGGGACGCCGTCGCGCCCGCGACCTGTTTGCCTTCCTGTTGTTGCGTCACCGTCGTCCCGTCACAACCGACGATATCATTGAACGATTCCTTCGGGAGGAGCGATCGGACAGCAAGACACGCATGCTGGTGATGAATGCAGTCAGTCATGTTCGTCGCGCCCTTGAACCAGGTCGTGCACCGCACACACCGTCATCGTTTCTCCTGTCGGAAGGGGGATGCTATATCCTCGACCTGGGACCCGATTCGTGGATTGACTTTCTTCGATTCAAGGAACTGATCGTCGATGCCCGGCGCGCAACCACGCTCCCGCAACGACTCGATCTGTACGAACAGGCCCTCGAACTCTATCGTGGCGATCTCTTTGCGGAAGACCCGTATTCCGACTGGTCCGCTTCAGAACGGGATATGCTGCGCGATGCGTGGCTGGAGGGGGTGGAATACGTGGCAGCCGAGCATCTGCGAGCGGGAAGACTGGACGAGGCTATCGACCTGGCCCGAAGGGGTCTCCAGGCCGATCCAACCGGGGAGCGATCGTGTGAGATACTGACGACGGCTCTGACGGCTCGAGGACGATCCGGGGAAGCGCAGGCCGTCCGAGAGGCCTTCGATCGCGAATGGACCAGGGACTACGGGACACCACGACGTTAAGCTTCTGTTAAGTCTCTCGTTGCTGATTGCGGGCCGCTGTCGGGAACCGGTCCCGTGCACAATGTGTGCGTGCAGGAACACCGGGACCGGTCACCGACTCGATAACGCACGATACGATGCACGGCACGAAGGGAGTGAGCCCTTCAGGAGGCACTACCATGTTCACCATCGCTCGAATTCTCGTTTCCGCTCTAGCCCTCCTGCTGGCGGGCCATCTTCCGTTGATCGCTCAGTGGGAGCGTACGTCGGGACCGCAGGGGGCGACGCTCTTCGCGGCCTGGGCCGATAGCGATACGATAACCTCAGTTTCCATCGAAGGACGGATTCATCGCTACTCGAATGGAACGTGGCGAGAAGTGGGAACGACCGGCGTCGGGGCGATACGCCAGATTGTCCGCGGCGCCGATGTCGTGCTCGGGCGAGCCGCTACAGGAATCGTACGATCAACCGACCGGGGAACGACGTGGACCACGACGCTTCCCGGATACGGTGTTTCCGAACCATGGGCGGACAACGCGGTCTGTGCCGCCGGGAGAAATGATACCCTCTTCGTGAGCGACGACGCCGGAGCAACATGGACGGCGACGCTCGATGGATTCAATAGTGCATGGACGGTCTCCATCCACGATGGCAGGATGCTCGTGAACAACGGCTTCATGCTCACCCTCTACACGCTTCCAACGACCCCGGGCACTCCCCTCCAGCTTGTTGATACAATTGTCCCGACGTTCAACGGCGCGGTCTCCTTCATCGGCAACGTATTGCTCCGTGGTGATACGATGTACGCGGCGACCATCGGTGGTGGTGTGCAGCTCTCGACCGATCGGGGTCATACCTGGGCTTCGCTCGACTCCGGAGTCCCGCTGGATCAGGGACGGCCGATTTCAATCACGTCGATTCGCTTTGAGGGGGACGAGATCTGGGGCTTGTCGCAGGGAGGCGAACTCTATCGATTCAACGGCACAACGTGGACGAGCGACTCGCTGGGCGAGTATGCATTCGACTATAGGCGCACGGCGAGCGGGATCGTCGCACTGACTCTCAGCGGACCAAAGGTGTGGGACAGTGACGAAATGGCCTGGCGCGAAATGGACGCGGGGTTGCGTGGAGTTTCGACGACCGAAATGGCCATCCTACCTGATGGATTGATCGTGTCCGGGTCGCAACGACTCTATCGGACAACGGACAACGGAGGAACGTGGGAGACTGTTGCTCCGTTTGGTGCATCGAAGCTGGCCGTCGGCAACGGCGTTGTCTACGCGCTCACTGCCAGCGGTTACCACTCATTCGGGACCGTGGTCCGCTCCCTCGATAATGGGATCACCTGGGAGACAATCGACGATCGGCTCCCCGAGCCCCTTGCTGCCCGATCTGCAGTTGATATCAAGACCGATGGGGATGAGGTGTGGGTCTCGTTTAGCGAGACGTTCAGCTTCCACGGCCAGAGCAATTGGGTGAATGGTGGAGTGATCCGCTCTACCGATCGGGGTGCGTCGTGGAGGGACGTCAGCAGTGGTCTCCCAAGTGACGGGATCACGTATGTGCCAACACATTCGTTTGTCCTTACCGCCAACGGTATGATCGCATCGACCTCGTCGGGCATCTATCGCAGCACCAGCAGAAATGGCGGATGGTCGGCGATTGGAAGCAATGGTCTGCCCGTCAGCCCGATGGGTTATGTGCAGGCGACGATCACCGATGTCTTCAATGGTCGCCCGATGGCGCGGTCAAGCCACCGTCTCTATACGTCGGACAACAACGGCGGCAGCTGGAATGTTCTGACGGAGGTCGACAGTGCGGCAGGAGAGTACTTGAGCGACGTAAGTGTTGTTGTGGACCGACTCTACGTTCTGATCGGGCAATGGAACGGAACGACAAACGCCTACAGACTTGTGCGTATCGGAGCTGATGGTGCAACCGAGGATATCACCAGCACACTCCCTGCCTCGACCATTCTGACTCGATTCATCGCCGACAACCGCTACGTCTATGCTGGCAGTCAGGGAGAGAGCGTATGGCGTTCTCCTCTCCCGGCGGCTTCGGTCGATCCGTTCAATGGAGGCTGGCTTGAGCTGGACTTGCGCTAGGAGACTGCTGAAATGCGCGCGATCTCTGCGTTGCACTCCTCGTCAAGAACCTTGACTTCACGCGATGTGAACAGCCTCGTGATCTGATAGGTATTCAACAGTCTGCCAGGGACGGGTGTGACTGGGGATTGGGGGGTGAATGGGTGTGTCTGCAATCCGCAACCCAACCGATGCCGCAGAACGTCGCTTGTACGATTCTACCGGCAGTAAGCATGCCGCACCCATCCTCAGCCTCGTCCCCAGTCCCCAGTCCCTTGCGGGGCTGTTGAACGACGCGCGATCTCTACGTTGCGTTCATTGTTACTCACTGCGCCCTATCTCCGATATGCCTCACTCGCCTCTCGTCGCGCGGCTGTACGTCGGGGGACGTGAACAGCCTCATGATCGGAGACGTATTCGGCAGTCTGCTAGAGAAACTCCACAACACCCGTCTCGAGTGAGTATTCGGCGCCGACAACCATAAGTCCGTCGTTCAGGATGAGGTTCTCCAGGATTGCAGATCCGTGTTGCAGATGATTGACGGACATTCGAACGTTGGCGCGGACGGCATGATCAACGAGGCTTGCTCTGTCCTGGACAAGCTCGGTGTTGGTCAGTCCCATCACCGCAGGCTTGATGCGATCAATAATCGATGCAAGGTTCTTCGACGGCGCATCGGAGGATTCCAGCAGCGAGTCGACGGTTGCGGCCACGGCGCCGCAGTTGCTGTGACCAAGCACAACCACCAAACGCGTACCGAAGCGTTCCGCCGCAAACTCAACACTGCCGACAAGTGAAGGTGCAATGATGTTGCCAGCAACACGGATGACGAACAGCTCACCGAGTCCTTGATCGAAGACGATCTCTGCCGGAGCCCGGGAGTCCGAGCAACCGAGTATGATCGCGAACGGTTCCTGTTCAGCAACGAGCTCCATGCGACGCTTGTGTGTGAGGGTGCGCTCAAGGCTACTCTGACCACTGGAGAATCGCCTGTTTCCCTCACGAAGCCGCGCAAGCGCGGATTGAGCATTGATAGGCATGATCGGGGGAGTCGGAAGTGGGACGTGATGTGTGTTGAATGCCCGTTGGTCTACACGACAAAGTTCACTGACCACCAGAGCAGAGCAATCCAGAGGACCTGAAGCGGAGCACGGATGATCATAGGTGTGTGTGGTCGACCACCGATTGTGTGATCGATGCGGGCCGCATGGATATTGGCGGGAAACAGCGCGACGAGGAGGACGACCAACGCGAGCGCGGAGAATCTGGCCGTTGTTGGGATCAGGAGTCCTATAGCCCCGATGATCTCCGCTATTCCGGTCAGCGTCACAAGGAGAGCGGGACTTGGGAGACCGGGGGGGACCATTTGCACCAGATCGTCGCGTGTCTTGTTGAAGTGTGCAGCACCCGTAAAGAGGAACATGATCGCCAGACCGACGCGTGTCGCCATTGTCCAGCTGTCGAGCACCGGCCACGCAAAAGCTCCGACACCTCGCGCCAGCAGTATTCCGGCCACCATGATGTAGAAGGGAACCATGTCGATTGTCGCTATCCGTTGATCGTTGTCACTTGTGGCTCGTGGATCGCCCCCGTTTCATCCTGCACGAATCACTCTCCCGTTCCAATCCCGTCTTCATCCTAGCCCTCTTCGTCCACCCCTTTGATCGCTCTCCCCAGCCATCCTTTTGCCGCCATGAAGATACTCCTCTATGGTACATTCCGAGCCACCCACTCCCTGAGTTCCTTGCCCAGGCGTGTATGGTCGTCGAACATCATGTCTTCGTGACCGGCATCGTCGACGATAACAAGCGTGACGTGCCGACCACCGGCACGCGCAAGCTGGCGCACATGGTCGACCGGGATGTTTCGGTCGTCAGTCCCGTGCGCAAGGAAGATCGGCACTGTGATCCGCCTAACCGCTTCAACAGTGTTCGCGCGTGCCGGATCGAACCCCGCAAGCCTTCCCGCCTCCGCGGTTGCGCTGTCGACCTGTTCCTCCGTCAGCAACGATCCGATCAGGGGAAGTTTGGCAACGACATACCTCCCGACCACCTGCCTCATCGTGGCGAACGTCGATACGCTCGCCACCGCGTCAACGCGCCGATCGCGCGCGGCGGTTTGCAGGGCCACAGCACCGCCGTATGAATACCCGATCAGACAGAGAGGCCGTTTAAGCGCTCCTTCCTGCTCCATTGCCGTGATCACCTTGACGAGATCATCACTCTCCACCACGCCGTAGGTTAGAAAATCACCGGATGATCGTCCATGTCCTCTCAGATCGACGAGGGCTACGCGGTATCCGCTGTCAGCCCAGGCGTGCCCCTTCTCCAGCTCCGCCTCCTTGCTCGCCCAGATCCCGTGGAGGATGATCATCGTTCCTCTCGGCTCTCTGCGCGACGGCTCAATGATGAACATGGAGATAGACGCGGCAGGCGGACCCACGGGAACTCGCGCATGACGAGTCACACCCATGCTTCGCAACGACTGGGGGGTTGGATCGTCGCGTGCATCGATGTGAATCGTCGAACCTGGGGCGAAGACAATCGCGTGTGGAAGAATCGATGGGAGCGCTGCGTACCCAATCCCCATCAATGCGAGGAACGCGATCAGCAGCCCCAACAGAATCTTCTTCGCTCGTGACATTGGAGGGTCCGGTGTGGGGCACGAAGCGTGCGCACCACATGTAGTGTGCTACGCTGTGTTGCTGCGCGCTACCGAATGCTTTGTTTCAGATCGTCGAAAGGGATCACCGTCTTCACGGACCGACTGTTGATCATCCAGCTTTGATAGATGACATCGACGTCCAGCCCGTGCTGGACGATCGCGTCGTACAACCCCCTCTGCATGGGCCCTGCTGGTGCGTGTGGGTTGTCATTTCGCATGTAGACCAGATCGTCCTGCAAAACCATCTTCTCACGCGGGAAATAGTAGATGACGTAGTCCTCGGTATGCTTCGACATCGAGCCGATGAAGATGAGCCGCATCTCCATCTCCCCGTCGCTGATCACGCGCATGGTGTCGAACACGTCGAACGTCAGGGGCTTTGGCGACAATTGAAGGCTGTCGGGTTCGATTTTGTGGTCGAAGTCGACGAGTTGACGGATGTAGGCCGTGTCGATGGGCGTGGTGACAATCGTGGCCCCAGCGTGCACAAGTGCTCGGACGCCACCCAGATAGTGAGGATGATGGTGGCCGAAGACGAAGTACCGGATCGGTTTACCCGGCGCTATGCGACGCGCCTCCTGGACGATTAGCTCTCCGTTCTCGGCATTCAAAGGAGCGCCGGTCACGACCAGGAAGTCACGGAACTCCACGACGGCAACACGCGAGTTTGCGTGCTTCAGGTCGACGAAATGAATGTTGTCGTTGTAGTCGAAGCGAGAGATCTCCCGTGTTGCGCTGGGACGGTCGGACTCGATGCGATAGTCCGGCGGAATCAGCGCGGTAATCCGCCTCCTATCAAACGCTTCCTGACTCGATCCAACCGTAACTACGTTTGCATCCATCCCCAGGTACCGCTCGACGATCCTGGTCGGAAACCTGAACCCCCCTTCTTCCGGCGCGTCGTAGTCACTGAAGGTCACGGTCGCGGTAACGTCGCCATACATGTCGTCTGCGTACTGCCACCAGGCAGAGCGAACCTCCTTCGACGTTGCGTCGAGAACCATGGAAACCAGGTAGTTGTCTTTTCGGCGGTAGACAACAGTGTCCATTGTTCCGGATGCATATCGGACTAATGATGATGCGACATCCTCTGCGAGAAAGTCGCGGAGGAGGAATACTGGCGTCATCGTCGAGACCGTGTAGAGAAAGTCAATTCTATCGCTGGTGGTTGTCTTGCGGGGTGCCGTATCGCCATAGTCGACAACCGCCAAAGTCGTATCACAGCAGTAGGTAAAGGACGAGTAGACGTTCGGTCCTCCGAACGTGGTGCTGTCGGTCGCGTAGAACGCGGATCCTGCATCGCTCAGGAGAAACGACCCAGCAGAATTGGTGGTCATTGTATACCAGGGCCGTCTGAAGTGACCCAGCCGCTGTCGGGTTTTGGTAAAACCGAAGACGGCATCACGTGGAGGGGCCAGATTTCGAAGCGTACCACGCACCACCGATTGCGCGCGGGCCTGGTCCGGGGACTGACCGCTAAGAAGCAAGGGGATGAGCAGCATGAAGACGACGGCGCCGATTGCGCGGCGGAGGGAAGGAGCAGTGTTCATGAGGCGGAAAATACGATCTATCGGAGGGGATGAGAGTCGGGCATCTCAATATTGATCCACGCACTTGTGTCCTTACCTTGAGGTCCCGGCCAAGTGGAACCAGAGCGTTCCCCCTTGTCACGCAGGCCGGGTTCATTGACCCCGACCCCTCCACCTGTGTCGCTTGGGACTCCGTCGCACGAGATCGTCTATCGGAACTCCCATGTACAATGTCGGAGGGGCACGCATGAGACGCATGTCGTCGACGGCTCCAGAACGAAGCAACGCCCAATGCCCTCCCTTGCGACGGGCCAACCGTGGATTGCGGCGTGGCGCCGCTCGTGGACAGACCACACCTGTGCTCGTTGCGTCCCATCCCCTCCCTCTTCCGCAAACCAGAGACCCATCACGCAATCTGTGACCCAACAGCTGCAATTGATCGATGCTCTACGACGGCACGAAGTCTTGTGGGAAGCTCTCAAGCGCATCCCGCAACTGCGTCTCTACGACTGGTACCTGGGGGCAGGCTGCATCGCGCAGACCTGGTGGAATCAGGCACATGGCAGACCTCCATCGCAGGGGATTCTCGACTACGATCTCGTCTACTTTGACGACGATCTGTCGAAGGAGAGCGAGGATCGTGTCCTACATGAAACGGAAGAGCTTCTTGCCGATCTGAACCTGACGCTCGATGTGAAGAACCAGGCGCGCGTCCACCTCTGGTATCCCGACAAGTTCGGCGTCGACATCACACCATACTATTCGACACGCGACGCCATCGACACGTGGCCGACGACATCCAACGCAATCGGTGTCCGTGTCGACAACGGAGTACCCGAGGTATACGCCCCGTTTGGACTTGACGATCTGATGGATCTCATCATACGGCCGAATCGATCCATCGTCACACGGGAAGTGTACGAATCGAAGGCGCGACGATGGAAGGCGGAATGGCCGAAGTTGGTAGTGATTCCGTGGGACTGAGACGCCTGACGCCTGACGGCTGAACACGACGCGCGGCAGCCCTTTCCAGGACTCCCTTGGACTCTCCCGTATCTATGAGGACAGCGATTCGCGACTGCGACGACCGCGATCACCTCCGCTCAACGAGTTCAGCATCGCCGGGCACGTTGTTGTCGATTACGACCGAAGCCCACCGCTCGGGTTCTGCCTCGCTCAGGTACAACTCCTGTCCCCTCACGTAACGATCCTCCCACCTTTGTCGAAACGGGCGGAGCACATCTTCGGATCGAGCCGCGTTCCCGGGTCCATCCCGATCGAGCATGCGACTCCAGGTCACATCGAAGTTGACGCGCAGGAACAGGGAGAAGTCCCAGTAGTCTCGGAGTTCGGGGCGGTGGAGAAAGATGCCGTCTAGAAGCAGAACGGCGTAATCGGGTGCGTGGAGGAGAGGCGTTTGGACAACACTGTCGGTGCGATGATCGAACGCAGCGGAGCGATACAGGCGCGAGCCGCCAGGCCCCAACGGTTCAAGGACGTATTCGATCAGACGGGAGTAGTTGTAGGAGTCGTGGTAGAAACCTTGTGGGGAGTCAGCTCCGCGCCTGTAGCGGACATCCCGGGGATTATGAAATCCGTCGACAGACGCACGAATTGTGGAGCGCCCCAGACGTTCAATCGGGTGTACGAGCTGGTCCGCCATCACCGTCTTTCCCGCTCCGTCTACACCGTCGATTGCAACTCGGATCGGGTGCCTCCTGGCGACACCCGCTATCCGATCGGCGAGTTGCGCCAGAAGGGTATCCCGGTCCATGCGTCTCCTCTCTACGCCTCCTCCGCCGGGGGCGGAACCTCGTTCATCCAGGGATAGAGATCCGCAACACGAATTCGTCCTTCGTACCAGGCCTTACCGATGATGACGCCATCGACGCCAACGCGATCAAGGATTGTCAGGTCGTCCACGAAACCGACACCCCCCGAAGCGATCAGCTCCAGATCGGGAAATCGCTGGCGAAGCGAGTCGTACAGGGCGACGTTGGGTCCCCCCATCATACCGTCGCGCTCGATATCGGTACAGAGGAAGCTCCGCACGCCTGATGCAACCATCTCTGCGATGAACTCCTCGTGCCGTCGCTCGGACTGCTTCTCCCACCCTTCCACAGCAATACGTCCTTCGCGAAGATCAATAGCGACGACGATTCGATCGGCACCGAAACGCTCAATCCATTCGGGGATGCGCTCCGGGTGTTCAACCACTGCGCTGGCAACGACTACGCGTCCAGCCCCTTTGGAGAGAAGCATATCGATGTCGTCGGCGGTGCGGATGCCACCTCCGACCTGAGCACGTATTGCAGATGCTGAAAGGATATCAGCCAACGCGTCAACGTTGACAACGCGTCCTTCGCGCGCCCCCTCCAGATCGATGACATGAAGGTGGGTGAATCCCAGATTGTGAAAAGCCAGAGCTACTGAGGATGGGTAGTCGCCGTAGGTTGTGCGCCGGGAGAAGTCCCCCTGACGGAGCCTGACGCACCTCCCCTCGTAGATATCCATCGCCGGGTATATGACCATGGTTGGAAGCGAAGTATGGGGTGGAGATCACGCTGATCTCCTTTGGACACCGGATCGTTACCGGAAATCGCACGCGAAGATACCGCACTCCCTCACTATTCAAGCAACTGCATCAGTCAATCCTTCGCCATCCACCGTTTGCGTTCTGCCTCGGGAAACTTCTCGATCGCGTACCGGAGCATGGTGCGTGGCATTGAGCGATAGTGGATCCGGAGGAATTCCCGCTCGACATCTCCATCACGATTACCGATCTCGCGTAGCATCCACCCCGTCGCCTTGTGGATCAGGTCCTCACGATCACCAAGGAGCATCCCGGCTATACGAAGCGCCTCGTCGTACTCGCCAAGCTTGATGAAGTGAAACGTGGAGAGAACCGCTATCCGTCTTTCCCACAAACTCTTCGACCGGGCCAGTCGGCGAAGAGGTGCTCGACTCCGCTCCTGCAGCCACGCTCCCACGATGTACTCCGCCGACGTGTCGACTAGATCCCAGTTGTTGATGTATCTGGTGTTGGCCAGATAGGCCTCGTAAATCGCCCGCCGGACTTCGTGATCCTTTGATCGCATTTGCCGGACCAGGATCATCAACGCCACCATCCGGTCTTCGTGAATCGGCGAACGGAGAAGATCAAGCGTGTCGTCCAGCGGGAGATCCTTGTGCGCGGCAGCGATCTTCCGAATCACCGGCACTCGAATCCCAATGAATACGTCACCTTCCCCGTACTCTCCCGGACCCGTCTTGAAATACCGTTGGAGAAAGAGTGCATCATCGGGATTCGCTGCGGCACGGAGGTCGTCTCGGATTTTCATGGGGCTGTCGTGGGCGTGACGAAGGTGAGTTCTCTACCAGAGGAGTTTTCCGACATACGGGCCCGCCTGAATGACATAGAGGCCCGATGGCAGGTTCCAAAGCTCGACAATCAGTCGGTCAAATCCGACCGCCGCGCTTCGAGCAGAGACGGTCCGCCCGTTGACGTCGACGAGTGTCACCTCCACGTCTCCATGCAGTGACTCCGGCAGGTCGACAATCGCCTGGCATCGCTCTCTATCTGCCACGATATGCAACGATCTGGTGCGGCTTGGGTGACGATGCACGGACGCCGCTGAGCAGGGCTCCAAAGGATCGTTGACGATATATGGCTCGGACGCAATCATCCCCGCACCACGGGGGACAAACACAACAAACGTATCGGACCGCACCACAGCAAGATTCCGGGTGGTGTCCCCGGTCGACCAGAGATACCGAGAGTGCCCAGGACCCGCGTCCAGATACCGCGTGCCTCCACTGTCGTAACAGACGACTCGGGGTCTGTTCAGCCTCCATGGAAGATCGTCGTAGTGGTACACACGATAGGAGCGGAGCGTGTCATCGAACGAGAGAGCGAAGACCGCCCGATTATCCGGCGACACCACGTTAAAGAGAAGACGTGAATCGACCGTCAGCCCGTAATTGATCAGAGTGTTTCCGTTGGAGAGTCGTTGGGCGTTTCCAATCGCGCGACTGTGCGACGACGAATCCTCCACGTGTGACCAGACGAGCGCAGCCGTCATCGTGGACTCGTCCAGCTCATATTCCTTGGCCGCCGCGGGATGAACGGGACTACCGGCTCGTCCGTTGTCGAAGAGCGTGAGATTTCCGTTCGCGATTTTGCGGCAATCATGCTGAGCCAGAAATAGAGCCGAGTCGTTCGTGACATTGAACTGATTTCGCTTACCGCCGAAGCGCCAGATGACCGCGCCCGTGTTGCGATCGATCTTCGTTATCTCGTTAAAGTGTCGCGACGACAGCAGGTAGTTGCCGTCGCCGTCCAGCGCAACCGCGTTGGAGTGAGTCCAGTCGACAACCGACGGGTTGGAGAGATAGTATGGGTCGACATCTCCGAGATCGAAGTGATCTATCGCGCGCCACTCGAACACCACCACTCCGTCGGGCCTCACCTCCTGCAACACGACGCTCTCCACCACGGCATCCGAGTCACCAGGAGTGGCGTTTCCGTTGAACAACGGGTAGTCCCTTAGATCGCGCACTACCTGTTCTGACCCCATCATCAAATAGTTTCCGTTTGGGAGGAGCAAGAAATCGTGGGGATCGAATTGAACGCCGTTCCCAGTCGAGGCTGAATCGATAATGCGGAACGTGGCGTCCAGGAAGTAGTAGTTGTTCCCCTGGTAGTAGCTGATCATGCCATTGGACTGCAGCTTAAAGTCGCCCGTGTTTCCTGTGGCAACTTTTCGATAGTAAACGACACTTCCGTTTCCGTCCAGAATGAGATGAAACGGTGAGATATCCGGCATCGGGCGCCCCGTCTGCGCGGGACAGAGGAAGTAGTATCCGGTAGTGGAAGAGTCATCCGACAACACAGTGTACGAGGGCACCTCCTGTGCACCGGCGGGGATGCAGGTAATCAGAAGGAGGGGCAACAGGCGTCGCGACAGATATCCAAATGTCATTGTCGTTGGGTTTTCAAGAGTGTTGCCGCCACCAATGGTGCACAAGGTATGCCCCCGGTCGCAGAAAATGCAATACCCGTCCCCCTGCGTGGATTGTATATTCCAGCCTCTCCTTCCAATTGCCCCCTTCTCCCCCATTCCTACCGACACTCCCATGAGAACCGTACTCACTCCCCTCGTGTTCATCGCCGTTGCCACAGTCTCGCTGTATGGACAGTTCGGCGACCAGCTTACCAAGGTCGAGTCCGATGCAACGAAGGCACGACGACTCGGTATGGAGGGCATACACGAGGCCGATGCCGGGAACTACGACAGGGCTATCGCGCTCTTCACCGAGGCCAATCGCCTCGATAGCTCGAACACCGTCTATCGCTACGAGATCGCATACGCGTTGTATCAGCAGAAGAAGTATGAGGAGTCCCTCTCTGTCCTGTTACCGGTTGTTGACGCAGAGGACGGCACCGACAAGCGGTATGCACTCCTCGCACATGCTTATGGAGCACTGGACGACGCGGACAAAGCTGAGGAGGCTTACGAGAAGGGGTTGAGGCGGTACCCGGAATCGGGAGCGCTCCATCAAGAGCGTGGAATGCTGGCGGCGATGCGTGAGGATATGCGCCTGGCGGTCGACTACTGGGAACGGGGAATCGACGCGGAGCCGGGGTTTGCGGGGAATTATTACTGGGCCGCACGGTACTACTGCGGATCTAACTCGCCTCTCTGGGGATTGATGTACGCCGAGATTTTCCTCAACCTGGAACGGGGGACACAGCGTACAGTTGATATGAGCAAGTACCTGTATTCGACATTCGAAGAATCGATCATGTTCGATGGCGATTCGGTGCGGTTCAAGTTCATTCCCACCCTTCTCACCAGCACATCACCACCCCGAGACAACAAACTCTCTCTGAACGTGGTGATTCTCAAAACGGATGGAAGTGGCACATCGCCAGAAGCCGTCAAGAATCTCCTGGTTGGATTTCCGGTGACATTCGCGACGACGTTCATGCTGGCCGATATTGATACGGTTGTCAACCAAAAGCCTGGGCTCCTGCAATCCGAGCTCGACCTCACGATCGAAAACCTCACGGCAATTCGCCGTCGTTTCATCAAGATCTGGTATACCGGGGACAAGAGCGATCTCTACACGATCGATCTATTCGAATGGCACAAGACGCTGATAGAGCTGGGCTACTTCGAGGCCTACAACTTCTGGCTCATGCGCCACGGTGCGTCCGAGGAAATGAAGGAGTGGCAGGCGAGGAATCAAAAGAGCTATAGGGCATTCACAACCTGGTTCGCCAATCACCCTATGCCACTTGACCCCGCCACAGCCTTCTGCCGGCTCAGACTGGAAGAGACGTTGGCAGAAGAGGAGAACTAGAGGTTAACGGGCGTGGGGTTGCGAGACAAACCCGGGATGATGATGTGACCGCCACCTGTTGGCGCAATTGCACCACGTGACGGGCCTGCGATTTGGCATTACGTGTTACAACACCTATATTAGACGTCATGAAGAAGCTACAAGAGGAAATCAAGCAGAATCGGCCGTTTTCTAGTCTTGAAGAGGAGGCGGCGTTGAACATCGCGCGAACGGCGGCCGTGCTGGAGCATCGAAAGATAGACCTGCTTCGCGCCCATGACATCACGCCGACGCAGTACAACGTCCTCCGGATTCTCCGCGGTGCTGGTGAAGCGGGACTATGCCGGAACGAGGTGAGGGACAGACTCGTCGCGCTTGTGCCCGACACGACACGCCTGCTCGATCGGATGGCGGACATGGGTTTGCTGGTGCGAGTGCGTCAGACGGACGATCGCCGTTACGTGACCACGCGCATCACGCAGAAAGGGCTCGACGTGCTGGCGGCACTCGACTCCCCCCTTGAGACAGCTAACAAACGATGGTTCGAACACATGACCGAAGCCGAACTCCGTTTCCTGATCGAAGCGCTCGAGAAGGCCCGGGAAGGACGGGCCGATTCCTGATGCGCCGGCGTCGATTTATTCATACCCTGTTTTCCGGAGCTGCCGCAATGTCATTGACCTCGTTGAAAAGCATCACGGATGAGCTTCATGCTCAGGCACGGACGATGCCGATTCTCTTTGTCGGGCACGGATCCCCCATGAACGGAATCGAGGACAACGATTTCAGCCGGCGCTGGAGGGAAATCGGAAAGGAGCTCCCGATCCCCGAGGCGGTCCTGGTGATTTCGGCTCACTGGCTCACCAGAGGAACACATGTCACCGCGATGGAGCATCCGCGGACGATTCACGATTTCGGTGGTTTTCCTCAGGCTCTGTACGATGTGAGCTATCCTGCACCTGGCAGTCCGGCTCTTGCAGAGGAGACGAAGAGAACGATTGCCTCGACAGACGTGGGTCTGAATCACGACTGGGGGTTGGATCACGGAACCTGGAGCATTGTCCGGCACATGTATCCGGACGCCAATATTCCGGTCCTCCAACTGAGCATCGACTACAATCGTCCTCCGCAATATCACTACGACCTGGCAAGGGAACTCGCGTCCCTGCGACAAAAGGGTGTATTGATTATCGGGAGCGGGAACATGGTGCACAACCTTCGCCGTATCGCCTGGAATAAACTCGATGAAAACGAGTATGGCTTCGACTGGGCACTGGAGATGAACGATATCTTCAAGAAGAATATCCTCGAGCGCAACCACGATGCCCTGATTGACTACACGTCGCTGGGAAGCGGAGCGACGTTGGCCATCCCGACACCCGATCACTACTACCCGCTCCTGTACGTTCTTGGACTTCAGACGGGCGCCGACGAGCCATCATTCTTCAATGATCGCGCAGTGGCCGGCTCACTCACGATGACGTCGGTTCAATTTCGCAGCTGACAACGCTGCACGGTCGGGCGATACGCCGTCTGCGTCTTACGCCCGTGGCGATGGCCGATTTGCGGTCGTAGAATGACTCGTCTGAATAGTTGGTGGTGGAGTGTATGCGTGAGGCATCTCTACCCGAGTACTATTGGAGCTCAACCGACTCTCGACCCACTCATCTCGCCCCGTTGTCCTCTGTAACCCCCTCTGTGACCATGTGACACGCCATCCCTGGAGGTGACAGGTAGCGGTCTGCGAACTACCTACCAGAGAATGCGATCACTGATTCCACCTGCTCGTCAGTCGCCATCGCCCCATCCAGCCGAATCACGGGAACGGGCATGTCGGCAAGCCAGGTTTCGTGAACAAGTCGACTGCGCTGTGACATTCCTGCCGTGTCGTAAGCCGCGGCCCATTCGATGAAATCCACGTAGGTCTTGTGCATGACTCCACCCGGCGCAAGCGCCGCCTCACCGTACCGTTGGATCTCACGCCTCCTCAAGCGCTCCATCCGAACGTCTTGATCCAGCGAGATGAATATCACCAGGTCGAATTGCGGGATGAACACGTCTCCCCACCCGCACAACGATCCTGACAGCACCCATTTCCCCGCACCATCAAGTGCGCTACGGAGCGCGGCCTGACGCGCTTCGACGGGTGTCTTCTCCTGGAATGGAGGATCAGTTCGCTCCCAGAAGAAATCGTCCGTGTCGAAGTGAGCACACGAGAGCCGCGTTGCCAGAGCACGGCCGAGTGTTGTGGTGCCGGAGCCGGAAGCGCCAAGCACATGTACACACCC
>CAYWXV010000009.1:0-93500 GCA_964462535.1 uncultured Alphaproteobacteria bacterium
GTTCCACCTGCTATGATTAGACACAGGCCCCCGCTTGTGCGTTATCGCGGCAGGGCCCATCTTCGCGAACCTTTGGATGCATGCCTTCCCATCGCCCGTTCGCTTTCCGTGGGCGTTTCGAGCGACGATTCGATCCGGCTTTCATGACCCCTTCACGAATTCGCATTGCACTCGATGCCATGGGGACCGACCGCGCACCCGCGGAAGATGTCCTCGGCGCCGTTCAGGCGTTGCGTGATCCCACGCGCGGGCAGGAGCCGTTCGACCTTGTGCTGGTCGGTCGTCAGGATGAGATTGAGCGGGAGCTTGCACGCCATCCGGGTGTCGATCGAACGCGAATATCGATCCATCATGCGCCGGACGTGATCGCCATGGGTGACGAGCCCGCTGCCTCAGTCCGCTCCCGTGTTGAGAGCTCGCTCGTTCAGGGTGTGCGGCTCCATCGTGATGGGGTGGTCCACGCGTTTGTCTCCGCCGGCAATACGGGCGCCGTGATGGCCGCATCCACCTTCATTCTTGGGCGCCTCCCTGGCATCTCGCGTCCCACGATCGCCTCTCAGTTTCCTGCAGCGAACGGATTCTGCATTGTTGCCGATGTTGGCGCCAATGTGGATACCCGCCCTCGAAACCTCTATGAGTTTGCTGTGATGACCAGTGTGTACGCCGAGACAATCTTCGGCTACGCAAATCCCACAGTCGGTCTCCTCAACGTGGGCGAGGAGGAGGGCAAGGGGGAGACGCGTGCCGTAGAGGCGTTCGAGCTTCTTCGCAACAGCTCTCTCAATTTCGTTGGCAACGTGGAGGGGAGGGATATCCTGAAGGGGGAGACGCGTGTTGTCGTCTGCGACGGGTTCGTCGGCAACATCATCCTTAAGTTCGCCGAAAGCGTCCCAGGACTTCTCCGCACCAAGATCATGCAGGTCGTCGAGAGGGGGGGATGGTTCTCGCGTATTCGAGTTGGCGTTGCGCGCGGCCTTCTGCGTGCGGTCTTTCGCGAGTTCGATTACCAGGAGTATGGGGGTGTTCCCCTACTTGGTGTGAATGGAGTCTCGATTATCGGTCATGGTGGTTCCACTGCTCTTGCTGTGAAGAACATGATCTTCAAAGCGGAGGAAATGGTGAGGAAGGAAGTCAACAAGAAGATAGGCGAGGCACTATCGCCGCAATAACTCGGTGGAGCAGTCACGTGTGACAGCATCGCGTCGTCAGCCGACGTCCGACTACATTGTCACGGCCGACAGTCCACAACAGATCATCGAACACCTGGGCCATGCAATCTCTCAAGAGGGCCGCTATCACGGCCGTCGGACACTATACGCCTCCCGACATCTACGACAACAAGTTCTTCGAGAGTTACTTGGAGACGAACGATGCCTGGATCCAGGCTCGCACCGGCATTCGCGAGCGACGGTACCTGAAGGAGGGGGCAACGAGTGACATGGCCGTCATCGCGGCGAGAAACTGTCTTGAACACCGCGGGTTGAAGCCAGAGGAAGTCGATTGTATCCTGGTCGCGACCGTGACTCCCGATATGCTCTTCCCGGCAACCGCGAACATTATTCAGGGGAAGCTGGGGGCGACGCGCGCGTGGAGCTACGACATGAACGCCGCCTGCTCATCGTTTCTTTACGCCCTGAACGCCGGCACGCGGTTCATCGAAACCGGCTTCTGCAAGAACGTCCTGGTCGTTGGTGCCGACAAGATGACGGCGATCGTTGACTACGATGATCGCAACACCTGTATTCTCTTTGGTGATGCGGCGGGGGCTGTTCTCCTGGAGCCGATCGAGGACGAATCGTATGGGCTTCTCGACTTTGACCTCAAGACCGATCCGGCAGGGCTCCCATATCTGTATCAGACCGCCGGTGGGAGTCTTCATCCACCGACCCACGAGACCGTCGACGCGCGCCAGCACTTCATCCGTCAGGAGGGTAAGATTGTCTTCAAGGCTGCTGTCCCAGGCATGGCCGAAGCAGCGGCAAGCATCATGCGCCGAAACAATCTGAACGCAGACGATGTTCGGTGGCTGGTACCGCACCAGGCGAACCTCCGCATTATCGTAGCCACAGCGGAATGGATGGGGCTCCCGATGGATCAAGTCATGGTCAACATTGATCGATACGGCAACACGACATCGGCAACACTTCCACTTTGTTTGAGTGAGTGGTGGGAAATGGGGAAAATCCAAAAGGGAGACAACCTCATCCTGGTGACGTTTGGAGCAGGCTACACCTACGGCGGCGCCCTCGTACGGTGGGCGTTCTGAAACACACATCCGACTGCTGTAGCGGGGAGCTATCGCGATCGGCCACTGACACGTAACGAACGCCCCTTATGCGTGCATACATCTTCCCGGGGCAGGGATCTCAGAGCGTTGGGATGGCCCGCGAGGCCTACATCAACAACGGATCGGTGCGCGATATCATGGATCGCGCAAACGACGTTCTCGGCTTCGAATTGACCGGTCTGATGTTTGAGGGTCCGGAGGAGGACCTTCGTCAGACGAGACATGCCCAGCTGGCGATCTTTCTTCACAGCTACGCTCTGTATCAGCAGATCAGCAGCCCACGTCCCGGAATGGCGGCCGGGCACTCCCTTGGAGAGTACACTGCGCTCACCGTTGCAAATGCGTTGACGTTCGACGATGCGCTGAAGCTCGTGCAGATTCGCGGAGACGCGATGTGGGAAGCCGGGCTTGCCCGCTCAGGGACTATGGCGGCCATCATAGGGCTCGTTGACTCGGATGTCGAGGCGATATGCGCTGAGGCAACGGCACGTGTGGCAAGCGTGGAGAATGCAAACTTCAATGCACCGGGACAGGTTGTTGTCAGTGGTACGCCAGAGGCTGTTGCGGTAGCGATGACGTTGGCCAAGGAGAGAGGTGCTCGCATGGCCAAGGAGCTTAACGTCTCGGGAGCGTTCCATTCTCGACTCATGGAGCCCGCCCGCCTCAGATTGGCCGAGGCCCTGGCCGAGGCACCAATTCGGGATGCTGAGTTCCCCGTATATGCCAACGTCTCTGCGTCGCCAATAATGGACGCTGAGGCAATCCGTGACTCCCTTCTCCGGCAGTTGACGTCGCCCGTTCTTTGGACGCAGTCGGTCCAACGAATGATTGCGGACGGCGCCAGTGAGTTTATCGAGGTCGGTCCTGGCAACGTCCTCCAGGGACTTGTGAAACGGATTGATGCCACGATGGAGCTGCGAGGAGTCACCGACCTTGCCGGTCTGGACCTTATCAACGAATCCGACATCATCAATGAGTGAGACCACGACTGGCGGACGACTTGTCAATCGCGTTGCAATTGTCACGGGCGGATCGCGCGGAATCGGACGCGAGATCGTTCGGCGACTTGTGGCGGATGGGGCATTCGTTGCGTTCACATACAACTCCTCGCCAGACCTCGCGGAAGGCTTGGTGTCAGAGCTCGGCGAGGAGCGTACGATGTCGGTCAAGTGCGACGTAACGGACGGCGCAGAGATCGATTCGCTCGTGGAAAAGGTTCTGTCGCGGTGGGGGAAAATCCATATATTGGTCAACAATGCTGGCATCACGAGAGATGGGCTTGTTATGCGTATGAGCCGCCAGGATTTCGATGATGTCATCACGACGAACCTTACCAGCGCATTCCTCGCCACCAAAGCGGTCCTGCGTCCGATGATGTCGGAACGATGGGGCCGCATCGTTAACATCTCCTCGGTAGTCGGATTGATCGGTAACCCCGGGCAGGCAAACTATGTTGCATCCAAGGCGGGGCTGGCGGGCATGACGAAAGCGATGGCTCGCGAGGTAGCATCCCGCAACATTCTGATCAACTGCGTCGCACCCGGGTACATTCAAAGCGACATGACCGACCAACTGAACGAGAAGCAGCGAGACGCCATCATGGGAGCCATCCCCCTCGGGCGGATTGGATCTGCAGGTGATGTGGCCGCCATGGTCTCGTTCCTCAGCAGCGAAGACGCTTCCTACATTACGGGTCAGGTTTTCCCCGTCGACGGTGGCATGACCATGGTTGGATAGTGTCGGCGACACAGGCGGACAGCAACCCAACAACACGATATCACATCTTTCTTTTTCGGAGTAACGCAATGGCAGCAGAAGTCGAAGCCAAGGTCAGGGAAATCATTGTCAACAAACTTGGAGTTGAGGAATCGCAGGTGACATCCGCGGCCTCCTTCATCAACGATCTTGGCGCGGACTCACTCGACACCGTCGAGCTGATCATGGAGTTCGAGAAGGCGTTCAATGTCACTATCGATGACTCAGATGCCGAGAAGATTCAGACGGTTGGAGACGCGGTCAGCTATCTGAGCGAGAAGGCCGAGGCCGGAAACGCCTAGCGGACCGGGTCACGGTACATTGATCGCGACCATAGTGATGACGCCCGGTCTTTCCCGCCCCGGCGGAGCAAGGCCGGGCCTTCTTCCTTTCAGAACCTTCCCTTATGCAGCTCGAGAATGGACGCCGGATCGTTGTGACCGGCATGGGGGCAGTAACGCCGATAGGCAATACGCTCAGTGAATTCTGGAACGCCCTCCTCTCAGGTACAAGCGGTGCCGATTACATAACGCGATTCGACGCGAGCGATTACGACACGAGGTTTGCGTGCGAGGTGAAGGGCTTCGATGCAGTGTCTCTGCTGGATCGGCGCACGGTCAATAGAACGGATCTCTTCTCGCAATTCGCACTGGTCGCCACCGACCAGGCGATGAAGGACGCGGGGCTCTACGACCAGCGACCGGACCCGGAACGCTCCGGCGTTATCTACGGATCAGGCATAGGAGGTATGTGGACATACCACCACCAGCACATGACCCTGTTCGAGACGGGGGGGCCGCATCGCATCAGTCCGTTCTTCATCCCGATGCTCATATCGGATATTGCGGCCGGGTTGATCTCGATGCGCTATAACCTGAAGGGACCGAACTACGCCACCACGTCTGCATGCGCCACAAGCTCCCATGCGATTGCTGCCGCTTGCGTTCACATTCAGCGCGGCGACGCCGATCTCATGGTGACGGGAGGCTCAGAGGCAGTTGTCACTCCCATGGCGATCGGTGGCTTCAATGCCATGAAGGCTTTGTCGACGCGGAACGACGATCCGAAGTCCGCCAGCTGTCCTTTTGACACTCGTCGAGACGGGTTCGTGTTGGGCGAGGGAGCCGGAACCATCGTCCTGGAGACTCTCGATCATGCGCGTCAGCGAGGTGCTCGCATCTATGCTGAGATTGTCGGCGTTGGCGCCACTGCCGACGCACATCACCTGACGGCACCGGCCCCCGGCGGCGAGGGAGCCGTCCGATCGATGCGCGCGGCCGTCCGCGATGCCGGACTTGAGGTCACGGATGTCGACTACATCAACGTGCATGGCACATCCACGCCGCTCGGTGACATCGCCGAGATCGAGGCGATCAACACTCTGTTCGGTGACCACACGAAGGACATGCTCATCAGCGCGACCAAGTCAATGACTGGACATCTTCTTGGCGCGGCCGGGGCCGTCGAGGCCATTGCGACCATCATGTCGATCGTCAACGGAATGGTTCATCCGACCATCAACAACACGAGTCCCGACCCGGCCGTCAACGTCGACTTCGTCCCCAACGTTGCGCGCAAGGCGGACATCAATGTCGCCGTGTCAAACACCTTTGGGTTTGGTGGTCACAACGCTTCGATTTGCTTCCGAAAGTTTGTGGAGTAATCCGATCGCTAATCAACTGCCATGATTCGTAAGCTCGTAGACATTCTCTTCGGACGGAGCACTCCCGCGGGTGAGGGGCCGTCCGTTGAATCCGTATTCGCCCCGCAGAAAGACCGCACTAACTTCATCCACCACGGAGTCCTGACTCCGGAAGCCCTTCTCCACCTGCAGAATCGCATCTCCTACAAGATTGTCAATGCCGCCTACTTTGAGCAGGCTTTGACGCATCGGAGTTACTTGCAGGTCGCTGAGCACGACACGATGTTGAGCAATGAAAGGCTGGAGTTCCTTGGCGATTCCATCCTCAACATGCTCATCGGTGAGTTCCTCTTCCATCGATATGGAGACATTCAAGAGGGTGAGCTTACCAAGCTGCGGAGCCGCCTCGTAAACCGGAAGGCGCTCACAATCTGTGCGCGAATGGTGCAGTTGGAGCGCACCATTCTCCTGAATACGTCAGCCGTTCAGTCGTTGGAGCAGGGGAACGATTCGCTCCTGGCGGATGCGTTTGAAGCGGTGGTCGCGGCGATATATCTGGATTCCGGTTGCTCTCTGATCCCCGTGAAGAACTTCCTCGCCCGTACCCTCCTGACGCCGGATACGATCGAGAAGGTTCTTTACATCGACGAGAATTTCAAGAGCATACTCCTCGAACACGTACAGGCGCAGGGCTTGGGAGCCCCACGCTACATCGTTGTGCACGAAGAGGGACCGGATCACGAACGGGTCTTCACCGTCCAGGTGCTTGTGGCCAACGATCCGTTGGGAGAAGGGCGTGGACGATCCAAGAAGGAGGCTGAGCAGGCCGCGGCGGCAGAGGCTGTTGAGAAGATGAGGCTTCACGTCGAGGGGTAGCGGAGCGTTCCGTCGATAGTGTCGGTTGTCGCGACCAGAGTGGTTCCGAATGCGAGGACCAGATCGTCGGGAGTCGACTCTATGCCATCAACACAGATCTTCCTGGGTGTCGATGTAGCGGGAGCAGACAATACTTGGGTGGCGGGCGTGGCAGGCACACGCCACGACCGAACCGTCGTGCTTCAGCCGTGTCAAATGACGCTCTCTGGCATCGTTGAGTACGCGATGGGGAATGACGTGGCCGGTGTTGCCATCGATGCACAGCTCAGCCACGCATTGAGCGACGAGAGGGGGTTCCGATCGTCGGACCAGACACTTCGCGATCTCTTGCCGACCGAGTGTCGCAACTGGGTCGCCTCTCTGAATTCGCTGATGGCCGTTCCTGTGCGTGGCCAGATGCTTGCCGATGCTCTTGCCTGCGACGTACCCACCATCCTCGAAACCCATCCGCGTGCTTCACTGCTCTTCGGGCTCGGCGATTCGTGTCGCTCGTTGGTCCTCGACTACAAAAAGGGGAACAATCGAGAGGCGACGGTCGCATCGCTTGCGCGGCAATGGTGCGAGGCATTCTCAATAGCGGAGAGCGCGTCGGTTACTCACGACGGGGCGCTGGATGCCCTTGTCTGCGCAACCGTTTCCTTGCTCTTCGCTCGCGATCCAAATCGTCTCCGTCGGCTCCGCCACGAAGCCCCAGACCGGAGGGGGAGAGGTCCTTTCTACGTTATTCGACCCGCCGTCATTGGCTGAACGGGGTTTATCCAACTTTCCTGCGGAGACGGGCAGAGATCGCATCGATCGTCATCACCAATACCACGATCACGAGCAGAATCATGGATACGTTGGTGTATTGGAACTGCTTGATGTTGTCGGCAAGTAGAAATCCGATTCCACCAGCGCCGACCAACCCCAGCACAACTGCCGAGCGAATGTTTAACTCGAGACGGTAGAGGAAATAGGAGACGATGTAGGGGAGCACCTGTGGCGCTACACCCCATCGGACGACCTGTGCATGCGTTGCACCAGTAGACTCGATCGCCTCCACTGGACCTCGATCGATGGATTCGATGGCCTCGGTGAAGAGCTTACCCATCGAGCCGATTGAGTGAACGGCGATTGCGAGGGTACCGGCAAGCTCACCGAGACCAACGGCGGCGACCAGGACAAGGGCGACAATCAGGACGTCAATCGACCGATCGACGTTGAAGAAGAAACGTACCGAGGCGCCTATAGCCCGGCCGGATTCGATGTTTCGCGCAGCTGCAAACGAGAGCGGTAGGGAGACGATCAGCGCGAGCAGAGTGCCGACCCAGGCGATCTGAATCGTGATCAACGTCTCGCGAAGTACATCGGGGAGAAGCTCCCAATTGAACGGCCACATTCCACGGATGAACTCCCCGAAGAAGGGCTTCACAAAGATGCCCTCTCGTATCCTCTCGGGATCGAATCCAACGGCTCCGAAGGCCCAGATCGTGAACGCGAGCACGATCGCAATGAGGACGTAGCGACGAATCATCGTTCCAATTGAAGGGTGCGATTGAAGCAACGGAGATTTGTTTGATCGACCGCTCAGTGGTACACGACGCCGACCAACTCGTCGGACAGTCCTTCCGGCGTGCCGTCGTAGACGACTCGCCCATCTCGCAGGGCGACGATGCGGTCAGCGTATTTCCGCGCCAAATCGAGGACGTGCAGATTCACGACGACCGTGATGCGCCGTTCGTTATTAATCTTCTTGAGAAGGTCGAGAACGACTTCGGAAAGGCGAGGGTCCAGAGAGGCCATCGGTTCGTCGGCGAGTATTGCCTTCGGCTCCTGTGCAAGCGCTCGCGCGATGGCCACGCGTTGCTGCTGGCCCCCCGAAAGTCGATCTACCCGTTGCGAGGAGTGCTCCGTTAGTCCTACCTCTCGTAGAAGCGCCTCCGCGAGTTGACGATCGCTCGCCGGAAATCGACCGAGTAGCGACGCAACGCCTCGCCGGTGACCCAACCGCCCGGTCAGAACATTGGTCACCGCCGACAGGCTCTTTACCAGATTGAATTGCTGGAAGATGAACCCAATCTTCCGCCGTGCGGCCGCGAGTTGCAGCGGCGTCGCGTTCCCAATATCCGCTCCATCGAACCAGACGGTCCCACGTGTTGGCGGAATCGTTCCGTTGAGCGCTCTGAGGAGTGTTGACTTTCCGGCGCCGGATAGTCCAATTACCGCGACAAACTCCCCCTCGCGTATCTCGAGATCTACCCCACTTAGCGCGACGAACGGCCCACCGTCGCTTCGAACATATTCGACAACCAGCGAGCGAACTGCGAACTGCGAATCGGTACTAGTGCCGTCGACCTGCGGCAGCGCGTTACGCCTGCGTCTCCCTCTCCGATCCCTGGTTGTGAGAATCACAAGCGCGGATAGCCCGGCAACGGCTGCCAACAGAACTATACCGAGCGACAGAATTCGATTCCTCTCCGCACGCTCGCGAGCCACCCGGGCACGCTCCACTCCTTGTCCTCCCGACGCGATGCGGCCCGCAATATCCAGGTCGAGCAGCTCGGCAGCGTTTCGGACGGGATCATAGTCGGACGATGAGGCCGGAACCATGGCGTCGACGTGATAGAGATCCTGCATCAGTTTGCGACCCGCAGCATCGTCAGTGATGTGCATTACACCACTCTTCATCGCCTCGACAATATCCGGCATATTGTCAATGGCAGCCTTGGAAGCGGCCAGGTTGTCCCCCGGTATCGGACGGCTATAGAAGATCGGCCGAACGCGGTCCTTGAACGCTCCGTCACCCAGCTGGGTCCATGAACCGTCCAGGCCGAGCGTGTCATTGGCGTATGTCGCACCGGCAGTGATTGTGCCGTTGACCACGGAGAGGAGGACGGCGTCGTGCCCGCCAGCGAATGTCTGCTTGCCGAAGAAGGCTTCGGGATCGATTCCCCGCTCCACCAATCCGGCCTTGGGAAATATGTGGCCGGACGCCGACGTGGGATCGACCCACGCGATGTCGTGCCCCTTCAAATCGTCGAGTGTGCGGTAGTTCGAGTCTCTATTGACAATCACGCATCCATAATAGAATCCGTGCCCTTTCCTTTCAGATTTCAGAAGGACCTGTGCACCCGCAATGCGCTCCGCGAAGACATAACTGACGGGGGCGAAGAATGCGAAGTCAACGGTCCCTCCGCGCATGGCCTCCACGAGTCCACTGTAGTCGTGTGCGATGAAGATGTCGACGTCCAGCCCGGTGCGTCGTTCGATGAGCGAATCGAGTATGTGTGCATTCCGTGCGACGTTCTCGCTCCGCTCCGATGGATTCAAACCGATCGTCACATGGCGGCGCAGGGGCTGCGGGTCGCTATCCCCGCAGGATATCGTTAACAGAATGAGGAGGAGTGGGAGAGAGTGGCGCACGTGCGTGGATCGCTGGTTGCCTGTTTCCGTACGTTGCCTTGTGGCCAGGTCGGATGCCGAGCGTGGGCTGAATGATTTGGGCGTGGACGTGGTGGGCTCCACCGAGAATCAGCTCGCGCGCCCTTCGTCGCTCGCGACGGCCCGCACGTTGGAGCCGGTTGGCTCGCATGGGAGCCAGAGCATGATCGTGGTTCCCACTCCCGGGGTGCTCTCCAATTTGATGTTTCCGCCATGGGCGTCAACGATGGCTTTCGTCAGTGAAAGCCCCAGACCGTACCCGCCTGTTTCACGCGAGCGTGAATCGTCGGTTCGATAGAACGGTTCGAAGACACGCTCCTGCTGCTCGGCGGAGATACCGATACCCTCATCCGCTATAACCACCCGAGCGCCGTCGTCATCCGGAAAGACGGTCACCTTCACATGTCCCTCTGTCTGCGCGGAGTACTTCAGTCCATTTGAAATCACGTTCCGAATCGCGACCGTCAGCCGCTGTGAATCGGCCGTTATCATCAGGCTCTCTGTGAGCGTGTCAAACTCGATCCGTCTCTGATCGTAGCCGAACGTGTCAATAACCTTTCGCGCAATCGAAACCACGTCAACCGGTTCGACCACGATGGTTCCCCCGAGAACAACAAGGCGCTCGTTTTCGAGCAGCTCGGTGATCATTGTGTTGAGCTCGCGAATATTCCGTTCAATAGAGATCTTCGCTTTTCCTTCCGGCAACATCGCTACCGCGACGTTCATTCTTGTCAGTGGAGATCGCAGCTCGTGCGACACGTCGAAGAGGAGGCGGCGCTTGGAGGCGATTATCGCCGCGACGCGCTGCGTCATCGCATTGAAGGCACGCGTAAGGTCGCCCAGCTCATCGCTCGACGAAACGGGAACGGTATGGTCCAGATTCTCGGACGCAACAGCCTCGACGCCGACCATGAGTTCCTTGATGGGATTCAGGAATCGGCGGACGGAATACCACGCGCCGGTGAACAGCATCAACAGGACGAATACGAGTGCAATGGTGGGTAGTACGGCGTCTTCAGTCGGCGCGGTGCGAAGACGGACAACGTAGGTCCATTCACCTTTGAGGACGACTGCATAGAATCGATCGCCGAAATTCCGAAACAGGAACGTGTCTCCACGATCAAATCCCCCTGGGAGTGTCTCGGTGGCGATACGCGCGGGAGTTGAGACGCTGGTGTCGGTGGACCAGGAGTAGTTGCCACGCTCGACACGAACGTCGACGGGAAATGTCCTGCTGAGCCGTTGTGCAACCGAAGTGTCGGGTGGTACGCCCACGTCTCGGACAATCAGTCCAATGAACGTGCCGATCTGTTCGCGAAGAAAACGATCGTAGCTCCCCCGCACGACGTATCGATAATAGACGCCGATAGCGACCGAAGCGACAATGGCAGTCAGGAGCACGAGTGCCAGCACCCTGCGGAAGAGCGTCATCCGCGGGCGCAGGTGACGCACGGGAATCGACCAGGGAGCCGACGGTTGTGTCATCGCGCTATCCCTTGCGGGAGCGTCCAGAGGCGGGGGGCGTTTCTTTGACAGGTGCGGCCTCGGCTTCTGCGGCCGCCTCTTCCGGTGTCTGGCCGATAAACATGTACCCGGTTCCCCAGATCGTTTTGAGGAAGCGCGGACGCCGCGGATCGTCTCCCAGCTTCTGTCGGAGGCGACTCACGACAACGTCGACCGAACGGTTGAACGACTCCCACGGGATGCCCCTGGTCTGTTCCATCATGAAGTCACGGTCGAGAGGCTTCTGAGGATTCTCGACGAAGAGACGGAGCATTTCGAATTCGGCAGTCGTCAAGTCGAGTGTTTTTCCATCCAGCTTGGCCGCCTGTGTGTTTATGTCCACCTCGAGGCCATCGAACGAATAGACGCCACCGGTGCCCGTGTCCCGCGTGACTCTCCGAAGAATGACTTGAATACGGGCCCACAGTTCGCGAACGTCAAACGGCTTCGACAGATAGTCGTCCGCGCCCGTCTCTAATCCCGTAATCTTGTCGTTAACGTCGCCACGCGCCGTCAACATGATAATCGGGATCTGCGAATGTTCGCGAATCTTGCGGGCGGCTTCGAACCCATCCATTTCGGGTAGCATGACGTCCAGAACGATGACGTCAGGGTGGAAATCCCGAACACGCTTGATGCCGAGTGAAGGTCTGTCCGCGGTCTGCACCATCGCCTCCTGCTGCTCGAAAAACTCCTTGAGGAGGTCGGTCAACTCCGTGTCGTCGTCGATAATGAGGATTCTCGTGGGACTCATGGCCGGTTGGAATGAATAACGGTAGGAACGTCCCGGGCGGGACGCGGGCGGAAGTTACGGCAATTCGCCGGAAAGAAGGGCCGCCAGCCGGGCGGTCATGTTCTTTCTCTCGTATCGCTCGACGTGCTCCACGATTGGCTGCAACGTCCTCCTGTCGGCAGCATGATCGTCGTACAACGCTTTGATTGCCCTTGCGATTCCGGCGATATTCGACTGATGAGCGACGTATCCAGCGGCTGTTTCCTTCAGCAGGTCAGCGATAGCGCTCTTCTCAGGTGCGACTGCGATCAGCGGTTTTCCGGAGCCGATATATTCGTACACCTTCCCCGGCACCACCTCCTCGCTTTCATCGCATTCATCGACCACCAGTAGGAGCGCATCCGACAACAGGAGTTGAACGATGCTCTCACGATGCGGCATGTACCCCTCAACCTCAATCGACGAACGAACCGACGACGACCGGAACATCTCGTGCACTTCCTCCCCAAATCGGCCGATAAATCGAAGTCGAAGCTTGTTGGCGTCGACGCTCCCGTCGTTCACGAGCCCTTCAACGGCCTTGAGAAACGCGTCCGGGTTCCGCAGGCCGTACATCGACCCGGTGTAGGTTACGGTGAATCGTGGATCTGTCCGTTCGGATGCATCGACATCGGGGAAGTCATGGCTGTCGTACCCGTTGGGAAGATGATGAAACTTGTCCCCCGGCAGTTCCGGGTACTTCCCGCGAGCGTCCTTCTCAATACCCAGCCAGGCCACCTCTACCGCATCCGCTTCGGTGAACACGCTTCTCTCCAGACGTCGGTCAATCGCCCGCGGTATGGCCCAGCGATTTGGTGTCGTGATGAAACCGGTCCAAGGGTCTCGAAATCCAGCTATCCATCTCAGGCCCGACCGTCGCTTGAGCGCACGCGCGATCAAAGCACATGTGTAGGGGGGAGACGAGCTATAGATCGCTTCAATACCGTCCTCACGAATCGTCTTCAGCCCTGCGCGCACAGCGTGTCGCAACCAACCCCGTCGTGCATCCGGAATGAAGAATGTCGCGCGGATGAATTCGGACAATCGCTCGGACATTGGAATGCGCGCCCCTTTCTTGCGAATGGTATTGACGTCGATCGCGGTTCCCGCCCCCTTTCCTGTCAGCTTGCGGTAGAGATCATATGGTTCGAATATCTTTGTTCGAACCACCTTGACGTCCGGCGGAATCTCGGCAAGGAGCGATTCGTCGCGCGCGGGGAAGTTCGCGTCTTCCACGGTCAGCACGACCGGTTCCCATCCGAATTGGCGCAGGTACTGCACGTACTTTAACACGCGCTGTACGCCCGGGCCCCCGGACGGTGGAAAGTAGTAGGCGACGATCAGGACTTTCTTCATAGGGGGCCAAAAATAGCAACCCCGATGTGAACGTCCGGTCCGTTGTGTCCTGTCCGCATTGGAAATAGATTGAGTGCCATGAAGACCCTTGTCATCGTCGAGTCTCCCGCAAAGGCGAAGACAATCAACAAGTACCTGGGCCCGGACTACATCGTCGAGGCCTCGATAGGTCATGTCAAGGATCTTCCGAGGGAGGGGCTCTCAATCGATGTTGAAGAGGACTTCCGCGCGACATACGAGATCATTCGCGGAAAGGAGGATGTCGTCAAGCGGTTGCAACAACTTGCCGAACGATGCTCCGAGGTCTTCCTGGCGACGGATCCTGATCGAGAAGGAGAGGCAATCGCACACCACATCGCGCAGGAAATCTCCCCGAGAAACAGTCGTATCCGTCGGGTCCTGTTCAACGAAATCACGAAGGCGGGCGTTACGGCGGCAATGAACGCGCCGCGCGATATCGATCAGGACATGGTCCACGCGCAGGAGGCCCGCCGTGTAATGGACAGGTTGATCGGATACAAGGTCTCTCCATTTCTCTGGAAGACGTTTCGAGGAGAGAGCCGCGGACTCTCGGCCGGACGGGTGCAATCCGTGGCGCTACGATTGGTGGTTGAACGAGAGCGCGCGATCAATTCGTTCATCCCCATCGAGTATTGGTCGCTCGTCGGACGATTCCGAACAGGGAGGGACGAGGAGATCGTTGCCCGACTCGTACGAGCCGACGGCCTGGACATCCGCAATCCCAGCGGCTCTGCCGTGCTGGACAAGCGGGAATTCGATCGCGCGGCGCTCACCGCCGCCGACGAAGAGACCTTGCCTCGGATGCGTTCGATATCATCACGTGCCGAAGCCGAAGAACTCCGCGAGAGAGCGCTACGAGAAGAGTATGCAATAGCCTCAATTACGAAGAAGGAGGTCCGCCGAGGAGCACCGGAGCCGTTTACAACATCCACGTTGCAACAGGAGGCCTCCCGCAAGCTCCGGATGAACCCGCAGCGAACAATGAAGCTCGCCCAGAATCTTTATGAAGGGGCAGAGATCGGAGCCAGAGGGCGAACGGGGCTGATAACGTACATGAGGACAGACTCGACCCGCGTTAGCGACGAAGCACGCGACGGAGCCGAGGCTTTCATCTACGAGAACTACGGCAAGGAATACCTGCCCCTTCGCACGGATGGACGAGGAGCGACTCCGAAGTCCAAACCGCGGGCGAAGGCCGTGAAGGCCCAGGATGCGCATGAGGCGATTCGTCCGACCGACGTCCGGATCACGCCAAAGGAGGCCCGCAAACATCTTGATCGCGAGGCCGCCGATCTGTACGAGCTGATCTGGAGTCGCTTCGTAGCGAGCTGCATGGCCACAGCGATACTCGATCAGACAACGGTTGACATAGAGGGCGGACCGTTTCTCTTCCGCGCGACCGGTCGGGTCGTTCGCTTCCGGGGGTGGCAGCAGGTGTACGACGATGTCGATGAGAGCAAGGAGCGGAAGTCCAAGGGGAAGGAGGGGGACGACGACGACGGTCAGACCTCGCTTCCACCCAACATGCGAAGGGGGGAGCCGATAGCTCTGGAGGCATTGGACACAAAGCATAGTGCGACCCGCCCCCCCGTTCGCTACACCGAGAGCCTACTGATTAAGGAAATGGAGGCCAAGGGGATCGGCAGGCCGAGCACATATGCGTCGATCATCGCGACCATTCAGGACCGAGGATATGTGGAGCAGATCGATCGGCGACTCCATGCGACCGATCTTGGGATGAAAGTGAGCGACGCCCTTGTCGCTGGCTTCCCTACGTTGTTCGACATCAGGTTCACAGCCAAGATGGAAGGGGACCTGGATACGATCGCGGGAGGTCGAAACAGCTATCTGAAGGTGGTCCAGGGGTTCTACCGACCGTTGGAGCAGGCGCTTGCCAAAGTGGGAGCGGGAGGCCGCCGTCCTGCGCGTCCCCGCAACGCCCCCATGATTGCGCGCCAGGCTGCTAACCAACCTGGAGAGCCATTGCAGCTTGACAATGCCGTCGCCCCGCCCGAAGAGAAAACGATGTACTGCCCGCAGTGCAATGCTCCGATGAGGCTCCGCAGTGGGCGTGAAGGGAGCGAGTTCTACGGGTGTACCCGTTATCCGGAGTGCCGCGGGACACGCCCTGTTCCCCTCGGTGTAACGTGTCCGTCCTGCGCCGAAGGAGATGTGGTCGCTCGCACAGGCGGACGATACAACGGTGTCTTTTACGCCTGCTCGAGGTATCCCGACTGTCGATTCACGTCGAGCAAGTTTCCAATCAACAAGCCGTGTCCGTCGTGCGACAGCACCTACCTGGTGTATGTCGATTCCCCAACAGGCGGGAGGTACGTCGAGTGTCCCAAATGCCGATCGAAGATCGACGCGGCCTTGTAGAATTGCGCCTGTAGCTTCGCCCACCAAACCATTACGTCCAGCCGCCCGCGAGACCCAACGAACACTCTCTATGACACTCCGCTCCCAACACCACCATCTGATTCCTCTCTTCGCGTTCGCCGTCGCTTTGGCGACCGGATGTTCGTCCACGGGCGAAGAGCCAAAGCCAGGCGGCGGAGGGCGACCAAAGAAGAAAGGGGAGCAGGTTGTTCCGGTGGCCGCAGCGGTTGCCGAACGAAGGGGGCTGGCACGCGATATATCTGTAAGCGGACCCATCCAACCGGTGCGTGTCACGGCAGTAAGCAGCATGATGGCCGGCACGATAAGGACGATAACGGTGGAAGAGGGCGCCTATGTATCGCGAGGCCGAACAATAGCCACGCTCGATGCCAGAGAGATCAATGCGCAGGTGGAGCGCGCGCGCGCGACCCTGCAGAACGCGAGGGGGAAGTACGAGCGGACAAAGCTATTGGTGGAGCGAAAGCTAGCCACCGAGGCGGAGCTCGAGGAGACCCTTGCCGATTTCACCGTGGCAAGCAGCGACCTTCGTCTTTGGGAGACCCGCCGTGGCTTCACACGGATCACAGCCCCGGCCTCCGGTGTGATTACTGCACGGAGTGTTGAGGTCGGAGGGACCGTCGCCGCCAATCAGAAGATCGTGGAGATCGCCGACGTGTCGATGCTGGTGGTGCGGGTCCGTGTGTCCGAGCTCGATGTCGTTTCCATGAAGGTGGGGGACATCGTCCCGATCACCGTGGATGCGTACCCTGGTGCGCGAATCGAAGGACGTATCAGGAGGATTTTCCCAGCTGCCGATGACAGTCGACTTGTTCCTGTCGAGGTCGCAATCGGACGACGCCCCCCCGGCGTTTCGCTGAAGCCAGGATTCCTGGCTCGACTCACGTTCGCAATAGATCGCCGTTCATCGGTTCTTGCCGTACCCTCCGGGGCTATTGCTGTTGGGGAGACCGGGTCGTATGTCTTCGTGATTCAGGGAGACTCGCTGGAGCGTAGGACGGTACGACCGGGAGCGCCTTCTCAGGGGTGGGTAGAAATCGTTGATGGGCTGACCGATGGTGATCGGGTTGTCGTCGGAGGACAATCAACATTGCGCCCGGGAGCGAGGGTGCGAGTAGTGTCATCCGGGGTGGATTCATTGACGTCAACCCGGAGTGCTGAATGATCAATCGGCATAGCGGAATCTGGAGCGCCGCAATTCGGCGCCCGGTCGGGACGCTTGCGATGACCTCGGTGGTCGTGGTTCTTGGAGCGTTCTATCTCTCGCGACTACCCGTCGATCTCCTGCCCTCCATCGTTTACCCGCAGGTTCGAGCAACGGTCACATGGCCGGGTGTCGCACCCGAAGTGATGGAAGAACAGGTCACCCGGCGTTTGGAGGCCAGTCTTGCCACTACGGAGAACGTCAATCGAATTGAGAGTGAAACTACCGAAGGTCGCTCGGAGGTGAATCTCTACTTCCGGTACGGGACAGATGTCAACTTCGCGCTCCAGGACGCCTCGAAGAACCTCGACCGCGTCAGAAGCAATCTCCCCGAAGAGGCTGATCCGGCAACGATCTTCAAGTTCGATCCATCACAAATCCCCATCTACGAGGTTGGTTTCCGATCGCCGGAGCGCGATCCGGTTGAAATGGGACTATGGGCCGAGCGGCAGCTGGCGCCACAGCTGCTGACAGTGGAGGGTGTGGCGTCCGTGGATGTGTCAGGGGGAATCGCACGCGAGATACGTGTCACGTTGGATCAGGAGCGACTCCGGAGCTATGGATTGTCGATCGCAAGTATTCTGGTCGCACTCCAGCGGGAGAACCAGGATATCGCAGCCGGCAACGTGACGTCTGAGTCATTCGAGATCATTGGCAAAACCAGCGGGAAGTTCAACACGGTCGGGGATATCGAGTCGGTTCTACTCCCGATTGGCTCAACCGGTCAGAAGATCCCTCTTCGCGAGGTTGCCACTGTCTCTGATACCAGCCGGGACCAGCGCCTCTGGGTCCGACTGGACGGCGAGCGAGCGGTGAAGATATCGGTCCGCAAACAACCTGACGCGAACACGGTTGAGGTTGCGGACAAGGTTGCGGCGAAGATCGAGTCGCTTCATCTCAGCCGCTTCATTCCTGATGACGTCACATACACAACGGTCTTCGACGGATCGTTCTTCATCCGAAATGCCGTCTCCAGCGTGCGCGACGCGGCACTGGCGGGGGCTGGTCTTGCGATGGTCGTGGTCCTGCTGTTCCTCGGGAGTCTTCGCAAGACGATTATCGTTGGTGTATCGATCCCATTGGCCGTGATGGCGACATTCATGATGATGGGGATGGGGGGACTCACCCTCAACATCATGTCATTGGGTGGACTAGCTCTCGGCGTGGGCATGCTGGTTGACAACTCCATTGTCATGCTGGAGAACATCTTCCGACGGAAGCAACTGGACGTCCATGATCCAGTTGAAGCGGCCCATGTTGGGGCGGGCGAGGTTGGAGGCGCGGTCGTCGCATCCACGATGACAAACCTTGCAGCGGTGGTTCCGTTCCTTCTGATAAGCGGATTGTCAGCGTTGATTTTCCGGGAACTGATTCTGACGATCTCATTCGCAATTCTCGCCTCACTTGCCGCTGCCCTTACACTCGTTCCCACACTCGCCGCGCTTCTGGCGAGGGTCAGGTTCTCCAGCGGTCTTGAACGCTCGCGGCCGAAGCGGACGTTTGACGCGTGGATCAACGGCTTGACAAACCTCTATCGACGGGTCGTGCGTGGTGCGATTCGATGGCGTTGGGGAGTTCTAGCCCTTGCGGGAGCCCTTCTGGTGGTAAGCGTTCGATTGACCACCGGACTTGGAAGTGAATTCCTTCCGACGGTCGACGATGGACGCATAGACGTTCGCGTTACGATGGCTGCGGGGACGCCACCGTCGCGCACAAATCAGGTAACCACCGATCTCGAGCGACTTGCGAGGGAAATGCCCCATGTCGAGAGCATCTTCACAACGGCCGGCGGATCTCTCTTCGGAAGCTTCACCTCGCAGCGAGCAAGCCGCGGATCGCTGACCGTACAGCTGACTGGGTCCGCATCGCGACCGACGATGTCGGCCACTGCATGGGTCGCACTTTTTCAGAAGAAGGTTGACTCGCTCGGCGTGCCTGGCGCACGTATCACCGTGCGACCACCGCGGATCCGCGGCCTTCGAACGGGGAGTAGTGACCAGCCCATCGTTGTCAACGTGCAAGGTGATGACGCTCGCGTTCTCGAGAGTATCGGTGGGCAGTTGATGCGAGCGCTTCAGGGCGTGCAGGGGCTGGAGGGCCTGCAGCCAACGACCGACGAGGCCAGCCCGGAGCTGTCGATCACTCTCGATCGGGACAGGATAGCACTCCTGGGATTGAACGTCTCCGACGTCGGCCAAACCGTCCGGGTGGCGCTGGATGGTGCGGTTCCAACGCGTTATGTCGATGGCGGAAACGAGTTCGATGTTCGGGTGCAGCTCCCACGGGCGAACTTCACCTCGCAGGAGGAGCTTGGTTCAATCGCCGTTTACCCAGGCGGGGATCGGCCCGTGTACCTCCGAGACGTCGCGCGCATCGAGCGCCGCAACGGACCATCAACCATCCTTCGTGAAAATCAGAATCGGCAGTTCAGGATCACGGCCGACGTCAACACGGACGTCGCGACGGTCGTTGATGTGAACAACGCCATTAGATCCCGTGTTGTGGGTCTCGACCTCCCGGAGGGTTACGGGATCATTATTGGGGGGGACGAGGAGACGATAGTCGAGAACCAAAGGAATCTCACGATCGTTACGTCGCTGGCGGTCTTTCTTGTCTTCATTGTCATGGCCATTCAGTATGAACGGCTCATGAGTCCGCTCGTGATCATGACCGCAATTCCACTGTCGCTCATCGGTGTTGGATTCGCTCTCTGGGCGACCGATACACCACAGAGCGCTCCGGTTCTCCTGGGCGTCATCCTGCTTGTCGGAATCGTTGTCAACAATGCGATTCTGTTGGTGGAGTATATCGAGGATCGAAAGCGGGAGGGAATGGTGGCTATCGAGGCCGCGGTTGAAGCGGGCGCGGCCCGACTTCGCCCAATCCTGATGACAACACTGACAACGATGCTTGGAATGCTCCCCCTGGCCCTGGCTCTTGGTGAAGGATCGGAACTGATGCAGCCACTCGCCATCGTAGTGATAGGTGGACTCTCTGTCTCGATGTTCCTTACCCTGCTGGTTGTTCCCGGCGTCTACCTCATTTTCGACAACGTCACGAATTGGCTGCGTGCGAGACTCGTGGGCCGCTCATAGATCGAACGCGGCATTGCGTGCGAAGAAACGAAATGGCCTGCTCATCGGATTGACGAGCAGGCCGTTTCACGTGCGCGAGGTACCAGTCGGCTGAATGTCGCGTCCTATCGCTGGCAGGTCAGTTTCTCAACGGATGATCACCACTTTCACGGTCCGTTCCTGTCCGCCGGCGACGACCCGAATGAAGTATATGCCCGTCGGCACGCTGTTCCCCTCGTCGTCGATACCCGTCCACACCGTCTGCTGGGGCCCGCTCTCCACGTCGGCGTTCACAAGATGAGCCACGACATGGCCACGGTCATCCAGAACGTCGACCGAAGCATGCCGCCCTCCCCCTTGAGGCATATGCCATTTGACGACCGTTCGGTCGCGCATGGGATTGGGCGCGACACTCTCCACCGCAAGTCTGAGAGCAACAACCCGCTCATCGACGTCGCCGGTTCCATTTGGGTCGGCATAGAGGGCCGTGTATGGTGTGAGTATGCCGAACCTGATCGACAGCAGAATCACAGCATCGACCAATTCCTTCTTCTCGCCATAAATGTTGATCTGACGAAGCAGGTCGTCGATCTTCCCACGTGCCCAGAGCGTTCCAATCTCGCGCGGCCCCCCCGCCGTGTCCTGAAAGTACCCGGTGGTCTCCAGTGAAAGTTGTACGCCATTCGCCATGGCGGAACCGCGAATCGGGTATTCTCCTCCGGTGATATATCGGCCGAATTGCACAACCTGCCGACCCGCTTCCGTGGTCGTCGGAATCTCCGGTACGCGATCGTAAGCGGAAAGCCCGACAATAGAAACGTTGATGTCAGTTATGGGCGGAAGGACGACGCGTTGGAAGAACGCGCGAATGGACTCTGCGAACCCTGCGCCAGTCGGGATATAGGTGGCGTACCCACCGTTTCGGGCGGCAAGCTCGTCCAGCAGATCCGGGCTGAGGTCGTTTCCAATCCCGAACGGAAGTATGCGAACACGGGCGCCGTTGCGAGCGACCGCACTGTCAATGATTGCACCGGTTAGTGTCTCCCCCCATGTTGGTACACCGTCGGTCATAAATATTAGCAGGTTGTTCGCGCTGGTATCACTAAACGACATCGAGAGGGATTTCAACAGTGCCTCGTCGATGTTTGTCAACCCCGACGCACCCAGTTGCTGAACATACATGCGTGCTGCCTCGATCTCACTCTGCGACGCCTGCACAAGATCGGGTCGAAACGTGGCGACGCCGGTGCTGAAGACCAATATGTTGAAGCGGTCCTCGGGGATCAGGCCATCAAGGAAAATCCCGAGGGCTTGCTTCAGACCGTCCATTCGTTCGCCGTACATACTTGACGACACATCGGCCGTGAAAACAATGCTCCGGCCCGTTCGCTGCACGCCCTCGAGGGTGTCGGGGAGAGTGACCCACATGCCGTAATAGCCGTCGGGGCCCAACGAGTCCCCCGTCTTCGGCAGGAAACTGATCACCGTCGCATCGAACGGTTTGTGGGCCACGCGATAGCGAATCAGTAGATCGCTGTCCGGGACGTAGTTCTCATCACCGAAAATCGCGCGGTAGTGGGTGGAGTCCACACGATCAATAGTGGTGGCAGGCGTGTTTCCCTGACCCGGGACGACGAAGGATTCGAACGGTCGCTGCGACGTCGCATCAACAACAACGCTGACGCGCTGGAGCGGAGTGGGGCTCAGGCCAGTCGTCTTCAGGATAAATCGGAAATCGGAAAACCCACTGTTCTGCGGAATGAGCTCCACGTAGGTCATTTCGAAGCGCAGCTCCGAGTTTGCGTGGACCGGGGCAACGTTCAGTTTGAAGATGTTGTTCCCCAAATCGACAAGGAGGGCCGGGTCGATCATCCTCTTGACCAGCGAGTCGTAGGTCTTCTGCGCCTGCTGGCGCTCCTTGATGCTGGCCACGTACTTCTGGCCGTTGAACCAGTAGGCGAAGTAGGTCACGAACGCGTTCTCGGGGAGCGGAAAAATGAACGTGACCTCGACCGTTGCCCTCAGATTGTTGAAGCAGCGCTGGTCGATCTTTGTGACGGCATAATGGTCATTGATCGAAACCTGGGCGTCGTAGGTCCGGATTTCCATCGACTGATACGTGGCGGTACTGTTGATCTGCCGACCGAAGAGAGCGCCCGTAGCACTGGCTGTGCCGTGCACTACGAGTAGCCCCGAAGCGATCAGAAGGAGCAGGGTGATACGCGTGTTCATGGAACCCTCCCGGAGGTGTGGGAATTCAAAGGAGCATTGGATGCGGGCGGGATGGGGGGCCCCTGACGAATCCATGGTGAGACAACACTCCTGGGGGCGAATGTTCTCACTTGATGGGACAGGTAGCAAACAAGAGCGTGCAAGCGCTCGCTCGCTTGACGAACACCCCGGGGATGAATTTGTTTCCGGACTTCAGGAAATGAAAAGGGCATCGCGCAGTTGCCGCGATGCCCTTTGATTATCCCCCAACGAGTTGGAGCCTACGAGGACATTGCCTTGAGGAACTCCTTGTTGGTCTTTGTGCCCTGCATTCGATCAAGCAGGAACTCCATTGCCTCCAGCGGCGTCATATCGCCCGTCACTTTCCGCAGGATCCAGATGCGGTTGAGATCTGTGGCGTCCGTCAGGAGTTCCTCCTTACGCGTTCCCGAGCGGATGATGTCAAAGGCAGGGAAAATGCGTCGATCAGCCAGGCGCCGGTCCAGAATGATTTCCATGTTGCCGGTACCCTTGAATTCCTCAAAGATCACCTCGTCCATTCGGGAACCCGTGTCAATTAGAGCGGTTGCCATGATCGTGAGCGACCCGCCCTCCTCAATATTACGGGCGGCGCCGAAGAAACGCTTCGGCTTGTGGAGCGCATTTGCGTCGACACCACCGGAGAGGATCTTCCCGGAGTGGGGGACAACGGTGTTGTGCGCACGGGCGAGTCGCGTAATCGAGTCCAGCAGAATGACGACGTCATAGCCCGCCTCAACCATTCGCTTGGCTTTTTCCAGGACCATATCGGCCACCTGGACGTGCCTCTCCGGCGGCTCGTCAAACGTGGATGAAATCACCTCGGCCTGAACCGAGCGCTCCATATCCGTCACTTCCTCAGGGCGCTCGTCGATCAGTAGAACGATCAGCTTGATCTCGGGATGGTTCCGAGCAATGGCATTGGCGAGTTTCTGCAGGAGGACCGTCTTCCCCGATTTGGGTGGCGAAACGATCAGACCGCGCTGTCCCTTGCCGATAGGGGTCAGCAGGTCCATGATTCTCATCGAATACTCGCCGGGGGTCGATTCCAGATTGATCTTCTCGTTGGCGTAGAGCGGGGTAAGGTTGTCGAAGATCGTGCGGTCCCTCATGACATCTGGGGACTGCCCATTGACCTTCTCGACCTTCAACAGGGCGAAGAATCGCTCCCCTTCCTTCGGTGACCGGACCTGTCCACTGACCGTATCTCCTGTTCTCAGACCGAATTTCTTGATCTGCGACGGTGAGACATAGATATCATCCGGGGAGGGGAGGTAGTTGTAGTCGGATGAGCGGAGGAAGCCGTAGCCATCCGAGAGGACCTCCAGGACACCTTCGGAGAAGTTTATCCCGTTGTCTTTGCCTTCCTGGCGCTGGAGCTGCGTTTGCGCCTCCAGAATCTTGAAAATCAGTTCCTGCTTCCGGTACTCGGAATACCCTGGTACGTTCAGATTCCTGGCGATTTCGGTGAGCTCGGCTATACGCTTCGACTTCAGTTCGGCAAGGTCGAGAGTCGCCGTTGCTTCGGGTGTGGACATGCTGAAATGGTCCTGACGTGGAGAAAAGGTGTGAATGCCGCGCGGAGAATGACGGACTGCGGGTCGCGTTCTGCGTCAATACCCGGATACAGGCTAGGATTTGGACAACGGTCGATAGAGGGCTGTAGTCGTGCCGCAGGGAGTAGTGGCGATGTTCGTATCTACTCGGGGGCTGCCGACGGAGAGAATATCGTGGAGGCACTGGACAGAGGCGCGCCGTAACGGCCACAAGGGCAATCGCGGGACCTGCTCCTCCGCATCGCCACCCACAAAAGGCTCCGTCGCCTGCTCCTTTACCTCTGGAGCAACATTCAGATATCCTGGAAAGAGGGGGATCTGTGGATGCTGGCTCGGTGCAAATATCACCATGCCTCCCATATCTGTCAAGTTCTTTCTTTTTTCAAGGCGTCGGGGGGAGCGTCGTTCGACCGCGGTGGATTGACACGTTGGTCGCCGCATAGCAGCGGAACAGCTACCGCTTCTTACCCGCCGGAACGACCGGACGGACAACCGGCGCGGGTACGACGACCGGAGCGTCGTTGTAGCTGAAGTCGGCAAGACGCGTTACAAGCTTGTCCTGCGTCGCCCGATATGCTCCCACGTTCGGGCCGTTCATCAGAATGGCAAAACAGAGGAGTTCTCCGTCGCGGGTCGTGACGTACCCGGCGAGAGCAGAGACGTTCCTTAGGGTGCCAGTCTTCCCATGAGCATTCCCCTCGGCCAGCGAGCCCTTCATACGCCGTCTTAGCGTGCCGTCCACGCCTGCTATCGACATTGTTTCATAGAGCGCCTGGAAGACGTGCGGGTCGTTGTGGGCTGCTTCCAGTATCCCGCTGAGTGCCTCCGCGGAGAGACAGTTCCGCCGGGAGAGTCCCGAGCCGTCGTTGATCACACAGCGCTGGAAGTCGACATTCGTTATCTCCATTCGCGTCTGAATGCGTGCGACTGCGTTGGCCGCCGTCGAACCGGTACCCCGAGACGCCCCACCAATCATCTTGAACACATGCTCTGCCAGGAAGTTGTTGCTGTTCTTCATGACCAGCCGCAGGATCTCCATGATCGGCCGTCCCGTCTCAGCAAGGATCTTCGCCCTGGGTGGGGATGTGCCCGCTCCCGGCAGTCCCCCCACCTTCACTCCGTAACGCCGCAGGCGCTCGCTCACCATGCCCGCAATGACGGTTGGTGCACTCCTCATCCGGTACTTGTAGTTGGCCGTCTTCCGGGGCGCCAGAGTGCCGGAAACCGTGACGATCTGCCGGCCGTCCGGGCCATCCGTCACCACAACCTTCAGGCCGCGCCGGTCCAGATTTTCTACCTGTGGATCCACCCCTCGACCTGCACCATCCAGACTCTTCTTCCCCCCACGACGACGCCGGGCTGCCGGAGGTGCCCCCACCGTGCCGGTACTGGCGATCTCGAAGGCGTCGGAGTGAGGATATGTCTGCACATTCAGAGGGCCGCCAGCTATAGACGTTGAGGAGACTATCACACTGAACCAGCCCCCCTGCACAGTAAGTGCCTCCACGGGGGCGACCGGTTCAGGGTCGTCGCTATCTCCACTGTATTCGTATCGGCTGGTGACGTTGTCGAAGAACGTGCCGTCACCAATGACGCGTCCCTGGACACCGCGAACGCCTTGGCGCTGGAGCTGGTCGACCAGATCGTCGATGTCGTTCACGGTCAGGAAGGGGTCACCATGCCCTTTTATGTAGAGGTCGCCCCGCACTGTGCCGTCGGTCGGGCGGCTAGCGGACGATATGATCGTCTTGACCTGGTAGCCGGGACCCAGCTCGCTCAACGCGGTGTAGGTTGTAACCAGTTTGGTAGTGGAGGCCGGCGTCAAAGGGAGATCGGGGTTGAGCGAGAAGATTGTCCGTCCATTCTTGAGCGAGCGGACGACGACGGAGATCCGCGCCCCCTTCATCTCCTCCGATCCTTGCGCAATTGCGCGGAGCGCTCCCCCGAGTCGGTCCACGGATCCAAGCGTGTCAGCGCCCCCTACCGGCTTCCGCCTGGCAGTTGAATCACCTCCGAGCCCCCCAGCGACCGCAAAACTCGGGTCCCCGGTGTTGGTCGTGATCGCCAGCACCAGGAGAAAGAGGGAGAAGGGGAGGAGTCGTCGCATCATGTCGCACCGTAAAGAGTCTGTTCGGTCGTTTCGCAGAGCACGTGTCCGATCGTAATGTGGGCCTCCTGAATGCGCTGGGTATTGGACGAAGGGATCGCGATGATAACGTCGGCCAGCTCGCGGAGCCTGCCGCCCCCCTGACCCGTCATTCCAACGACGTGCATTCCAACCGCCCGCGCAACCTCGACTCCGCGAATGATGTTCGGCGACGTGCCGCTGGTCGAAATGGCAATCAAAACGTCTCCCGGACGCCCCAGACCCTGAATGTTCCTCGCGAAGAGTTCGGAGAATCCGAGGTCGTTGCCACACGCCGTCAGATTCGACGAGTCAGTACTCAGAGAGATTGCTGCAAGCGGGGGGCGCTGGATGTCATGAGAGAGGCGGATCATCATCTCCGTGGCCAGATGTTGCGCATCAGCTGCACTCCCTCCGTTGCCGCAGAACAGAACCTTGCCACCATTTCGATAGCAATCAACGATGAGGGCGACGGCACGAAGAACGGCCTCGCCACACGCGTCGATCGTCTGCAGCTTGACATGCGCGCTCTCGCGCAGAGAGTCCTCGAAGAAGCTCTGGACGTCCATGAGGAGGTTTTCGACGGCGCGACGGACCGCTCAGCTGCGGCGCCTGATCGTCGTGTAAGGAAGGATGATAGTCCGCCGGAGATTGGCGATGTAGTTCTGAAGCCCCTCTTCGTCGAGTTCCCTGAAATGCTTGCGCTGCCAGTAGATCTCGCCAGTGAGGCCCGCCAGGAAGAGACCTCCGAGGATGGCTGCAACGTACCCCAGGTATTCCTGGTTCCCGATGTCCAGCCATCGCCCGATCAACCCGCCGGAGGAGATAAGTGCTACAAAGAAAAGGAAAAGTATCGATTCAAACGTGTCCGCGAGTACTCGCTGCCGGCTGTCGGGTGCCGAGGCGCGCCTCCTCTCTCGCATCTGCGTCAGATGGAAGTTCATCCCGAACACCGCAAGCGCAAGTCCGATGGCCATCAAGAGACTGTAGAACTGGAAGAACGCCAGCAGGTAAAAGAAGTGTATGCCAATGAGCAGCGTGTACTCTACAGCTCGCTGCAGGCGCTTCAGGCGCAGATCTATCAGAGCAGACTTATCGAACGGCACAAGGGGAATTTACGCCTCGGCCAGTCTCCGCAATAGCCCAATGTTCTCAATATCCTCCGCCAGGTCCTGCCCCTTCGGGGTCTCAATTACCATTGGGATCGAGCGAAGACGACGGTCGCGCATGATGGAGCGAAACGCTCCCTCACCAATCTTACCCTGACCGATATGAGCATGCCGATCGACGCGCGACCCGAAGTCCGTCTTCGAGTCGTTGAGGTGCATAAGCTTAAGCCGATCGATTCCGATCGTTCGATCGAATTCTCTCATCGTCGCCAGGTACTCCTTGTGTGTCCTGATATCATACCCTGCAGCGAAGATGTGGCATGTGTCGATGCAGACGCCGACCCGCTCCTGATCGTCCACCAGCTCCATGATCGCAGCAACCTCGTCGAACGTGTAGCCGAGCGTGGACCCCTGTCCCGCCGTGGTCTCGATTGTTGAAATCGTCTTGAACCCTTTGGTCGCCTGGTGGGCCTTGTTGATCTGCTTCGCCACGATCGTGATCGCCTCGTCTCGAGAGCGGGTCATGGCAGCGCCAGGATGGAAGTTGAGAATCCGAATCCCCAGCGCCTCGGCTCGCTGGTGCTCGTCAATGAAGGCCTTGAGCGATCTACGATACGTAGTCGGGTCGGGCGAGCAGAGATTGATCAGGTAGGAATCGTGGATTGCGATGTTCTCGAGTCCGATTTCCGGCGCCAGCTCGTGCCAACTGGCAAGGGCCTCGCTGGTGATGGGAGGGGCGTCCCATTGGTTGTTATTCTTCGAGAAGATCTGAAGGGCAGTTCCTTGAAACGTCCGCGAACGAACGATGGCGTTGCTCAATCCGCCAGCAATCGATGTGTGTGCTCCGAGGTGGTGCATGGGTCGGCGAGTTTAGTGCGGGCTCTCAGTTCGAAGAGTCGTTCGGCGTATTGGGCGTCCTCGACCCAGAGCCGTTTGGCGGCCGAAACCATGCGGGGGCGTATCCATCGGGACAGGGCTCGCGCAAATCGGAACCCTTTTCGATCCGAAGTTGCGATCGTCGCTTCGATGATCGCGGTTCTCCCGGATGCAATTGGCGTCGCGTGTGTCTCGACCACCGATCCCTTTCCATCCCCCTCGACGATCGTCATGACGATCGTGCGCGGTTCCGGAGAATGAAATCGGGCATCTACTTCGACACCGAAGATACCGCCAACGCGATACGTGACGCGCACAGTGATTTCGTCGTCCTGCTGGTCGATTACGTGGAGCGTTCCGAACGAATGCGGGTGATAGTGAACCCCGTGCCACGGGTCAAGTCGGTTCTGGATGACATCACGACTCTCACACGCAGCCTCCATTCGCATCACGGCGCTGAGAGACTCCGAAATCGGAGGGCGCATCGCTATCACTGGACCGTCAGTCGCTTCCTCGCCATCGCCTGGCAGGCGGGTCCACACCAGGACACCGTCGTTATGGACGGGGAATCTGTCCCACGTTCCGTGTTTCTCATGTCCAAGTTCAAGCGCGTGCCAGGGACATACGATTCGACCGTCGCTAACACGACCGTCATGCAGGCAGGCGCCAAGATGGGGGCACTCGTTCGGACCGACGCGGAACTCGTTCTCGTATCGCCAGACGACCAGGTCACGCCCGGCAATCTGGACGCGACGTGGTCGCTCGCTGATCGCATCGGCGGCGTCGATGACATACCACCCGCCGCCCGATCGCGACTGCGAGATAGAGAGAGCCTTCCGTATCCAGCCCGGGCTTGCCTGGCGCCAGTCGGGGACAACACCCGGCCCGGGTGCCTTGGGAAGTGGACGACCGATTTGGATGAGGCGACGATGTCGATCCAAGTGTGGCATGACGTTAAGCGTCAGTGAACAAGTCCGGCGAGCAGGCCACGTCGCCGCACTGTCTGGATGGGTTCTTGGGGATAACCGTACGGCGCCATGAGCGTGTTCGCCGCCGCAAAGCCTGACATGGCGGCGCGCTCCATTAGCGCGCTCGGCCAGGGGAGCCGCACGAAGTCACCGGCAAGCGCGAGTCCGGGGTACGGGGTGTGCACCGTTGGTCGCGTTGCGTGCGATCCGACACGGAAGGCGGGGCAGTCGTTATGTATGAAGAAGCGCTCGTGCAACACGTTCGCCTCGCGCGTCTCAGGGTAGTAGTCCCACATCCCGGCTATCAGAGCCTGCCTAACTTCGTTGTCGCCCATCCCCTCCGGGACGGCGTATGCGTGAAGCTCTATTACTGAACCGCCGTGCTCATTGGCCCAGCGACGTGACTCGTCCTCGAATGTGTGGTACATCGAGATGTTGTCCAGAATGCCACGGCCGGTAGTCCCTACAAAGGGGGGTCGATCGACCATGCGGTCTACCCAAAGACGGAGGACCGCAAAAGGAAGCGTCGGCTCAAGACCACCGATGCTCCTGACAAACTCCGTGTCGTCGAGCCCGGGCGCGTTGGCAAGTACTTGCGTGAGGCCAATAACAGGGAGAGCGAGCACCACGAGGTCGGCATCATACGTCGCGTTCACCGTGTCGAGTCTATATCGGCCGGACGTCGATCTGCTGATACCTTCCACCGGCTCTTCGAGACGGATCGAGACTCCCAGACCTGCCAGGTAGCTCGCAAACGGCTCCCAGACTGCCTTCGAGAAGGGGCGATCCAGGACATCGAAAACGAGCCCTTCAGGATTGCCGGTAAAGTAGAAGTGGAACATCATCAGAAGCTCCGCGGCGCTCATTTCGTCCTCCGGATTGAAGAACGAATGGGAGAAAACGTCGAACAGTAGTTGCCGCGCCTCCATAGGGAAGTTCAATGAATCGAGATACGCGCCGGCGCTGATAGAATCGTATCGGGCGTATGTTCTCTCCATGTCGAACGAAAGCATCCGGACGGCGGCACTCTTGTTGACGCGACGGAGTTCCCTCCAACCAAGCGCTCGATTGCGGCGAGTCAGGGCGATGATGTTGAACGGAGTGCGGCGTGGCAGATCGCGGAACGACTGTGTCGCTCCATCCCCCCCAAGAATTGGATAGTCATCCAGCGGTCGGAGAAACGAGAGCGTGGGATCGACTCGGCGAAGGAGATTTCGAAGATTGTAGTACTGCCTGAAGAAGGCGTGAAACCCCCTCTCCATCTGGAACTCTTCGCCGTCCAGCGTGTCGGTCCACGCTCCAAGTCGACCACCAAGGTAGGGGAGGCTCTCCAAAATGGTAACCGGCAACGCTCGTTCGGCAAGAATCGTCGCGGCGGCCACGCCAGCGATACCACCGCCAACCACCACCGCAACGGGGCGTCCACCCGGGCGACTATCGTTCCGCGGATCGCGCTTCATGTCACTGTCAGTCTGAATCACGACTGTCCGTCCGTGTTCCGGGTGTCCGGCTTGTGCGCAACGATCGTGTGTACGATTCCGGCCTGCCAGCCTGGCATCCTGTGGGCAGTAACGTCCTCGAATCCCGCGGCAACAAGTCTCTCCATAAGGCGATCGACGGTGTCGAACTGCACGACCGATTTCCTAAGGTAGCGGAACAGGTCTGCACGACCGGTAAGAAGACGTCCAAGCGGGATCACGATTCCCGATGCGACCGCATTCCAGATCCAGCGGCTCCTGCGATGGCCGTCCAGTGTGTATTCGTGAAGCACGAGTGTCCCTCCCGGTTTGATAATCGATCTGATGTTCGCAAGGCCGGAGTCCGGGTCCGGCAGATTGCGAATGCCGTAGGCCATGAAGACCGCATCAACGTTATCGCCTATCCCCGCCTGCTTCGGGTCGCCCGCGTCTCCAAGCACGAACGATACGCCGGCCGGCCACTGCTTCGACATCGCGTATTGCAGCATCCCCTTCGATGCGTCAAGGCCGATGACCTCCGCGTCGGGGTGAGATCCCACAATCGCGTCGGTCGATAAACCAGTCCCGCAACAGAGGTCGACGACGCGGATGTTGTGCTCGTTAGGTACGTGACGTGCACTTATTCCGAGGTGCTTTCGGTACCCCGGGTTCAGCTTGCACATAATGTCGTACCTGGAGGCGACGCGATCGAACTCGGTGGGGACGGTGTTCTTCTTCATGCTGATTTCAGTGAATTCGAATTCGAATCGTTGCGCTCTCGCCGGCGCCAAGTTGGAGCACGCAATCCCTGAAGCGGGGAGCCCCAAACGTGCGGGTCCCATCGCGCGATACCCCGTATCCCTCGGATGGCATCCCCAATAGATCGGTATCCATCTCGTAGTCGCCGTTCAGGTCGTGAAGGACGGAGACGGCGTACGGTCCTGCCGGCACATCGGTGAAGAGGACCTCTGCGGTCCCGTTTCGAATCACTGCCTCGCGCCGAAGAAGTGCGCGTCTCCCCTCGTCAGGAAATCCATCTTCCATGATGAAGAGCGCGACAAGAGCTTTCCCGTCGTCGCTGTCAAATCCAGTCATGTACACGCGAACCTGACCGGGATTCTGCGCGCGCGCTGGCCTCGCAGCTGCGGCGGCCAGTACAACCGATATCAGGCCCAGGATGGCAAGTGTTCGATACATCAGCGGAGTGTCCGAAGTGATACGAATTCCATGGGGCCCACGTCGCTCTCAGAGGGAGTCTTTACCTCCCCGGCGGCGGGCTGTGTGGCCAACGCCTTCCAAAGGCCACGCGTTGCCGCCACGAGTTTTCCGGTCCCTCCGACCCACGCCCGTCCCTTCAACGGATCGCAGCCACGGCGGCGAATCGCCCCGCCGATGCCCGAATAAACCTCGCGCGCAGTCGCTACGGCGATGCGGCAACGCGTGGAAAGATAGGGGAGACCCCGATCCCCAGACCGATAGTAGTGGTCCGCCAGTTCAAGAGTCTCGCGGACTGTCGCGATCATAGCACGATGAAGCGCAGGCGTGATCGTCTCCGGCGGGGTGAAGCAGTCAGCTCCGTGAAACGCAAGGCGATCGGCCGGGAGGTAGCAACGACCACGCTCCCAGTCCTCCGCGACGTCTCGGCAAATGTTCGACAACTGCATGCCGATTCCCAGATGCGCCGCGTTTGCAAGTGCTCTCTCGGACCGAACACCCATCACGTGACACATCATCAGACCGACTACCCCCGCCGCTCGATAACTGTACAGGAGGAGATCCGACTGCGTCGCGTAGAAGTACCCGTGCGTGTCCATTGCCATTCCGGCGACCAGGGCGTCGGGATAGGAGCGGGGGATGCGGTGCCGTTCAACAATGCGTCTGAACTCTGAAAGAACGGGATCGTGGATCGTGGCCGTGTCGTATACGGCGTCCACCATTCGTTGTGCTTCCACCAATCGGAGCTTCCGATTGTCGTCGTCGGCGTCGTCGATCAAATCGTCAATCGTGCGGCAAAAGGCGTAGAGCGTAATGACATCGTCCCGAATCTCCGCCGGTAGGAGTCGGGCAGCCAGCGAGAAGCTCCGGCTTCGATGTCGGATGATCTCCGTTGCTCGTTGGTGCGCCTCTGTCATGCCGGCTGGATCTCCTTCGCTTTCACATTGAAATCGTTCAGAATGGTCTCTACAGTTGCGCGAGCGGAGTTGATCACCCCGGGCACGCCTGCGCCCGGATGTGTACCAGCACCAGCAATGTACAGTCCCGGGATGTCGGCATCACGGTTGTGTGGGCGGAACCAGGCGCTCTGCCGCAGAAGGGGTGCACACGAAAACGCGGAACCATTGAAGGCGTTCAGCTCGGTCTTGAAGTCGAGGGGAGTCATCCAGCGGCGCGTCACGACATGACGACGGAGATCGGGCATCAAGTCCTCCAGCGATTCTAGTATGCGCTCTGCATACCCGGGCGCGATCGATTCCCAATCGAGCGGAGCGTTACCTAGATGTGGGACGGGGGAGAGGACGTAGAATGTTGCGCAGCCGTCAGGGGCCAGAGACTTGTCCGTGACCGAAGGGGCATGGAGATAGAGGCTGAAGTCCTCGGGCAACTTTCGACCATGAAAGATGTCCTTCAGGAGACCACGATAGCGGGGGCCGAACACCACCGTATGGTGTTGCATGTCGTCGTATGTGCGATCGGTACCGAAGTAGAGAACGAACAGGGACATCGACCATTCCATCCCCTCTAGCCGCCGGGCCATTTTTCGTGCGGTCGGCGCACCCTTGTAGAGTCGGTCATATGTGTGATGGATATCGGCATTCGAGACCACCAAATCAAACGTGCGTGCTTCCTGCCCACGCGCATGAACAGTGTGGGTGACACGGCCATGCGTTTCACCCAGCTCGATACCCTCGACCGCCGACTCCAGATGAATCGTTCCTCCCAGTTCGATGAATAGACGGACCAACTCGCGAATCAGGGCTCCGGTTCCGCCACGGGGAAAGAAGACCCCCCACTCACGTTCCAGGAAATGGATCAGTGTGTAGATGGAACTCGTTTCAAACGGATTACCTCCCACCAGCAAGGCATGGAACGACAGGGCCTCACGGAGGTGTTCGTCCTTGATGAATCGGCTGACCGTACGGTAGACCGACCGGTCAGCGCGCAGCCGCATGAGCTGAGGGGCAACTCTGACCATGTCGGAGAATCTGAGGAACGGCTTTGCGGCCAGTTCACTGTAGCCGTGATGAAAAACCTCACGGGCATACGACACGAATCGACGGTATCCCCGGAGGTCGCCGGGGGAGAGTCGCGCGATTTCTGCTTCGAGATCGCCGTCGTAGTCCATCTCGACGCCATCAGCCCACCGAAGCCGGTAGAAGGGTGAGACAGGAATCATCTCGATACGCTCGGACATCACGGCGCCACTCAGCGTGAAAAGCTCTTCGATGCAGTCCGGGGCCGTGATTACGGTTGGACCCGCATCGAATGTGAAGCCGTCCTGTTCATAGACGTAGGCCCGCCCGCCGGCCCGGTCCCGTGATTCGTATATCGTCGTGCTGATACCGGCCGCCTGGAGCCGAATGGCGCTGGCGAGTCCCCCAAAACCACTACCGATAACCGCCGCTTTCAAATCAGTCATAGCTCTTCTGCAGTGCCTCCAGCTCGTCGTTGATCGCGCCTAGGAGAGTCGCATCGGTGAAATGTCTTCCGAGTTCCGCTAGCGCAGCGTCAAGTGTCGCTCGTATGACACTCATCCCTGCCTCCCGGGTCCGTTCCAGCAATTGCTCGCGGAGTAGATCGGGATCTGCCCCATCCCGAACGCCCGATGCCATCCGTTGCAGGTCAGCGAAGTCGGAGCGCGTCGCCGACTCGGCAAGCCATGCCCACGGCCATGTCGGGGCTGATTGGCGCAAGTCTTCCAACCCCTTTTCGCGTCTCCGTGGAGAGGCTAACCCACCCAGATCGTCAAGCATTTGGAGCCCGCGACCGATCTCGATGGCGAACCGCGAGAGGAGTCGAATCACGTGTGCCTCTGCACCAGCGGAGATCGCACCGTAGGATGATGCCAATTGCATAAGGCTCCCCGTCTTCAGCCGCGTGACGGCGTCAACAACCGCGGGGACGTCGTCGCGACCAAGACCATCCACCCTTGTTGCGATGTCGAGCGCCTGACCCTGATGGCAACGCATCAACGCAATCGATGTCTGCCGGTACAACGCAAGACGTATGTGCGGTGAAAGCCCGGCGCGATCGATCTCAGTCATCGCCCAGAAATACATCCAGTTGGCACCGTTCAGCGCACGAGGAAGACCCCAGCGAAGGTGGAGGGCCATGTCATTTCTGCGCAGCGTCGAGCCATCCTGAATGTCGTCGATGACGAGAGAGCCCGCATGGAAGATTTCGATGATCTCGGCCAACCGATGACTGTACGCCGGCGCGTTCCCGCCTGAGAGGAGGTAGCAGGCATGAACGAACCGGGCACGGAACTCCTTGCCAGGTCTGTTGAGGAAATCGTCCAGGGGATCCGTCAGCGCCTCGCGCCAGAGGCCGTCGGGTACCTCAACCGGATCTACTGCTTCCCAGGGAAGGGCTGGCGCGGTCTCGAAGCGTTCGTGCAGAAGTCTGCTCAAACGTCCCTGGAATGAATTCTGGTCGACAGCTGCGTGATTCAATGTGGCCTCCTGATGGCGTGGAGTGCATCCTTCAGCCTTATTCCCTGTGGCGGCTTCCCCAGGAGTATTCTCGCGCGATCCATTCCGGTCAATTCCATGGCGTAGAACCGGCGTATGAGACTTTCGGGGAGCCTGTAGAATCGATCGAAGACGTTCCACATCTGATCCTGCTCGAAGCAGGTGAAGAGCATGCGGTTCAAGAAGTGTGCGAAGCGAGTCTGATCCGCGTGTCGGTCTCGTAACTCGATCCAATCTCGTCCTTCAATCTCGTGTGCTGGAGCGATCGAGACGGCATGGGCAACGCGCACGGCGATGGGGAACGAGTATCCGGTAGCCGGATGGAACCAACCCCCGGCGTAGCCGACTTGCACGGCGTGATTCGGAGATACCTCCGTCGAGCCTCCATAGGGCATCGGCAACACGCCCACCTCTTCGCGTAGCGCTTCAGCGATACGCCATCTCCTCTGAGCAATCTCGGCAAGCAGACGTTGCCGTGTTGTTTCGATGAAGAGCTTTGGAGATTGGGAGAAGTACGTCTCCTCCACCAAGATTCGAGTCGGAGAGAATGGGAGGACATACAGGAATCGGAATCCGTCGATCTGTCGGACGGTGGCGTCCATCACGATCGGACACTCCAGCTGATGAGGAGCCTCCAACTCGATCTCGATGCCAAGGAATTTCTGGAACCCGCTTGGTGCATCGACCGGTGCCATTCCGGGGCCGCGTCCATCAATCACAGCGGTACCCGTCAAGTGCTCTCCATTCATCAGCTCAACATGGTGGTCCCCCAACGTTCGCACCTCTGACCCACCCACGAAATGACTGTGGCGGGCGCGCGCGAGAGTCGAAAGGAGCTCCCGACTGAACGTCTCGGAAGTAACACAGGCATAGGGTTCTTCCAGGGTCCTCGAGCGACTTGGGAAGCGGACCTCGTACCGGGGCCACTCTCGCCAAATCAGCGGCGCTACAACACCGCTCATCGACTCCGGAATATCGCGCGTGTGGAAGCACCACGTGTGATTTCCCGCTGGGCGGTCGTCTCTGTCTATCACTACGATCCGCGCATCAGGGCGTCGTTGCAGAATCGCCATTGCGATCAGACCGTTGGCCAGCCCGGCCCCAACGAGTATGTAGTCGTACTGATAGTCCATGTCGTTCGCAATGGGATGGGGCCCAGTCAGCTCCGCTCCACGATGGGCGCCTCCGATGACAAGATGGTTGTTTTGAACGATTTGACCAAATCAATATTGCCTGAATCGTCCAAATCGTTACATTGAGGCATAACCACTTGGAACAGCAGCTATGTCAGACTCGGTACTGATGACAACTCGTGAGGCAGCAGCGACTCTTGGAGTCGGTCCTTCGTCCGTGAAGCGATGGGCGGATTCGGGCGTTCTCCCTTGCGTCAAAACACCCGGCGGGCACCGCCGGTACCCGAGGGCGGCGGTGCTGGCAATGCTTGAATCAGGGGAGGTGCTGGAGGCCGCACGATTCACCCACGTTGGTTCAGACGAGTTCGCAGATCGATGGATCGGACTTCTGCTCGCCAGCAGCGATGGGATCAACGATGAGATGGGAGAACTCTACCGCCATCAGGGGAATTGGTGGCGGGTAGCCGATTCAATCGGGAGCGTTCTCAGGCGTATCGGCGAGGCGTGGGCGACCGGCAGGTTGACCGTGGTTCAGGAGCATCTCGTCAGCGAGCGACTCGCGCGATCGATCGAGAAGGCTACCGAGACGTTGCGCATTCCAGATGCCGCACCCTCGGCGCTCCTGGTCATGGCGCCTGAAGATGACCACACGCTCGGTCTTTCTCTGGCAGAGTTGGTCTTCCGCGAGGCTGGCTGGAAGACCCTCTGGTCCGGGCGACGGACGCCTATCGGTTCAATCGAGGATTTCGTCGAAGCAAGTGTCATCGATGTCGTGGCGGTAAGCGCCTCACCGTTTTCGGCGGACTCACTTTCACTCACTGGATATGCCTACCACCTGGGAGCAATCTGCAGACGCCGTGGGATAGGGCTCGTGGTCGGTGGCCTGGGCGCCTGGCCCGAACCGCTGCCGTATGGGGAGCGAATCCGGACGTTCGAGGACCTCCATCTGGTCCTCGAATCGTACACGACAAAGCGAGGCAACGGCGTCCCATGATGGGTGCACGTGAAACGATGTACGTGCCGTCACGACCACCATTCGGTACAAACTGAAGGACGATCGTCAGCTCCGGGCGACTAACTTCCGCCCCATGGCGACCACACCCGATACCGTTGAGCACGACGCCACGCAGAGCCCGACGAACATTCCAGCAACGATTGATCTCGCGATCGAGGGAATGACGTGCGCGGCTTGCGTGACAAGAGTTGAGAAAGCGATCATGAAAGTGGAGGGCGTGAGCGCTGCCGCGGTAAGCCTTGCGACGAATCGAGCCCGCGTCAAGTTCGACAGTAGAGTGGACACCGGCGCGATTATCGATCGCGTGGATCGGGCCGGGTACAGTGCACGGGTAATCGAACACGAACGTCCGGACGATCTGGATGCGGAGGCGTCCCGAAACGTCTCCAGGGCACGCGTGCGATTTCTGGTAGCGGTTCCATTCGCGGCGGTCGTGATGACGATCGCCATGTCGCCGATGATCGTCCCGGCGATTCACGAATGGTGGATGGAACGGGTTGAGCTCATGATATACCTTCAGCTCGTACTGAGTTCCGTCGTTCTCTTCTATTCCGGTCGGGATTTCTTCACCATCGCATTTCGCAATGCTCGCCACCTGAGCGCCGACATGAACACCCTCGTTGCAGTGGGTACCGGGTCGGCATGGCTCTACAGCATTGTTGTGATGACAGCTCGAGATCTCCTTCCGAACGTTTCGGTGCACGAAGTCTATTTCGACACGGCGGCCGTGGTTGTTGCCTTGGTGCTGCTGGGGCGTTGGCTGGAGGCCCGCGCAAAGAGTAGCACGTCGTCGGCCATGAGAAATCTGATGGCACTGGCGCCACGCGTTGCCCACCGCGTCGATCCAGACGATACGACCCGTACGGAAGATATCGAGGTTGACTTCGTGAAGGTCGGCGATCTCCTCCTCGTCCGTCCTGGAGAGTCGATACCAGTAGATGGCGTTGTTGAGTTTGGTGCATCCGCAGTTGACGAGTCTTCGATGACGGGAGAGTCTATGCCCGTTGAGAAGAGCGTTGGTTCGCTTGTGATGGCCGGAACGGTCAACACCAACAGCGCGTTCCGTATGAGGGCCGAGGGTGTCGGGGAAGAGACGGCGCTCGCGGCAATCGTCCGGGCCGTTCGCGATGCTCAAGCGTCGAAGGCCTCAGTGCAAAGGCTTGCGGATCGGATTGCTGCGGTATTCGTGCCGGTCGTGATCGGCATTGCGCTCCTGACATTCCTTGGATGGATGCTTCTGGGCGATAGCGGTCTGACCGTAGCCCTGATGAACAGTGTCGCGGTCCTGGTTATCGCATGCCCATGCGCGATGGGCCTGGCAGTCCCGACGGCAGTTATCGCCGCCACTGGAAATGGAGCCCAAAGCGGCATTCTGATTCGCAATGCGGATGCATTGGAGCGGGCGGGAGCAATTGGTGTCGTTGCGTTCGACAAGACCGGAACACTTACCGAAGGGCGCCCCGACGTTGTCGACCTCCGAACAATAGGGGAGTGGAGAGGGGACGACGTTCTCTCGCTGGCTGCGTCTGTCGAAGCACTATCAGAGCATCCGGTTGGTCGTGCGATCGTTCGCCATGCTGAGAGAAACGGAGTCAGGACGCAGCCGACGGAATCGTTTCGCGCGCTGCCAGGAATCGGCGCAGAGGGATGGGTTGGCGGGGCGCACGTTGCAGTGCGGAAGCACGAGTCCGCGACTCCGAACGAGGATGGCTTGACGGTCGTGGAGGTCCTCGTTGATGGGGAGATCGTTGCGGTGGCGCGACTCTCCGACACGATCAAGATCGACGCCGCCGATGCGATCTCGTCCCTTGTTGAAATCGGGGTCAAGACGGCAATGATCACGGGCGACAACGAATCGACGGCGCGCGCGGTCGCGTCGCGCCTCGGAATCGACACGGTTGTTGCCGGCGTGCTTCCCGTGCAAAAGGAGGAGGCGCTCCAGGATCTTCGTCGTCGGTTTGGAATTACCGCGATGGTGGGTGATGGGGTCAACGATGCCCCTGCACTGGCCGCTGCGGATGTGGGAATAGCCATGGCCACCGGTGCGGACATCGCGCTCGCCGCCGCCGACATCACGATCGTCGGTGGGCATGTCGACCGGATACCGGTTGCAGTCAGGCTCGCCCGCCGTGCTATGCGGATCATCCGCCAGAATCTATTCTGGGCTTTCGTCTACAACGTCATCGGAATCCCTCTGGCGGCATTTGGTCTTCTCGATCCGATGATTGCCGGTGCTGCAATGGCGATGAGTTCCGTTAGTGTCGTCACCAATTCACTTAGACTGCGCCGGGGATGAGCGATTTTCGACATTTCGTCGGCGTCATGTCGGGAACGTCGCTTGACGGAATCGACGTTGCCGTCATTCGCCTGAGCACACGGGGCGACAGTCCGTCGGTTGATCTGGTCGCCTTCGACGCGCGTCCGTTCCCATCCGATATCCGAGATGCGTGTCGCAGGGCATCAGCGGGGGAGATGTCGTTGCGCGAGGTGTACGAATTGGAGGTGGATCTGGGCGCCTGTTATGCTGACGCGATCCAGGGCGTACTCAGAACTCTCCCATCAGATCTTCAGGTCGAGGCGATCGGTCTCCATGGCCAGACGGTGTACCACAACCCCCTTCGGGCTCCGAATGGGGTGACTGTGCAGCTACATGGTGCCCCGTTCGTCGCGGAGCGTCTGGGGATTCCTGTCGTCAGCGACTTCCGTTCGGCCGATGTCGCTGCCGGAGGAGAAGGTGCGCCACTGGTCCCCTACTGCGATTACATGTTGCTCCGATCGACGGGTTCCAATCGTGTTGCGTTGAACATCGGAGGTATCGCAAACATCACGTGGCTTCCTCGGGGATGCGGTTTGGAGTCGATTGTCGCATTCGATACCGGACCCGGGAACATGATGATTGACGCGGCTATGGCGCGTCTGTTCGACCGCCCGTATGATGAGGGTGGCGCCGTGGCAGCGTCGGTGCTACCTGACGCGCGCTGGCTGGAGGAATTGATGACGGAGGCCTACTTCCGTCGACCATTCCCAAAGTCGACCGGGAGAGAGGATTTCGGAGACGCGAGAACGTTTGCGCTGATCGACGACGCAATGGGTCGGGGGATCGCACCGGCATCCATCATCTCCACATTGACGGCATTGACGGCTCGTGGCATCGTCGCCGGTATTCGGCTGGCGGCCGGTTCAGATGTCGTTGATGAGGTAGTCGCCGCCGGCGGTGGGGTCAACAACATCCACCTCATCGATCTTCTCAGCCGTGAACTACCGGAAGCATCGATCCGTCCCACAAGCGACTACGGTCTTCCCGCCGATGCGAAGGAGGCGATCTGTTTCGCGATCCTTGCAGATGCCAACCTGCGAGGGATTCCCGCCAACATACCGTCAGTGACCGGGGCGCGTCGCAAAGTCGTCCTGGGTGCACGATGGCAACCACATGGATGATGCCACCACTCTATCCGATCGACTCCACCGCGTTTCGCTTCCTCAACGCGGGCATCGCCAACCCGGTTTTCGATGGACTGTTCCCGTTCATCACGGAAGTCAAGCACTGGCAGCTCGTCTACGTCGCGTTGATAGGTGGTCTTCTCTGGAAGGGGGGATCGCGCGGCAGGTGGTGCGCGGCCGCGTTGATGGTCGGAGTTCTTGTCTCGGATCAATTCAGCAGTTCGTTCTTGAAGGAGTGGGTCGCCAGGATTCGACCATGCACCGCGCTTGACGACGTCCGGCTGCTTGTCGGATGCGGGGCTGGCAAGTCGTTCCCTTCTTCACACGCCGTCAACAATGCGATGGCAGCGGCAGTCCTTTGGATGTTCTATCCCAGGTATCGTGTGCTGGCGGTGACCGTAGCCGTACTTGTATCCTTCTCTCGCATCTACGTTGGTGTCCATTATCCTGCCGATGTGGTTGGAGGTTGGGTCGTCGGGGTCGCGGTCGGCGTGGGGGCTGCTTGGTGCGCGCAGCGTGGGGAGATCGCGTGGACGAGCAGGCTCAAGGGGCGCGTCTGATTGGAGTTGATTCCTTCGTCGTGACGCCTATTTTCCTGGCTCTCTCCCGCATGCCACATCGTTCCTCGGAGGTTGCCGATGCATCGTACGATTGCTTTGGTGGCTCTTGCCACGGTTTTCCTTCTAACTCATGTGAAGACGTCCCGTCTGTTCGGGTCGACCTTCTGACAAATGATTGGCTTCATTCGTTCGAGGAGGATTCGCCACATTCGCCTGCCGCGACGTATCGCCCATCCGACTCTCGTCCGTTCGATCCAAGCCGCTTTCGAATGGAGTATATGTTCAGGGAGAATGGTGATTGCCTCTGGATGGAGCTTATGCCGACCGATGCACATGTGTTGCGCGAAGGTAGATGGTGGTTGTCATCATTTGATGAGAGCATCCTGTTCGTGGACAAGGGAGCACGGATCGACTCGTTCCGTATTCTGGAACTTGGGGGAGATATTCTCCGACTCGAGGCGGCCAAGTAGAGTGGGGTAGTGAAGCATAAAGGGGGACGCGATCATGACGATCACGTCCCCCTTTGTGCTTCTCCGTCTGCGGGCTACGAAATCGTCCCCATGATTGGCTGAAGGTAATCCCATCCCTCGCCGCGCATATCGGTCCACGAGAATCCGTCGTCGGCGTTTCCGGGCATGATGAAGACCGCATCGCCAAGCGAGTACTCGAAGTCGATGTAGGGGATGGCGTCGATCAGTTTCTGAAATCCGATCTGGCTGTAGTAGTCGTCTTCCTCGATCCCTTCCACCTGACTGATGAAGGAGGACTGTTCGGACGAATACTCCAGGACGAAAGCCATCGTCACTACCACATAGCACCTCTCCGCACTCAGTCTGAATTCCTCGTCGATTTCTTCTCCCATTTCTTCCTCTTCCGTCGCCATCGAGGCTTGAATCTCGGATACCCACGAGTTGAACTCGTCCGTGGCATCATCCGGGTCAGTCAGATAGTCCCAGAATCCATAGTCGATGAACGGGACATTCTGCCGAAGGACAGAAGCGATTCGCTTATAGAACTGGAACTTCTCGATCGGGGACTCCGAGTAGTTCTCCGCGGAGAGAATGTTGTGAAGGGTGGCACGCAACTCATCCTCTCCATAGATGTTCACGACACACTGCAGACCGAAGAAGAAGGGATCTCCCTCGTGCCGCGATTTGAACACCGATTTGAGATTCGAGAAGAAACCTCTGCGGTTCATGGAGTGAAGTGTTGGATATGGGGAAATGGTATTGAACTAGCCCGAGTAGCTGCCACCGCGGCCAAACGACCCTGATCGTCCCGAGCGGATTCCACTGGTTCTCCCGTTCGAACCGACGCGCGTTGATACGCGACCGAATCCACTGGGACGGGCCCGCCCCACACCCGACGCTCCGCCGACATTACGGCTGGAGAACATCGTGGGGCGGCGGGTTGGTGTGTAACTGCGGCCACGCAACGATGTCGATGGCAGGGAGGTCCGTGCGGGCACTCCGTAGTAGGAGTAGACAGGGTAGTGGTAGAAGAACCACGGTGAGTACATCAGACCACCGCCATAATAGTAGGGCCGGTGATAGTAGCTGGAACCGTTCGTCGCGGTAGCGTTCGAGTCCGTAGCATCAGTCCCCGGCGTGAAGTCGCTCAACGCTACCATTGAGACGTTGATTCCCTTGTCCTTATAGTCGGCAAACTCCTCGTTCAGGTCGTCCCGCTCCTTGGTATCTGCCGATGATGGGACTGCATAGAGAATGCTCGACACGTTCATTCCTTTCAGCTTGTCTGCCGTCGGAACCTTGGCCAGATAACGATTGTCGAACTGCGAATCAGCGTCGCTGTAGTCCGCCAAACGGTGCGAGTCCAGGATCAGCAGTCCTGGCGCCTTGTCGCTCCTCTTCGCACTCTTCTCCTGCACCTCTCCCGCGTAGTAGAGAAGGGCACCAAGGGTGTTCTGGGAATCGACCACGCCAAGAGGATGGGGCCAGTTGTCGAACGACATTATCGGATCAGCGACATCCGACAACGCTGCGGCGTAGGCGACCGCCTCCGGTCCGGGGACATCGACAACGATGAGGGTCCCTTCGGGGTTGGTGGTCTTCTTCAGAATCTCCTTCATACCGAGGCCGCGTCCATACGCTGCCTCCATTGCCTGCGTGTGAACAGGAGCGATTGCGCTTCGGAGTGTCTTCTGATCGAGCGCCTGTACGAGCGTTGGGACAACGTACGGCTGCCAGGCGGCATTCTTCGGCGACCAGGCCTTCAGCAATGAAGCCGGCGCCAGAAAGTTCGACCAGTCCATCGTCTTGCGGCTGTCGCTCGACTCGCGACCTGTCAACTTGAGTGTCGTTTCCGTCGCCCCAGCGTTCCAACCAAGTTCCTTCTGGAGGTCGAGCGCATCCCGCTCAACGTCGGTCTCGTCATCGCCGCAGCCGGTGGTCGACACCGCGCTGACGACAAGGGATGCGAGGCCGATCTTTGCTATCAACCCATTAGCCTGCCGGCGCGTCAACATCTCTTTCCACCAGGAGGCAGCGAATTCTTTTTCGTTCTTGTTCGACATGTCGTTTTCGCGTTGGACGGGATTTTTGGTTGGCGCGCGGCGCCGGGACAGCGCGCGGTCGATGCACCGATGCCGAAGCTGAGACGGCGTGACCTCCGGGCTCCGTCTCACCGACCGGTCGAAGATAGCCCGATCGATTGAAATTTCTATGATTCGACGAATGTGGCTGCGGCCACCGACGTATAATCCGTCGAGCGACGCGAGAGGCGGGTGAAGTACCCCGAGAAACGCCCGGCGATCAGATAGGCGCCATAATTCGGTATCCAACCGTCCCCCACGTCGGCTGCCTTGAAGAATCGCTGCGCAATCCATCGGCCGGGGGTAGCCTGCTCAAGAGATAGCTGCCATAGGGCGTCGTCTACGAGTGGCCCAATCACCACCTCTTCCCCTTCGCATCCGTAGTCCGACTTCAGCACCCACTCTTCACGCGGAAACTCGTCCGCCGAAGTTGTCCTTAGACGCCGTGCTTCGGGGAAGTACGCTCGGATCGTGGCCTGACTGGCGTCTGTGAAGCGCTCCATCTCCTCCCACATGAACGCCAGAGCGACTTTGTTCTGTGTCAGGACAGACCCAAACGGATTGACAATCGCCAGTCGTCCGCCAACGTCCGCGTTCAATACGTACTCCAGATAAGGGTCGAGGGGATCGGGATCATTGTAGTCCGGGGCATCGAGCCATACCGGCTCCCTTTCCCCCCACCAATCCGTCTTGTAGTGGCGTATCAGCAGGTCGATCGGTCGATCAAAGAGAAGAGCACGACCATCCTGTAAAACGTGGACATTGTACGGTGAACCCAGCGTCACCGCACAGCCACGCGCTTCGAACCACTCGCGATAGATGGCAATCATCGATAGGTCTTCGGGAAGGTCCGTCGGGTAGAGTATGCCGACGTTTGGGACGGTCCCGCGGTTGTCCGACGACAGGCCTTCCCAGGACATGAACGCCATCGAAACGAACCGATCTCCAAAACCCAGATTCGGGTTGATCACTCCTGGATGGTCTTCATGAATGATCTGGTTAACCAGAACGGCTTCAGCCTCGCCGCTGGGTGTGTCACTGTTCATCTCGCAACAGCGAATCGATCCGTCCTCAAGAATGAACAGATCCAGCCTCGCGATTCCGTGCCACCGACCACCGGATGAGAGCCACATTCCTTTCTGGTACGGTGACAGGCTGAAGTACGAGTCGAGGAGGTCGGGCGACCTCCACACCAGGTCCGCAAGTTCATCGAACAATGCCCCGATCGCCTCTGTCGCCCGTACGAACGCGTCGTGCACGGGTTTGGTGAGGACGATCGGATCCAGCCGGAAGCGTTCGTTGCCAAATATCCAGGGATCGCTGATGATGTTGGTCTGGTAGAGTCGCCGTGCAAACTCGGCGTAAGCGTCCTGCTCGGGCATCTGATTCGGGGAATGGTCGTGTATCGTGCGATCCAGCCGAAGTTGGAATCAGTTTGGAACGATGATTCGAATGGCCAGAATCGGGCTACCGTAGTTCGACAAGGTGTCGAGTCGTTCGGCGGATGCCAGGGGGTCCCGAATCAGGTATTCGTACCCGGCCTTTCCGGAAATGATCACCCAGTGAGGCAGCCCATTGCGGTGACGAATCCGCACCATAACCCCGTGCCCCCCGTTGAGCGTCCTGTCGATCACTTCGTAGTCAGGATTGGTAGGAATCATCAGCTTGGCGCGGGGCGCAATCAAGTCCTGCAGAGCATCCCAACGCAGGTACCCCTCCCTGGTGAATCCACTGGCGCGGCGCAGTCGATCGTTCAAGGTATCTGGGGGCATTTCGATGCCGCAATCAGCCAGTGCCATGGAAACGGAGCAGAGCGTGCAGCCGGTCGCCGCGAAACTCTCTCCGGTCTCCCCGACTCGTTTTGACCTCCATCTGGCGTCCGTCTGACGATAGTGTGGATCGTCCGCGACTACCGTGGACAAGGGCGTTCCACCGCGCGGAGCAATTGGCACCGAGTCGAGCGCGGGGCCGATAATGTTGGCAATGATGAGAGCCGTCATCGAGGCCGCTCCTGCCAGACCAACAATTGCTATGCGCCGGGACATCTGAGAAGCATTGGCTCAATTCCGCGGGGAGTGACACAGGGCAAGAACGGAGCAATCAACACGCTCGCAGTCGCGTCGCGGTCGAACACGAAGTAATGACAGAGTACGTATGATGCCACTGTACGGGATGGAGCCATGACAGAGAGTGTGTGTTCGCTGATGAGCCGTGGTGAACCCGCCCGCAAGAATGTGCGTGGATCAACGAATGGTCCTTGGAGTCGGCTCAGCCCCCTGAGTACTTGAATTTCTCACCGGGGGGGAGGGGCGTAGTCAGTCTGTAGTCGCCGAACCCGCTCTGGTCGGTGAAGACTAGTCGCAGGCCCCTGCGTCGATAATACCAGGTCTCAACATTCTTCCCGTCGGCCTGGAACGTATCTGTCGTGATGTTGTCGGGTGGGCCATACGTGATGTACACCCTCCCCTTGTCGGTCAGCCAACCTTCCGCGTAGGAACGGAACATCGCATTCGCGTGGTCGACGCGCCGATAGTACTCATCCATCGCCTCGTTCTCCGGAGTCTCCCGCGACGGATCGCGTCCCAACCAGAATTCGGAGAAGAGCCGTTGACGCTCAGCCGTTGTCGAACCGGCTCGGATCGCTTTCTGTTCCCCTTCAGTTGCCACGTACCGCAGCTGACGCACGCGAAGGTCGAGCTCTTCGGTGCTGAGCGATCTTCCCGGGATACCTCCGGCGATGACGACGCGCCGCGACGTGGTGGCAAGCACACGATTGGTGTCAAGAGAATCGCAAGCGGTAATGACGAGGGTCAGGGCCCCCCGCGGAAGCGACGTCGGGCTGACTCGTATCCACTCCTGCGCCCGTCCCGGCTTGAGAGGCCGTAGAGCGTGCGCCCACTGCCGGTACACCTCTGTACCACCTTTGTCACGAACGTCGAGGCGCATGGACGCAGTCCGCACGACCCCGCGGTTGTAGGTCTCGAAGAAGAGAAAGAAGGGCTCATCGGGCGGCACCGTCTCGGAAAGGGATGGTGTCACTACAAGTCCCGAGGTGTCTTCGCGAATGTGCGATACAAGCATTGGTGAGCTGAGCCCACACTCCACTCGCTGGAAATCGGGGGCATCAATTTCGCTCTGCACAGAACGAAGCATGTTCGTCCGACGATCGAGTATCTCGACCGTGACGCGTGCGCCTCCGACGCTGACCGGGCGAGAAAACTGATAGTATTCGTGTGCCGGTTCCTTCCCGATCGTCGCGTCGTACGAGTAGGTACGGAGTGTGCGATCGAAGATCGTGTCGAAGGGGATGGTGTTCTGTTGTTCGATCCGAATTGATGCCCGGTATCTACCGGTATACCCGCTTCCCGTCCTCTCGAACGTAATTGTGCTGAAGGGAACGACGACGATGACATCGAGACGATCGGTCGTTGGTGCATCTCCCTGGAAGACAAGGATGTCGACGTAGAGGTCCGCATCTCCGCCGTTCGCCTGTACGATGGCGGTCCACCCAACGAACAACGTCACGAGCGAAATCCAGAGTCGACTGTTCACGGTCATCCAAGAATGGGAAGCAGGGGCTCAGCTCCGGAGAGCGGCACGGCCGGCGATCTTGTGTCAGGTATCGCGTCGGCAAAGAGGTCATACTCCATGGCACCATTGACGTCCACCTCCACAAAGTCGCCAGGCAAAAGCTTTTCTGTCGAGGTTACATACACCTCGCCGTCGACCTCGGGGGCGTCCCACTCACTTCGACATATATACTCACCTCCCGATTCGCCTTCAACGAATACGCGGATACGTGTACCGATGCGGGCATCGTTCTTTCGCGCGGAGATCTCCTGTTGCGCCTGCATGATCCGCTCAATCCGTTCCTGCTTCACCTCGTCGGGAACGGGGTCACCCAGGTCGTGTGCAAACGTCTTCTCCTCCTGGGAGTAAGCGAACACGCCAAGTCTTTCAAACTCGGATTCACGAACGAAATCCAGGAGCTCATCGAATTCCCTGTCTCCTTCGTTGGGATAACCGACAATCAACGTCGTCCGGAGAGCAATTGCAGGGACCTGGGTGCGAATGGTCGCGATCAAATCGCGTGTGGCTCGTCGGGAGATACCCCGGCGCATCGACTTCAACACAGGGTCGGAGATGTGCTGAATCGGCATGTCGAGGTAGTTGCAGATTACAGGGTGGTCGCGAATCACCGGAAGGATGTCCAACGGAAACGAGGATGGATAGGCGTACATCAGCCGGATCCACTCGATACCACGAACGTCTGCGAGCTTCTCCAGGAGTTGCGCAAGGCGCCGTTCGCCATAGAGATCCAGACCGTAGAATGTTGAATCCTGCGCAACGAGGACCAGTTCCCGCACGCCCTTCATGGCAAGTCCGTTTGCCTCGATGAGGATGTCCTCCATGCTCCGTGAAACGTGCCCACCACGCATAATTGGGATAGCACAGAACGAGCACGGGCGGTCACATCCTTCCGAGATCTTCATGTACGCCGACCGGGATCCCTCGGGGATGAATCGGTCTCCGAGGAGGTCGTGCTTCAGGTTTGGGTTGATCGTTTTGAGTATACGCGAGAAGTCCGTGACGCCGAAGAACGCGTCGACCTCGGGGAGCTCCACACGCAGGTCGTCCGCATAGCGCTCCGACAGGCATCCGGCGACGTAGAGTTGGCCGATCCGTCCTTCGCGTTTCAACGCGGCAGCCTGGAGGATTGCGTTGATCGATTCCTCCTTCGCCAGATCGATGAATCCGCACGTGTTGATCACGACCGCGTCGGCTCCGTCCGGATCGTCCTGGAGGGCAAGGTGGTTGCGTTGCAGCAGTCCCATCAGGACTTCCGAATCGACGGTGTTCTTCGAGCATCCGAGCGTGACTACGCTTACGCTGCGGACGGGATGTTCTTCGTGGGATCGCTTCATAACGAGCGGTGCAGGGGGGAAGCCCCTGCACCGTGTGATCTTCTACATGGTTCGGTTTCTGGTCACCGGGCGATCAACAATCGCCTCCGCTCGACCTGTGTTGGCGTGCGGAGCTCAAGATAGTAGATCCCCGAGGGCAGGTCGCCGAGCGAAAGGGCAACAACGTATGACCGCGGAGCCAGAGCGTCGTTGACAGGTTGAGAAACCACGCGACCAAGCGCGTCGTGGACCGTCAACACTGTCCGGCCGTCCTCGATCGTTTCAAACTCAACCTCGGCAAGGTCGCGTGCAGGGTTGGGTCTGACGGCCTTGATGCCGAACGTGCCGTCGACTCGGACAAGACGGTTACCGCCGACGTCACACAGACTATCGAGTGTCAGAGAACCTTTCCCGAGAACGATCAGAGCGCGCGGGTGGTCCGTGTGGATTGTGTCCGTGGACCAGAGGTCATTCACGATAGAATCACCGAGCGCGACGATCCCTTCAACGAAGGCAACGGTCCCGGGACCCGTGAGAGTGTCGTTGCCACTCACCGTGAAGGTTGCTTCGCCGGGGTTCCGAACGAACGACGCCACCGTCCAGGTTGGGACGACGGTCCCCTGGAGACTAACACCGGTAGGATAGAACGCCGTTGGATTGAACGTGAGTGTTGCTGTTACGCTCTTGACGGGTAGCGATGAGAGATCATCGGTGATCGTCAGGGGGACGCTGATTCTCTCACCGGGCTTTGCGGTTACGCTCCCCCACATCCCTGTTGCCACAATCACCCGCAGGTCCACGGCCTCTGCAGATATCGGGAGTCGGAGCGAATCGCACGCGTTCGTTGCGTACATCCGGAGCGTGTCTTCGTAAACGCCGACCACGGTCGGTGCGAACTCGATCACCACCTGAACGCTGTCTCCCGGGGCCACCGTTGTTGGTAGCGAGGGACTAACTGCGATGATGCGATAGGGAGGAGCAATCGTTACGGTCGAAAGGTCGAGCGGGGCTGTGCCGGTATTGACGATCCAGTACGAGGTCTGCGCGGATGTTCCGGCCCCGACCACGCCGAAACTGGCACCACGCAACGCAAGGCTATGTGAAATCCGAATACCCGACAGGGAAACGTCGACATTTGGCCTGATAGGATCGTTGGTCGCGAACGTGAGCGTGGCCGCTCGCGCGCCATCGGGTGGACTGTTGGGAGTGAATCGGACGATCACCGTAGCGCTGTCGAGCGGGGCGAGCGTCGTCGGGGTGGTGAGTGTTCCACCGACCACGGCGAACTCGGTTGCTGTTGCGGGAGCAATCGTCGCCGACGAGACCACGACGGGGACAATTCCGATATTCCGAACGACGACTGTGTCCTCTTTCGTCCTGCAGTCGAGCACGCTTCCGAAGTTGATCTGTGTGCGACTCGTGGAAATCCCACCCTCAACCCCTTCACCAGTAACGTTCGAAACCAGCGTTGAGGAGCAGATGGAATCGACATCTACCTCCAGTCGAGTCCCGGCGGGAAGCGATCCAGGTATGAGGGGTGCGTAGGTCGCCTGTATCTGCCCGGTCAATCCAGGACCGATGCGCATCGGAAACTGCCCAGGGACGAGTGTCAACTCGGATGATACAGGGAGGATGCGCGCGCCAACCACGCGGATCGTTGAAGGGTTATTGTTCGTGACGGTGGCGCTGGCCGATCCGGCGCCCCCCAGGGAAACTGCCCCGAAGTCGAGATCGCCAAGCGTCTGCCGAAGGGCCAGACGCGTCCCTTCGAGCAGAATAGTGTCTGGGATGCGACAACTTCCGACGAGCATGATGAGGCGTACCTGGAACGTGCCATCTGCGTTCGGAGCGAAGATCAATGGAAGCTTCATGCTGTCCCCCGGCGGAATCCTAAGGGGCGGAGGCGTGCCGATCAGGAAGTTCGTCGGTGGCTCAGTGAAGATCTGAATGATCGTGTCGATCACGGTCCCCGTGTTCCGGAGAATCAGGGTATCCGCAATCTCCTTCTGACATGACAGGAGTGTCGGGAACACAAGTCGGGATGTCGAGGGCTCGAGGCCGATGGTGTCGCGCCTGCCGACGAGATCGACCGACAGAGTCGGCTTCTTTGGGTCGGTGGTCGTGTAGGTCAATGATCCATTGATCACGCCCGCGGCACTCGGTGTGTATCGAATCCGAATCGTCTGCGACCCACCTGCGGGAACGGCAAATCCTCCAACAGGCGACACCAGCGTAAAGCGTGCCGGATTAATGACTGGATTCGAGAGACTAACAGCGGCGGATCCGATGTTGAAGACCGAAAGCGTGTCCTCGACGGGACCAAGGGGGGAGCATGGACCGACAGCCAGGGTCAGGATGTTACGCGACAATCCGATCGAAGCCGTGGTCCCTCGTCCAGTAATGGTAAATGGGACCGTATCGCGACAGGGGCTTGTCAGAAAGGCGAGAAGCTCGGTCGTCGGCAAAGGTGTTTCCGTAATGGGTCGATACTCGATCACCACCTCCATTGTGTCGCCGGGGGCCAGATGGCGAGGAGGGGGGAATGTCGGGTAGACGATTCGAATCGTCCCGTTCGGCGGCCGAATGCCCAAGCCCTCAACGGAAATCAGCCCTCCGCCGACGGGGGCGGTATTCTTCAGCACAACCGTCCGCCTTGCGGTTGTGGTCAACGGCACGTCTCCAAAGTCAATCGGGTTCGGCGTGGCCGTTAGTGTCGCCTCCTGCGCGTCAAACGAGATGTACATGCGGAGCAGGCGCCCACACGGATCCGTGCGGATGTAGAGCGTGTCCCGATACGGACCTGGTCGCGTTGCGAGGACCCGAATGCGAATCGATTCGCTTGATCCTGGTCCCAGCTGGAAGGGGAATCTCGATGGATAGACGACGCGAATTGGTCCCGTGGAATCGGCCATGTATGCTCTGACGATCGAAATAACCGTCCGCAACGACTCGTTTTCAACACCAATCGGGATCTCCTCTGGCTTGCCGACACAGACCGATCCGATGTTGACGATCGTGTCGGCGACGTTCAGAACTGCTGCATCGCGATCGGCAAAGAGGTCGATGAAATAGGGGTTCTTCTGGTACAACGAGTCGCTATTGCTGAATCGCAAGCGAGCAATGAGCGAGCCACTTCCACCCGATCCCACACGCACGATGAACAGGATTGAATCCCCCACCTGAACGACGCGGGGGAACCCGGTGTTGGAGGGTGAGAGTATCGTGTATCGCAGGGAATCCTGTCCAAGAATATCAGGGTAGTGGAGGGTGAGCGGGCCTGTCCCGACGTTCTTGATCCAGACGCTGTCAACCGCCGTATCGCCGCACGCAAGGTTAGGGAAGAGCAATGCCTTCTTCGAGTCAATCACCCCCGTGACGCCCCGCGCGCGGAAGTAGATGGTGTCGTTGACAACGCATGGTCCGCTCTTAACGATAAACCTGAACGTGCTGATCGATGTGTCCCTCGGGATGACTCTGAAGCCGATCAGGATCGAATCGTTTGGCGCTACGGAAACGGTCGGAACAGGGAATCGTCGGATGTAGGTCGCCTGGCCCGTACCACCAGGAGCAGGGTCTATTGCAAAGATCAGGTTACGGTAGCTGTTCATGTTCTTGAACACCACCACCGTGTCATGAGACGCTCCCAGCTGAATCCCCCCCATGTCGATGATCCGCGGCGTAAGGGAGTAATTCAATTGCTCCCGTATCACGATGTACGGGATGTCGAAGACCTGCAGGATTGGGTCATTCGTAATAAGACGCAGCGTGTCCGAACGATTGCCGTTTGGCGCGGCAAGCGAGTTGAAGGCAACTACGATGCGTCCGGTGTCGCCGGGGAGCACCGAATCGGGGAACGACAGCGGTCTGATGATGCTGTAATAGATCTTGTTTGCACCAATGAACGCTGTGCCCGGGTAAATAATCAGGAGGCCCGTTCCACGGTTCACCACCTTGACGGTATCATATACCGTGTTGGTACAGGCGACAGTGTCGAGCACGCGGGGACGCTGCGTAAGCAGGCGCGGAACCAGATCAAGCTTGATGACGGCTCCGGCGGATTGCGAGTAGACCTGAATTGGGATCTTCGTGAACTCCGTGCTGCCGGCCGTGTCCGCGCGTTGGGCGACGCATACAAAGGCGAGCGAGTCAAACGGGAACACGACGCGGACCGACCAAGTCGAGTCCGATGCGACAATTGTCCTGTAGGGGTTGACGAAATTCCACGATGTGTTATCCCCGCGCATGTAGACGAAGATGGAATCGCCCCCGGAGCCTGGTCTGTATCTTCCGGTTCCGCGCAGCACCCAGTTCACGGAGTCGGCATACGTGATCGTGTCGAGCGTGGGTCCCGTGTAGTGCGTCGCCCCGGGTGTCAAGTTGATCCCCCCAGCCACACGGCCGTCGTGCCTGAAACGACCCACCGACCCGGTTCCGGCGTAAGAGTTCTGTGTGGCAAGCGGGTGCTTTGTCCCGCCTATGCCCCCAGGCATCGTCGCGCTTCCAATCTGCACCCCCATCGCTCCACCAACGAGGATGGTTCCCCCTGCTCCTCCCCCCGAAGGGTCTCCCGTCGTACTGAACGGCTTGCCGGTCGGATTTGCCCCATTTCTGCCATTGCCTCCCGTCGCATCGACCCCGTCAATTACAATGCGGGTGTGTGACGCGAGGACGACGGCACCGCCGCCGCCGCCTCCTGTTGAGTCGTAGCTTCCACCACTCGCTCCACCCCCCCCACCAAACATCGGGACGAGTACCTCGTTGCCGACCGGTTGCCCGTTGGCATACGACGGCGCCCCCCCCGGCAGGCCCGATCCGGGAGCTGCGTTCGCCCCCCCTCCAGCATACGCGTTGTAGATGTAGGCGCTGATCATCGGCCCTGACATGACAAGCCCCCCCCCCTGGCGGCCATCGCGGTCCATCGGGTGGCCAGGACCGCCACCGATCAGGCGGTTGTTAGAGGAACTAGCAGGGGAGGCGATGACGTTATTAAGACTGGCTCCATTGAGCCCTGTTCCAGCGCCGAACGGACCCGGGCTCTGGTATGTCGGGACAGTGCTTCGTCCTCCGGCAAAACCGTTCCCCTGCGGTGCGTCTGCCTCGCCGAAGGCGGGTGGGTTCGTCGCCGCTGGTCGGTCGGGTCCAAAACCCCCTCCACCACCGCCGCCGGGGCCGGCGTGCTTGCCCGATGCAGCAACTGATATCGTTGCACCGGGATTTACGACAATGCGGCCCCTGCTAATTACGATGGCGGGGAAGTAGCCCTGGTTGCCCTGCCGTCCCGGGTCGGTGTCATTCGTCGAAAACGTGTACGTCCCCGAGTTCAACACCATACTATCGACGATCATCGCGCCACGTCTGGACCGCGTCCCCCATGCACCGCCGGAGCCGATTACACCTCCGCCACTCTTTGTCCCGAAGGATGTCGGGTTGACGACCCAGAACGTATCAATGGCGAGCTGTCGGCTGCTGACAAGGATGCGGAGAGGGATGGGACCAAGTGCTGCGCGTGGCTTAACGAAGAAGTGGAAGGCGATAACGCGCCCGTCCCAGCCAACGATACCTGGCGAGATGCGAATGCGCTGTGTGTCCGAAGGAACGACGCACTGGACGGAGAGGGCAGTGGGGCTCCCCGGCCCGTCGGCAATCAGAAATTTGCCAAGACTGTCTACCGTCGAGATTACCTCGACGTACGTATTCATACCCGGAGAACCGATATCGGGGATGATGTAGGTGTGGGGTTGTCCGACGGCATGACTCGCGACCAGCGAGGTCAGCAGTGCGAGGGATGCCGCAAGAAGACGTCCCGGATGTACGTCACGCATGGACTGGTTCTACAAATGGGGGACTGGTATGCCTCAGGACGGAGGACTGAACCGGCTGGGGCACGAGGGATGCCGGCGTCGTCGCGTAAGACGAACATGGGGTCGTGTGTCACTCCGCCCCCCGGTTGACGGGGAGGACCGGCTTTCGGTCTCAACCGGGGGCAGTTGGACCGCCGGCGTCGGGCTTGCCCTGGCAGATGGGAGTCCCTAGCTTGCGGTCATGTATGCACAACGGGATGATACCCTCGCTGATGGCTCGATGCCGTTACATCTGACGATCAGGAGATTCCTTGAATATCTGGAAATCGAACGAAAGTATTCAGTCAAAACCATCGAGGCCTACCACAATGATTTATTGAGGATAGACGACGAATCGGGGGGGAGGAGAGTGGGTCGCGCCGGCTTGGGGCTTCACGCGTTCGTTGCCTTGGACACGGGGGGTGCCGAACCGGCGGTTTCGGATGTAACACATACCCGTCTACGAGGGTACGTTGCCGAGCTTCATCGGCGCGGACTGTCACGCCGGAGTATCGCCCGGAAGATAGCTGCCGTTCGTTCCCTCATGAAGTACGCTGTCGCCAAAGGGCTCATTGCCGTAAACCCCGCACGGTTGATTCAGACGCCTAAGCTGGAGCGGCGGCTCCCCACCGTTCTTTCCCAGGACGAGGCCAGCAAGCTGGTTGAACTGCCCGATCTTGAGGTTTCGACTGGTGTCCGCGACCGGGCCGTGCTGGAACTCCTGTATGCTACTGGCTGCAGAAGGGCGGAGATATGTGGACTGACGCTTCGCGATGTCGATCTGCTGTCTGGAACGGTCCGCGTGACGGGGAAGGGGAGCAAGACCCGAATAGTGCCGTTCGGAAGAAGCGCACGTGCCGCGCTGCAGGCGTGGCTCAGCGTGCGTGGCGGCATGCTCAAACCGCCCGGAACCGATCATCTCTTCCTCTCCGATCGGGGACGGAAACTGTCGGAAGACGGACTATATCGAATAGTGCGACGGTACATGTCTCAAGTCACTGAACAGAAGAAGAGAAGCCCGCACGTTCTGCGACACTCGTTTGCTACGCATCTCCTGGAACGTGGGGCTGGTCTCCGCGACGTCGGCGAAATGCTCGGACACTCGTCGTTGTCAACGACGCAGGGTTATACACACGTTTCAATCGAGCGTCTGAAGGAGGCCTACGGGAAGGCGCATCCTCGGGCCGGGGATGAGTCCGACAGCTCAAGCGCCTCATCGACGGACGATACTAGATGACGCGTGCAACACGATGCATTACCCGCGCCGTGCTTTGCTGGATGACGGCGCTCGGCGCAGCGTCTGTGGCCGGTGCGCAGCCGGGGACGCATCCGCCGAAGACTCCGGTTCCCGGCAACGAGGTCGTGGATATCGTCTCTTTCGCACTCGACGTGACACCATCACCATCAGGGGGTGACTTCCTGGATGCCTACCAGCTCCTGGGGCCTTCCCGGAGCAATTTGCCGGCGGTGATTTCACCACGACTTGCGTTGAGACTGACGCTCGGGCGATCGACCCGCTTGGTGTTCAATGTGTCGTATGGCGGCCTGGATTTCACTGACATCTATTCTGTCGTTGATAGCACGGCCCCCGCAGGTACAGACGGATATGGGGCGTTCGTTGAGAAATTCGCGGCTCAGTACTACCCGATCCTGATCGGGATCGAGTATTCCCCGGTCCGTACACAGTTCACGACGTATGTGGGAGCACTTGCCGGAATTGCGCCTGTGAACGTCGACTGGGGTACGCTGACGCAGCGTGAGTCGCCTGGTGAGTTGTCCCGCCCGGAGTTGAACGTATCGGGGGTTGAGCTGGTCCCGTCGGGCCGGATCTATGCGGGAATCGACTATCAGTTTGACGAGACAGTTCGGGAGCGGGGAATGGTCCGTGGCATTTTTGTCGAGGGAGGCTATCTTGTACTCCCTGTACGGCGCGACTACTTCACTTCGGTCAGACGGCAGGGAAGAGGGATCGCCGACCTCCCGCCCACAGAGTCTGGTACACTGCAGCTGGGTGGGGCTACCCTGTCTATCGGGTTCAGTTTACAGTTCTCGCGTCGTTGACACGTCCTTTCATCTCCAACATCTGATAAAAGGAGCGCGCCATGACGATTCAGTTCACCGCCCGCCACGCGAAGGTCAACCCACGGATTCAACAGTTTGCCGAGGAGGCGGTACGAAGTCTTGACACCTTATATGACGGAATCGTGTCGGCCGATGTAGTCGTCGACGATGGTGAGGGGGGAGGCCACGTGAAGAAGGCCGAAATCAGTATTCGCGTTTACCGGGAGAACCTCTTCGCGAGCGATACGACGGACGATATGAATCGCAGCATACAGAGTTGTATAGATAAGCTGCAGCGGCAGCTCGTGAAATACAAGGCAAAGCTCAGGACGGGCCGTCGACCCCACGACCAGCCCGAAATTGCGCCGGGGGACGATCTGTTGTAGCCCCGACGCTGACCTCTCAATCTGCTTACAACACCGCATGAGCGTACTCGACAACATCCAGGAGATCCGCAACAGGAATATCACGGTCGGTTTCCTGGCGGACGAGTGCCGCGACCGGTTTCAGATGATACCGGCAAACGAAGGTGTTGGCCGCGAGAAGCTCATCACCGACAAGAATCTCCACAGACCGCAACTGGCCCTAACTGGCTACACGAAGCTGTTCACTTCGCACCGCGTCCAGGTCATTGGGAACACTGAGTACTTCTATCTACAGAGTCTTTCTTCCGAACGCAGGCGTGAGATTCTCGAGACGTTGTTGAGGTTCGACGTTCCGTGTCTGGTGATGACGAGTGGGAATGAAATGCTACCGGACTTGTTGGAAATCGCCACCGCCAGCGGGACCGCGATTTTCGCAACGCCCCACGAAACAACGAAGGCAATCTATCTAGTCGGTGATTTCCTGGACGACCAGTTTGCCGCCTACGCGCCAGTCCACGGCGCATTCGTTGATGTGTATGGCGTTGGCGTTCTGTTTATCGGGCGATCCGGGATAGGCAAGAGTGAGATTGCGTTGGACCTGCTGGAGCGCGGACACAGACTTGTCGCAGATGATGTTGTGGTAGTGACGCGGAAGGGAGAGGGCATTCTGATGGGCGCGGGGACATCACTCGCGCCGCACTTCATGGAGGTTCGCGGACTTGGCCTGCTCGATGTCCGCCAAATGTTTGGAATTCGAGCCATTCGGTTTCAAAAGCGCGTTGAGGTTATCGTGGAGCTCGAGGACTGGGACCCGAAGGCCGAGTACACGCGGACAGGTCTCGAGAGCTTGTCTACGCCGCTCCTCGATGTTGAGGTTCCGTACGTGCGCCTACCAATCTTCCCGGGGAAGAACATTACGGTAATCGCCGAGGTCATTGCGCTTAACTACCTACTGAAGCACTACGGATACGATGCTGCCCGGGTCTTTTCCGAGAAACTGTCCGAGGCAATTGCCCGAAAGGCGGAGGCGGGCGACCAGGGCTCAACGAGGTCGACCACCTATTTTGAGCATGATTTTGAATAGAGCTAGCCGGATCCATATCAGTCTCGGCCCAAAGAATTTATTCGCCGAATTGACGGAGTTGCTATATTAGTGGCTTCGAGCCGGCCCTCCACCAAGCCAGCTCCACATCCGGTCCTATCTCCTACACTTCGCGAGCGCGTCTTCTAACGGCATCTCCTGCCCTGGCCGTGTCCAATCCATCCCGGTTTGCGCTCCGAACGATCAATAACCTCCGAACAGTGGAGACTGTCGTATGAGCTCTTCCGAGTTCACGCGTCGCCTATCGCACGCTCTTGTATGGGGCAGTTTGCTGGCGGCGTTTCTCTTCGCCATGACCGGCTGACCCGCGACAACCGTAGTACCGTTCGATTGGCGCCCAAGGACCGTTCCGCGCGTCGATCCCCACATCAGTGGACACTTGCTTTTCGCCTCCCTCTATGCCACTAGAGAGGAGGAGTTGGCGCGCCATAACCTCTCGCATTCGATTGATTTCACGTCGGAATCGCCGGGTGTTCGTCGTATCTTCGCGCGCGGAACAAAAACGCGGTAACACCGGTCGTGACAGCGAGTGGAATCTCCCCGTGGAAATTTCTGTACCACTCGGCTGGGCCGGACGTCAACGGGACCCGTATATCGTGATCCCCGACCACTCCACCCTCCATTCGAACGAATCTATCTCCATATCCGACAAGTCCCCGACTGCGCCGGTAGGGGCCGAGGTGGACAAACCTGTCGACCAGGGCAATCATTTGATGCTTGCACTTCAGGCCGGGGATGCCACTGCCCTCAGAAAACTCTACGATCTCTATTCCGCCAAGCTCTACAGCTTCACGCTCCGGATCGTCGGTAACGACATAGCTGCGGAGGACATCGTGCAGGAGACGTGGGTTACGCTGTACGAGCACCGCATGAGTTACCAGCCGACGTATCGTTTTTCGACGTGGCTGTTCACGATTGCGCGACGCAAATCCCTGAGTGAGATCCGCAAGCGCAAAGTCCGTTCTGTCGTTCGCTCGCTGACCATTCATCGGAGTGGGGAGGACGCGCGACAAATGGATCCGATGCAGGCAACGTTCTGTGGCCCCGATGCCTCTGCCGACGGCGCGCTTACGGCAGTTCTCGTTGAGCGGGCACTGGCTCGCCTCAACCCGCAGCAACGGGAGATCGTTCTCCTGAGAGACGTCGAGGGATTTGAGAATGAAGAGCTTGCAAAGATCCTGGGATGGGATATCAAGCCAGGCGCGCTTCGGAAGAGAATATTTGATGCACGCGAGGCTTTCCGAAGGGCTATGATTGCGGAAGGGTATGACGGCTAGCGACCGACATTTCGACCAGTGAAGAACCGAAATACTACAATGACCGACGAACCGATACACGATGCCCCACAAGGGTGGGAGAGACTCGAGCGCGCGTTGAAGTCGCTTCCACGACGTTCGGCCCCGCAAGAGCGACTCGATGCGATCCGACTGCAGGTTGTCAAGCGGACCATTTTTGGTATTAGGCAGTCACCTCTGCTCGCGGGTATGGGTGGTCTGGTGCTGGCTGCCGTCGTGATTTTGGCCTTCATTGGTGTTGGCACCGGCGATCGGTTATTGCCGGATCATCTGCTTACACCCATGCCGATCGTCAAGGAGATACCGATGCGACACCGTGCGGCGCCCCGTGCGTCGTTGCGGAGATTGCCGAGCCCCGCCGCGATGGAGACTGGAGTGGATACAGCAATCCCGCGGAATCCAACGGGCTATAGCGGTCATCATCCCGCAATCCCACCGATGCCGTCAGCAGCGACCGGCAGGTAGCTTCTTCACAATTCGTCGATACGGCACAACTGATAATCATTGGTTGTGCCGTATCTTTTTCGGCCCTGTCCCACGTCTTCACTTCAGACCCGCTCACATTCTCCACGATCCCGTTGATTCGTTCACGACTCCGTCCAATGTACGTGCGTATATCTTCTCAAGTCCTGCTGCTGGCCGCGGCCGCACTGCTGGTCGGTGCGTGCCAGCAGGCGTACCGTACCGATCTGTCAAACCTGGATACCAGTGGTGGGCCGCAGAGCGGTGACTGGGTGATCATTCATTCGTTGTCTGATCCGGAAAACCTCAATCTTCTGACAACGAGCGATGCCGGAGCCAGTGAGATCCAGGGGTACATGTACGAAACGCTCACAACGATCGACCCGCACACCCTGCAGGACATACCCTGGATCGCCGATTCGCTTCCCACCATCAGCGAAGATCGCTTGAGCTACGACTTCCGTATTCGGAAGGATGCCATCTACAGTGACGGGCATCCCATCACGGGAGAGGACTTCATCTTCTATCTGAAGACGCTCAAGAACCCTCTCATCGAGGAAGCCGCACCAACCAGGGGATACTACGACCGCGTCGACAGCGCCTTGCTTGTCGATGGGGATCCCTACAAACTCAGAGTGGTGATGCGCGAGCCGTACTCGCTTGGTGAACAGTGGGCAGGTGGGTTGTACGCGCTCCCGAAACACATTTGGGATCCGACGAATCTCTCTGACCGTTTCTCCTTCTCCGTCCTTAACTCTGGGGACACGACGAATCCTGCTATCGGGACATTCGCCACGTCGTTCGAGGATGTGAAGAAGGGGATGTCGACGAAGTATCTCGTCGCCAGCGGTCCCTATATGTTCCGTGAGTGGCGACGGAATGACCGTGTCGTATTGGAGAGGAATCCGAGGTACTGGAGGAAGGACGATCCACTTGCAGCAGCATATCCCGATCGTCTAATGTGGCGGACGGTCAATGACATCAACGCCGCGCTCGTGGCTTTGCGAGCTGGCGAACTGGACGTCATGCCCCGCATGGAAAAGGTCCAGTACTTCCGCATGCAGAAGAAGCTCGAACTGTTGGGACTCGATTCCGCTGTCTACGACTACCCCGCATATAATTACGTGGGCTACAACGGGGATCGGGTCATCTTCAAGGATCCGGCAGTTCGTGGTGCGCTCGCATTCGCCATCAATCGCGCCGCCATAGTTGACAAGATCTACTTCGGCAAAGCGCGGCCGGTGCAGTCCCCGATCTTCTACAAGCGCGCTGACTACGACACGACCATTCCAATCATCCCGTTCAACCTGGATACTGCGCGTGCAAGGCTTGCGGCGGCCGGATGGAAGGACACGGATGGAGACGGAGTCCTCGACAAGGTCATTGACGGACGAAAGACACCGTTCCGGTTCTCCATACTGCTGAACTCCGGTAACCAGTCGCGACAGCAGATGGCCATCATTTTCATCAACGATCTCAAGCGAATCGGAGTTGATGCCTCATCGCGTACTCTCGACTGGGCCACCTTCCTGAAGAACACTCGTGATGGCCAGTACGATGCCTACATAGGGGGTTGGGTGATGGGCGTGCGAGAAGGAGATCTCTATCAGATCTGGCATTCGAAGTCCGCCGAAAAGGGGGGATCGAACTACGTGAAGTTCCGCAACGCCGAGGTGGATCACTTGATTGAATCATTCCGCGGCGAGTTTGATCCCCAGCGCAGAAAGGAAATTGTCGCGCAGATCCAACGAATCATCAACAAGGAACAGCCCTACAACTTCCTTGTTTCCGAGAAGTTCACCGGTGCCAGTAGTGCTCGTTTCCAGAACGTGCAGTGGTTCGCGCCAAGTCCCTGCTACAACGCAGGGTGGTGGTGGAGTCCACGTGAGGTGCAGCGATATGGAAACAGCCCTGCGATGGAAACACGCTGAGCGCTGGCTTGCGGTTGTCCCTCTACGTCGTTCGGGAGGGGCCATCTTTTCTTTTGCGGCGCGGGCGCCCTCGTTAGCTTTGCGGCCGCCGTCCTCCCGTCCCTCGATGCATACCTGACCCTTCTTAGCTCATGGGCACATACATTCTCAAGCGCATACTACTCTTCGTTCCAACGTTCCTGATGATCACGATCATCACGTTCTCGATCAGCAGACTTGCGCCGGGAGACCCCGCTGAGCTTAAAGCGGGGGCTCTGAACGAAAAGGCCGACAAGGGGGTGACCGAGGAGATGGTGCAGAAGATCCGTGAGAAATGGCATCTCGACAAGCCGATCCCGGTCCAGTACGGTTACTGGGTCTCGGATCTTATCCAGTTCAATTTCGGTCAGTCGTTCAAGGATGACTCGGATGTCTGGGAGAAGATCAGCGAACGGATACCCGTGACGCTGATTATGAGCATAGTGTCAGTAATCCTCGCCTATTTGATCGCGATCCCAATAGGGATTCGCTCGGCGACGCATCCCGGAGGACCGTTCGACCGCATTTCGACCACCATTCTCTTCATGCTCTATTCGCTGCCGACGTTCTGGATCGGCACGCTTGCTCTCCAATACTTCTGTCGCGGATCTGGATTCGTTGACCTGTTTCCCATTGGTGGCATCACGTCGATAGACTACGAGCCCACGTGGAGTCCGCTGCGTCGCATGGTTGACATTGGCTGGCACCTGACGCTCCCAACACTGATCTACACATATGGGAGTTTCGCGTTCATCTCACGGCAGATGCGAGGTGCTATGCTTGAGAACATTCGGCAGGACTACGTGCGCACCGCGCGCTCCAAGGGATTGGCGGAACGGACGGTGATCTACAAGCACGCCCTCCGTAACTCACTTATCCCGATCATCACGCTCCTGGCTGGCCTGCTCCCGGCACTTGTTGGTGGATCGGTCATCGTCGAGCAGATCTTCTCCATACCGGGTATGGGGCAGCTCGCTATTCAAGCACTCAACGAGCGCGACTACCCGATCATCATGGCCGAACTCTCGCTGACGGCAATCCTGACGATGTTCGGAGTGCTGATCGCCGACGTTCTCTACTCGGTCGTCGATCCACGTATCGCCTTCTCACGCAAAGCGGCGTAACTCTCAACTGATCCAGCATCATCGATCACATGGAAGAACGGACACCGACAGCGGAGATCGACACCGCGCCGAATGCACTCGGAGGGAAGGAGAAGAAGCGTCCTGACCAGAGCTACTGGTCTCTTGTAAAGCACCAGTACAAGAAGAACCGCATTGCAGTACTCGCTCTCTGGTTCATTTACGGACTTGCTGCGATCGCCCTGCTTGCCGATTTCATTGCTAACGACAAACCATTGTACTGCGTGTACAAGGGGGAGACATACTTCCCGGTGTTGAAGTCGTACCTGGTTGGATTGAAGTGGTCGACGTGGCCGCCCGAATTATCAACCGCCGATTGGAAGACCCTGGAATTCGAGAGCGTTGTCTTCCCCCCAATTCCGTACTCGCCTGGTACTGTCAATCTTGATGCCTCCCTGCAGGAGCCACTCTCCGGAACAGACCATTACCTGGGTACCGATCAGACCGGGCGCGACATCCTCTCGGGACTCATCCACGGAGCCCGAATCTCGTTGACGATCGGCTTCGTGGCAATGGGAATCGCGACGATAATCGGCGTCATCCTGGGAGCGCTGTCTGGGTTCTTCGGCGGGTGGGTCGATATTGTGATCTCGCGCGTCATCGAGGTCTTCCTGAACTTTCCGGTTCTCTTCCTCATTCTAGCGATCGTCGCCTTCTTTGAGTATTCAATATTCCTCGTGATGGTGGTTATCGGCATCACTGGATGGATGGGGATTGCTCGTCTGGTTCGCGGTGAAGTGCTCCGCGTTCGCAACATGGAGTACGTGACAGCCGCCACGTCACTTGGATTCAGTTCCAATCGGGTCATCTTCCGCCACGTTCTTCCCAATTCAATAGCCCCGGTACTCGTCTCCGTTGCATTCGGAATTGCCGGTGCCATCCTCACCGAGTCGGCTCTATCATTCCTCGGTTTCGGTGTACCTCCGGAAGTCGTGACATGGGGATCTGCCCTTACACAGGCAAGAAAGGACATTGACTCGTGGTGGCTGGCCGTGTTTCCAGGCTTCATGATATTCCTGACGGTCGTCAGCTACAACCTGATCGGTGACGGTCTTCGTGACGCAACCGATCCACGGCTCCGGGATTAGACGCGTACTGGGAGACCCCGTTGTGGATCCGAGTCTGTCACCGCTCGATGCATTCCTGGACCACGGATTCATTCCGTTCGCGGGGCGTGCTGATGCGGTGAACCGGATCGTTGCGTTCTGGGAGTCGATCCCCGTCTCTGATGAGCTTCGACTCCTGCTTGTCTCCGGTGAGGCCGGTGTCGGCAAGACTCGTCTACTCGATGGGGCCGCGACAATCGTGGCGTCGCGAGGGGGTGTAGTTATCCGGGTCAGGTTCATGCCGGTGGCGTCGTCCGGTCCGATCGCGGTGGTTGGGAGAGCCATCGCCCTTGACGAAGCGCTCCGTCCTCTGCTGGCCGGCCACGCCCTGACGGAAGCTGGCGATGTCGTTGCTGCTGTTGCGCGCCTCAGCAGGCTTCGCGCCACCATCCTCGTTCTAGACGATATTCACCTACTCTCCGCAACCGCTCCCGCCGAACTTCTTACGCTCCTCGATTCATTGTCGCAGGAATCGCTTGCGGTTGTGGCGCTGGCGCGACCAGTCGAAGGCTCCCACCGGGATGTGTTGGAGCGATTCCTCGTCGACCAAGTTGTTATCGACGGGTTGTCGCCCGCAGAGATCGGCGAAGTCTGGCAGGGGATCTTCGAACATGCACCCGACCCTACCGTCATCGACACTCTGCACGCGGCCACCGGCGGCAATCCCCTATCTCTTCGATCCGTGCTGCGTGGTGCCCTCTCAAGCGGAGCCATCGTACCTCGCGGCGATCGCCATGTTCTGGCAGTCGACTCGGATCGGTTTGTGAATGGGGCGCGCCACGATCTCGCCCGTCTTGCCGAGGGGATGGCGGCTCATCTCGACCCGGCGGAACGCGAGGCCGCGAAGCTCCTGGCTCCACTTGGAGAGGTCTTCGCGCGTGAGACGGCCGAGCGACTGCTCGGAGCAGATGGCGCCGAGCTTGTTCAGCGACTCGTGCGTCGAGGGGTCATCGCCACGTCGAATACGCAGCCCGTTCCTATCCCGGGACTGCAACGCGACATTCCGGACCGCCCCGCAAGCAAACACCCACCAATCGCCTTCGCACACTCCCTCGTCCATCAGTTCCTTCTTCGTGACCCTGACCGTGCGGTCGAGCGAGTCGTCGACGTTATCGCCGGTGGTATGCCGCTCTACTCGACGACCTCGATGATGGTGGTGGATGAATCGCTCGAGACACTTCCACGTCTCGATCGCGATGTCGCCCGTCGCTTGCATGATCGGATCCGATTCGCCGCCATAGACACGCTCGACTTCGATCCCGCCCAGCTCAGACCTCTTCTTGCGACGGCGCGCCGCATCGCAGAGCACTGTGGGGGGGAATGGACGCGATCGGAACGTGCCGAAGTCGAATTCGGCCTACTGGCGACTGAGCTTGCGGCACTTAGTCATGAAGACAGATGGGATGTGTACGACGCGGTTGCTGACAAACTCCTCACAATGACGCAGAACCCGTCATCGGAACGGGAGGCATCGATGAGAGTCGGCGCGATAGGCAAGAAGAACATCGCGCGCCTGTCGGATGCGGCAAGCCGGCGGGCAGTCTGGGCCGAGATAGAAGAGCTCGTGACCAGGTTCCCGGGTGTCGCCCGGTCCCACAACTACGCCATGATGTTGACGGCGCTCGCAATTGTTGCTGGGTTCGCAAACGATCCCGAGTTCGCGCACGATGTGGAGCGCCGCCTATCCGCGATTGACGGCATGTGGCCTGACGATCCGGCCTCACGGTTCCTCCATCGTCGTGTGGATCCCGGACTGCTGATGGTCTTCCAGAATCCCGCCGAGCTGGAGCAGCGGAGAAGACTATTCGAGCGGCTTGAGGCAGAGTCGTACGATCGAGGTGAGCGCGTCGTCTTCATCGAGAAGGGACTTCAATTCCTCGATCTCATCGGCGATGTAGACCGCCTTGCGCAGTTTGCGGATCGGAGTCTTGCGTTCCTTCATCCGGACCTCAATCCGCACCAATTCGCCGTGGCCCGCCTCGCGCGCATCAAGTGGATGGGTGCCCTGGGAACCCCTGTCGATGATCTTCTAACCGCAGGTGTCGAGATCGTTGACGATATGCCGGCTGAGGATCGACCCGCCGGCCGCGGATACCTCTACTCCAGCATTGTGATGGTGGCACTCCTCCGGGACGACCAACTGGCGGCGCGCACTATCCTCGATGGCCAGCCCGACGGGCTCGATCTCCTCCGGCCGTCCGTTCGACTGCTGGCGGAGATGGAGGAGAAGGCGCCATTGAGGCTTCACGGCGCACTCTATGTCGACGATGATCCACTGGTGACCGAAGCGCTTCAGCATCTGCTCAAACTCGCTTCAACTGGATCGGATTCGCTGGTGGAGGCTGCGCGTGGGGTGCACGTGCTTGCCGAGCGCGGCACGTTGGCTTTGCCAGACGCGCTGCTCCATCGACTGGTTGTCCGCATCCTTGCCAACAGCGCGTGTGAAGGCATTCGGGACGTTGTGCACGACGCCATGTGCAGTTGGACCGCCACCACCATCGAGTGGCTTTCTGCGCGAAGACTGGGTGAATACCTGCGTGCCGCGCTGAATGCGTGCCACGAATGGCTTGAGCCGGCCGCGTTGAAAAAGGAGATGGGCCGCGCGGCGGGTATCATTCGAGAGCGCTCGGTGGAACTCGCGGAGAGGTATGGCCGCGGCACATTGACAGTTCGGATGGTCGGAACGATCCGGGTGGTTGACGATACAATGCGCGAGAAGAAGTCGGGAGGTAGGATGAAGACCCTCCTTGGGTTGATGGCGGGCATGGAACTCGATGCCAAACCAATGGATCACCGTGACTTCTGCGTACTTGCCGCCGGCGACGACGACATGGACAGGGCGCGGAATGTCGTCTATGTGACCCTTCACCGCCTCCGCGAGGCGCTCGGACCGGATGCCATTATCACGGAGACCGATGTCGCTCCGCGCTTCAACCTCACGACAGTGCGCGTCGACGTGGTCGAAGCGCACAGGGCGATTGTGGATGGGACAAAGGCCCTTCGATCAGGGAACATCATCAACGCGATGACCATGGTGGTTCGGGCCCTGGACATACTTCACGGTGACGTTCCATTCCCTGGCCTGTACGATGAATACTTTGAAGCGGCTCGCGATCGGATTGAGACATCGATGCGCGATCTGGTGGTGAGACTAGTGAAGCGACTCGTCGCGGAGCGTGACTTCGAGCAGTCGGAAGCGTTGCTTCGCCGCGCTCTGGATGCAATGCCGGAGGATGAGGAACTGCAGGAGCTGATCGTCGAGAGCAGTACGATGGGGAAGGCACGTTGAGTGTTTTGCGCCGGCGAAGCGAAGGCCGGCTGGAGCGCGATCGTTGCTCGTCAGAATGGACGCTCTAACCGAACGGCCAGTCGTGGGTTGAATCCACCATCGGTTGGGATGGCAATTCCTGAGCGCATCGTGCCGGTAGCTGTTGAGATGTAGATCCCCAGTCCCCCGTGCGTCTCCGCTGGACGGTCCACCTGTTCGAGAACACACCACTCGCCACCGATAACCAGGGACAAGTCCTGCAGCAGTCGAGACCTACTGTCTCGAAACGGACGGATCAGTGCTTCGAACGTCCACAGCGATCCCGTCTCCATCCTGTAGGCGTTCAAGGGATGCGACGCGATTGAGCCAAAGCCCCCCAGTGCGGTCAGACGCTGAGGGGGGATGCTTCCCTCGGACACAACCACCCTCGCATGGCCGGCAAACGAGAGTTCGCCGCGCAGCGGCCAGAAGCGGATCCGTCCATCAACAACTGCCTGTTGAAACGAAGTGCCCTCGGTCCTTCCAAACTCCATCCGAGCATCCAGTCCAAAGTTGACCCCATGCCCATCACCACTCCCATCGCCAAATGTTCCAACGGCTATACGTGGCGTGATTGATCGCAATAGGCCTACATACCCCAATGGCACCTCAGCAAACGGTTGGGGAGGACCGAAGATTGACCACTCCACGCGTCGGCGCGCCTCTCCATACTCGTCATACATCCAGGTGGCGCCAACGGCTATCGACGGAGCCGGAAAGAGAACGACGTCGGCAGCGACTCCACGACGTTCTGCGTAGAAGTCGCGCGCCTCGAGGCCGGCGATCACGGCCGCGAGACTGTTTTCAAGGTCGCTGCATTTCCAGTTCTCCCGCGAATCGATCACGTCGTGCGCCTCCACCGTACAGCGGACCGGCATGCTCGCATCGAGAAACTCGTTCTCGATCCTGAATCGCCACTCCCACGTGTTCGCGCTGAACGCGAATCCACCATCGGCCGACACACCAAGTCTGAAACTGCGTGTGGAGATAACCATTGCAGGATCCGCGTTCCCCAGGTACAACACGAGCCCTTCCGCCCTCGTGTAGGAGGGGAGCGTTCGGCGGGCGTCGTTGCGGACCAGGTCACTGATCGCCGGGGCCCGGGAGTCCACCGAAGGGAGGGGGCTCGAGGGAGGAATGCCCCCCGGTGGCAACGTATCGACGGCGAGACCGAAGCCGTCCGGATCTGCGAGCAACAGGGAATCGATGCGTCGATCTACGTTTACGCCTGCCTCGTTCTGCTGCGAAAGGCCCAATTGCAAGCAAAAAACGGCGAAAAGCAATGCTGTTCCCAGGATCTTCGCCACAGGTTATTACACCCTTCTATTTGGTGAAACATACTTGCCGGTTCTACGTTTGCACCGCCCAGTCGAAAGATGACTGGCTGGTCAGAATTCGTACTGATCATTCGTTACGAAGACTTCATGTTCAGAAATCGATGGATGTAACACACCCAATATCGCGTCGGGAGCGGGAGCGGATACGACGACGGCAGGAGATACTCGACGCTGCACGCGCCGTGTTTGCGAGCAAGGGATTCACCGAAGCCACTCTGGATGACGTTGCCCTCCGCGCGGAGTTCGGCAAGGGGACTCTATACAACTACTTCGAGAATAAAGAGGCGTTGTTTGTCAGCGTGCTGGAGGATTCGTTCGAGACACTGATGGGAATGGTGAGGGATGCGCTGAATGCCGACGTCACCTTTCCGGAGAAGGTCGATCGATTCATACGAGGGATACTCACATACTTCTTCCACAATCTGGAGTGGGTGCAGTTGATCATGCGCGAATCGCATCACCTGCGAATGAGCAATCCTTTGATGCATTTGATGCCGCAACTTCTCCAGACGCTCGCCGATACGATCGCCGCCGAACAGCGAAGGCGAAAGATCATTGGATCTGTCGAGCCAATCGCACTCGCTTCGGTCCTCTTCAGTCTGGTGATCGGTCAGTTCAATGCTCGCGTCTATAGATGCGTGAGCACGGGCACCGAGTCAAGCCAGGGAACACTGGAGGAGATCTTCGCCGCGATGCCGGAAGAGGAGATCTCAAGCGAAATAAACGCCGCCGCAAATCTGATTAGCACCGTCTACTTCAACGGAATCACACGATAGGATTTCCAATGAAACGAGTTCTTCTTTCACTGATCGTTCCGTTCCTGCTTGTCTCGTCCCAGCTTCGTGCCCAGGACGCTCTCAGGCTGACACTCGATGACGCCCTGCAGATGGCTCTGAAGAGCAACAAGGGGCTCGAGGTCGCGCGTCGCGGAATCACCAACGCCGATGCACAGATCGACGACGCAAAGGCGAGTGTCTACCCGAAGATCGACGTGAACGCTCGCTACACACGCAACATCGAGCGACCGGTCTTCTTCTTCCCCGGTTCTGACGGGATCACGCGACCGATCTCGGTCGGCTCCGCAAACGCTTTGCAGGCCGACCTCACGGTCAATCAGATCATCTTTAACAGCGCTGCCATCACCGCGGTTGGGACGTCGGAAATCTATGCGAAGATCTCTCGCCAGCAGCTCCGTGCTCAGGCGAATGAGATTGTGCTGAACGTCCGTCGCGCCTTCTATGGCGCCCTTCTCGCCCGCGATGCTCTCGACGTCAATCGCGCGCTCCTGGCAAACGCCGAGGAGAACTTCAAGACTACGCAGGCACTCTACAAGGGGGGGTTGCGGTCCGAGTTCGATGCGATTCGTGCAGAGGTGCAGGTTGCGAACCTGAAACCGGTTGTGGTTCAGGGTGAAGACGGCTATCGAAATGCAATCGACAACCTCTGCATCGCCATTGGGCTGGCACCAAGCCAGAAGGTGGAACTCGTTGGATCACTGGAGGCACCGCTGCCGAATGCGACGGAGCCCTCCGTCGAGGAAGCTCGACGAATGATCGCGACCTCAAATCCTAACCTGGAGACAATGCGATTGAGCAACCAGGTGAACCGCGAGTTTGTTGAGATCGAGCGAAGCGATTACCTGCCGACTGTGGCCGCCTTCGGAACATATCAGTATCAGGCGCAGGCCGACAACTTCGGCGACCTGGATTTTCAGCCCACTGCGTACGTAGGACTGAACCTGAGCCTCAATCTCTTCAACGGTGGGCGTACGGATGCGCAGGTGCAACAGGCCCGCATCAAAGCAGAACAGGGTGAGATCCAGCTCCAACAGACAGGTGACGTTCTGGCAACGCAAGTGGAGGGCGTCTTGCGATCGCTGAACTATGCTCGGCAGCGCATCCAGGCTTCCGAGCGGACGATTGAGCAGGCAGAGAAGGGATACAAGATCGCCGTAGCATCGTACAAGGCCGGAACAGGTACGCAGCTTCAGATAAACGACGCCGATCTTGCCCTCGCCCAATCACGTCTGAATCGACTCAGTGCGATCTTCGATTACAACATGACGGTCGCCCAACTTGAAGGTCTCATAGGCGATCGCGTCGCGCTCTCGGGTGATGACGTGCGTTACGAGAGACGCTGACCTTTACATCGAACACTGGAAACCATCAACGAAAGATCTGGAACCCCACAAACCCAGACAGATATCATGAAAAAGATTCTGACATCCCTATTCATCCTGGCCGGACTCGTTGCAATGGGAATGGTCCTGAGCAACAACAAGGCAAAGAGCGAAGCGAAAGTCAAAGCGATCGTGGAGCGTCCGTTTACCGTTTCGGTAACCCGAGCAACCACCACTGACATCGGCGACAGCCTTGTCTTCATCGGATCGATCACACCAGACCGCGAGGTGGCGATTGCTTCGGAGACAATGGGAAAGATCCGATCGATATCGGCCGAGCTCGGTTCCTACAAGGGGCGCGGCGCGGTGATCGCCACCGTCGACGGCGAACTTAAGCGGGCCGCAGTTATGGCGGCAGAGGCGAACTACGAGAAGGCCCGAAAGGACCTGGAGCGGTTCCAGCAGGTGCAGGTCGAGAACGCCCTGCCCGATCAACAGATCGACAACGCCCGTCTTGCTGTTCAGCTCGCAGAGGCAAACCTGATCACGGCTCGGCGACAGCTTCGCGACACACGCATAACGGCCCCCTTCAGCGGAGTCATCACGGCTCGGTCGGCGGAGGTCGGAACGATGGTTCAGCCCGGTATGGTGATCGCAACGCTAGTTGATGTCTCCACGCTGAAGGTTCGTCTCAATGTACCAGAGAAGGACATCGTCACGATTCGGGTGGGTGATGACGTAACGGTTACGACTGACGTCCATCCCGGTACCATCTTCGGCGGCCGGGTCTCGAACATCGGTGTGCGTGGCGACGACGCTCATACATATCCAGTCGACGTGACCATAAGCAACCGAGCGGGGACGCCACTTAAGTCAGGGATGTTCACTCGTGTGCGCTTCCGCGGCGCTTCAACGCGACCCGCACTGACGATTCCACGTGCGGCCATCGTCGGCAGCGTGAAGTCGCCAAAGGTCTATGTGCTGGCGGGCAAGACTGTTAAGCTTCGATCGATCGGCATTGGCGAACAGTCAGGCTCGGATGTGGAAGTGTTGAGCGGATTGAAGGAAGGGGAGACGGTCGTCCTCTCCGGGCACAACAACCTGCGTGACGGAATGACGGTCGAAGTGGCCAGGTAACGATACGACGTCTGGAAAGGAACCGATCCTATTTCTTGCAGAGGCACCACCAATGACACTGACAGAACTCGTCATTAAGCGACCGTCCATTGTTGTCGTCATCTTCGCTGTGCTCGGCGTTCTCGGCCTGCTCAGCCTGACGCAGCTCAACTACGAGCTGCTTCCGAAGATGGAGAACCCGGTCGTGACGATCACCACCGTATATCCGGGGGCATCCCCCAACGAAGTCGAGAACACTGTTAGCAAACCGATCGAGGACGCCGTATCCGGTATCGACAAGGTCAAGACAATACGGACCACGTCGCAAGAGGGCTTCTCGTTCGTGATGGTTGAGTTTGATCAATCAGCGAAGATCGATGTTGCGCTTCAGGATGCGCAGCGAAAGATCGGCGAAGTGGTCCCCCGCTTCCCAACGGAAGTCAAGACACCGACGCTCGCCAAGTTCGCGCTCGATGAGCTCCCGATCGTCAGGGCGGGCATGACCAGTGATCTGCCCGACCGAGAGTTCTATCAGCTATTGAAGGACCGTATCAAGCCGGCGCTCTCGAAAGTCCCGGGCGTAGGGCAGATTGTCATCATCGGTGGAGAGGAGCGGGAGATCCGTGTCAACATCGATGCGCAGCGTCTCAGGACGTACGGGCTCTCGCTGAACCAGGTGACGGGCTCGATAAGGGGGGGGAATCTCGATTTCCCCACCGGGAAAATCGAGGACACAGATGGCGAGTACATCGTCCGCGTTGCCGGAAAGTTCGAGTCGGTCGAGGATCTGAGGAACCTGGTGGTAGGGCGTTCGAAGGCCGGCGGAGATATCCGGCTCAGCGATGTCGCAGATGTGGTTGACGGTAGCAGTGACATGGCGACGATGAGCCGCATCAACGGCAAGTCGTCGGTGGTGGTAAACGTCATCAAGCAGAACGATGCGAACGCAGTTGATGTCAGTCGCCTCGTTCGCGCCGAGTTCGAGAAGCTGAAGAAGGAGCACGCGCGTATAAAGCTCGCGGTCGAGATTGCCGCGGACGGTTCGACGTTCACCCTGGATGCCGCGAAGGCAGTGCAGACAGACCTCCTCATTGCTATAGCGCTCGTCGCATTGGTGATGCTGGTCTTCCTCCATAGCATTCGCAATTCATTCATCGTGATGATCGCGATACCGGCATCGCTGATATCAACGTTTATCGCGATGTACGTCTTCGATTTCTCCCTCAACCTGATGACGCTGCTGGGATTGTCGTTGGTCGTGGGCATTCTCGTGGATGACTCGATCGTCGTTCTCGAGAACATCTATCGACACCTGGAGATGGGTGCGGACAGGCGAACAGCGGCGATCAAGGGACGAAATGAGATAGGATTCACTGCACTTTCGATCACTCTGGTAGACGTTGTGGTCTTTCTGCCTCTGTCCCTCACGTCTGGACTGGTGGGGAATATTCTTCGGGAGTTTGCGGTCGTCGTCGTGGTCTCGACTCTTCTATCTCTGTTGGTCTCGTTTACGATTACGCCCGTGCTGGCATCGCGGATCAGCAAGCTCCAGCCGCTAACGAAGAACTCATTGATGGGTCGTTTTGGGCTGTGGTTTGAGCGACAGTACGATAGGCTTCGAGACACATACGGCAATCTCCTGAAATGGACGATCGCAAAGTGGTGGCACGCGGCCGCAGTCGGTGTGATGGCCTTCGTAATGCTGATGGGGTCATTCGCTCTACTCGGTATGGGCTTCATCGGGTTCGAGTTCATCACACAAGCCGATCGTGGTGAGTTCGCGATCGCGATTGAACTGCCACCGGGAACTTCGCTGGACAGCACGAACATGATCACCCGATCGATCGAAGAGAAGGTGATGGATATGCCGGAAGTGGAGCGGGTCCTCACGAATGTCGGCGTTGCGAACGAAGGCCTCCTTGGACAGCCGCAGTCAAGTGCGTCGGAATTGAATGTGACGCTTGTCGGAAAGCAGCAGCGAACCCGGTCTACGGACGAAGTGGGAGAGGCCATCAAGGGAATAGCCATGAGTTACCCGGGAGTGAAGGCGCGCTACAATCCGATCGGCATCTTTGGCACCGCCAACGAGACGCCCGTACAGGTCGTCATATCCGGCCCGACCGATTCGGCGGTCCGTACAACGGCCGGTCTGGTCGCATCGATACTCGACTCGATTCCGGGGGCCACCGACATTCGTCTATCGAGCGAGGAGGGTCAACCGGAGACACGCGTCGAACTTGATAGAGAGAAGATGGCTGCGCTTGGGCTGACCGTTGCGGATGTTGGTGCCACACTCCGTGTCGCGCTCAGTGGCGACGATGAGGCCAAGTACAGGGACGGAAAGGACGAGTACGCCATTCGCGTCCGGCTCGACGAATTCGACCGCTCCCGGACGGACAATCTGGAGTCGCTGACGTTCTTGAATCGAAGCGGACAGCAGATTGAGTTAAAGCAGTTTGCGAACGTCGTTCAGACGACGGGGCTGACGAAGCTCCAACGGAAGGACAGAAACAGCTCGGTTACGGTGTTCGCACAGGCCATCGGAGTTCCATCCGGAACGATCGGACAACAGTTCGAGCAGAGGCTCGCGAACGCCAAGCTCCCGGATGGCATCAGTTTCGCGTACGATGGTGATCTCCGAAATCAGCAGGAGACGGGGGGAAGTATGGGGATCGCCTTCATGGTTGGACTCTTGTTCGTCTATCTCGTAATGGTCGCGCTCTATAACTCGTACCTCTATCCGTTGGTGGTCCTCTTCTCGATCCCGCTAGCAATGATCGGGGCACTCCTTGCCCTTGCACTCTCTGCCAAGTCGATGAGTTTCTTCTCGATTCTGGGGATGGTGATGTTGATGGGACTTGTCGCGAAGAACGCCATTCTGCTGGTCGACTTCACGAATCGACTCAGAGCCGAGGGCCTCTCGATTCGAGAGGCGCTGTTCGAAGCTGGCAAGGAGCGACTCCGTCCGATTCTGATGACGACGCTGACGATGATCTTCGGCATGATGCCGATAGCCGTCTCGGCTGCGGCGGGGGCCGAGTGGAAGTCGGGTCTGGCATGGGCTCTGATCGGGGGATTGACTAGCTCGATGTTCCTTACGCTCATCGTGATTCCAGTTGTGTACTGGACCTTTGCATCGATTCAGGACTGGCTGGCAACGAAGAAAGAGGCTCGTGCGGCGCGCAGGGGGGCGAGAGTTGCGGCGGGAGGTGGTGAGCTCGACGTGGCGACTGCAAACGCGGACGCGTAGGCAACCATCTTCGACGCGGACAGTTCTAACGACGCTACAGCCTCCCCGGCTGTAGCGTCGTTCGCGTTTTGTAAGCGGGCGACGGACACGTCCATGTTCGTGGGGACCCGCGGATGGCGTTGGAACTTTGCCAATCCTGCCTATCTTGACGAATCCCGCCCACGTGCATTCGGTCACCGACGATATCGGTGCATGCGATCAGTCCCTCGCTGACGAGTGATACGTATCTACCCGGCTATTCTACATCAGTGTTTGGCCCGTCCCATCCGGCCGAAGCCGATCCAACGTCCGTCGAAGTTGGATCGCGACCGTGCCGTGCCGAGATGACCGGCAACCACATTCTGCTTTCAAACAGGAACAAGGGAGAAGTAATGAGCAGGCAGTTACCAGCATTCCGTGTGCTATTGGCAACGTTCTTCCTCGTTGTGGCCTCTGCGATCGCGCAAGTGCCCCAACAGGTGAGCTATCAAGGGCTGTTGACGGATTCGTCCAACATTCCCGTTCCAAATGGGACGTACTCAATGACAATCACGCTCTACGATGCACAGACAGGAGGGTCTGCATTGTGGAATGAAGTCCATCCGTCGGTGAGGACACTTGCGGGCTTGTTTGATGTGCTGCTCGGGTCCGTGACGCCGTTGACGCTTCCGTTCGACAAGCAGTACTGGCTGGCCGTGTCTATAAATGGAGGCGCAGAACTGTCGCCGCGGACGCCCCTAACGAGTGCGGCGTATTCGTATCGATCGGCGTGGGCAGATAGCGCTGCTGCGGTCGCTCCCGGCTCAATCGTGACCGAGAGCATCGCCGACGGTGCAGTGACCAACACGAAACTGTCTGCCGCGGGCTCAACGCCGGGACAGGTCCTGGTGTCGGCGGGCGACAGCGTTGTGTGGGGAGCAGGGGGAGGAGGAGTGAAGAGCGTGAACACGCTGACGGGCGATGTTACCCTCCGGGCCGGGAGTGGTACCACAATCACTCGGAGTGGTCAGCAAATCACAATCAGCGCGGCCGGTCTGACATCCATAAACAGTATTGACGCCGCCCTTGCCGTGACAGACCCAACTGGACCAGCGGTGACACTCTCTCTTGTTCCGCTTGGAATCACGGAGCCACTCATCGGCATCGACGCTGTTACTTCGTCTAAGATCAGGAGAAACAACGTTCAGCCGCGGCATCTGGACACGACCGGTGCTGCAATTGGGCAGGCGATGATCTACACCGGTGCGGGAGTAGCGTGGGGTAATCCGGTCGCGTCGGGACTCCTCCTCCCGTTCTCGGGCTTCCTGAATGATCCTGCACCGGGAATATCAGTTGACAACGCCGGAACCGGGATGGGGTTGTACGGAATTCACAGTGCTACAACGGGTGTCAATCCCGGCGTTCAAGGGTCGACGAGCTCTCAGGATGCGAACGCGACAGCGATTGTGGGCCTCGTTGCCTCCACAACGCCAGGAGGCTTCTCGTCGGGTGTCCGAGGCGTGAACAACGGCACCGGCGGTCTGGGCATCGGTGTATACGGTTCACAGAATGGCAGCGGATGGGGGGTATATGGAACGACACCGTCCGGTCTTGGAGTCTTCGGGAACAGCTCCTCGGGGTTCGGTCTATACGGTCAAAGTAATTCGGGTATCGCTGTGTACGGAACAAGCACGAATGGTCCGGCAGCGGTTTTCGACATCTTGAACAACGCCAATACCAGCAATGCCATTTCCGCGAACACGAATGGCGCCGGTGACGCTGTTTCCGGGACGAATACAGGGACGGGCCGCGGGGGTAATTTTGTTGTGACAAGTACCACCAACACCGCCGACGCTCTACGCGCCAGCCAGGCGGGCCTTGGTCGCGGTCTGTATGCTCAGATCAACAACGCATCGAACATCGTCGCGGCGGTTCGCGGCGAAACAAACGGCGGCGGATACGGAGTCTTCGGCCAGGCGACTGGAAACGGCAACGCGGGGTTCTTCCAGATCTCCAATCCTGCCAGCACGAGTTCGGTGATGAACGTGACGACCAACGGTATTGGCAGTGGCGTTACGGTCCAGTTGACAAACGCATCGAATGGTGCGCGAGGCATCGATGTACTTCAGGCCGGCGTCGGTCCGGGTGTCTTCGCGACCAGTGCAGGTGGGAATGCCGTTTGGGGGATCACTTCATCGATCAGCGCGGCCGGTGTCATCGGCGACAATACGTTTGGTGAGGCAGTCGTCGGACGCAACCGGGGGGGTAACGGAGTAGGAGCCGTTGTTGGGCGCAATGACAGCTCGGGCTATGGCGTTCGAGGCTTCAACACGAAGGACGGTATCGGTGTCCTGGGGCAAGCGGGTATAAGTGGTGGGACGGGCGTTGGTGGTCGCTTCGAAAATGTGAACGCGGCGAACGTAAGTCCAGCGCTACAGGTAGCGACCAACGGCATTGGATCTGGCATCACGGTTCAATTGCCGAACGCATCAAACGGCTCGCGTGGCATCGACGTAGCGCAGTCGGGCGTGGGACCCGGTGTCTTCGCAACCAGCGCAGGTGGGAACGCCGTCTGGGGCATTACCTCGTCCATTAGCGCCGCCGGCGTGATTGGTGACAACACTTTTGGTGAGGCAGTCGTAGGTCGAAACAGAGGTGGGAATGGTGTAGGGGCAGTTGTTGGTCGAAACGACAGCTCGGGCTATGGAGTACGTGGATTCAACACCAAGAATGGGTATGGAGTCCTTGGTCAGGCCGGAATCAGTGGCGGAACCGGTACTGCAGGTCGATTCGAAAACGTCAATGCGGCAAATACGTCGGACGCGCTTCAGGTGGTTACCAACAGTGCAGGTAACGCCGCCAGGTTTACTGGGAATGTCGTGGTGAACGGCAATCTGACCGTCAGCGGCACCGTCGCCAAGGGTGGCGGGTCGTTCCGCATAGACCATCCGCTTGATCCTGAGAACAAGTACCTCTACCACTCGTTCGTCGAATCACCTGACATGATGAACGTCTACAACGGCGTCATTCGGTTGGATGGCAACGGAGAGGCTTGGGTAGAACTCCCGAACTGGTTCGAAGCCCTGAATCGTGATTTCCGATATCAGCTCACGCCGGTTGGGGCCCCCGGGCCGAACCTCTACATAGCGGAGGAGGTAGCCGGAAATCGATTCAAGATCGCCGGTGGCGCCGCCGGGGCGAAAGTGTCATGGCAGGTCACCGGCATACGGCACGATACCTATGCCAACGAGCATCGCATCCAGGTCGAAGTCGAGAAGACAGAGGCGGACAAGCGCAATGCCGACGGAGCGACGCAGCCACAGGGTGGGGTCGTCGATTCGCATATGACGCCCAGCGACCGTCCGGCCGAGGAGCCGAACGTCCTCCGACGCGGAGATAGTCATAGTGGCGAAACACAGTCAGGCATCGAGTCATCGCTTTCGTCATCTGCGCCGATCGCCAAGCCATAGCTCGAGCCGCATTCCGAATGACATTGAACAGGTGGGCGAGACGGATTCATCCCGTCTCGCCCACGGCGTTTAGGCCTGCCGGGTGAAGTGCTCCGCGTGGGATTCGGCAGCTGGGGCCAAAGAATCTTGTGATCAAAACACCACGTTTGACAAAAATCCTGTTATTTTCGCCGGTCCCCACCTGCGTGCATTCGATCACCGGCGATTGCCGGTGACGGCGATCAGTCCCTCGCTGACCGAGTGAGAACGAATATTCCCGGACATTCAACGCCATGCAGCGGCCACTGGTCCCAGCCGGTCGAGGTCGAGATATTCAGCCAGGCCGGCTCGACGTCATCCCGTGCCACAACCAACAGCAGTCACATTCTCCATCCTTACTGGAACAAGGAATACGCCATGAGTAGGCAACTACTACGACTTAGTGCATTCGTCGCAACGTTCATTCTCGTTGTGGCCTCGGCGATGGCACAGGTACCCCAGCAGGTAAGCTATCAGGGGCTCCTGACTGATTCATCGAACATTCCGGTTCCTAATGGAACCTACGCGATGACGATCACGCTGTATGATGCCTCGACTGGAGGATCTGCATTGTGGAACGAGGTCCATCCATCCGTGAGAACTCTTACAGGGCTCTTTGACGTGCTGCTTGGGTCGGTCACGCCATTGACCCTTCCGTTCGACAAGCAGTACTGGCTGGCCGTGTCAATCAACGGTGGACCGGAACTCGCTCCGCGGACACCGTTGACGAGCGCGGCCTATTCATATCGGTCGGCATGGGCCGATAGTGCCGCGGCTGTCGCACCCGGTTCGATCGTAACCGAGAGCATTGCTGACGGCGCTGTTACCAACCAGAAGCTGTCTGCAGCTGGATCGACGCCCGGACAGGTCCTCGTTTCGGCCGGCGACTCCGTCGTGTGGGGTGCAGGTGGTGGAGGGGTCAACAGCCTCAATACATTGACGGGTGATGTCACACTCCGGGCGGGGAGTGGAACCACGATCACCAGAAGCGGTCAGCAGATCACGATCAGTGCCGCAGGTTTGACGTCGATCAACAGCATCGACGCCGCGCTGGCCGTTACGGATCCCACCGGACCTGCTGTCACGTTGTCGCTCGTTCCTCTTGGAATCACCGAGCCCCTTATCGGGATCGATGCGGTCACCTCATCCAAAATCAGGAACAACAACGTTCAGCCGCGGCATATGGATACGACCGGCGCGGCGATCGGCCAGTCGATGGTCTACACCGGAGCAGGTGTTGCCTGGGGAAACCCGGTGGCATCAGGTCTCCTTCTTCCGTTCTCCGGCTTCCTTAACGACCCCGCCCCCGGGATCTCGGTCGATAATGCCGGGACGGGAATGGGGCTCTACGGCATCCACAGTGCGACAACCGGTGTGAATCCGGGTGTGCAGGGATCGACGAATTCGTCGGACGCAAACGCAACAGCGGTAGTCGGGCTTGTCACGTCGACAACACCGGGCGGTTTTTCGTCGGGAGTTCGTGGCATCAACAACGGAACCGGCGGGCTGGGAATTGGCGTGTATGGATCGCAGAACGGGAGCGGGTGGGGCGTGTACGGCACGACTCCATCAGGTATCGGTGTGTTCGGAAATAGCTCCTCTGGTTTTGGTCTCTATGGACAGAGCAACTCGAGCACTGCGGTGTACGGCACAAGTACGAACGGGCCCGCTGCCATCTTCGAGATTCTGAACAATGCCAACACGAACAATGCTCTGTCGGCCAACACGAATGGAGCCGGAAATGCCATCTCGGGAACGAACACAGGAACGGGACGCGCGGGGAACTTTGTTGTTAACAATGCAGCCAGCACCGCTTCAACCGTGGTGGCTGCAAACAACGGTGCGGGGGATGCGGTCTCGGGAACGAACACAGGAACGGGTAGGGGTGCAGTCTTCGCAGTGAACAACGCAGCCAGCACCGCTCCAACGGTGGAGGCGACCAACGACGGCGGTGGGGATGCCGTTATCGGCATGAACACGGGAACGGGTCGCGCAGGTTATTTCGTCGTAAACAATGCTGCCAGCGCGGCCGCATCGATCGAAGCGATGAATGACGGCACCGGGAATGTCGTCGATGCTACGTCAACGGGTACCGGGAGCGCTGGTTCGTTTGCCATCAACAACGGGGCAAACAGTGCGAGTGCGGTTTCGGGTACAACGGATGGCACTGGGAGTGCTGGATCGTTTGCCATCAACAACGGGGCAAACAGTTCCGACGCGGTTACGGCAACCACCAACGGTACCGGCAGTGCCGGCTACTTCAACGTCAACAACCCGGCCACAACGGTTCCGGCCCTCGAGTCGCGTACAAACGGTACTGCCACAAACGCATCCGCGATCTACGGTTTCCGCGCGTCAAGCACGCTCACCCTCGGCATCAGCCGCGCAATCCTCGGCGAGAACAGCGACGGTGCTGGTGTTGCGGGCCTTTCGAATACCGGCATCGGATCCTACGGCGCATCGAATGGCAGCGACGGCATGTTTGGTGTGTCGCTTGTGGCGTCATTCGCCGGCGTTCATGGTCGGAACGACGTCACGGGAGGCTTCGGCGTCTGGGGGCAGAGCGCTGGTGGTGCTGTCGGCGTGTATGGTCTTAGCCAAACCGGCAACGCAGGTCAGTTCGACATCACAAATACGTCCAGCACGGCTGACGCCGTTCGCGCGAACCACGCTGGACTCGGGCGCGCCGTCTACGGGCAGATCAACAACACGTCCAACATCGTGGCCGCCGTCCGAGGCGAGACGAACGGTGGGGGATATGGTGTTCAGGGTCTGGCAACCGGTAACGGCAATGCAGGGTTCTTCCAGATCTCCAATCCGTCGAGCACAAGTTCGGTGATGAATGTGACGACCAACGGTATTGGTAGCGGGATCACCGTTCAGCTGACGAACGCCTCCAACGGCGCTCGCGGACTTGACGTGCTCCAGGCTGGTGTCGGACCGGGTGTCTTTGCCACAAGTGCCGGCGGTAACGCCGTGTGGGGTATTACCTCATCCATCAGTGCCGCCGGTGTGATTGGTGACAACACCTTTGGCGAGGCCGTTGTCGGCCGGAACAGAGGAGGTAATGGTGTCGGCGCCGTGGTTGGTCGCAACGATAGCTCCGGCTACGGCGTTCGCGGCTTTAACACGAAGAACGGAATCGGTGTCCTGGGCCAGGCCGGGATCAGCGGCGGTACAGGCGTTGGCGGTCGGTTCGAGAATGTCAACGCCGCCAATGGCAACGACGCTCTCCAGGCAGCAACAAACGGCACGGGATGGGCCGGCAATTTCACCAACGCCAACAACTCGTCGGCGTCGCGTGGAGTTCGCATCACAACGACAGCCGGTCAGGGTGGTAACGCACTGACGGTCGCGAACGGCACGGTGGCGATGTCATATCAGCATCCGTACGCTTCGAACACCGTCATCGACGATGCCACGCTCGTGGTGACGACGGCCGGTAACGTGACGGTGCCTACGGGTCCGCCTCTCGTGGACGGCGCGACGGTCTGGGTGGTAAACAACGCAGGCGCTGTGATTACGGTGACGAATACGACGGTCGGTGCCTTCAACATCAATCCGGGACGTGCGGTACAGCTCCTGTTCGTCTCCACGGTCAGTGGAGCGAACTGGATTCCTGTCCAGCCGTAATCGACGATCAGCCGAATTTGACAAGCGAAACGGCGCGAGGAGCACTGCTCCTCGCGCCGTTTCTGTTCCGGCAAACACATCGTTGTTGAGATGATCAATCACCCGAGTGAATCACCACCCCAGCTCCCGGCCAGAAGAACAGCAGAGTTCTTCCGTGTCGGTCGAGCACACGGAGCACCTAGTCGCCAGACCCCTGTCCCTTGCCGAGTCCTCTCAGGAATTGCGCGACGTATCCTCGTGGATATCTAGCGTCGGTCAAACCATATGCGGATGGTTTGCGTGGGCGGGGGAGGTGCGCTGTTCCGAAGATCCAGTCCCAGATTGCGAGCTTGGTCGAGAAGTTCCGGTTGTGTGCTTCGTCGTCGACCGCGTGATGCCACCGGTGCATTTCCGGACCGTTGATCACATACTGGAGCCGTCCACTCTTCACATTGACGTTGGAGTGAATGTACATTCCCCACACGGCGTCTATGATCCCCTTGACTGCAATCGCGGCGGGGGAGGCCCCCAGCAGAACTAGGGGGACGAACTCGATCGTCTGATTGATCAGAATCTCCAGCGCGTGAGAACGTGAACCGGATAGCCAGTCAACATCCCGCGTCGAATGATGCGCCTCATGGATTCTCCATAGTACGATCGATCGGTGCTGTGCCCGATGGAACCAGTAGACGTAGAGGTCGTGTCCCACAACAGAGAGCAGAACCTGGGACCAGACCGGCCACTGCCTCAGCAAGCCTGACCGGGACCAACCGGTCACCCCGTCCAGCCAATCCGCAACTCCGAAGATGACGAGACTGAGAACGTAGCTCTGCACTATGGTGTAGAGAGCCAGGTCGTTGACGAAGCCGTCGCGCATAAGGGACTGGCCGGACTCGTACGGGAATGACCTCTCCAGAACGATCAGCACGGCGGCTGACAGCGTCACAACCAGGATGCTGATAACGGGAAGGGGCACGCAGCGATAAGTGGACGGTGTGCGTTGTTTTCTTCGATCGACACCAGTAGGGACGGCTACGCCGAGACCACTCTCCGCAGCTTTGTTCGCGGGCCCATTTCGCTTTCGTAGACTCGCTTCACGCCATCTCCCAGTGCCTTCTCAATATCCCGGATGTTCGAGATGAGTCGAGCAAGGCCCCCGACCTCGACAGATGCGGCCTGGTCGGTTCCCCACATCGCGCGATCCAACGTGATGTGCCGTTCTATAAAGGTCGCCCCCATGGCGACCGCAGCCCACGTGGTAGCCAGCCCGGTTTCGTGGCCCGAGTATCCGATGGGCACGCCGGGGAATCTGCTCCTTAGCGTATGGAGCATTCTCAGATTGAGCTCCTGCACCGGACATGGATAGGTCGATGTCGAGTGTGCGATCAGGAGCCCTTGCTGACCTATCGCCGAAACCGCTCCGTCGATCTCCTCCATGGTCGACATTCCAGTCGAGATCATGAGTGGCTTCCCAGTCCGCTTCATTACTTCAAGTAGGGGGATGTCCGTTAGTGACGCTGATGCGGCCTTGTACAGTGGCGTGTCGAATTGCTCGATAAAGTCGACGGCCGCCTCATCCCAGCACGAGGCGAACCAGGCAATGCCGAGTCCCTTACAGAGTCGATCGATGTACTCATAGTCGGCAAGCGTCAGCTCCACCCGATGCCGGTACTCGATATAGGTCATCCGCCCCCAGGGAGTGTCCCGCTCAAGGTGCCATTGGTCGACCGGCACGCAAAGCTCTGGCGTTCGTTTCTGGAACTTGACGGCATCGCAACCCGCGGCGGCGGCCCTTTCGATCATCCGACGCGCAAGGTCGCGCGACCCGTTGTGGTTGATTCCAATTTCGGCGATGATGTAGGCCGGGCGCCCGTCGCCGACTGATCGGTTTCCTATCCGGATCATAGTTCTTGATTCCGTTCGTTGGTGGTCGTATTCCTCAGATAGCTGTCCATCCCCCGTCGACGACAAGGAGAGATCCTGTCATGTACCGCGACGCATCCCCTGCAAGGAAGATCAGCGCTCCATGGTAGTCATCGATTCGGGCCATGCGTCCCAGTAGCGTCCGGTCCGCATAGTTCGCGATGAAGTCGTCGTCCTGCCCGTTCTCCACGCCGCCGGGGACAAGCGCATTTACCCTGACCCCCGCGGATCCCCACCACGCCGCAAGAAACCGTGTAAAGGAAACGACGGCTCCTTTGGTGGTGGGGTAGGCCGCTGATTTGTAGAAGTCCTGGGTCCCGTCGGGCCTCCTGTAAATCGACTGGTCTGGACCTACGAGCGCGTAAGTGGAGGCCACATTGATGATGCTGCCGCCCCCGCGTCGTGCCATTTCCGAACCGAGAATCTGCGAGCAGAGGTGGACGCCGGTCACGTTGACTTCTAGAGATCGGCGCCAGCAGTCGAGCGGGTAATTCTCGTATCGGGAAAGCGCAACACCGTTCTCCGGCCGTTCAAACATGTCGTTTACCGCGGCGTTGTTTACCAGGATATCTATACTCCCAAAGCAGAGCATGATCTCGTCACGCAGGCGTTCGACGGAACGCTGGTCTGCAACGTCGACTGCCATACCGACCAGTCGCGATCCAACGTCGTCGCCAAGCTCGTTGCACAGTTGCGTGACGGTTTGGCGGCATGCATCGGCATCGACGTCAGTTGCTATTACGTCGGCACCCGCTATTGCCAGCGCTCTGCAATGCTCACGTCCCAGTAGCCCCGCGCATCCCGTCACAACCGCTGTCTTCCCGCGGAGCGAGAACATGGACTCAACAGTGGGAGCTGTGGAAAGAATCGTTGCGTTTGTGTAGTTCATGATTGATCTATGTGGTTCCTCGTCGTCAAGGACCCGCGTTCGGCGTGACGCCCACGAGAGCCTGTTGAAACGGGCGCGATCTCTGCGTTGGGTTCCTCAATGCTCGCTGCGGCGTACCCCGGTAGGCCTCATTCGTTCGTCGTCGCGCGCCGTGGCATCGCGCGATTTGAATAGGCTCCCGACTCACGGGTGTTTCAACAGTCCTGCCAGGCGCCGAGTTGTCAGTCTGCCTCGTTATGGCAGCCGACTGACTTCCCGGGTGCGAACTGGCTTCATGTTGAACTCGCTCGTACGTCGGAACACCGGGGCGACGGGCGAACCTCTGAGTTCGGCAGCAAGATTCCCTCCGTGGATCGCCATATCTAGCCGTGGAAGAATCTCGCGATACGCCTCGATCAAATAGTCGATGTCATCGTCGGTGTGTGCATACGACAGGTTGTGGAATCCCGACCAGAGGATTCCACATCGAATCATCTCCTGCTGCATGAATGACTTTGCGACCAGGGCGTCAACACCGTTTGGCGGTTTGATGGCGAGCATCGTCCGCTGCGGATAGCCGATGCACGTCACGTAGTCGAGGTCCATGTTGGCGATGAGTGACTGGACTCCTTCACGGAGGCGATTTCCCCGTGCTCCCAGAACGGCAGGGACCATCTCACGCTCAAGAACCTGAAGCGTGGCCTTTGCGGCCGCAAGGGAAAGAGCTTCACCGCCGAAGGTCGTGTAGAAGAAGACGTCGTCGTCAAGCCGCCGCATGATCTCCCTCCTCCCGGTGAGGACAGAAAGAGGCATACCATTCGCAACCGCCTTCGAGAAGCAGGCCAGATCGGCGTCGACACCGAAATGGTGCTGCGCACCGCCGGGAGAGATCCGGAATCCTGTCCACATCTCATCGAAAATGAGAACAACGCCATGGTCCGAGCATAGGCGACGAACGTCGTGGAGAAAACCGGGGCGAGGGGACTCAAAGACCATGGGTTCCAGAATGACGCAGGCAACATCCGTATCAATCGCGTCGAGAAGGGCGTCGCTGTCGTTGTAGCCGAAGGTGTTGGTCAGGTCGGCTACGGCGTCCGGTATGCCACCATCGCGGGCCGTTACGGCGATGTACCAGTCGTGCCATCCGTGATACCCGCAACAGAGGACTCTGTCCCGTCGCGTGTGTGCGCGTGCAAGTCTGACGGCGGCAGATGTCACGTCGGCACCCGTCTTGGAGAATCGGATCATCTCGGCGTTAGGGACCATGCGCGCGATGGTTTCGGCAACCTCGAGTTCCAGAGGATGTACAAGCGAGAAGGTGATGCCCGATAGTAACTGCGTGCGGATCGCGTCGTCGACGGTCGAATTCCGATATCCGAGAATGAGCGGACCAACTCCCATTGTGAAGTCGATGTACTCGTTCTCGTCCGCGTCGATCACGCGGGAACCATAACCCTCGGTGACGAAGACCGGCGATGCCCCACGAACATGCTGCGACGGACCCTTGGCCAGTGTCTGCGTGGCCGACGGAATCAGACGCTCTGCGCGATCGAGCAGCGCGAGAGATCGGGAAACGTCTGGATAATCGTTGTCGAGTGATGGTCTGTTTGGCACTGTGACACCGGATTGTGTTGATGAATGCGGACGACCAGGGAGCATCGTTTGCTACCGAGTAACCAGCTCCTCGATGACGGCATCTGCGATTGCCTCTCCCGTCATTCCTTCAAATCGAAGTACGTCGTTGAGCAATCCGGGTCGGAACCATCGCTCCCGAAACGCAATGCTCCTAACCGGGGCGCTGAGCCGTTGACGCATCATGAGCTCTGCAACCATTGTTGTCAGTCCACCTGTTTCGAAATGATCCTCAAGCGTGACGACCAGATCTGATTCGTCAAGGCATCGAATCACGGCGTCCTCGTCCAACGGAACCACGGTTCGCAGGTTCACAACGCTGGCTGCGATGCCACGCATTCGCAAATGCTCCATCGCCTCGATCGCACTGTTGAAGAGGAATCCGTGTGTGAGCATCGTGATGTCTCTGCCGTCCCCAAACGTCTCGGAACGTCCAACAGCGAAGGGTTCGTGGATGACCGTCGCAGGAGTCGCATTGAATCTGATGTACCATGGGGACGGGTCTGCAAGAATGTGCTCGAGTCCGGCGACCATATCATCGTTGTCGGCAGGCGAGAAGACTCGCATGGAAGGTATCCCGCGCATAAGCGCAATGTCCTCGATCGCCTGATGCGTGGGTCCGTTAGCCTCTGACAGGAGACCCGGGACGCCGCCGACGAGCTTCACCGGCAACGATGGGATGCCAACATCGGTGCGTATGAATTCGAAAGCGCGCATCGTGAGAAAGGCGGCAAGAGCGTGGACGACGGGGATACGTCCCCGCAGTGCGAGTCCTGCTGCAGCCCCAACCATTGTCATCTCGGCAATGCCGACATCGATGAAGCGATCCCCTAGTCGGTCGGGGAGGTTTCGGATAGCAGCACGGTTCTCTGCAGTCATCACCACGATCCGATCGTCGCGACGCGAAAGATCCTCGAGCAGCTCTTCGTATGTCATGTTCAGTACAATGAGATGTAGGGGTTCAACGTGCGAAACACATCCCCGCTATCGGACCATCAGCGTTTCAGTCTCGAGACCTTTCGCAACACCACCATCGAGCTCCGCGAGAAGGCGTTCGACGTCATCGTGAGAGAGGTTCACGAACCAGCGATCCGCGCGCCCCTCAATCGAGGGACATCCGCACCCTCGCATGGTATCGGCAATGATCACCGACGGACGCTCGGCCGCGTGCTGAAGTTCCTCAAAGGCCCCGTCGAGGGCTTCGAACGATTGACCATCAACCCTCCGTGTTCGCCAGCCGAAGGCGCGAAACTTCTCATCAATGGGCTCGAGCGGTATGAGCTCCTCGGTCCGGGCGTTTGCCTGAAATCCGTTCCGATCGACGATCAACACCAGATTGTCGAGACGGTGTGCTGCAGCAACGAGCGCCCCCTCCCAGATCGAACCCTCGTTCAGCTCGCCGTCGCCCACGATCACATAGACACGGTTGCCTCCGCGCCTCATTCTCGCTTCCAGCGCTATGCCGATTCCGACGGACAGCAGGTGCCCAAGCGAACCCGAGTGAAACTCGATCCCAGGAATCGCTCGGTTTGGGTGCCAATAGATGTGGTCCTCTGTTGACAAATGATTCTTCAGCCGGTCCGACTCGATGAACCCCTGCTCGGCGAGAACCGCGTAGAGGGCCGGGACGTCGTGTCCCTTCGACAGCAGGAGAAAGTCCCGACCCGGATCATCGACAGTGGACGGTGTGATCCTGAGCTGCTGGGCGTACAGATAGACCAGCAGGTCGGCGCACGAGAGTGAGGCTCCGATGAAGCATCCGCCGTCTGTCGCCATCCGAACGATTTGTCGCCGAACTCGCAACGCCGTGGACCGAAGACACTCGGAACGATAGCGTGTCAATCGCGATTCGGGTGATATCATGGCGCAACCCTCGTCATGGATGGTTCGATGGTGTGGAGTTCTGCCAAGTGGTGACGATACCAGTTGACGCCCACGAGATGAGCGTTGATCGCTCCAATCGTCGGATCACTGTCAACGAGTGCCAGGATGTCATCGACGGAGAAAATCGAATTCGAGCTCGTGTGAAGCCGATCATACACCGTCCTGATCAGGTCGTAGTCTTCAGGGTAGTCGATTGTCCATCGATGCGTCATCGAGTAGTCGAGGCCGGTCTCCCATGAGACGTTCAGCAGTCTGAATTCAGCGGGGCGTTCCCAGATGTACGGGGTGGTGTGCTCCCGCTCGAACTGTAGCCCTGCGCCGAGCCAGGCGCGGTGAAGGACGTCGATGGTCATAGCCTCTACGTCTTGTCCATCCGGCCAGGTGGGGGGGTGTAGGTTGCTGCAGTAGTCTGCGTCGGCGGCTTCAACGAACGACGCAAGCACGCTGTCAATGACGCGCGGATCGATTAGTGGGCAGTCGCTCGGAATCTTCACGACTACATCGGCACCGTGGGCCTGTGCAGCGCGGAGGTGACGGTCGATCAGATTATCGGGATGTCCAGTAAAACAGGGGACATCATGCGCTGTGCACAGCTCTCGAATTGCATCGTCTTCGCCGGCCCATGTAGTGGCGACGACGACCTCGTCGATGGAGCGTGACCCGCGGATTCTCTGAACGACTCTGGCCAGTAACGGTTCACCTGCCAGCGGAAGAAGAACCTTTCCTGGAAGCCGAGTGCTCCCAACGCGGGCCTGGACAATCACAACGGTTCTCACACGCCCTCCCGGCCTGCTCGCCACCACAACAGCGGGGTATCGGCGATCGTGCGTGGCGTCGCCGGCATATGGTGGTCATATTCCGGATTGGGCAGCCCGCGAAGGTGGCGTCGGCATAGGTCCGCGATCGCAAAAGCCGAACGACCCCCGTTCTGTATCGGTGCCAATCGTCGCAGCTCGCCTATGTCAAAATTCGAGTAAACCTCCTTGCCCAGTACAATGCCGACGTAGACCACCGTCGACCATGCAGTTACCAGAATGTCGCAGTTGGCTATCAACGCGTTGACATCACCGTCGGCCACAACGATCGATCCGGGGGCGTATCGCTCAATCTCGGCTGTCGCCCGATCCACGCGCTCGTTGGGATGGAGCTTGAAAATGATTTGTCGGCCGCGGGCTAGTCGCACACATTTCTCAATAAAACGGCGACGATTTTCATACCGAAATGTCTCGCGTGCGTCCGATGTCGCCGCAAGGAGGTATCCTTTCAAGGGAATATCGTTGTCGAGAAAACTGGAGCAGTGGTCGAAATTTGGTATGCCGGTTACGCGAATTCTCCGTGGATCAACACCCTTGCGAATAAAATGTTCGCGATACCCTGCACTTGCGACGCAGAAATAGTCGTACGCCCTGCTCAGTCCTGTGGTAGCAGTACTTGCCAGCCAACGTGGTAGACGGAGCGTGCGGACTATGTGGAAGAGGATCGTTTCTGGATCTGTCATCCCCTCCTGGACGAGTATTGTCGCAACTCCCCGAATGTTGTGCGGAATGATGAGATCGCTGCACGTGACAACCAGATCGTACGATCCACTCCTACCTGCATAGTCTATCGGAAGGTTGTGCAACTCGAGATACGCGAGGCATCGATCACTGAGTTTGCGTCCGAGGATCGTAAACTCGAGGAGACCAAGATCCTTGAGGCGGTCAAGGGGACCCTGAGCATAGTACGGGGTGAAGCTCACGTCAAACTCCGTAAGATGCTCGGCGATTTGGTGCATCTGCCGGGTCTGATTGATCGATCCGCAGATGAAGAGGATGCGCTTTGACATAGAACGCTGCAAAACTATTCCTGTCATCTTCCGAGGGCGTAACGCCTGCGTTAAATCGGAGTTGTCTGTTCGTAATGATCCCCCATTCCCCGAACCCTTCGTGACAAACGTACCCTCGTGTGGCTTCGTCCTTGTCACGGAGATGTCACGATTCTGTCGCCGTTCCCGGGGAGAGCGGAGCTGATTCCATCGGGCTTCATAACTTCACCGCCGTTCGTCTGAATCATCAATACACGTCTACAGATTCTCGACAGGAGTTCAATGGCAGAACGGAAGGTGCTTGCAGTTCTGGTGGGGGGCGGACCCGCGCCGGGCATTAACGCGGTGATCTCGGCGGGGACTATCGAGGCGATTAACGCTGGTTTCGATGTTGTCGGGATCCCCGATGGTTTCCGGTGGCTGATGCGTGGAGACGTCACGGTGGCACGTCCGCTGGGGATTGACGACGTATCACGGATACACCTTCGCGGCGGTTCGGTACTTGGGACGGCGCGGGACAATCCAACAAAGTCAGCCGAAGCGACACATGCCGTTATCGACTCCCTGAATCGGCTTGGTGTCACACATCTAATGACAATCGGTGGTGACGACACTGCGCTCTCGGCGAGCGTGGTTGCGGAGAAGTCGGGACACGCTATCAAGGTGGTCCATGTTCCAAAGACGATCGACAACGATCTCCCACTCCCCAGTCACATCCCGACGTTTGGATATCAGACGGCCCGACACGTGGGTGCTGAGCTTGTGCGAAACTTGATGGAGGACGCTAGATCGACCAGTCGCTGGTATGTCGTTGTTGCGATGGGTAGGAAGGCGGGGCACCTGGCCCTTGGCATAGGGAAGGCGGCCGCGGCAACCCTTACAGTGATCGGTGAGGAGTTTTCAGGGGAGACGGTTCCCTTCGCAAGGATTTGCGATATCGTTGAGGGAGCAATCGTCAAACGGAGGGCGATGGGGCGACGTTACGGAATAGCTGTTCTCGCGGAAGGGCTGATTGAGAAACTCGACCCCACCGATCTGGCTGATCTCCAGGATGTCGAGCGAGATGAGCATGGTCACATTCGATTTGCCGAGGTCGATCTTGCAAGGAAAGTAAAGGCTGAGCTGCAGGGAAGGTTCAGTCAGCGCAACATTCGCATCACTGTTATCAACAAGAACATCGGATACGAGCTTCGGTGCGCCGATCCGATACCCTTTGACGCAGCCTACTGTCGTGATCTGGGCTACAGTGCCATTCGCTTCCTGATGTCCGGAGGGGCGCAGGCCATGGTCACTGTGCAGGAGGGATGTCTGACGCCAATACCTTTCTCTGACATCCGGGAGCCGGAAACAGGGCGAACCCGCGTTCGACTCGTGGACGTGGAGGGGGAGAGCTACAGGGTCGCTCGCGAATACATGATCCGCCTGGAGCCGGAGGACTTCGATGATCTGGAGTGGGTGGACAAGATGGCCGACGCGGGGAACATGACATCAGAGGAATTTCTCGATCGTTTCGCGGCAATGCGCGAGCATTACCTCTCGAAGAAGGAGGGGAAATAGTATGGTCAAGAGGATAGGCATCCTTGTTGGCGGCGGACCGGCCCCGGGGACGAATGGCGTGATCGCCGCTATCACCATCGAAGCTATCAAGGCGGGGTGTGTACCGATTGGATTTCACGATGGATTTGAGTGGCTCGCACAGCGGTACACCGACGAGCAGCACGTGATGACGATCGATGAGGTACGGCGAATACATCTGGATGGCGGGGTCCTGCTTGGAACTTCGAGGACCGACATCGCGCGAGATCCTGCCACGCTGGACAATGCCATTTCGGCCCTCCGCAAACTTCGAATCGAGGGACTGATAACGATTGGGGGAGACGACCTCGTACGAAGTTCAATCGCGGTTGAGCGTGAGACGAACGGGGCCATCAAGGTTGTGCAGGTACCGAAGAGCATTGACAACGATCTATGGCTTCCCCAGTCGTTGATGACCCTGGGATACGAAACCGCGCGCCACGTCGGGGTGGAACTTGTGAAGCGGCTGATGGAGGATGCAAAGACAACGGAGCGATGGTACTTCGGCGTGACGATGGGTAGACCGACGGGTCACCTGACGCTTGGCATAGGGAAGGCAGCAAGCGCGACCTGCACGATCATCCCCGAGGAGTTCCGCGATGGAGGCGCGTCGCTCGATTCGATTGCCGATATCGTTGAGGGAGCCATTATCAAACGGAGAGCGCTCGGCAAAACCTACGGAGTGGTGCTCCTTTCGGAGGCGCTGGTTGAGCAGTTCGATCCGCGCGAGGTGGAGGAGCTTCGCGACGTCGATCGAGATGCTCAGGGGAACATTCGTGTTGCAGAGATCGATCTAGGTCGAAAGGTCAAGAACGAAGTGCAGCTCCGGCTGGAAAAGCGGGGGATCAAGGTTACGATCGTCGACAAGACGATTGGGTACGAACTCCGTGGCGCCCCACCGATCCCTTACGACGCCGAATACGCCCGCGATCTGGGGTATGCTGCCATCAAGTATCTACTGAACGGGGGGTCGGGTTCGATTATCGCCGTGCGGGGGGGTGAATTCCATCCTGTTCCGTTCAGCGAGGCCTTCGACGCCGAGAGTGGAAGCGGAAAACGCCGTCCGGTCAACATAGACACGGAGAGCTATCAGGTTGCCCGTAACTACATGGTCCGCATCGAGCCGCGCGACTTCGATGATCCCGTCTGGATCGAGAAACTCGCAACGGCCGGTGGCCTTTCAGTCGATGATTTTGTGGAGCGATTCGGCGTGGCCGTCAAGTAGACAGGCGCCGATCAGTCCACTGCGATACGAAGAAAGCCGACGCTGTGCAGCGTCGGCTTTCTTCGTGTACTGAATCCTCTGTGAGCCCGCGACGGGAATCGAACCTGCAACCTTCTGATTACAAATCAGATGCTCTGCCA
>CAYWXV010000010.1:0-1292 GCA_964462535.1 uncultured Alphaproteobacteria bacterium
GAAGGATGAAGGATGAAGGATGAAGAATCCGCCGCGGTGGACAACTCGAGATCAAGAACGCCAGAACCAGCAACCAGAAACTCCCCCAGCCCCTAGTCCCCAGTCCCCAGCATGCCAGTCCTCCTGATTACCTGTCCCCGCTTGAACGCTCCATACCTGCGAAAGGAAGTGGAGGGGTTGGGGTATGAGGTGATCGAGGAGTTCGTCACGGGTGTCCGCATCGAAGGGACGATGAGCGACGCGATGCGACTCAACCTCTGGCTTCGCACCGGGTATCGCGTACTCTATCACGTTGCGGACAGCTATGCGCGCGACGGACGGGAACTCTATCGCGAGGCGTCTCGCATTCCGTGGGAGGAGTGGATTCCCGCACGCGGTTATCTGAGCGTAACCTCGTCTGTCGACACGCCGTCGGTGAGCGATTCGCGATTTCCGAACATGAAATTGAAGGATGCGATCGTCGATCGAATTTCATCGCGACGGGGTGAGCGACCTGATTCAGGTCCAGAGCTGGATGGAGCGGTGGTGTTCTTGCGGTGGATGGGGTCTCGCTGCTCTTTCTGGCTGGATACCAGCGGCCCTCCACTGACCAGGCGCGGCTACCGGAAGATCCCGTGGAAAGCACCGATGCACGAGGCGCTGGGAGCCACCCTCCTGATGGCCACGCGATGGACACCGGAACTCCCCCTTGTCAATCCGATGTGCGGGAGCGGCACGCTTGCAATCGAGGGTGCACTTATGGCCTCGCGTCGAGCGCCGGGACTGACACGACCCGGTTTCGCGTTCATGAAGCTGCGAGGCTTCGAAGAAGGACTGTGGAACGAGATGATAGACGAGGCGCGAGCGACTCGTCTTGAGTCGATCGACATTCCGATAATCGCGAGCGATCACGCGGCACAGGCGATCGAGGCCGCGCGCGAGAATGCCCGGGCGGCTGGCGTCGCGAAACTCATCGAATTCGTTCGATGTGATTTCTCGGCCACACCTGTTCCCGAAACTCCCGGCGTCGTCATTCTCAACCCGGAGTACGGAGAGCGTCTTGGAGACCGTCGCGCGCTGGAGGACACGTACACCGCGATCGGTGATTTCTTCAAACAGAAATGCGCCGGCTACAGCGGCTACATCTTCACCGGCGCCGCCGACCTTGCAAAGCGCGTCGGCCTTCGGACAAAGCGCCGCATTCCTTTCTTCAACAGCACCATCGAGTGCCGACTGCTCGAGTACGAGATGTACGTGGGGAGTAGGGAGTAGGAAATTGGAAGTAGGTCTCGCCTTCCAAGCCCCGGACGCCC
>CAYWXV010000010.1:1392-8086 GCA_964462535.1 uncultured Alphaproteobacteria bacterium
AGACGCCCAGCATGCTTTCTCTCCGATCGATTACCACCACCTATTACCCAGGTACGGCCAACGAGGTTCGGGCGCTGGATGATGTGAGTCTTGCCGTCGGTGCTGGGGAATTCGTCGTAGTAATCGGATCGAATGGATCGGGGAAGTCGACGCTGCTCAACGCAGTAGCCGGCTCCGCACGGATCGACCGGGGTCGGGTGGAGATCGACGGCGACGACGTGACCGGGCTTGATGCGCATCGTCGTGCGGATCGCGTGGCCCGTGTCTTCCAGAATCCCTTTAGCGGCACCGCGCCGTCGATGACCGTCGCGGAGAATCTCCGACTCGCCCGACTCCGTGGCATACCGAAACGCTTCCGCGTCGGATTGGATCGGCGTGAGACGGCCTCGCTTGCCGAACGGGTGGCCGAGCTTGGAATGGGAATCGAGACGAGAATGGAGACGCAGGTTGGACGGTTGTCGGGTGGACAGCGGCAGGCGATTACATTGTTGATGGCGACTCTACGCGAACCGAAGATTCTTCTGCTGGATGAACACACCGCCGCCCTCGACCCCCGCTCCGCTGATCGGATCATGGAACTGACATCGCAGATGATCGACCGTCATCGACTCACCGCAGTGATGGTGACGCACGATCTGGATCAGGCGTCGCGCTATGGCACACGCCTACTCATGATGACGGAAGGGCGCTTGGCTTTGGACATCACCGGTGATGAAAAATCGAACGCGACTGCGGAAGACCTACTGCACGGATTTCGTCGGTAGTCTTCGAATCATCGTCATTCCCCCTTCATTCGCTTGAAGCGATTCCGGAACCCGCCCTGCCACTTGCAGAGGATTTCGAAGATCGTCGCGATGACGACCATCATGAGGGTTGTCGACGTAATGCTCGAACCGATCACCGCATATCCAAGTAGGGCACGGCGGGCAGACACGTCGCCAAAACGCGTTGTCCCCCGGGATACCACGCCAGGCTGGACGTGAGGCGCTGTAGTCCGTTTATGCAGTCAGTCGTGTGGCGCGGCTTTGGCTCGCATTGTTCAGCGTCACCATTGCCGACGCTGGATTTCCTCATCGAAGTCCTGGCAACCGTACCTGAGCGTCGCACGCGGAGGGCATGTTCATCACTACACGCGTGTTCGAAGTTCCGGAAGTCGCCGCATGACGATCAATGACAATCGGTGGTGCGCACTGCCGCAACTGGTTCATCGCTGGCTGGAAACCGTGTGCCGGCGCTACACAACCCGTCGAACAATTCTTAACGCCTTCAACAATCGTCAGTGGTGAATGGAACCAGCTGGACGACGCATTCTACAGGAACCCCTGCGGAAAAATGGGGGTATCACGCCCGTCCACTAAGTATCGACACCAAGCAGTCTTCGCAGGCCCTCCTCTCCCCATTTCATAATGACATCGTGATTCCACTCAAATACAGGGCGCGCAATCGGCGCGACGATGTTCATCCACTCCTCGGTGGTTTCCACATTCCAGTCATACTCGGCAACAGTGATTTCGCCCTGTTGTGAGAATTTCCAGATTCCCGATCCTTGCAGCTCTCCTTCAGCAGTTCCAGCGTAGACTGAATATTGCTCAATTCGAGTCGTGCGCATATTGAATTCCAGCTTGTACGGGAGTTCGCTCTTCCAAGTGTAGCGCAGGAGGCGACCGAGTCCCAGGGCGTCTCCAGGCTCCAGCTCAACCACGGCCTCGACTCCGCGCCACCATCGGGGCCAGTCTTCCGGCCGAGTAATCGCGTCCCAAACTGACTCCATTGGAGCTGGTATCTTCCACTCACTCACGAACGAATATTTGGCCATGAAGCTGCTCTTCTTGTGTGGGTGCAGACAATTATGTGACGGTGCCGATCTATCCCGGATCCCGGTTTTCGATGGCCGGAATCGACGCGCGATTCGCAAGCCAGCTTACTCGGATTCCTTTGTGACCGGCCACGCGTACGTATCGACGCCTTGGGCGTAGAGAGCCGCATCCGGTCTGTTACCAACCTCAAAGCCAGCCGCCCGAGGGATTGTATTGATCATCAGATCGACATCCGCTCTCTGTACCTGCCAGGGATTGTGCTTCATCTCCCCCCGCAACACGCTCCCCTTACCCGAAGGAAAAAACATAGCGTACCGCTCGACAAGAAAGTGTTCGAGCGACCCCGGCTGTGTCTCGAACGCTGCTCCAACAGGAGCATAGCGGGCAATGAGGTCGCCGGGAGGGTCCTTGTGAGCGGTTCGATGACTCTCGTACACGTACGCGCCGTCAGTCAATTCGAGCGTCATGGCCGCCCGCAAACAGGGGAGCTTCAGAAAATGCGACGCATACCAGTCGGAGAGAAGGTCGTTGCAATCAATGCTGAAAAAGTGAACGCCGGGTTCGTCGTCCACTCGGACGTAGGTTCGGAGGTTTATCTCCAGAAAATGGTCGAGACCAGGTAGCGGCGGAAGATGTTTGAAGTGCAGGTCAGACATTTTCATCGGGACCAGCGAAATCCACGCGCTGCCGTCAAACGTGTCAACGGTCATGTCCGATGGAACGAGCGGTCGCATTTTCTCGACGGGGATCCGCCAGCTCGCAAAGAGCAGGTCTCTCCAACCTTGAAATACGTTCCAGGACGTCTCCTGGTCATTGTCATTGTCGAGCGTCGACTCGGAGTTGTTTTCATTCATGCTAGTGTGACTCCTTTCGAAGTGCAATAAACGTCCAGATTGCACCGGCCAGATCCGGAAGCGCCAGATACACTATCTGTGGCTGTACCTGTAGAACAATGGAGAAGACGATCGTCGCCGAGACAACGACAATTCGACCAAGGACGGTAGCCCGGAAGAACGGCACCAGGTTGTGTCGCGCGGCAACGATATAGTAGAAGCCGATCAGTGCGATCAGCACACCCCCCATCCGAACCCAGGGTTGAGGATCGAGCTGGAAACCGGCCAGCGGAAGTATGATATTGGGGACCGTTGCAGACAACAACCCGTTGATCATGGAGTACGTCCCGAAGACATACAGGCTCAGCGCCGAACCCGAAACGCGAGTGATCGCGGTGCCACCGTTGACGTCATTCATGCTATTCAGAGGAAGGTGGTTGGAACTTTGCGTTAGGTGGCGACCTACCGTGAAGGCGCTTCCCCCCGTGCTCCCGAATCCGGGCGAGGGTCATCCTCCGCGCCGTTGATATTCAGCAGAGATCGTGCCCGAAGCAGGTCATTCGTTGCAAAGCCCTCGGTGAACCACTCGTATACCGGCAGTAGCAGTGCCCGGGCGCGGTCGCCTTCTCTCTGTTTTCTCCAGATATCAGCCAGACTACACGCAGCGCGCAGTTCAAACCACCTGCTGTCTTGCGCCCGCGCAATGGTTATCGCTTGCATCAGATCGCTCTCTACCCGCTCGACAGCCGAAGGAGTCGAAATGAACAGGCATTCGGCACGAAGGCGATGAATCTCGGGTAACATCCAGGCATCACCTATCTGTTCGACATGTGCGATGGCAGTGTCGCACAGATCGACGGCCTCTGCACACCTGCCGGCGGTCCTCAGTATGTCCGCCAGCCAGACGTATTGGTACGAGAGGTTCCCGCGCGTGCCGATGGCCTTCAGTCCGCCGAGGCACTGGTTGAACAGTTGGAGCCCGGCATCGACGTCCCCTAGCTGGGACAGGGCCCATCCAAGCGGTAACGATGCCGCCAGACCCCACATGGGAAATTCGTGCTCGGTCGCAACGGCGATGGCTTCTTCGGCAAACCGGCGAGTCTGCTGCGGATCGGATCGCATTTGCCAGAGGGCCGCGCGTTGAACGAGCATGAATGCGATGGTGTACGGAATCCCGCTTGTGCGAGCCACTGTGTCGACGTCATCGTGCTGCAGCAATGCGCTGTCGGAGTACCCGAGCGCCTGCAGCGCCAGTCCGCGCATGGCCATGCTCGAAATGCCTGGCTCGTGCGCATAGGTCTCCACAAGGCCGCGATGCTCAACCGGGTCGTAGACTTCTATTGCGCGATCGAAGTGTTCCATTGAATCGGCAACCCTGCCCGACAGCAGCAGCGCCGTCCCCGCCGCACTGTTCGACATCGCGATCATCCCGGTGTCGCCCAGCTTCTGCGATTCGGCAAGCGTTCGGTTCGAAATCTCAATGGCCTTGGAAATCGGCCCACGGAGTACATAGAACAGGAACAACCCCTGCAACGCCCCGGTCAGCATCGGCGCGTTGCTGATGGCGTCGCACAGTTCGTACGCGCGCGTGTAGGCTGCTTCCACCTCGGGCACCGCAAATCCCTTCGACATCACAAATGCGGCGCCGAGCGCCATCTGAATCGTCAGCTCCTGCGATGCCCGGTCTTCGGATTCAGGCAGCCCGGATAGCACGCGCAGCCCGTTGCGCAGGTGGAGGATTGCTTCGGCGTTTGCCCAGCGTTGGACAGCCTTCTTCCCAGCCTGCTGCCAGCATTCAATCGCTCGGTCCGCAATTCGTGCTTCGGTGAAGTGGTGCGCCAGAACCTCCGGTTGCGACTCGACGGTCTCCGGGAACTCCGTCTCCAAAACTTCGGCGATTCGACGATGGTACGACTGTCGCCGCGTCTTCAATAGGGACTCGTATGCGGCGTCCTGCACCAACGCATGTCTGAACATGTACGTTGGCGTCGGCGCATCATCGCGCCGAAGAACAACGCCCGCGTGCTCCAGCTCGACCAGCTCGTGTTCGATCACCGGTGAGTCGAGACGGGACACCAGGTGGAGCAATTCGACGGAGAACTCACGCCCGATGGTCGCTGCCAGCTGCGCTGTCCGCTTGAGAGGCGCCAGTTGATCGAGTCGGGCCATCAACGATCCCTGCAGCGTCGCCGGAATGTCGAGCGACGGCAATGATCCGCTCACCTCGTAACGATCGTCCTTCTCGTCCAGCTGACCCGATTGAAGCAGCGTTCGGGTCAACTCTTCCACAAACAACGGCACACCGTCCGTCTTCTCGACGATCTGGCGCATGACATTCTTGGGCAATCGCTTCCCCCCTGCGACAGACAGAGCCAGTTGCTCACCAATCGAGGCCGGAAGACGTCGAAGTTCGATCGTGGCGACATCTGCCCGCGCTTCCCAGGGGGAGACGAACTCCGGGCGACACGTCATGAGCATCAGGAGACGGGTGCCCTTCAGTCGATCCATGATACTCGTGAGCAGATCGAGCGACGAAGGGTCGGCCCAGTGAAGGTCCTCAAACGCAAGAACCGTCGGCATGCTCTCTGTGCGGTTTGCAAGTGCGGTGGCAAGCACGTCCATTGTCCTTACGCGCAATCGTTCGGGCGTAAGAGCGGGCATCGAGTATCGGCCCTCAACTGGCACATGAAGCAAGAGGGCAATCAGTGGAACCGCCTCGTCCCCCTTCAACCCCGAGGCGGCGGCAAAGCCCTCGATGGCCTCGAGTTTCTCGTCAGCCGTATCGGCCCGCTGAAATCCGAGAAACGTCCGCGTCAACATGTCGACGAATGGAAAGAGCGGACTGCTCTGATACAACGCCGAACAGCGACACTCGATATAGGCAGTTGCGTCAGTGTCGGCAACGGAATCCTTCAGCGACTGAACCAGTCGCGACTTGCCAATACCGGCCTCTCCCCGCAGGATCGCCACTCGCCCTCCTTCAGCGAGCGTCGCACTCCACAGACCGGAAAGTTCGACGCGCTCATCGTCACGTCCCACGAGTGGTGTGAGACCACCTGGTGATGCGGCATCGAGTCGCGACCTGGCCGCGCTCTCGCTTGTAATCCGGAACAGCTGAAGCGGCTCGGTGATTCCACGAAGTTCATGCCTGCCGAGATCCTGACTTCTGAAATATCCCTGAACCAGGCTGTTGGTTGAAGCGGTAATTACAAGTGAGTCGGGATCGGCAACCGACTGCACGCGCGCGGCGATATTGGGTGTGTCCCCAACAACCGCCATCTGCTCGAGATGTTTGCTGCTGTCCATGTCGCCGGCAACGACGAGACCGGTATGAACTCCAACGCGAATCTGGAGCGTTACTCCGAATTCTTTCTCTGTGAGCGATCCAAGTCGCGCCATCGCCTGCAGAATTCCAAGACCGGCACGCACGGCACGCACCGCGTCATCTTCATGTGCAATCGGGTATCCGAAATACACGAGCAATCCGTCGCCGAGGTATTTGGCGAGATACCCACCGTACCGAGAAACGACTTTCGAACAATATGACTGGTAGTCGTGGAGGATTTTCCGAAGATCCTCCGGGTCGAGTCGTTCAGACATCTCGGTGGAGCCAACGAGGTCGGTGAACATCACTGTCAGTTGCCGCCGTTCCGCCGTATCCCCCTCCCATTGGTCGCTCGCGCCGCGCGACGGATCATCCTCGACGCGACCAGAGGGCGGAGAGATGCGGGTCTCGCGCACAACAGCGGAGAGTCGAGCTCCACAGGCCGAGCAGAAACGAGACGCAATGAGGTTCACATGACCACACGAGTCACACGTGTTCGTGAGTGACGCACCACACTGAAGGCACGCTGTCGCGCCAGCATCGTTATTGAATTCACAGTTGTGACAACGCATGGGAGGGTGCAGAACGGTAAGGTCGACGGCATGCTCACCGGTGTTCGGTAGCTGAGTCCGGGTCGGCATGCGGGAAGGGAGTGAAACAACACTTGTCGACGGGGCGTGGCAGGCAGCGAACAAGATACGCGAAACCGTCGCACGTTC
>CAYWXV010000010.1:8186-20055 GCA_964462535.1 uncultured Alphaproteobacteria bacterium
TTGTCGACGGGGCGTGGCAGGCAGCGAACAAGATACGCGAAACCGTCGCACGTTCACGCAACCGCAGGGCGCAGACGTGCATTCACCCGCAACGTCGCAGTCTGGCCTTCCACGGCCGCGCGGCCGCGTCAACCGCCAGAATCCGTGATGCCGCAACAAGGCAAGCGGCATGCACAACACCTGGTCGCCGCGCAACAATGATTGCCACGCGGCCGGATCAATCAAAAAAAATGAGCGAGAGTCGTCCTCTCGCCCATTTCGTTCTGCAAAGACTGACTTGCCCCAACGGCGGACTATCCGCCTTCCGGACCATCCGGACTTGGATCCGCCGGGGGCTGACGATGACGGTCCACCACCTCACGCACAGCATTTTTCTTACGGTTCTTGCGCCCGATGAGCCGACGAAATCCACTTCGCCACTCGGAGAAGATCTCATAGATCGTCGGGATGACGACGAGCGTGAGGATAGTGGATGTAATGACACCGCCAATCACCGCACGTCCAAGTGGGGCACGGAAGTCAGCCCCTTCGCCGGAGCCTATCGCCACCGGAATCATTCCAGCGATCAGCGCCATTGTCGTCATCAGGATCGGTCGCAGTCTCGTCCTCCCGGCTTCGATCAATGCCTCGCGCAAGGGGACACCCTCTTCATGTTGCCACTTCGCGAAGTCGATCAGCAGAATCGCGTTCTTCGCAACGATTCCCATCAGCAGCATGACGCCGATCATGCTCATGATGTTGAGGGTGTCACCGGTTATCAGCAGTGCTAGAACAACGCCAATCAGCGATAGCGGGAGCGACAGAAGGATCGCCATGGGATCGAGGAATGATCCGAACTGCACCACGAGCGTCAGATACATCAACATCACTGCGACGCCGAGTGCAAGGAAGATGCTGGAGAAGACCTCCTGCTGGTTCTTTACCTGCGCCCCCTGCGACAGACGGACCTTCGGAGGTAGCCTCAGGGCGGCCACGCGCTTGTTGATGTCGCGCGACACCTCGTCCAGCGAACGCCCCTGCGGATTCGCGCCGACCGTGATCACGCGGTCGCGATCCAGGTGGTCGATCTGCGCGGGGCTTGGTTGGCGACTGACCTCGGCGACGTCGCCCAGATTCACCATCGTTGGCCCCGCCGCTCCCATTGCCGCGTTGGATTGCATGATGAGGAGTGGGAGACGCCGGAGATCCGAAATTCTGCCACGCGCCTCGGGTGCCAATCGCACGATCACGTCACGCGTCTTCCCCGTGGGATCGACCCAGTCGCCAACATCGAGTCCAGCGAAGGCGGGGCGGATCGACTGGGCGATCTGTCCGACCGTCAACCCCATGGTTCCGATCAAGCCTCGATTCAATTCCACCACGATTTCCTCGCGCTCGCCACGCGTCGAGAGTCCGACGTCTGCGGCCCCAGGAACCTGCTTCACTTCGGCCAGAATCATCCTGGCGGCCTTTTCCATCGCCTCGTCACTCTCACCTCGAATCTGCACCTCAATCTGTTTTTGATTTCCGCCAAACCCACTGTTGAAGACGAATGCTGTCGCCCCACCGACTCGCGCGATGTCCTTGCGAATGATGCCACCCAGTTCTGTCTGGTGGATAGAGCGCTCAGACTTGGGAACAAGCTTCACGTAGATCTGAGCAACATCGACTGCTCCCGTCCCACTCGTGGAGCCGACCGTCGTGTACGTCGAGATAACCTCCTTGTGCTTACGGATGATCGCAGCCACCTCTTCTGCTTTCAAGCGCGTATACTCGATGGAGGCACCAGGGGGAATTTCGATTGAGATATTGAGTTCCGATCGATCACTATCCGGGGCGAATCCACCTCCTCCGAATCGTGCCTGGAGGAAGATCGCGCCGAAGAAGGAGACTGTTGCGATCGCAACCATCCACCACCGATGATCCAGTGCCCAGGCAATCACACGCTTGTACTTGTCCGCCATCCGATCGAACCAGACATTGAATCGATCCAAGGCACGCGCTATTGGATTGCGTCGCTCGTGCCCTTCAGTCTGTGGGTCGGGCCAGTGGGCCGACAGCATTGGATCGAGCGAGAACGAGACGAAGAGGGAGACGAGCACGGCGCATGCAATCGTCAAAGCGAACGGCTTGAACCATTGCCCGGCGACCCCGGAAATGAACGCGACCGGAACGAAGACGGCAACAATCGAGAGTGTCGTTGCCGTGACCGCAAGTCCAATTTCGTCTGTGCCGTCGTGCGAGGCAGTGACGTGATCCTTCCCCTTCTCAATGTGCCGCACGATGTTCTCGCGCACGACGATCGCATCGTCGATAAGGATGCCGATGGCAAGGGATAGACCCAGAAGCGACATCGTATTGAGGGTGAAGCCGAAGGCCTTGACGGCGACGAATGCTGCAATCGTTGATACGGGGAGAGCAAGCCCCGTAATGACCGTTGACCGCCACGAGTTGAGGAACAGGAAGACAACGAGGATCGTGAGTAGTGCACCTACAAGAAGCGTCTCTTCAACGTTCTTCACGGACGACTCAACGCGTACACCAGCATCCTTGACCACGTGAAGCGTCACACCAGGGGGTAGCTTCTTCCGAATCTCCTCGACGCGCTCCTTGATCTGATTGGCGACGCGCGCGGTGCTCGCCCCCTTCGACTTCGTTATGTCGATGCCGACCGATTGAACGCCGTTGAAGATCCCCATGCTGCGGGCCTCATCGACGCTGTCCGAGACATCCGCGATCTGCCCAAGTCGGACCAACTGATCGCCGCGCGCACTCACGACCAGTTTCTTGAATTCCTCGGGGGACTCCAGACGCCCCTTCAATCGGATCGATTCTTCCTCGTAGGCCGCAGTGACGCGGCCGGCTGGGACGGCGAGATTCTGCGATTGCAATGCTCCGGCTATCTGGGCGACGCTGACTCCGGCCGCCTGCATCCGCGCAGGATGGAGATTGACGACGATACTCCTCTGAACGCCACCGAACACGGTCACCTGCGCCACACCGTTTATTGACCTGAGCTCCCGCGTTACACCGGGGTCGGCAATCAGCGTCAACTCGGTTGGCCCCAGCGTCTTCGATCCAAGCACGAGCGAAACAATCGGGAGCTCGTCAGGATTGAAACGTCGAAGGATTGGCTCCTTCATTTCCGGCGGAAGCTTGTCGCGGATGCCGGAGATGGCATCGCGGATATCCTGCGACGCCTGGTCGATATTCTTGCTGAAGAGAAACTGAATGGTGATCAGCGAGAAGCCGTCCATTGAATTGGAACGGATCTGATCAACGCCCGAGATGGCATTGAACGCCTCCTCCATCCGCTCGGTCACCTCGCGCTCGACCTGTGTGGGCGACGCGCCAGGGTAGGGAATGGCGACAATGATGATTGGGTTGGAGATGTCGGGGAACTCGTCGACGTCAAGACTGAGAAGCGCGAAGAGCCCGAACACGACAAGCGCCAACATGGTAACCCACGTGACAACCGGACGCTTGATAGCAAAATCAGAGATGATCATCGGCGGGCGCCTCCGCGATCGAGATCCGATGCGCTCTTCTCCCCTGCAGCGCTAGTCAACTGGACATTGGTCCCCTCGGTGATCTGAAGGGCAACTCCAGTCAGCACCGTGTCTCCCGAACGCACGCCGCTCAGTACCTCGACCAGCCCCGTGCGATCGTCATCGAGCCCAAGTGAGACCTCGACGTGCTTGACGACACCGTCTCGGACGAGCGCTACCTTGGGTCGCATTCCCCGCTTATCGATGGCACGTCGCGGGATTGTAAGCGTCTTGCGTGACGCCGTAATGACGCGCCCCTCGGCGAACAGCTGACCAACAAGCGTCCCACCTTCGTTCGGAACCTCGACGTAGATCCTCACCTGCCGTGTGACCTGATCAGCGACGGGGTTGATCCGGGTGATAGATCCCGTAAAGGTCCTGCCAGGATATCCGTTGACCGCAAACTCCACCTGATCTCCGACACGGATGCTATCGAGATCCTCGGCCGGTATTGTCCCCTCCAGTTCCATGCTGGAAGGATCGACGATCGTATATAGAGGTGACCCCGGCTGGACGATATCACCGGTATTGGCAAGCTGTTCGCTGACGACGCCTGAGAAGGGGGCGGCGACGCGTGTGTAGGTCAACTGCTTTCGTGCCGCGACTACGCCTGCCTGCGCCTGCGCGATTGCCGCTCTTGTTGAGGCCACCCCGCGTTGAGCATTGTCGACATCCCGTTGCGGCACTGCGCCGATATCAACCATCGCCTTCTGCCGGTCTTCATCCCTCTTTGCAAGCTCGAGCTGGTTTCGCGCGTTGACCAAAGCGGCCTGCGCCGAGGCGACGTTGTCCCGAATGGAACGGTCGTCTATCGTCGCCAGCGTCTGCCCCCTACCCACCCTCTGGCCCTGATCCACATAGGCTCGGAGGACCGCGCCGGAAACCTGTGCGCGCACCGTCGCCTGTTCGCGAGGCTTCAATGCACCCGAGATCATAGGCCCGGTCTGTACAACCCCCTCTGACGCGACGGAGTAGCTTTCGGGGCCAATCAGCAGCGACTTGCTGCTGTCCGCGGCCGATTCGGCGGTTGGAGCCTTCGGCTTGCATCCAGCAAGGACCAGTGCAAAGAGAGCGGAGAGCAACGAGATGGACGCAATGTCGAGGGGGGGGAAGCGACGATACATGTAGAGGTGGATGAAATCAGGTTTCAGGTTATTGCCTTTCACGGCGAGGACTGAAGGAGGAATGGGAAATGCGACGGGGTGTGGCCGCCGTCTCCGGATGCTGGAGGGGCTACGTCCGGCAATCGGAATATGCGTGGCAAACCTACCTCGAACAGACGATGTGGGCAACGGCTGGGTGGTCCACGCTGCGGTTGCGTGTCCAGCATCGCGTCGTTCAGCCAAAGAGCTTCCTAATCGTCCGTGCCGCGCTCCTTGCCCCCCAGGACGCTCGGCCGTTGAACGTCGATGCGGCGTGGCTCTCGGGCAACTCCAACGACGCGATCCGGACGGCACTGACAGCACGCTGGGAAGCTCCAACGCACCCGTCGTCCGATCGCGCTGTGCGTTGTCCGCGGTCGTTTAACCAAGATCCTCCAGATTCTTAACCACGCGCCGATACCTTGAATGGTAGATCAAGTAAGCGACCCGAAACCAGATTCAAGGAGATCGACGACCATGTCAAACAGCCGAATTCGCAGGATTCTCTTCGTAGCAAAGCTCATCGCGTGGCTCATTGTTGCAGCCAAGGCGGCGTCGGCGCAGGTTACAGGCATTCGAAGCGTGGTGGCCGGTGGCGGGGGCGTCCTACGAAACGCAAGCACGCAAGCTCACGCAACGATCGGACAAGGGATGATTGGCGGGATCACGACCCCTCTGCAGGGATTCTGGTACACAGCCTCCGTCTTCACACCCGTCCGTAGCTCAGGTGTCGAGCCCCTGGCTCAGGGAGCCGGAGACCTGAGCGTTGCGCCAAATCCGGCCGTTCAATTCGCGTCCGTCTCCTTCACTCTGTCGAATCGGTCCGAGATCCGGGTCCAGGTCTGCGACATGCAAGGACGAACGCTCCGCATCATGGATATCGGGCCGCGGGATGGCGGACGGATCAGCATACCGATTGATGTGGGAAGTCTCCCAAGCGGAACGTATATGGTGCGCGTTAGCGCGGGGAAATCACGCATGATCGACAGGCTCGTCGTGTCAAGGTAGCGACGCAACCATTTGAAGCGGAGTCGGCCCCAGGTGCTCGTATCGCGCCCGGGGCCGACCATCTTTTCCTCGTCCCTTGCCGTCACGCCCATCCACTCGTTGCGCTCGGTGACGACGAACGACCTACTTGTACCACTCCTGGAGCGAACGAACCTGCAATTCCTCTTCGCGGAGCGAGCTGATGCCACTTAGCGCTGCCGCCGCCGCCGAGGCTGTCGTGATAAATGGGATTCGATACTCCATCGAGATAGCACCCATGGTCTTCTCATCCTCACGGGCAACTTCGCCCGCCGGGGTGTTGATCACGAGGTGCACATCACCATTGCGGATGTAGTCGACTACGTTCGGTCGCCCTTCGACAATCTTTAGAATCTGCTTGTTCGGTATCCCCTGCTCCGTCAGGAAGCGACTGGTACCGTCCGTGGCCATGATCGTGAATCCCAACTCGATGAACCCACGCATCGTTTCGGCAACGCGTGGTCTTTTGTCATTGTCACTCAAGGTGACGAAGAGCGCTCCGGACGTCGGAAGTCTGTTTCCGGACGCGACGCGCGCCTTCACGACCGCCTGGCCGGTCCGTGCGTCGATACCCATTACTTCCCCGGTTGACCGCATCTCGGGTCCAAGGAACATCGAGCTTCGAGGGAATTTGTTGAACGGAAACACTGACTCCTTCACCGCGACGTGATCCATGGCCATCGGCATATCACGAAGATTGAACGACGCGAGCTTCTCACCTGCCATCACGCGCGCGGCGATTTTCGCCAACGGAATTCCCGTCGCCTTGCTGACAAAAGGTACGGTCCTGCTGGCGCGCGGATTGACCTCGAGCACGTAGACAATTCCTCGCTGCATTGCAAACTGGATGTTCACCAGTCCGATGACGTTCAACGCCCGAGCAAGCTTCCGGGTGTAGCTGACTAGCGTCTCGTACTGCGAACGCTCGATGCTGTATGGTGGGAGTACGCAGCTGGAGTCGCCGGAGTGGATTCCTGCCTCCTCGATATGCTGCATGATTCCGCCGACGACAACGTCGGTTCCGTCGCATATGGCGTCGACGTCGAACTCAAACGCCTTTTCAAGGAAATGATCAATAAGGACAGGATGATCGGGCGAGACCTGTGCCGCCGTCCTCATGTATTCGCGGATATTGTCTGACCGATAGCAGATCTCCATTGCCCGACCCCCAAGCACATAGCTGGGTCGCACAAGGACTGGATATCCGACGCGCTCGGCCACCTCTATCGCTTCGCTCTCACTCACCGCGGTGCCCCACGCCGGCGCCGGTATGCCAAGCCCGGTGATCAGGTCCCCAAAGCGTCTTCGGTCCTCTGCAAGGTCGATCCCCTCACTTGACGTGCCAAGGATCGGGACGCCGGCTGCCTCGAGCCGCTTTGCCAGCTTCAACGGGGTCTGCCCCCCAAACGACACAATGACGCCTTCCGGTCGTTCGTGTTCAACGATGTTCATGACATCCTCGAACGTCAACGGCTCAAAGTAGAGCTTGTCGACTGTGTCGTAGTCAGTAGAGACAGTCTCTGGATTGCAGTTCACCATGATGACCTCGAATCCCTTCTCTCGCAGGGCCATCACGGCGTGAACACAGCAATAGTCGAACTCGATCCCCTGACCAATGCGATTCGGACCGCCGCCAAGAATGATCACCTTCGGTCGGTCACTGACTACGGATTCGTTTTCGGTTTCGTAGGTCGAATAGTGATAGGGCGTGAACGCCTCAAACTCTGCGGCGCAGGTGTCCACCGTCTTATACACCGGCCGGATCCCAAGTTCGCGTCGGAGAGTTCGCACCTCGTCCTCACTTGTCCCCCACATCCAGGCGATCTGACGGTCGCTATAGCCAAACTGCTTGGCGCGAAGCAGTAGATCGGTCCGGTCCTCGTCCGCCACCGCAACGTCACCCGATTCTATCTCACCTGCGTGCCCATTGAGATTAACCGAACTATGCGACGATATGAACGACATCCCATGCCCCGTGGGTCCGGCCGCACGCACCTCCTCCTGCATCTCAATTATCTGTTGAAGCTGATCAAGGAACCACAGATCGTACCCTGTGGCATTCGCGATCTGTTCAATGGGTATTTCGAGCATCAACGCGTCGAAAATGTCGAAGACCGATTCGCTAGTACGTTTGCGAAGGCGCAGAGCGACATCCGTGGTGGCCTGATCACGCTCGACACGCGACATCGTCGCTACGTCGTACCGGTCCTTTCCGTCCGCGCCGAATCCGTACCGATCCTGTTCGAGAGACCGAATCGATTTCTGGAATGCCTCCTTGAATGTGCGCCCGAAGGCCATTGCCTCGCCGACAGATTTCATCTGCACACCGAGCACGTCTTCGACATCCTTGAACTTCTGAAAGTCCCAGCGCGGATACTTAACCACAACGTAGTCGATTGTGGGCTCGAAGCTAGCTGGTGTCAGTCGCGTGATGTCATTCGGGATTTCGTCGAGCGTATATCCAATGGCCAGCTTGGCGGCGATTTTTGCAATGGCAAACCCGGTTGCCTTTGATGCAAGTGCCGAGGACCTGGAGACGCGCGGGTTCATCTCGATAACCAGCAAGCGCCCATCGGTGGGACTCTGCGCGAACTGAACATTCGATCCACCAGTGTCGACGCCGATCTCCCGCATGATTCGAATTGCAGCGTCACGCATGCGTTGATACTCGCGATCCGTCAACGTCTGCGCCGGAGCGCAGGTAATCGAGTCACCCGTGTGAACGCCCATTGGATCGAAGTTCTCGATCGAGCAGATGATCGTCACGTTGTCCTTCCGATCCCGCATCACTTCAAGCTCGTACTCCTTCCATCCTATCACGGACTCTTCCACCAGGACCTGGCTGACGGGTGACATGTTTAGCCCATGAAGGAGTTTCTCCCCATACTCCTCCATGTTGTAGGCAATGGCACCACCTGAACCGCCCAACGTGAATGACGGGCGAATGATAGCAGGGAATCCAACCTCCTTTACGATCTCCATCCCCTCTTCCACCGTATGAACGAATCCGCCCCGCGGCATCTCCAGTCCGGCCCTCAGCATTGCCTCAAGGAATAGCTCGCGATTCTCCGCACGACGTATCGCGTCAAGATTGGCACCGATCATCTCCACACCGTACTTCTCAAGCACACCCTTCTCAGCGACCTCAACGGCAACATTGAGCGCGGTCTGACCACCCATTGTTGGCAAGAGGGCGTCGGGCCGCTCCTTGGCAATGACTTTCTCAACGAACTCAGCCGTGATTGGCTCCACGTATGTGGCGTCAGCCATCTCGGGGTCCGTCATGATCGTCGCAGGGTTCGAATTAACGAGGATGACCCGAAGACCCTCCTCCCTCAACACGCGACAGGCCTGCGTTCCGGAGTAGTCGAACTCGCAGGCCTGGCCAATGACGATTGGGCCGGAACCGATAATGAGAACTGAACGAATGTCGGATCGTTTGGGCATGGATGGGAGTGGTACTACTCTGTGATTCGCGAAAACCTGGTTCCTAGCGTGGCGGCCAGCGCGTTCGAACGCTCCAGCAGAACCGAACGAACCGCCTCGGCTATCGAGAACAGGTGGGATAGATGAGATGTGCCGTCTTCTTCGAGTACGAGCATGGCGTTGTTTGCCTCTGCGAACTCTGCCAACTCGGGTTCGTTCTCCAGAACGATCTCAAGCAGTTCTTCCAACTGCTGCTCGGAATCGGACTCAACAAGAAGAAGGGCGAGGTAGGCGCGGGAGTAGAATTGAAGTGCTGCACGGACAAGACGTCGGAACTCGAATTCGTCCTCAGCTACCTCGGGCTTCAGATCGACTACCTGGTTCCACTGGTCCTCGGCAATGTAGTGATACTCATCGGCCGTATCGATGATTCTTTGTTGCAGGGCGGTGTTGAGATCGATGTCGGAATTCATGCCTGATCAATTGTGAATGTGTCGTCCTGACGGTCAAGGGGTGGCATTACCATTGCGAGCACTGCCATCCTTACTGCAATGCCGTTCTCAACCTGCTTGAGGATCACCGACCATGGGCCGTCTGCCGTTTCACTGTCAAGCTCGACGCCCCGGTTAATCGGACCGGGATGCATGATGACCAGATCACGCCGCACAGAACTGAGACGGAAGCGGTTCAGCCCGAACAGGCGAGAGTATTCCGAAACGGATGGAAAGAAGCCTCCCCCTTGACGCTCCCTTTGAATACGAAGCATGTTTACGGCATCGCTCCACGCAAGGGCGTCATCCAGGTGAATGAACACCCTGACGCCGAGACGCTCGATGCCCCTGGGGATGAGCGTCGGAGGCGCGCACAATGCAACCTCGGCACCAAGACGTTTCAGCGCGTGGATATTGGACAGAGCGACGCGCCCATGCAGAATGTCACCAACGATCGTAACCCGTTTCCCTTCGAAGCCTGTGCGCGACGGATCTTCCGGATCGCCCCATAGTTCAAAAAGTGTCAGTGCATCCAATAGGGCTTGTGTTGGATGCTCGTGCCGACCGTCGCCCGCGTTGAGGATGATCGATTTGCACCGACGAGCAAGGAACCACGGTGCGCCGGCGGCAGAATGACGCACCACAATTGCGTCGGCGTGCATCGCTTCAATATTCCGTACGGTGTCGAGGAGCGTCTCCCCCTTTGAAACCGAACTCCCCTCCGCCTGGAAGTTCAGCACCTCGGCTCCCAGGCGACGCTCTGCGAGCTCGAAGCTGGAGCGCGTGCGAGTCGAGTTCTCCATGAAGAGATTGATGACCGTTCTGCCATGGAGGTGAGTACTCCGTCCCTGAGTACGCAACAGCGAATCTCTAAACGCTAGCGCGGTCCGGAATATTGCCAGAATGTCGCTGCGGCTCAGGTCGGCCGTGCTGAGGAGATGACGGACCGACAACGCAGGTGTGGGGATACCAGCGTTGGGTGTGTCTCGGAAGAGCAGGGGTGCGTCAATCAATTTTTGGGCGAAGTTACGGAGCACGTTTCGGCAGGCAAAACAGGAAGGGCCTTTGCTCCTGCAAACGGAGCAAAGGCCCTTCATTACAAAACATCGAAGGAGTGCGGGGGAGGGGCGGCCCAACAGGGACGCCCCTTCTCTCGCCAATCCCTACTTCTGAACGGTGATCTTCTCCATTCGGGTAACACCACCAGATGTCTCGAGACGGACGGTGTAGACACCCGATGCGAGATCAGTTGCGTTCAGCACGAGCGACGATGCCGCGTCAAAGCCATCGGCGATGGTCTTCACCAGGCGGCCGGTAGCATCGTAGATCTGTACCCGAACCCGCTCGCCTTCCGGCGCACGGTAGCTGATCGTGGCAGTCGTTGAGACAGGATTCGGAGTAACGGCAAGTGAATATGCCGCTGACTCTTCACCACCGAGAACCTTGACGTTCCTGGCTGCCTCTGGTGTACGCTGTCCGTCCAAGCCGATCGAGACGAGCCGGTAGCGATACTCGACACCGAACTCTACATCTCGGTCGTTTACACGATAGCTGGCACCCGACTGAGCCGAGCCGACTGAGTTACGTCGATCCACGACCTTGAACTCGCCGATCGTCTCGCCGGCGGCCGTCCGGTCGACAACTGCGCGCTCGATCTCCATCGAGGAGACATTCACCTCTTCCGTCGTCTGCCACTCGACCGTCACGCCCTTCTGGCCGCGACCCGTCTGGTAGGCATCAAAGGAGAGAAGCTTCACCGGCAGGACGCCCTCGTACTGGTCGAAGAAGTCAATGGCCGAGAGAAGCAGACGCTGCGCCCCAGAGCGGTCGGGCTCGAATGAGAAGCGACCGTAGTGACGCCAATCGATTGCGTAGTAGATCACATTTCGATCCTGCAGAGGACCACCACCCGCCGTGGCAACACCGGCTGCCGAGTCGGGACGGAGAATCGTCTGTTGGACGAAGTTGTGTGACGCGCGGGCGATACCGGCACCGTTCGTAACTCGGAGGAGCGACGGGTTCGGGTCGAAATCGCCAGCAACACCAGTTGCCATGATGGTCTCGTACTTGCCCGGATTGATAGCGACGCCACGCACGTTCCTTCCAGCATAATTGACCGGTGACGTGTTGGCAACGTATTGTCCGCGCAGGTAGTTCCGGACGAAGTCCTGATCCGAGACCTGACCGTTGGTCTGGCCGAGCGCCACGTCATGGATTCGTGCCACTTCCTGACCAGCGATGACGAGATTGGAGCGCT
>CAYWXV010000010.1:20155-92342 GCA_964462535.1 uncultured Alphaproteobacteria bacterium
TCGTACATGCTCCGGCTCTCGAGCATCCGCTTCAGGGCCGTCCGCTCCTCGGGGAGCAAGCCAGTGGCTTCCTCACCCTGCGACCAGATCATGATCTTCCAGTAGTTGAAGTTCAGATTGTCCTTCGGCCACTTGTCACGCTCGAAGAGGTCAAAGTCCTCGAGTCCGACGTAGTCTGCTCGCTCCCAATTGATGGAGTCAAGAGCGGCCAGCACTGTATCCGTGTTCAGCTTGTTGGACTTGTCAACCGCACCAGCCGGCATAGCCGTGACGAACTGCTTAACAGCAACCATCGCGTGACGATCGGATCGGCGCAGGTAGAAGCGCACGACCTTCTCGTACATGTTATTGCCATTGTAGTCGTCGATGCCACTCGTGACGCGGAAGCGGTAGAGTGGCGACACGTTGTACCGCATGGTGTTGTAGTACGGATCCGTGATCCCCATTTGCGACAGGCTTCGCGGAGCGAAGTTGCCGAAGTTGAGATCCTTCGTCTGCGCAATATTGAATCCAGACTGGCGCGTGACCGGTGCCTGAGCAGACACCCACGAAGCACCACTCCAGTACTCAACATTCAGAGTAACCGTCGCAAGCGTCTGCGGGAGACCGCCGATGTTACGGAATCGGGCATTCACCGGAATCATCGAGTCAATCATCTGATACTCTGCATCCGAGTATTGGCCAGCTGCGGCGCGATACCCGAACGGCGACAGAATATCCTCCGAAAGAACATCGTTGTTCCGGAGCGAGCCGTTGAACTCGTCCGCACCGATATCAAAACGACCAACCTGTCCACCGGCCGCGCGCGGGTCGCCATCAACGTCGGTTGTGATGCCGGCGATGTTGAGCCCACGGTTGTTGGCCAAGGAGCCAATGATGTTCGGAACGATATGGAGGTCCTCCGAACCCGGCGTCGTGTTGACGAAGTCGGCCGCGATGTTGCCGGCAATCGAATTTGAATCAAGGCCGGTAAGCGTTCTCCACTGGTTCAACGTAACCATCACTGGCGGTGATGGAATGTTGAATCCTGTGGTAGATAGATTGGCCAGCGCTCCTACGGCACCAAACGGTACCCAGAAGAGGTTGTAATCGCAAACAAGCGTCTGTCGATAGTTCGGGACAGAGGCTGCAATTCCCAGTGGGAACGTCGTGGGAGTCACGATCGCGATAATGTTGTTCCGCACTGTGGCACTGTTCCGGAGAACGCCGATGCCGTACTCCGGGTTGCTCCCGGCGATCTGGTTGAAGATCGAGTTGTTCTCAATCCGATTTCCAGTCGGAATGAAGTCTGTTCGGACACCTTCACCAACGCCGAGGCCAATACCGGCTGAAACACCTGGCCCGAACGTCGCCGCCTGACCAGTGAAGTTCCACACCATGTTGTTCCAGATCTTGTGGTTCGTCACCGCATTCGTCGGGAACCGGTAGACACGCGTCTGCGAAATGAAGACATCCTCGGCGGTACGTGCCAGAATTCCAACACCATCGCCCGTTCCCGCCGTCACGCCGCCAACCGTGTTCCGCTCGATGGTAATTCCGGTGCAATACGCGCGATTCTTCACGGTATCTACACCGCTGAACCCACCCGTCGTCAACCAGATTCCCGCGCCATGAGCGACGGTGGTGCTGGTATTATCGACGCGACGAATCGTGTTGTTGGAGACTGTAGAGTTCTGCTCGTAGGCAAGCGCGATGCCCGCACGACCCACGTCGGTGATCGTGTTGTTGGAGAACCGGTTGTTGCCGTTGTTGTACTCTTCGTAAAGGCGATCCACGGGATTGCCGACACGATAGAGAGGACCGGCACCGACCGAAAGGATTCCGAATCCAAAGTTCCGGATGATGTTTCCATCAAAGAGGTTGTTCTCGTTCCGGAGCGTATCGCGAGTACGACCCGTTCCCGGAATCGGGGCATTCTGGCCATTAACATCCAGCGGCGCGATGTTGCGCAACTGAATACCAGCCGAGACTTGCTGATCTTGGTCGCGCGTAAACGCGAACGAGTTGAAGCCTGTGTTGTACGTAGGGATGCTGATCGTCGTCAGCGTCTTCTTCCCAATGGCTGGCGTCAAAGGAGTGATGTAGCAGTTCTTGACGGTGTAGTTGGAACTACCTGAACCGAACAGGAACGCAATCGCCTTTGTCGGCGTCCCCGCACCCGCGGTATCAAGAACGAACCGAAGCTTCTTGTTTACGCCACCATCCCATGTCATATAGCCAGTCGGATTCGCGGTGTCGCCAAGACGGCCACCACGCCCGAACCAGAATCCGATTCCAGACGGCGACTTCAGGATGATTCGAACGGAATCCTTCCCGTCGACTGCCCGCCAGGTGATCGTATTCTGTGCGCTCGAACCGATGATGTCACCACGGAAGTCGTATGCCGGCAACGACGGGTCGTTGTTCGTCGGTCGCACGGTGTACTGATCGTCTACCAGCTCAAACGTGACCGCACACGACACGCCATACTTCATGACGGAATCGGCCGCGTCCTTGATTGTGCGGAAGCGCTCCCCGAGGCCAACCCGAATGATGCCGCACAGTCTCGGCTTGACATCGAAGCACCAGCGGATCGTGTCGTTGCCGCGAAGCGGATCCTGAGCATCCGTGGCCCAAGCCGTAAGGCAGTAGGTACCAGAGCTCGTAGGGACAAACCGCGGGAATGAGTGGAAGATTGTCGAGCCGTCCCCAGGGACGTACGGAATGGTCGAATTGCGATTGTAGACGATTGCTCCGGCTGAATTACGAATCTGAACCGTCGCCGGTACGTTCGTCGCGTCGGTGAAGCCATTGTTCCGGAATGGGACAATGACGTCCATTGGACGACCATCGGGGTAGTCGGCTCCAGGGATCGTATTCGGAAGAGGACTACCACCTAGTGAACCCGACAACGCCTGAACGTCGATTTCGTACTTGACCGTGAATTCCTTCCCACAACCAGACCGTGGGAATGTGTCGTTCGTGTTCTGGTCATCCGGGTTCATGAGCGTGTAGATCCGGATGTAGTACGTACCCGGCCCGGTCGGAGTCCATCCACTGAACACAACGTCGCGCGTCTCAAGCGGATTCCAGGTACCACGAACGACGCCACTATTGTCGCTGTATACCAGGTTGCAAGAGCCATCGTAAATCGAGTAGCCCACAGGGACGTTCGATTGTGAGCTTGTCCCGATGTTCAGGAAGCGTCCCTCGATCGCGACAGGGTACCCCACAGGGTAAATCTGTGGGAACGATGGGCTGTATGTGACTGGATTAAGAATGTCTGCCGACATCACGTCGTTCGGGTACGAGATGTAGTAGACGATCGTCATTGTGTCGTTCGCAGGATCCTGATCCGCCGGCGAAGTCAGCTTGGAGTAGACCTTGGCGACGTACGTGCCGTAGTTGGCCGTTGCGCTTCCACCGAGCGCTGGCGAGAACGTGACATAGTCTGTTCCCAGCTGAGGCGTCAGCGTACGGAACGCCGTGTCAATACGCGACGTCAACAGCGTTGTGCTCCCAAGAGGATACACATCCACCTGCACCGGAACATTCTGCCGGCTATTGACACCCAGGTTGATAAACTTGCCAATTACCGTGATGGCAGCTCCTTGAGCATAGGCATTGCCGGGGCGTCCAGGCGACAGTCCGATGGAGTCAACGGCGACGTCATTATCGACAGGCGTGAACCGGAATCCAATTCGCGTTCCGTTGAGCGTGGGGAACGAGTAGTGGAAGAAGCGGGACGGGCGTCCGAGCGTTCCTTCCTCAATGGGACCGCCAGTAGTCGAAATCGGCCAGATCGCCGTCCCTTCCGGGTAGAGCGTGCTGCTGACACTGACGGTACGCGTACGCGTAACGGCGACTGTGTCGCGGACGAGGTCCGGATTCGTCACCAAGAGGATCTTTGTGTTATCGCGGCTGGACGGATCAGTGTAAGTAGTACCAAGGTCCTTCAGCCCAACGAAGGCACCCTGCGTCGGGTTGCCATAGTTGCGGATGATCGGATTCGACCCATAGAAGAACTCAATCTTGTCGCTACCCTCATACAGTTTCGCCTGGAACTGACCCGGATTTCCGGCAGGGTTCGAGATGCCCTGAACGCGCCACTCGACGGTCAGAATGCGGCTGCCGACAGTTCCGTCGACCCGCCAGAAAACACCTCCCTCCGACACTTGTGCCGGCTGAACGTCGCTCCAGTAAGGAGCCACCATCTTGGTTGGCCCTCCTGTGGCGATGTTGACGGCCGTAGCACCAATGCCCGAGGCCGCAAACGTGATATACCCGGCGGCGCAGACCTTCGGGACAGTGCTACCGGCGGCATAGGTTGTTCCCAGATACCGGAAGGTGATTGGGAAGTTCCCTGGCGATGGGAACGAGAAGAGCGTGGCGCCACCCGCGGATGCGCTGCCACCAAACGTGTTCGTGCCCGCCCGCCCGATGATCGTTTGGTACGAATCGGGGATGCGGGTTGCCACATACTTGTTCCATGGCAACAGCGTCAGCGCAGGGTACAACTGCGAATACGCAGAGCTTGCCGCAGCAAGCACCAACGCAAGTAGCACAACGGTCCTACGAAACCACATGTTGGCTCCTGTGATTTTGAGTACAGATAGTGTATAGGATGCTTTGTATTTCCGTGAAGATTTCACCGTCTTTGTCAGAGTACCCACCAGACTGAGGCTGCAGGAACACTATTACAACGTCCCAGTGCGCAGCACGACATGCTGAGGATGATACGCGGGGTTGTGGGCAGGGGGGAATGATCGCCGACTAGCAGGACAGAACCCGCTATTCTGCTTGGTTTCGAACAACTGAAGAGATGTAGGGTGTAGAAATAGGCTCATATTTCGCCAGTGCCGCACAATCTACTCATTCCCATAACCCGGCACAAAGGGAAAAGTTAGTCGGGATATTATCGAGGGTTCGCCCCTTTTCGGGCTATCTTCGCCATTCACGCCCTTTGAGGAGCATCTCAACCCCCCTATCCCGTTATGGAACCCTTCCTGGGTCTTGCGCCCGCCGACTGGATCGTCCTCGCGCTGTACGCTGGTGCCATGTTCTGGATTGCGCTCTACGCCCGACGCCGCATCCGGGACACCAGGGATTTCTATCAGGGAAGTCGATCATTCGGCCGAACCCTGATTGCCTTTCTCAACTTCGGCAATATGACGGACGCTGGCCAGACGGCCGGTGTGACCCGAGAAGTCTTTCGTCAGGGCCTCTCGGGAGTCTGGTTCCAGAACCTCGTCCTCTTCCACACGCCGTTCCAATGGTTTATCGCGGCGCTCCAGCGTCGCGCAAGGTACATTGGTCCCGCCGATCTCTTTCTCCATCGTTTCGAGAGTAGGTACCTGGCCGGACTGTACGCCGCCGTCATCCTCATCATCGCCGTATACGCCAACGCTCAAGGCTACTTGCTCACGGGAAAGACGCTTCAGGCGATGCTCGTCAAATCAGAGTCCGAGTACTCCCTCGTTGAGCGCCAGAGTGTCAACGGGTACCGGCGCCTGCAGGAGATCCGTGGCGTGCCGGAGTCTGCTCGCACCCCGGCGCAAGCACGCGAGTTGGACGATCTTGCCGCCCAGGAAAAGAGCGATCGCCTCAAACCGTTCATCACCCATGTCCCCGATCTCAAGTTCTTCTATCTGTTCTATGCAGCGCTGATTATCGTCTACACAGTGATAGGCGGCTTGTTCGCGATTGCCATCATCGACGTCGTTCAAGGAGTCTTGATCTTCTTCCTCTCTATCGCACTCATACCAGCTGCACTGGAGAGGATCGGTGGTCTGTCCGGTATGCAGGAGAGAGTTCCGGGACATTTGTTCGATCTCTTCGGCTCGTCCGCTGCGAGCGACTACACGTGGTTCTTTGTGGCGAGTCTGGCCTTCCTGAATCTGGTGGTGAATGCGCCGAAGAGCTTCACGCTCGGTGGCTCGGCACGGGATGACAAGGCGGCGCGAATCGGGTTCGTCACGGGGGCGATTACAAAACGCTTCATGATGATCGCATGGGCGTTCACGGGTCTCCTGGCAGTAGGGCTGTACCAGGGGCAGGTGGCGGATCCAACGAACGTGTGGGGATTCATGACGCGCGACCTGCTTGGCGCGGGTGCCCTTGGACTGATGATCGCGGCAATCTTCTCGGCGAACATGGACGGCAACTCAACGATTTCTCTGGACGCCTCCGCTGCGGCTGTGAAGAATATCCTTCTTCCGTTGGCGCCCGACCTATCGGAGCGCCGACAGGTGATTCTCGGTCGGATCACGGTTGCTGTACTCCTCGGCTTGGCCATCTTCCTTGCCGACTACCTGGACGACATCTTCGTTGTCTTCAAATACATTCTGTCCGTTGGGACCATTGTTGGCCCCGCCTTCTGGCTCGCCTATTTCTGGCGGCGTCTAACCACGCGCGCCGTGATCATCCAGATGTCGCTCTCGATCGTGCTGACAGTCATTCTGCCGAACGTTGTCCCTCTCTCGCCTCTGTCCAAGTCTCCGGACCTCACGGTTCAGACGGCCGCGCGGACGACAACCGTCCAGGTTCCAGCAACCGCGGCCGACGTTGAGGCTGGCCTGGCACCCAAGGTTGGAGGGCAGATTCAGCGTGAACAGACCATCGCTCCGCAAGCAATCTTCTTCGAGAAGATAGAAGTCGGAGAGGGGGGTGCGAAGCGGGGGTCCGGACTCTTCCGACCCGAAATCTGGATAATGGACCTGGCGGGAATGGACTTCTCCAGAATGAGTCGAGCGGGCGTGATGACCACCGCCGCGCTGTTCGACGCAATCTTCCCATTCATCGTCCTGTTCGGCGCATCGTTCTTCACGAAAAGGAACTCGGAGCAGGTACTACGGGACTTCTACGCACGTATCCATACGCCTGCGGTCGCCGATGGAATTGAGGATGCCCGTCTGGTGCAAGAAAAGATCGACGACCCCGGTTTGGTCGAACGCGACAAAATCTTTCCTCACACCGACTGGGAGTTCTGGAAGCCCACACGCTTCGACATCATCGGGTTCGTCGCGTGCCTGGCGTTCGTCGCGCTGATCATATGGCTCTACACCCTCGTCGGCTCCATGGGATCTCCTTAACTTCAGACCGTGATCATCCCCGACGCGCGCACGGACGCTCCAGACACGCACTATTTCTTCCTTGGTGATGGCCGGATCATGGCTGCCATCCAATGGAGCACGCACGCAGGTATGTCGCCGTATGGCATACTTCTTTGCGATCCAGAGCGGATGTCGCGAAAGGAAGGATCCCTCCTGTTCCATCCCGAATGGGGGCTTGCCCGCACAATGCTCACGGTAATCGTGGGCGGGCGGCGCCACTCGCCACAGGCGGAGGAGACCACCGCCACGTGGGACGCGGACGGAGCCCCGACGGTCGTAGTCCGGTGGCGCGCCGACCGCTTTGATGTGACCGAGCGCTTCCGCGTGCAGGAAGGGACGTCGAACCTCATCAGGGAAGTCTCAATAGGGCCGCGCCCCGATTGCTCAGTTCAAGTTGAGGCGGCTCTCTACGCCAACCCACTCTTCTTCGACGAGTTTTCAACACGGCCACACGGGGATCTCCACGCCGCCGGCTATTGCTCCCTCGATCTTTATGCAGCTCCATCTGGAAGGGCGTTTGAGCGATTTCTCACCGTGGACGTCCCGTCCGAGGAGCCGGATCGCGCGGCAACGTTCGTCTACAACCTGGAGGCGGTCGGAACCCATGAGTTCGCCCTGTACCCTGATGAATCACCCTTCGGCGCGACGCATCGTCCCCCGCTGACGGATCTGGGTATCGCCTTCCCTAGTGCTGTGGAGCAGCGATCTCTCTCGCCGAACCCACCCTCCCTCGCGTCGCGTGTTGCCGAGGCCTACAGGCTGGCTGCCTACTCACTTCGGGCGGCGGTATCTGAACTCGGGAAGTTTGATGCATCTATTTGGCAGTACGATTTCGAGTGGGGCATGGACGCGGCGATGATCGCAACCGCGAGCGCCAGCAGCGGCCTCTTTGACCTATCGCGCGCCGTCCTCAAGAACATTCTGACACGCCTGTCGAACGACGAGGGAATGATTGCCGAAGCAAGTCGATTCCGCGGCGGTGCCATGTCTGAACTCAACGGCAACGGCGCCGTTCTGGATGCCATCTGGCACTATTGGAGGTGGAGTGGAGACGAGACATTGCTCCAGATTCACTGGCGCCGAATCTGTGCGATTGCCGACTACCCGCTGCGCCCCGAATTTGAACATCAGTCGGGACTGCTGAGGACACGACGAGACTTCTGGGAGAGGACTCCGTGGATGGGGGTCGACGAAGGATTCGAGCTGGCTCATCAAGTTTGGTGCGGGGTTGGTCTTCGACGAATCGCGGACCTGGCAGACCTGATGGGCGAGAGCCGTCGAGGGGATCTGTGGCGCGCCAGGGGTGAGAAGATTCTCGACGCCATGATGCACGACTCAACGTGGGGACTGATACACGACGGACGATTCATTCGGCGCAGGCGCGTTGATGGCACTGTACAGGACATGCTTGATCCGAAGATGGATGGTGTGCCACCGGAGTATGCCCCGTACATCCCCGCGCAGATCGACACGACGCAACGGGAGTGGGAACCGTGCGTGACGGAGGCGCTACCAATCGTCTACGGATTGATCGATGCTCGATCCGACGTCGCGCTTGCGACGCTCGACAGGTTGGAAGCGCTTTGGAATCCAACGGGCAGAGGTGGATATGCCAGATACAACGTGAACAGCGACCCCGACTCCCCAGGTCCCTGGCCCTTCGCAACAGCGTTCATGGCTGCTGCACACGTAGAGTCACGGATGGAGGATAGAGCCGCACGCGCGATCGAATGGCTTCTCGACATTGCGGGTCCCGGCATGAGCTGGCTGGAGTTTTATGGCACCCGCCCGACACCTCCGTTTCCCCCGGTGGGCGTCATCGTGTGGGGGTGGGCACAGTTCCTGCTTCTCGTAGACAAACACATTGTGGGGACGCGCGTATCCGGCCACACCGTTCGCATCACGCCAAAGCTAATCGGCATAGATCACACGGTCCGATTCGGCAACCACGTTATTCAGGTTCTGGTGCACGGTTTCGACGGCGCGACCCTGGATGGCAATCCTATTACACTCGATGGGGAAACGGCGATAATTCAGCTTCCCCTCCAAAACGACCATCGCCTGGTCTTCCTTCGCGCTTGATACCTCTATGATGTTTCACGCCGTGCCGCGTTGTTCTCCCCTATTCTTGCTCTCGCTTGGTCTCTTCCTGACGTCGTGTGGGTCATCGTCAACGTCGACGCAGACCAGCGATAGCGTTGTCGCGTCCAACACGAATCGCGCCGCCGATTCCGTTCGGTCGGGCACGTGGGTACCTCCTTGGAACTTCATGTCGCTGGATGCGGCGCAGGTTGATCTTTTCCTTGAGGAGCACCCCACGTACGACGGGCGAGGCGTTCTCCTGCTGATACTGGACACGGGGGTGGACATGGGAATTCCGGGTCTTGCAAAGACGTCAACGGGAAAGCCCAAGGTGATAGATGCCCTTGACTTTGCACGCTCAAACGTGGTGCAATGCAAGCGCGCGACGGTTGCGGGGGGAAGAATCACCGGACAGCGTGAAATCCGGGGGATCGACTCTGTCTCCCCCTCGCCTCTTCCCGGCGAAGTCTATGCCGGATGGATGGACGAACGCGTGTATCGCAACAGCTCCGTGCGCGACTTCGACGGCGACGGCGACGCCGAGTCACTCTTCGCCGTCGTTCTCGTGCGGACAACAGCTGGTTGGCGCGTGATTGTTGACACAGACGGAGACGGGAGTCTCGTTGATGAAAAGCCAGTCTCCAACTACAATGAAGGGCTTCAGACGTTTGGGTTCAAACAGCGTAACGGCGGGCCACCAACCATGGCAATTGCCGCACATATCGACACGGTCGCGAAAAGCGTTGCGTTTCACTACGATATGGGTGGGCATGGTACGCATGTCGCTGGAATCGCAGCCGGATTCGGAATAAATGGAGAGACGGGATTCAACGGCGTCGCTCCAGGGGCGCAGATCATCTCGTGCAAATTCTCCGGCGACACGACGGACGACAACACCGTCACGGGGAGCATGAAGCGTGCATACGATTACGCGGCCCGTCTGGCAGACTCGCTTGCGCCCCACCACACCCCGGTTGTCGCGAACATGAGCTTCGGCATCGGCTCGGCTCTCGAGGGTCGAGGGGACATCGAGGCCTATCTAGACACCCTGATTCCTAACCATCCAAACCTGTTCGTTGTGACATCGGCGGGGAACGAGGGACCTGGCATATCAACCGTCGGTCTCCCAGCCGCCGCATCGCGAATCATCAGTGTGGGCGCACTACTCCCAAAGGGGATCGGGCGCGACGGATACAATGCCTCGATCGATCGTGACATCATTTGGGATTTTTCTTCCCGCGGCGGCGAGGTTGATAAACCAGACGTAGTAGCTCCAGGCACGGCCGTCAGCACTGTGCCGCGATTCTCTTATGAACCACAGGCAAGCGGAACCTCAATGGCCAGTCCTTATGCGGCGGGCGTGGTGGCTCTCGTATTGAGCGCTATGCGGCAGGAAGATTCGACGCACATGCCGACACAGGAGGCGGTACGGAGAGCACTGCGTGCGGGGGCTACGAAACTCCCTGAATACGCGGCCATTGAACAGGGGGGGGGACTCGTGAACGTCAGACGGACCTACAACATCCTCCGCGAATATCGATCGCGCGGATTCACCGACAACCTGCAGCTCTATTCCATCTCCACTCTGTCGCCGAACTATCCCGACGGCTATGGTTCGACTGCGTTCTGGCGGAGCGGCTTCGTCCCAGGCGACGACTGGAGACAGAACTTCCGCATTACCCGCTTCGTTCCGCGTGTCGCCAGTCGTCCCGATGCAGACTTCTTCCGCGCCTATACCCTTGAGTCTAGCGTCGACTGGCTGACCACGGTGCAGAAGACAGTATACATACGCAATCGGAGTACTGCCGAGGTCGACGTGCTCTACGACCGCACCCGCATGACGGAGCCCGGGATCTACTCAGGAAAGGTAGTTGCACGGCGGGCACATGCCGGCGGACCAACACCACCCTCAGAGGTAGAATTCGAGCTTCTGAATACCGTTATCGTACCGTATCGGTTTTGCGCCGAAAATGCTTACCGCTTCTCGACACCGGAAGTCGCTCTACCGGCCGGCGTCAGCAAACGGATCTATGTTGCCCCGCCCGCCGGGGCGTCCGCTCTTCGATTCACGCTTTCCGTGCCAAAGGGGACTCGTTCCCAGGTCTCAGGGAAGATTGCCTCTCGATTCGGTGAGACGGTCGGCTATCTGTCGCGAGCATACGGCTTGGAGCGTGACCGGGCGTCCGTCGTCGTTCCCGTGGAGACGCTGGGAGATGGAGTAATCGAGGTGGTTGTGCAGGCCGAGGCATTCGACGGAGCAGGCGGCATATCTCGGTTCACATTGGACGCCGAGGCGATCATGCTCGACGCCACGATCGAGCTTAAGGAGGACGCCGGAACGCAGTCTCTGGTGGTGGAGGCTTCGAACACCGGCACGGAGCCTATTGAAGGGAGTTTCTCGTATACGCTAAAGGGATTCGGACGCACGTTCACAGACACAATGAACACGGATGTCTGGCAGAGAACAATGACCATGCGTCCGGACGATGGGGCACTCTGGGCAAAGGTCTCCATATCTGTTCCAGACTACTTGCGGTCTACCGACGTGCTGATTCAATTGCTCGACGACAAGGGCGTAGTTCAGACACAGGAGTCGCTCAACGGCCCGGAGGTCTGGCTATTCCTCCCGAACTTTCATCGTGGGGAGACCGGACGCTATGAGCTTCGCGTACAGTACGGCGCGGCATTCGAGGGGAAGTTCAAGCCGGTGATTCTGACTATCACGGAGAATCACGTCCACCCCTCGGACCCCAGGTCACTAGGCGGGTTTGGTGGCGACGAATTCTACCCATACATCCCACGGACGATTGAATCGCGTCTGCCCCCTGTTGACACACCCGATGGGTACCAGACACTGATTGATGTGACGTTTAAGCCAAACAGCGCCGACGAGGCGATCACCTGGGAGGTAGTTCGATAGAATTTGGGGGAAGGCATAATTCTGCTTTTCCCATTCGGGATAGTCCTGTATTTTCAAACATTCCGAGCAGTCCAGAGTCCGGAATCCGCAAAAAAACACGTTGTGCGTCAACGGAGGTCCAGTCCACATGCACTACCGTCTGCTTGATCTTCTATGCTGTCCCGCATGCGAAGGGACGCTTCATTTGTCAAACATCACCGAGCGAAAGCTCGAGCATCCACGCGAAGGATCATTCGGTCCTTGCGGAACCTGCGCATTCACTGCATCCGCACACTATCCATTCAATGACGAGCAGGGACGCTGCCGAGCCTGTTGGGAGGTGGAGATTGAAAGCGGCGAACTCGTCTGCCTTGCCTGTGGCGCGTCCTACCCTGTTATCGACGGCGTCCCCAGAATGCTCCCGGCTGGACTTGGCGGAAATGCGGCCGAACTGAGTTCCGTGAAGGAGCATACGCAGAAGAATTTCGGATACGAGTGGCAGTTCTACGCGCGCCACGGATGGGATTACGGAACAGATAAGCGTTATGACCCGAACCGGTTCGAGGTCGAGAAGGACAACTTTGTCCGGAAGGCTCTGGTCGACCCCGAAGAATTCCACGGGAAGCTGATACTCGACGCCGGCTGTGGTAACGGCCGGTACACGAATCAGGCTCGTGCGCTGGGTGCCGAAGTCGTCGGTATCGATATCAGCCGCGCTGTGGACGCCGCCTACACGAACCTCGCGGATCGCCCGGAGACGCACATCGTCCAAGCGGATATCTTCAATCCCCCGTTCCGTCGCAACATCTTCGACCGCGTGTTCTCGCTCGGTGTCTTGATGCATACCGGGAACGCGCGAAGAGCGTTCGAATCGCTCCTCCGATACATCAAGCCGGGCGGCACGATCTCCTTCCACCTCTACCGACAGGGAAACAGGATATACGAGTGGGTTGACGACCGACTCCGCCGCCGCACCGTCAACATGGACCTCGATCGACTGTTGAAACTCTCGACCCGGGGCGCGTGGATTGCTAAATTGGTCTTTAGCACGCGGTGGGTAACTGGAGGGCGCCCGATTCTCTACGAGCTGATGAATTGCTTCATCCGACTGGAGATGGCCGAACACAACGTCTTTGACTGGTACTCTGCTCCGGTTGCCTCCCATCACACGTATGGCGAGGCGCGGGAATGGCTCCGCGACAACGAGCTCGACCTTACGGGGTCGAACGAACGCCGGAAGTCGTGGATCGTGCGGCTTCTTGCATCCCCCGCCGGTGGTGTTACTGTGAAGGGACGGAAGCGGTCTGTGCTGGCCGACCCAACGCAGTCAAGGAAATCAACAACGACATCTGCCCCCCACGTGACGTGACGAACCGCCGTTGTCCCGATCGCGGGGGAGGCGACTCTCCCGTCAACAATCAGGACGATCGCGATGAAAGATAGAGCGAGTCACATTCGAAGGGCCCTTGCTACAGGGGCCCTTCTTCTGTTCATCACCGCCCTACACCTCCCTGCACAACCGCGCCCCAAGAGCTTCAGCGGCGAATGGTCCTACAGCCGCAATGGCTATTCCTTCACGCTCAAGCTGTCACAACGGGGCGATTCACTTGTCGGAGCCCATTGTGCCGTAACGCGGAATGCCGCACGGATCGACTGTGCGTTCAGCGAAGACGGGTCCCCGCAGCCAGTTTCCCTTGCCGGGGCAATAACGAATGGACGCGCCATCGTCCGATTCAAGAGTTCGTACAGCGAAGCCACTGGCAGTGCTCGAATTGTCTTCCGCGGAAGAAACATCGAGTGGACTATCGTGCGTGGTTCCGTCAGCGATGGTGAGTACTACCTCCCCGCTCGTGCGGTCCTTTCGCGCGTCTCAGGGGGAGAGTGATGTCGAACACGGATGTGCCGGAGCGAACAGAGGGGGACCACTCGCCGAAGCGCCGCACGTTTGTGCTGAAGAGGCGCGATGAGTCGGTCGCGTCGCACAAATTCTCGATACGATATGCTGACGAACTGAACGCCTCACAACTCGCAGCAGTCGAGCAGGTGAACGGTCCCGTGCTTGTAATTGCCGGCGCCGGAACCGGAAAGACGCGGACGCTCGTCTACCGTGTAGCCAGGTTGGTCGAAATGGGTGTCCCTCCGGGACAGGTGCTGCTCCTGACCTTTACGCGTCGCTCAGCGCAGGAAATGCTCCGGAGAGCGTCGACACTTGTTGGCTCTCGCGCCGAGGCCGTCGAGGGGGGGACATTTCACTCGTTTGCCAACACGACCCTTCGGCGACACGCACAACGCCTTGGTTACGGCCAGGGATTCACGATCCTCGATCAAGGCGACAGCGAGGATGTGATCAATCTGCTTCGCGCGCGCATGGGAATGGACGCGCGCGGCGTTCGCTTTCCAAGGAAGCAGACTCTTGCCTCCATGATTTCCGGATCGATCAACCGTCTGACGCCAATAGAGGAGATTATTGCGGAGGAATATCCGCAGTTCCGAAATCAGATCGACGAGATATCCGCCTTGGCTCGCTCGTATCAGGAGTACAAGCGTGCGAGCAATGTCATGGACTACGACGATCTCCTGGTGAACTTATCCCTGCTTCTCGAGCGTCATGAGGACCTTCGCCACCGTCTCGCCGAATCGTATCGCTTCATTATGGTCGATGAATACCAGGACACGAATCGTCTTCAGCACGAGATTATTCGGCTAATCGGGGCCGAGCACAGCAACGTGATGGCCGTCGGGGATGATTCGCAGTCGATATACAGTTTTCGCGGCGCGAATTTCCGCAACATCATGGACTTTCCGCGAACCTTCCCGAATGCTACGGTGATCACACTTGAGGAGAATTATCGCTCCACCCAGCCCATCCTGAATCTTACCAACGAGATCCTGCGCGCAGCCGTTGAGAAGTACGAAAAGAATCTGTACACCAGAAGAACTGGCGGCGACGCGCCAATGATAGTGTCGACGGCAGATGAGGGTTTGCAATCCCAGTTTATCGTTCAGAGGATCCTGGAGCTACGCGAAGAGGGAATTGAACTATCTGACATTGCCGTTCTCTTTCGCAGCAGCTTTCTTTCGTTCGATCTCGAAATCGAATTAAACAAGGCGAATATTCCGTACGTGAAAATGGGTGGGTTCAAGTTTATTGAAACCTCGCATGTCAAGGATCTCATTTCGTACCTCCGCGTCATTCACAATCCACGCGATGTCGTGAGCTGGAATCGAATCCTCCTCCTCCTTCCCGGCGTTGGCCCGCGGACAGCACAACGGGTCATTGATGCGATTGCGTCCGGTGGGCTGACAATTGCGCCGGGGGCCGACGTGACCGCGAGGAAGGTCAGCGCCAATCAGGGCGTAGGGGACCTCTTCCGGCTCCTGGAAGAGATCGCCCCGGAACGGCTGACGGTGCCTGACAAGGTCGATAGGCTTGTCGAGTATTACCGGCCAATAATGAAGAGTCGGTATGATGACTTTTCGAAGCGCCTGAAGGACGTCGAGATGTTCGGTGAAATTGCAGCGCGTTACAGGTCTCTCGCTTCGTTCCTCAGTGACATGGCTCTCGAACCACCAAGTGAGTCAGTCATCGGTCTCGAGGATGGCGACGAGGATGAGAAGCTCGTTCTCTCGACGATTCATTCGGCAAAGGGGCTGGAGTGGAATACCGTATTCGTGATCTGGGCGCTGGACGGACGCTTCCCATCCTACCATGCCGCCGGGAGCCTTGATGCGATGGAGGAAGAGCGGAGATTGATGTACGTGGCGACAACGCGAGCAAAGGACCACCTGATCATCTCGTACCCGACCAACGTCTACGATCGTGAGAGTGGCATGGTCCTTTCGAAGCCGTCCCGGTTCATCGATGGAATCGCCGACGACATAGCCGAACGATGGGTGGTGTCCGATGAGTAGTGAGTTGAACAACCAGCCACGGCTTTAGTAGTCGTCGAAATCGATCTCCTCGATTGGTATCTTCTTCCTGGCCACGCGCCGCGTCTTCTTACTCCTAACCACTCGTTTATCTTTCCGCGCGTCGTATCCCCCCGTCTCTACGGTCTGCTTCCCGGTTAGATAGTTGGTACTTGTGCTGGTGAAATCCCCGGTCACGCGATCAACATCGGAAATGTCCTCGCCGATCAAGTAGAAGCGACCATCGTGTGAATCGTACCGGAATCGTTGCGTGACACTTCGGGCCTCCCGTGACCCATACAGTTGCTCGGCGATCAGGACGCCCGACCGAATCGTCACCAAGCCGCCAACTGGATACGGGCTGCTTAACACGCCACCACACATTGTGCACCGAAGGAGCGTACCTGACGTTGCAGCCCGTCTGAACGTGCCATCCGCGGAACGGAAGAGAATGACGATCCCCCGATACCGATCAAGTGGCCCTTCCTCGTTCTCTGACGGTCGATCCTCTACCAGACAGAGCACGACGTCGTGAAGCGAATCACTATTGAGATCACCCGACACCTCGTCCTCGAGCGCCCAGCCTTTGGGGATGAACTCAGAGGTGGCTCGCCCGCTCGAAGGGACGATGGCTCTCTCGAACGCGTGCCGATCTCGTTCCTGACCGTGCGCTGCGGAAAGCGTCAGCAACAGCAGCGCGAGGGAGACGACACGCCGTCGCAATCGACTGAACTTCCGGGTGGACACGTTGCACTCCAACGACACCCGATTTGTACGGGACCCGTAGAAAGCGGCGCCTGACAGTCGGCCTGTTCCCATGGCAAGACTACCGCCGCTTGATGAATACTTGAGTGAAATAGAACGTTCCGTCGGACTTCTTGTCAACACCGATACCCGTAAGGTCGAAGTCCCCCTCCATGTTTGTCCGATGCGGCGGGCTGTTGATCCAACCTGTCACCGCCTCCTGAGCCGGATCTGCAAAGCCACTATTGAGGGCGACGTTCTCCCCGGCGCTGCTGAGCGGTATGGACACGTTAATTGCATCGACGCGGTTTTGAAACCCGTCGTGATTCAGGTTTCCTCCCGACATCTCGCGGCTGTGCCCTCTTGCCTGTGACGCGATCGTCTCGCTGAACGTGAGAGGGGCGAGGCCCCGTGAGGCGCGATACTGGTTAACCAGTTCGTGCGCCCGTTGTTCAATACTCGAGAACTGGTTGCTGCTGGAGGTGGGCGAGTCAGTGCAACCCGCAATGAAGAAGGAGACTAGCACTCCTGCCAGGAATAGTATTCGACGCATTGAGGTCATCCGGTACTGATTGATGTCTTGAGTGTAGGTAATGGGACGAGCATCGAGCCGTCGTCCGCATATCCCCATCAGTATGCTTTGGCGAAGAGGGCGACCTCGTCAGCGGGTTGGCCCGTAAGGAAGCAGGGGGCGCTCCCCCCCGGCTGATCCAGCGGGAAGCAACGGATTGTGGCGCCAGTGGCCTCCTTCAGTTCCTTCTCCTGCTGATCCGTGCCGGCCCATCGGACTCGGGCCCACCGCCCGGACGCAACGACCGTATTGAACTCGTCGCGGTCTCTGACATCCACGATGTTCGCGTCTCTGAACGCCGTTGCCTTCTCGAGGAGCGATGCCTGAATGTCGTCGAGCCATTCGCGAGCTGTGGCAGCCACCTCGGCCGTGGGAATACCGAACTGTTTTCCCTCCTTGCCGGGGCGATCACGGCGAGCGAAAACGACCGCATCTTTCTCGACATCCTTCGGACCGATCTCAATCCGAATCGGCACTCCTCGCATCTCCCATTCGTTGAACTTCCACCCGGCCGTCTCCTGTTCGCTCAGGTCGCTCTTCACTCTTATGCCGGCGTCCAGCAGGGACTTCTCCACCTTACCCACCAGTTCACGGACACGCGGCTTCTCGTTGTCTGATTTCCATATCGGAACGATAACGACCTGCACGGGAGCGAGACGTGGTGGCAGGACCAGCCCCTTATCGTCTCCGTGCGTCATAATGACGCCCCCGACCATGCGTGTGGACACGCCCCACGATGTCTGCCACACAAATTCCAACTCACCCTGGTCGTTCAGGTAGCGCGTGTTGAACGCCTTGGCAAAATTCTGACCAAGATTGTGACTGGTACCCGACTGGAGCGCCTTGCCATCTCCCATCATTGCTTCAATCGTGTACGATCGGACGGCGCCAGCGAACTTTTCGATGTTCGACTTGCGTCCAGGGATCACCGGGATAGCTGCCTCTCTTATGGCGAAATCGGTGTAGACGTTGAGCATCCGGATCGTCTCTTCCTCAGCCTCCTCAGCGGTCGCGTGCGCGGTGTGTCCTTCCTGCCAAAGGAATTCGGACGTTCGAAGGAACGGACGCGTGCGAAGCTCCCAGCGAACAACGTTGCACCATTGGTTTATCAGCACCGGCAGGTCACGGTATGACTTGATCCAGTGGGCATACATGTGATTGATAATCGTCTCCGACGTTGGTCTCACAACAAGCGGCTCTTCCAGCTCCTTTCCACCCGCATGAGTGACAAGCGCAAGTTCGGGCGAGAATCCTTCAACGTGTTCCTTCTCCTTCTGAATGAACGAATACGGAATGAACATCGGGAAGTAAGCGTTCTCGTGTCCCGTCGCCTTGAAGCGGACATCGAGAGCCTCGCGTATGTTCTCCCAAAGGGCGAACCCATACGGTCGAATCACCATGGTCCCCTTGACGGGACCATAGTCGACCAGCTTGGCGCGTTGAATGACTTCGATGTACCAGGCGGAGTAGTCCTGGCTTCTGGGTGTGACCGCTTCGGACATTGGATTCTCGTGTTGATCGTTAACGTGTGTGCCTTCGAACTGAAGGGGTCGAATATAGCGATTGCGCTTCGAGGGGATTGCTGCCACGATTCGGCGGGCCGGTTGTAGAGTGGTGCAGGAATGCCGAAGTTTGCGCCCCACTCCATGTCGTCCCTCTTTCCCGCGCAGCCGGGATCTGGAACCGCTTCGAGGAGTCGACGGAGGAGCATCGTCAAGCAACGTTTCCTCACATTTCGCGGAGGAACAAGCGCGACCCAAGAACGTGTCACGTAGTCTCGCCTTTGATGAGCACCCAAATGGGGTCAGCTCCAGACGGTAACGGGACGCTCAAGCCCGCCGCACTGTGGAACGATCGCGCCTGGAACATCCGCCACGAATGCAGCCATACCACATCATACAAGGCAGTCACCATGTCGAACAGCTTCAACACACGGGGAACTCTGAAAGTCGGGGATCGCTCATATACGATGTACCGACTCGGCATACTTGAACACGAGGTCGGGTCCCTCTCGCGACTCCCCTACTCGCTCCGCGTACTTCTGGAGAACCTTTTGCGGACGGAGGACGGCGTGAACGTCGTCGCCGATGACATTCGCGCGCTTGCCGCGTGGGACCCGCAGGCGGCGCCGACCAAGGAGATTGCATTCTCCCCCGCGCGTGTGCTCCTTCAGGATTTCACTGGTGTTCCAGCGGTAGTGGATCTCGCGGCTATGCGTGAAGCGATGGCCGCCATGGGGGGAGATCCAGCAAAAATCAATCCACTGCAGCCCGCGGAATTGGTCATTGATCACTCGGTGCAGGTGGATGCGTTCGGTTCATCCGATGCCTTTGGAAAGAACACGGAACTGGAGTACGAACGTAATCGGGAGCGGTATCAGTTTCTGCGGTGGGGTCAGGGCGCCTTCAGGAACTTCCGCGTTGTCCCTCCGGAGACCGGCATCGTCCATCAGGTGAATCTCGAGTATCTCGCCCGAGTCGTCTTCACCACGGAAGGTGACGAAAACGTAGCCTACCCGGATACGCTTGTCGGAACCGATTCGCACACGACAATGGTCAACGGACTCGGCGTACTCGGATGGGGTGTTGGTGGCATCGAGGCCGAGGCGGCCATGCTCGGCCAGCCCGTTTCTATGCTGATACCTCAGGTGGTAGGCTTCAAACTGACGGGACGTCTCGCTGAAGGAGCAACAGCCACGGACCTCGTTCTTGTCGTCACCGAAATGCTCCGTCGACATGGGGTCGTTGGAAAGTTCGTCGAGTTTTACGGCGCCGGTCTCTCCGGGCTTCCTCTGGCTGATCGCGCAACGATCGCCAACATGGCCCCGGAATACGGCGCTACCTGTGGCATCTTCCCTGTTGACGAAGAGACGCTCCGGTACCTCCGGTTCACCGGTAGGAGTGACGAGCAGATTGCCCTTGTAGAAGCGTACATGAAGGAACAAGGACTCTTCCACGATGCTGAAACGGTGGAAGCCCAATACTCGGCCCACCTGGACCTCGATCTGGGGAGCGTTCGTCCAAGCATCTCCGGCCCGCGCCGCCCTCAGGATCGGATCTTGCTATCGGATGCTCGGCAGTCGTTCGTGGACGCTCTGAAGACCTTTCCATCGGTGACGGAAGGAACCGATGCAGCCGTGACACTGACGTTGAACAACCAACATCACGCGATTGGGCACGGAGCGGTCGTGATTGCAGCAATCACCAGTTGCACTAACACGTCGAACCCGTCCGTGATGGTAGCTGCCGGCTTGCTGGCTAAGAAGGCGGTGGAGAAAGGTCTCCGCTCGCAACCATGGGTGAAGACGTCCCTCGCACCTGGATCCAAAGTGGTCACACGATATCTCGATCAGGCTGGACTGACATCGTATCTGGACGCCCTCGGGTTTCAGACTGTAGGATATGGCTGCACTACCTGCATCGGTAATTCTGGGCCGCTGCCGAAAGAGGTTTCGAGTGCCGTCAACGAAGGTAATCTGGTCGTCTGCTCCGTCCTCTCCGGCAACCGCAATTTCGAAGGACGAATCAATCAGGATATCAAGGCGAACTACCTGATGTCCCCTCCGCTTGTTGTCGCATATGCGCTGGCAGGACGAATGGACATTGACATTTACAACGACCCCATTGGTACCGATACAAACGGAGCGGCGGTCTTCCTCAGAGACCTGTGGCCAACGCAACAGGAGGTTGAGGACAGCATCGCGGGTGGATTGACTTCCGAGATGTTTCGGTCAACGTATGCCGATGTCTTCACCGGGGACGTCCATTGGAGCTCCCTTCCGAGCCCTACGGGGCAGATCTATGCCTGGGACTCTGCCTCGACGTACGTGAAGAATCCACCCTACTTCCAGGACATGCCCAGGACGGCCGCCGATCAAGTCGACGACATTGTTCAAGCGAAGGTCCTCGCAATTCTGGGTGACAGCGTGACCACGGATCACATCTCACCCGCCGGAAGCATCAAGGTGAACTCCCCTGCCGGTCAATATCTGATAGAGCACGGGGTCGATCCGGCCGACTTCAATTCATACGGGTCACGGCGCGGCAATCACGAAGTGATGATGCGTGGAACGTTCGCGAACATTCGGCTCCGGAATAGAATGGTGCCTGGAGTTGAAGGTGGGTACACGGTCTATCTCCCGAGCGGAGAAACGACAACGATTTACGACGCGGCCATGCGCTACCAGAATGATGGCACGCCCCTCGTCATTCTGGCCGGCAAGGAATACGGTTCCGGTTCAAGCCGTGACTGGGCCGCCAAGGGGACGAGGCTGCTGGGCGTCCGGGGAGTGATCGCGGAGAGTTTCGAGAGGATTCACCGGTCGAACCTGGTTGGTATGGGCGTCCTTCCACTGGAGTTCGTTGGGGGCGCAAATGTCGAATCACTTGGGCTGGTGGGGAACGAGGAGATTTCGATATCTGGCCTGACCGCCCTGTTCGCCAGTGGATTCCCTCCCGAACGAATTGCCACCGTGCGCGCCAGCCGTCCGGATGGTAGCGAACTGGAGTTCTCAGCCCGTGTTCGAATCGACACGCCGCAGGAACTTCAGTACTTCCTGCACGGCGGCATTCTCCAGTATGTTCTCCGCCAGTTGCTGGGTACTAGCGAAGTCGTGGCGAACTAGCGCATCACGAGACAACCTGGATTCGAGGCGCAATGAAAAACGACGCCGGCGATAGTAGTCGCCGGCGTCGCGTTGTTCTTAGCAATTGCGTCACGTGTTGGCTGTCAGCGCCGTGCTCTCGGCAGGTTCTTCCACACCGAGATCCCTTGGGAAGCGAATGCAACTCGACACCGCTCGCTCGAGGAGAATAACAGCCGGCGCCGATTCCCCCTGCTAAAGTGAACCGGTCGCCGGCCTGCCGTGCGCGAAACACAGCGCCCGGTCAAAGGGTACGAGCCGTGTCGAACACAACGGCAGAGACTACGAATCCCCCGTTAGAACTGTCGACGCCTCCCCTTCAGCATCGCCAGTAGAGGTGTAAGCACCAAGCCAGCGACAAAACCCCCGGCGTGCGCAGCATATGCTACCCCCCCGGTCTCTTCAGTCACGGCTATGTCACCCATGGTGGCAATGAATTGCTGCACGGCCCAGAATCCAATCATCATCCAGGCGGGAACCTCGATGATAGAGTAAAAGACCAGCACACGCACTCTGTTGCTGCGAAACAGCAGGAGGTACGCACCAAGCACACCGGAAATGGCCCCTGAAGCACCAATGCTCGGTATCGTCGAAGTCGGGTTGATCACGACATGGGCTAGCCCGGCTACAAGACCCGTCACCATGTAGAACAGCAGGAAGGGCCCTCGTCCGAGTCGATCTTCGACGTTGTCACCAAAGACTTTCAGGAAGAGCATGTTCCCCAGGATGTGGCCAAATCCCCCATGGAGGAACATCGACGAGACGAGCGTGTAGCGATCTTGGCCTCGCACAATCTCGCTCGGGACTGTTCCCCAGGCGCTCAGGAACGTATGGAGGTTGGACCCAATTGCCAGCTCATACACGAAAACGAGAACGTTGAGGGCAATGAGCCCATACGTCACAACAGGCGTCGATCGAATGTCGCGATTGTCATCGCCGATTGGGAACATGCGGCTGTTCTGCGACGACTAATCGCCGCTCTTCTTCTTGGTGCTCGACCTGCCTGGCCCCTTCTTCGCCGCTCCACCACCAGATGATGTTCCTTTCTTGGTTGCAGGCTTCTTGCGCGGGGCTCTCGGCGCTCGTCTATCAGAGGCCGATTCTCCGACTGGCTCGTCGGGGACGGAGGATTCAAGCGCCGAGTCTTCGGCGGGGGCATCATCAGGGTCGAAGACCTCGATCTCCTCAACGATGGACATGATGCCGGAACCAAGAACCTTCTCGATTCGAGATCCTCCCTTTCTGGGGGAATCCCGTTTGGGCTCCGCGCGCTCACCAGCCTTCGTGCGCGTCTGTGGGCGCGGCTTGGGTCCAACGGAAACCGGTTGGTCGGTAGCCTCCTGCTCAGGCTCAGGCTCAGGCTCAGGCCCCGGATGCGGCTCATCGTCCACAACGACGGGGGCTGTCACGCTTGTCTCATTCTCGATGGGGAAGGCCGCATCAGAGCCCATGACGGAATGCTCCGTCGAGGATGAGGCGCCCCCGGATAGTTCGTCACCGTGCTGTTTCTTCTTTTTGCGGCGCCTCTTCTTCTTTTTTCTCTCCCCTGCATCAACGCCTTCCACGCTGGCCGCCACCGATGGAACAGCGGGGGTTGATTCTCTTCGGGGCTCTTCCCGACGTTGTTCGACTTTGGCGGGGGGGGCAGTCGGACTTTCCGTCTTCCGCAAATGGAAATTCCGATGGTACAGATCGTCGAGAATCATGGCGAGCAACGAAATCTCCTCATCGCTTTCCGAGAGGGATTTCACCAGGGAAACAAATCGCTTCAACCGCTCTCGTTCCAGACGCTTTGCGCCTCTATGTCGATCCTCAAGTACGACTATCAGGCGCTCGGCAAGCCGTGTCTCCAATTCGTCCTGAGTAGGCATCGGCAGCTCAACAAAGTCGACGCTATATCTGCGCGAGATCTTCTTGAGATCCGAACGCTCGGACATGTTTGCGACCAGCGTGATCACAACACCCGTATTCCCGGCCCGCGCCGTTCGTCCGGCTCGATGCACGTAGGAGTCGGGGTCCTTCGGGACGTCATACTGGAACACGTGCGACAGATCGCTGATGTCGATTCCTCTGGCGGCGACGTCGGTTGCGACAAGGAACCTGGTCTCCCCTCTCCGAATCCTCCCCATTGCCGCTTCGCGTTCCTTCTGATCGAGATCTCCTGACAGGAGATCCACATCGTACCCGTAGTTCCCAAGTACCGTAGCCAGGTACTCTACGTCCTGCTTTGTATTGCAGAAGATGATAGCGGAGTCTGGATTCTCCATCTCTATCAACCGCATCAACATCAGGTCCTTCTCCAAAGGAGGGACGTCGTAGATGCGATGCTCCGCAGTCTGCACCGTAACCTGGCCGACCGAGAGTGAGAGGAACTCGGGGTTGTGGAGGAACTCCTGCGCCAGCATCTGAACACGATATGGGATCGTCGCCGAGAACATCCAGCTGGAACGTTCACGCGGCAGATACCTCCGAATCTCCCTCATGTCCGGGTAGAAGCCCATCGACAGCATTTCGTCCGCCTCGTCGAAGACCAGGACTGAGATGCGATCGAGATTCAGGGAACGACGTCCTATGTGATCCAGAACTCGCCCAGGCGTGCCAACTATTACCTGCGCGCCATCGCGGAGCGCTTGCAGCTGCGCACCGTATCCCACGCCGCCGTAGACCAGAACACCCGATAGCCCCATGCCCTTGGAGACGCTGAGAAATTCGTTGTAGACCTGACCGGCCAACTCCCTGGTTGGGACGAGGATCAACGCTTGAGGATATCGACGAGCGGGATCCAGACGCAGAAGCAATGGTATCAGAAACGCGCCCGTCTTTCCAGATCCGGTTCGCGACTGAATGATCATGTCGCGATTATCCATGAGATATGGAATCGACTTGGCCTGAACGGCCATGAGCGAAGTCCATCCCATGCTCTCCAGAGCCTCCCGCATCTCCGCGGGAAGCTGATCGATCGTATAGTCGGGCAGGGGGTTTTCCGGCTCTAACAGAATCTCGGTGTCGGTCATGAGTGTATCGGTTTCCTAGACGTGTCGTTCGGCGTGATAGCTGGAGCGGACCAACGGACCCGATTCGACATAGCGGAATCCCATGTCAAGACCGATATCACGGTACTCGTTGAATTCTGCGGGCGTCACGAATCGATCGACCGGCAGGTGGTTTTTCGTCGGCTGGAGATACTGCCCAAGGGTAAGGATGTCGACGTTTCGATCGACCAGGTCCTTCATCGTCGCAAGGAGTTCCGCTCGCGACTCACCCAGGCCAAGCATGATTCCCGTCTTGGTCACCATGCTCTGGCGTTTCGCTTCGGCAAGCAGATCAAGGGTCCACTGGTACCGGCCCTGCGGTCTCACGCGTCGGTAGAGGGAAGGGACAGTCTCGGTGTTATGATTCAGGATATCCGGACGCGCGTCTATCACTTCCTGGAGTGGGGCAGCCTTTCCTTTGAAATCTGGGATCAGGACTTCGATTCGTATACCGGGACTGAGCGCGCGTGTCTCGACAACCGTCCTTGCGAAGACACCGGCACCGCCATCCTCCAACTCGTCCCTGTTGACGGAAGTGATGACGGCGTGCGAGACACCCATCTGCCGGATTGCCTCGGCAACCCTTCGTGGCTCATCGAGATCTATCGTACCGGGGCGTCCGGTCTTGACCGCGCAAAATCCACACGACCGCGTGCAGACGTCTCCAAGAATCATAAACGTTGCGGTTCCCGCTGCCCAGCATTCGGCCATGTTCGGACAGCGGGCTTCCTCGCAGACGGTGTGCAGCTCCTTCGAACGCATCATCGCCTTCAATTGCGCAAACGTGTCGCCGGTCGGAACCTTCACCTTCAGCCACTCGGGGCGCGGCTGACGCGGCTCGGGTTGAACGACGGGAATCTCGATGTTCTCGATGGTAGTCATTCGTTCATGTCTTCAATGAGAAGGGACGCCACGTTGGCGCCCCTGTCGTCGTCGATCTTTCTCTGTCACAGCATAGTATCGGCGTCGAATGCCTCCAGGTATCGAATGACGTCGGAGAGGAATTTGCCCCCCAGAAGACCATCAATGATTCGATGATCATGCGATAGCGAAAGGTAGACCATGGAGCGGATTACGATCATGTCCTGCCCCATCAACTCGCGCACAACCGGGCGTTTCTGAATCGCACCCGTCCCGAGTATTGCTACCTGAGGTTGGTTTATGATAGGTGCTCCGTGTAGCAGACCGAACACGCCGTAGTTGGTCAGCGTAAACGTGCCGCCGGCAATCTCGTCCGGCATCAGCGTCTTGTTGCGCGCGCGAGTCGCAAGGTCATGGACTGCATGCGCCAGTCCGGCGATGTTGAGATGATCGGCGTCCTTTATGACTGGTACAATCAGGTTGCCATCCGGAAGCGCCGTTGCCACACCGACGTTGACCCTCTTCTTGACAATGACATTGGTGCCGTCCACCGACGCGTTCACCCACGGATTGTCCCGCAACGCCTTCGCCACGGCAGCAATGAAGAAGGGGGTGTAGGTCAGCTTGATGCCGTGCGTCTTTTCGAATTCGTTCTTTCTTCCTTCTCGCAACGCAACCAGTCCTGATACGTCCGCCTCACCCACTTCGGTGACGTGAGGTGACGTCGCCTTCGACCGGACCATATGCTCCGCGATCAGTTGGCGCATTCGATCCATGGGAATGACGTCCACGTCCGCCCCATACGCGGCGGGGTCGGTTGCCGGGGCTTGAAACGCTCGCGGCGGGGTCGACGGAGCAATCGCCGGCGCTGTCGTCGGCTCAGGCGCCACCGCAGGTGCGGTCCGGTTCGTCAGATAGCCGAGAAGATCCTTCTTCGTCACGCGCCCGTTCGCACCACTCCCTGTCAGACGATCCAGCTCTCCAACGCTGACACCCTCCTTCTCGGCAATCGATCGGACGAGTGGCGAATAGAACCGATTGCCACTGACGCGCGGAATGGGACCGACTGCATCACCTACTCCAGCCAAAGCGGGAACCGCGTGGACCCCGTTTGATGCCCCGTTGACGCTGAGGACAGGTGGGGGGGCCGAAGGAGCACTTTGCGTTGTCGGCGTGGGGGTCGGAGGAGTAGCGACGGCTTGGGTGCTCGCGTTCGACACCACACCTCCTCCGGACAGATATGCGATGACCTCGCCAACTGGAACCGTCTGATTCTCCTGAGCGATGATCTGCCCCATTACGCCTGCGGCCGGTGATGGGATTTCCGTATCCACCTTGTCGGTCGATATCTCGGCGATAATCTCGTCGCGTTCGACCGGGTCACCTGGCTGCTTCAGCCAGCGAAGAATGGTTCCTTCCTGCACAGACTCACCCATCTTGGGCATCAGTATCTCGACGCCATGACCATCGTTCGAGGCCGCGGGTGCCGGGGTCGACACAGGAGGGGTGGGTTGCGGCGCGGGAGCCATATCGTTTGGGAGTGAGACCGGAGGGGCTTCCAGCGGAGCGGTGGTAGACGCGACCTCTCCTGCCTCTCCAAGGCGGGCAATGATCTGCCCCACGGGGACCGTCTCGTTTTCCTGCGCAATGATCTCGAGGAGTACTCCGGCAGCCGGCGACGGTATTTCTGTGTCGACCTTGTCGGTCGAAATTTCTGCAATGATCTCGTCCCGCTCCACGCTCTCACCCGGCTGCTTCAGCCAGCGAAGAATCGTACCCTCCTGCACCGACTCGCCCATCTTGGGCATTTGTATGTCAACTGCCATTTTGGATGTACTCCTTGTCAGGAAACGGCTCGTTCCGCGGAATTTCGAATTGAATGAAGGGGTCGCAATTTACAAACCCACCCGATATCCCCTCGGCCATCTGTGTAATGAGACATAACCTGGCCCACTATGGTTGCTCGCCACCGTTAGCCCCCTTCTCTCCAGCCGCATTCAGCACGCATTCGAACACCCCCTGCTCAGTCCCCTTCCCGTCAACCCTTGACTGCACCTCTCCCGTCGATCCTGACCACCCGGTGATTACGTAGGATTCGTTTGGGGGGAGGATCAAAGTGAAGGCCCCGTCAATGTCGCTGGAAACCGATCCAATCTCCGTTCCATCATCCGCCCGGATTGCCCGGATCAGCCCGATCACTCCGCGATCATTTGACCTGAAGCTCCCCAGTACGACAATCACTCTCTGGGGAAGCAGGTCGTCCGGGAGCCGCACCTGGAAGATGTCCGTCTGCCCGTACTCACCCGGTGCACTAACGTACCCCCAGGTGTCGAACCATGGAAGTGTAAGCGACTCTTCGCCGGCGGGTGAGTTGATTCGTGGACCGAGATTCACCGGCTGGCTCCAGGCGGCCCACGAATCGCCAATGCGGCGCGAGACGAAAATGTCGGCGCCACCCATCCCCCCGAACCGCTCCGATGCATAGTATAGCGTTCGGTTGTCCCACGCCATGTAGGGCGCACCCTCGTACTGCGTCGTGTTGATGACGGCACTCAGTGGAGAGGGGCGGCTCCAGGTCAATAGATCGGGGGAGGCGAGCGTCGAAACGTATAGGTCGAGGTTATCTGGCTTTGAGGAATCCGGTGCAAGAGTCAGGATCAGGCGGCGTTCGTCAGGCGTGATGGTAGCGAAATACGTCTCGCCGAGATTGGAAAGGCCCTCGATCGATATCGATTGTGGCGCCCCCCATTGCGTACCGGAGCGCTTCATTAGCGCCAGATGTGGGAGGGGTAGCGTGTCCGAATACACGAGGACTCGGTTGCCGTCGGCCGACGCCCAAAGAAGCGCATCCGAGCCAGCCGAATTGAACGGGCGCCCCAGATTCCGCGCCGAATCCCAATCTGCATTCGGAAGTCGATTGGCGACCCATGCATCGTCTGGATCCTCTATTCCGCCGGTGTTTGATGAGTCGAACTTGCGATCGAAATAGAGTGCCTTGCCATCCGGGGTGATGATCGGCAGGATCTCTGCACCGGGTCCGTTTACGATGGGCCCAAGATTCTTTCGCGGTGGGCCGTCCATGAGCGTTGCGGGCTGTGCGACAAGAGCAATTGCAGCGACGACGGTCATCAAAAGCGCGATCAGCATCGCGCGGAGAATCTGGCGTCGACGGGAAGGGAGCAAGCGTCTGTTCATAGGAGGTTCATCAAGGTTGGGCATTGGCACTCACGTGGCATCCACCCTTCATAGGACGTTCGAGACCATTGAACTGTCGCGGCGAGCGTGCCCTTCAACGCCATCGGAAATGAACGAACAACCGGCCAAAGTTCTTTGAATCCTTCTCCACACGATGATATAGCGCCTTGATCTCCTTCTGCTCAAGGAAACGAATGACGCGCTTCTTCAGTTGACCGGAGCCCTTCCCCGGTATGATCTCTACTAGGGGAGCCTTCTTCTGCACGGCTTGTTGAATGATGTCATTCAGTGCGCGTTCGATGTCAGCACCTTTGTTGAAAATGTCGTGGAGATCGAGTTTGAGCTTCATCTGCTCATCTCCAGCATCCGATCCAGGGCCCGGCGGGCACCCTGCATTACGTGCGTGGGGATAGTGATTTCCGGGGCACGATTGCGCATGCAGAGGTAGATCTTTTCGACCGTATTCAGCTTCATGTATGGGCAGTTGTTGCAACTGCATGCCTCGTCGGTCGGAGGAGCTGGTACGAATAGCTTGGACGGGGATCGTTTCTCCATCTGATGAATGATGCCCGATTCCGTCGCAACGATGAAAACCGTTGCCGGAGACTCCGCAGTGAAGTTCAGCAGGCTGCTGGTGGAGCCAATGAAGTCCGCGTCGTCAAGCAACGCTTCCTCGCATTCCGGGTGTGCGATCACCAAAGCACCTGGATATCGGTGTCTCAAGTCGAGAATTCTCTGCTCGCTGAATGTCTCGTGCACAATGCACGCCCCCTCCCACAGGAGCATATCTCGCCCGGTCCGGCGTTTCAGCCACCGACCCAGGTTGCGATCTGGGGCAAAGAGAATTTTCTGATCTCTCGGAAGGCGGTTGATGATTGTTTCGGCTGATGAGGAAGTACAAATGATGTCGCTCAGGGCTTTTACTTCGGCAGAACAGTTGATGTACGTGATGGCCAGGTGGTCGGGATGAGCGGCGCGGAAGGCCTCAAACGCGGGAGCGGGACAACCGGCTGCCAGCGAACACCCGGCAGCCATGTCCGGGATCAGGACTTGTCGATCCGGATTGAGGATCTTGGCCGTTTCTGCCATGAAGTGGACACCGGCGAAGACGATTACGTCGGCAGATGTCTCCGCAGATCGTCGAGCAAGTTCCAACGAATCACCGATGAAGTCGGCAATCTCCTGAATTGCAGCATCCTGGTAGTAATGAGCCAGCAGGATGGCATTCATCTCCTTCTTCAACGACGCGATCTCCTGGATCAGGTCGAGGCGCGGGTCGATATATTCGTCGGCAGCGAGCTCCCCAGACATGAAACGTGTGACGAGTGTGAGGTGTGAATAGTAGAGGCGGAAGGGGTGGAGGCCTACAGAAAGGTCTATAAACAAGTCACGGACGGCGAGTGTGGCGCCCCGCCGTCCGTGATTGAACTAAGCCCGTCAAGCCTCTACCTACAGGGAGGTCCAGACCCGTAAGCTATAAGGTCGTTGGTCTGCGGCAATCTTAATGAGAGGTCCAGAATCATGAAGAAACCACAGCGACCCGGCTGACGTTGGTTTCCAACTGTGTTGAATAAGGCGACGTTGGAAATGCCTAGCCGACACAAATATAAGCATGATCCTCTATCTATCGCCATGGCTGAGAAAGTTTTTTTTCGGCGCCGAAAACAGGGCATTCACCTCAATGAGGGTCAAAATTTTGTAGATTTCGCCACCGTGCCGGCGCAACCTTGACCCCCATAAAGGCGGCAGGACACCATATGACCACTTCCACCGGGCCGCAATCCGGCCCCCCCGTGCTGATAGTCGACGACGATCGCAGCTTCCTTGAGACGGTTGCGGAGCTCCTGCGTCATGCCGGATATACTCCCCGGACGGCATTCGGGGGTGAAGAAGGGCTGGCCACCCTGACACGTGAAGCCGACGATATCGCACTCGTGTTGCTGGACATGCGAATGCCGGGAATGGATGGGCTGGAGGTCCTTGCCCGCATCGTTAGATCTCACCCGCTGATTCCCGTTATCATGTTGACCGGCGAGAATGCGATCGATCTGGTGGTACAAGCTATGAAGGGGGGTGCATTCAACTATGTCTACAAGGGATCGAGCGCATCGGACCTGCTGGCGGCGGTCAGCGGGGCGCTCGAGCGAAGCCCCCACTCTCCTCACCCACAAGAAAGGGCAAGCGGCGACGCATTCGGCATTTTTGGTCGCAGCCAGTCGCTGACCAGCATTTTGAATGACGCCCGTCTCTGTGCCCAGTCATCCATTTCTGTCCTGGTTACGGGTGAAACTGGTGTTGGCAAGGACTTGCTGGCACACGCGATTCACGCAATGAGCCCCCGCCACACCAAGGCATTTGTCACCCTGGACGTTCCGAACATTCCCACCACGATGTTCGAATCGGAACTGTTTGGGCACACGAAGGGGGCTTTCACAGGTGCAACCGATGCAAAACAGGGACTCGTTCAGGCGGCGGATGGGGGGACGCTGTTTCTCGATGAGATAGGAGAGTTCCCCGTTGAACTCCAGGCCAAGTTCCTCCGCGTACTCGATAGCGGGCAGGTTCGTCGCCTTGGGTCGGTGAACGCAGAATCGATCGACGTACGCATCATCTCAGCGACGAACCGAGACCTGCTCGAGGCAGTGCGCGGCAGGACGTTTCGCGAGGACTTGTTGTATCGCCTCCGGGGATTCGAAATACACATCCCTCCCCTCCGCAGCCGACGCGAAGACATCGCACCGCTCGCACGACACTTCCTGGCTGCGTTCTGCACACGCAACGGACTTCCCCCTCGACATCTCTCGGAGGCAGCGTTCGATGTACTGGAACGATGGTCCTGGCCGGGGAACGCGCGGGAACTTCGACGAGCGGTTGAAGGTGCTGCGGTGGTGGCTCAAGGAGAGCGGATCGAACATTCTGAAATCGCTCGGATCCTCGAGCGCTCTTCGCCCCATGGAGCGACTGCTCAAACGACGATTGTGCACGATTACAATGACGTCCAGGAACTCGCGCGGCAAACGAAGAAAGATGAGTTGGTGAAAATCCTGGACCGCAACGACTGGAACATCACACGCGCAGCCGCAGAACTGGACATCGATCGGTCGACCCTGTCAAAACAGATGAAGAATCTGGGGATCTCCAAGCCACGCATGCGCTTGTAGTGGTCAACTACCGTCTCCGTCTGAAGACACCGATCATCTGGAGCACGATCAGCAAGACCACGGCCCCCCCCACGCCAACGCCAAATCCCGCCAGGCTGAACCCTTTCTCAACGTGAAAGTGAAAGAACTTCTCTGCAATCCAGCTTCCGAGGAATCCACCCACCACGCCAATAAGAATGTTCCAAAGGCATCCCATCTGGTCATTGGTCTTAACCAGTATGCTCGCTACCCAGCCGATCAGCGCGCCGGCTATTATCGTTCCTATCAGAGTTGTTGGCATGGCAGGGTGCGTCGGTTGACTGTTGACGGTTAAGGTTTGTTGAGGAATCTACGAAAAGCGGGACCGTAGCTCCCACTAACGCCAATCTTTGAGCTCAATTGCCGACACGATATCAACCCGATGAAGATTCTCGTCATCAACTGGCAGGACTGGACCAATCCCCTCTCGGGCGGAGCTGAAGTTCATCTCCGTGAAACGTTTCGGCGCATCGCGGGATTGGGTCACCAGGTCACGCTCTTTTGCTGCGGCTACCCAGGGGCGCCGCGGGAAGAGACCATCGACGGCATTCATATCGTCCGTCGCGGGTCGCGCAGCCTGTTCAACTTCGTTGTCCCGTGGCACTACGTCCGTCGCTTCCGCCACGAGGACTACGATGTCGTGGTGGACGACATCAACAAGATTCCGTTCTACACCCCGATGTACGTTCGTAGACCACTCGTCGGACTGAGTCATCACTTCTTTGGCGCGTCGATCTTCCGAGAGGCGGGACCGATCTTTGGCGCGTACGTCTGGCTCGGAGAGAAAATGGTGGATGTCGTCTACAGACGGATCCCCTTCCTGGTCGTCTCGCAGTCAACTCTGGATGAGTTCGTTGCTCGCGGATTCCGACGAGAGAACTTCACCATCGCCCTCAACGCAATAGATCACGATATCCTCCACCCCACGGGCATTCCCAAAACCGCGCATCCCACAATCGGGTACTTCGGTCGACTGAAGAAGTACAAGAGCGTCGATCACGTGGTGCGCGCCTTCGCTGATATGCGAGCGAGAATTCCGACGGCCGAGCTCGTCATTATCGGGCGCGGAGACTTCCAACCGGAACTCGAGCGACTTGCTGCTGAACTGCACGTCAACGACGCTGTCAGATTCACCGGATTCGTCACCGAAGAGGAGAAACTCCGGCTGTTGCAGGAACTCTGGGTGGTCGTGAATCCATCGATGAAAGAGGGTTGGGGCATCGTCAATGTCGAGGCCAATGCGTGCGGCACGCCCGCGATCGCAGCCGACAGTCCCGGGCTCCGCGACTCTGTGGTGGATGGCGTAACCGGCGATCTCTACCCCTATGGAGACATCGGCAAGCTCTCCGCGCTCATGGAGCGAATTCTTACCAACGATGCGCTGCGCGCCCGCTATCGTGATGCCTCGATCGAGTTCGCCAGGTCGCTGACGTGGGACGATACGGCACGCATTACGCTGGACGTACTCGATAGGGCCATCGCGAGCAGGCTGTGAGTGACCCCATGCACGACGCCCGCAGCGCAGAGCCAACACTCTCCCCTCCCCTCTAGCCGCGCATTCCATTGCACTTACTCGATCGACTTGCCAATGCTCGTCTGGTGGTCGCGTTCACCGGCGCCGGTATGTCGGCGGAGAGTGGCGTGCCAACGTTTCGATCAAACGATGGGCTATGGAAACGCTTCCGCCCGGAAGAGTTGGCAAACGTGGATGCCTTTCTTGCAAATCCTGAGCTTGTCTGGGCCTGGTACCAGGCGCGACGGGAGGTGATCCTTGCCTGCAAGCCAAACGACGGACATGTCGCGTTGGCCGAACTTGAGAGCCTCGTGCCCAGTGTAAGCGTGATCACCCAGAACATTGATGGCCTCCATCAGGCCGCCGGTTCCACGGAAGTGATTGAGCTGCATGGGAACATCGCGCGCAACTACTGCCAAACGTGCCATCGGCACTACGACGATCCTTCGATGCTGACAGGAAACGTCGTGCGCCATTGCTCGTGCGGGGGCCTGATTCGACCGGATGTCGTGTGGTTCGGCGAAATGCTACCGGAAGCGGAGATTCGGCGCGCACAACGGCGTGCGGTTGAGGCGAATGTCGTACTCGCAATTGGAACATCCGGCGTGGTCTACCCGGCAGCCGGTCTGCCAATCGCTGCACGCGAACATGGGGCGTACGTGGTCGAGATCAACCCGGAGGCAACTCCGCTCACAGCGTATGCACACGAGGTGATCCGCACATCGAGTGCCAGCGCGCTGCGCGATATCGTACAGGGAATGACGCAGATCCGCTAGGGCTTCGGGTCAGTGTCGACGCAGCTCTACATCCATCGGCTTAAGATCGGATATGCAGGCAACGATTCTGCGAAGGCGATGTTGAGCATCTTATATAGGAGTCGCGCGGTCAACAAGTCAGGGTGTGTCACCCCCTTGACCGGTGCCAACTCGACGATGTCGAAGCCCACGATCCGCCGCCCCGTCATTTTGAGGTATCTGAGAATATCGAGCGTCTCCGAATACAGAAAGCCATCCGGCTCCGGAGTCCCCGTGGACGGCATGATTGAAGGATCAAAGTAGTCGACGTCAAACGTGATGTATACCTCCTCCTGCAACGTGTCCACGACATTCTTCCCCCACGCTTCGCCAAACAGCCCGCGGCGAATGGCGTTTGCGTGAAACGTATTTACTCCCCGATTGCGAATGAAGTCGATCTCGTCGCGGCACTGCGCACGGATTCCGACTTGTGTGATGCGAGAAGGATCCATCGATTCGGCCACGCGGGCCGCGAAGCAGGCATGGGAGTAACGGGTGCCCTCGTAGCTGTCGCGGAGATCGGAATGGGCGTCGAAGTGGAGAAGACTCATTTCCGGATGCCGGGCCAGATGTGCGAGGATTGGTGCCGTGGAAATGGTGTGCTCCCCACCGAGCGTCACAACGAACTTTCCATGCTCGAGCAGCGCAGAGACAGCCGCCTGAATGCGATCGATTGCGCCCCGACCAACCTTCTTGTCAAGATCGAGCGGGGGAAGGGTTGAGATCCCTAGATCGAAGCAGAGTTCCCGATCGAATTCGTCGTCATAGAATTCCACGTATGCGGAAGCCCTCATAATCGCATCGGGACCGTTTGCGGCGCCCCCACCATAACTGACGGTCTGCTCGTACGGCACTGGAAGTATGGTAATGGGAGCCCGATCAAAGGAGGCGAATCGAAGAGGAATTCCGAGGAAATTCCGAGATTTTCCAAGAGATTTCATGTGTTGAGTATTGGTGCGGGTGATCTTGGCGGTGCGGGTCTTAAACCCGTCTCTCATCCTCCGGTCAGAAGCGCCACAACAGCAAACGCCGCACGGTACGAAGCAGAGAGGACGGGCGGCGGGAATCGAGTCCCACTCAATTTTGGAGTTAGTCCGAACATGACCAAGAAGATCGTCATTCGCGCCCTGGTGATCGCCGGCCTTGCCTTCGCCAGCACTGCAGCAAGCTTCGCACAGGCACCGGTCGAAGCACGCACGCGACGCGTCGCTGTAGACAAGATCAATCAGCAGCCGGTAGCCGCCAGCGTCGTGGCCGTCCAACAGGCCGGCGCCCTCCAGCTCTCCGCCGAACAACGTGGACGTCTGCAGTCAATGAACTCCGAGGCTGCCACGCTTCATGCTGAGCGTGCAAAGCTCTGGGAGGAGTACAATCAGATTATCTCGCGCCCCAACTACAACGACGACGTCGCTGCTTCACAGGGCGCACCGAGAATGCTCCGAATTGTTGAGATCAACAATCGTCTGGCCGCAATTGCCTCGAACCAGGAATCTCAGGTTGCTGGTATTCTCAATGCCACCCAGCGCAGGCAGCTATCGTCGATGATCGGTAGCGTAAAGGCGGGAGGGCGCTGATAGCGCAGCTCCTGACGTCGGAAGACGAATCCCGCCCCCGTCGACGAGACACTGTCGACGGGGGCGGCTCGTTTCATGGTGTGTCGCGGGATGGGGGAATCTTGGCGGCGTGGCGGGGGTAGCCTACATTTGCACGCTGACAACTGCGCGCCTACGTGCGGCGATTAGATCGCCTGCCTGCTCCACGTCCGAATCCACATTCTCCAACGGTTCGTCATGATCGACCTCCAGGCACTCCTTGGCTCCGAAGCCGACTCGCTTCTCAATCACACCTGCACGACCGTCCCCAAGGAGATGATCCATCTCCCCGGACCTGATTTCGTCGATCGGATTTTCATACCGACGGATCGAAGCATCCGGACGATCCAAAATCTTGCTTGGATGTTCTCACACGGTCGACTTGCCGGAACGGGATATCTGTCGATCCTTCCGGTGGACCAGGGAATAGAGCACTCTGCTGGAGCGTCGTTTGCCCCAAACCCCATCTACTTCGATTCCGAGAACATCGTCAAGCTGGCCATCGAGGGTGGCTGCAATGCGGTTGCGTCAACATATGGTGTTCTGGGCAGCGTCTCGCGCAAGTACGCCCATAAGATTCCCTTCATCGTCAAGATCAACCACAACGAACTTCTAACCTATCCAAACAAGTTTGATCAGGTGATGTTCGGCACGGTGGATCGCGCGTACGACATGGGGGCAGCTGCGATTGGAGCGACGATCTACTTCGGCTCTGATGAATCGACGCGGCAAATCACGGAGGTCGCAGAGGCCTTTGCTTACGCGCACGAGCTTGGCATGGCGACGATTCTCTGGTGCTACCTCCGCAATCCCGCATTGAACGTCAAGGGTGACAAGGACTACCACGTCGCGGCCGACCTTACGGGGCAGGCGAATCACCTGGGTGTAACCATCCAGGCGGACATCATCAAACAGAAGATGCCCGAAAACAATGGGGGATTCAACGCGCTGAAGTTTGGCAAGACCAGCAGTAAGGTCTACGATACGCTCACCACCGATCACCCAATCGATCTGACACGCTACCAGGTTGCCAACTGCTACATGGGACGTGCAGGTTTGATCAACTCCGGTGGAGCAAGCTCTGGCGCTGGGGATCTGGCTGCCGCCGTCCGGACGGCGGTGATCAACAAGCGAGCGGGGGGAACGGGATTGATAAGTGGACGGAAGGCCTTCCAGCGCCCCATGACCGAAGGGGTTGGTCTGCTGAATGCCATTCAGGATGTGTATCTCGACGCCTCGGTGGATGTGGCGTAACAGCCGTCACCGCTTCGTTAGTTCTTGCGCCACATGCCGTGGTGCTGCCCAAGTGACTGATGAAGCCGCTTGAGTCCAAGCGGCAGTTCGTAGGCTCGTACGCGGAATTGCATTAACGCGCTGTCGTCGTCAACCCTACTTCCCGGGGAGACATGCGCCTGTACATTCAATCGTAGATCCGACCGTGTGCGATCGGAAAGGGCTGTAGGCTGATGCATATGTGCGGCTCGCTATGCATCGAGCAACGGTCCACGCCCGGAGCCCCCTCGCCCACCATCTTCATTCGTATCCTGTTCTAGAGTACGATCGTTCGACGTAAACGGTCTCCTCCAGCTGCTGTTCGTCGCGGGCTCTGTCACGACGTGACCGCAATTTGTTGGGTAGAACAAGGCCCACCGGTCACGTGCTTCGTGGGACATCACACCCGCTCTGTCCGCGGCCATACAGCATCACACCCTCAAGAACATTTTTCCTGCCATCTGCCTGACGAGTCCCTTGAACTCGAGCGTGAGGAGCGTGACAAGTACGTCGCTCGCCGGCAGGTCCGCCAGCTCGCACAGTGCGTCAGCATGAAGTGGTTCAGCTCCAAGGACGTCGTAGACGCGGGCCTCAAAGATCGTCAGGTCCTCTCGAGCTACCAGTCGCTCCTGTTCGTGTGGCAACGAGACTCGGAATCCCAATGCCTCCAGAACGTCTCGTGGCGTCTGAGTAAGGCGAGCTCGGTCGGTGCGGATCAGAAGGTTTGTTCCGCGACTCTTCGGCGAGGTCACCGGCCCCGGCAATGCGAAGACCTCTCGATTCTGGTCCATGGCGAACCCGGCAGTGATCATTGCTCCGCCCCGCTCATCGCTTTCGATGACGAGCGTTCCCCTAGTCACGCCGCTGATTATTCTGTTCCGGCGTGGGAAGTAGGACGGGACGGCCTGCACTTCAAAGGGATGTTCGCTGATGATTGCACCCGCCATCGCGATCTTCTCTGCGAGCCGCTCGGAGATGTTCGGAGAAATGCGATCGACGCCGGATGCGACGACGGCGATCGTTCGCCCACGGTCGCGCACTGCAGCGGCGTGCGCATACGAGTCGATTCCCCTGGCGAGCCCGCTCACCACCGTCACGCCGGCCGCCGAAAACTCAGCCGCATACCGTTCAGCTGCAAGCCTTCCGTACGTGGACGCACCTCTTGTGCCGACAATCGCGACTCCATCTGAATCCACAGGTACCAGGGATCCGCGAACGTAGAGGACCGCGGGCGGTGAGTAGATCTCCCTCAGGAGCCTCGGATAATCGTCGTCCCAGAGGGTGATGACGCTCCCACCAACCCGACGCCCGATCTCTAGCATTCTCTCCCCTTCCTCGACCAGCCTGCCAAGATGTGCTATCGCCTCAATAGCACCGCGCTTCATCCCCAGGCGGGCCAGTCGCTCCGGAGTTGAGCGGGCTATTCGTTCAAACGATATATCCCCGTCCACAAACCGCCGCACGATTGTGGACGAAATGCCGGGGAGCAGCGTCATGGCGATGATCTGCGCCGATGTGTACATGGCAGTGTCATGGTAGCAAGCGAGGGTCAATGCCCCGCTCGGGTGAAACATCAGGCCTACGAGCTGGATCGATGCGATCCGACCTATGAGGAAGCCAGCCGACGAAGATAGAGATCCGCGAGTCGCTCCGCCGCGTCGGCGCTGTGAGCCTCGGCGATAACCCGAACGATCGGCTCCGTGTTAGATGCGCGGATATGCACCCATCCCTCCTCGAGATCGATCCGTATCCCGTCTTCGCGCCGTATCGTCGCATCTAACGGCGCGCTCTCCGCAAGGTCATCGAACATGCGCCCGACCGACGATCCATCGGGGAGCTCCAACTTCTTCTTCACGATCACATACGAGGGAAGCGAGGCGCGGAGCTCGGATGGGGTCATCCCCGTCTCGAGTAGGTTCGACAGAAGGATGACGATGCCAACAATTGAGTCCCGCCCTGCGTGCAGCTCCGGTAGTATTACTCCGCCCGATCCTTCACCGCCAATGATGGACCCGATCTCCAACATCTTGCGCGCAACGTTGATCTCGCCCACCGGCGTCCGCTCCACGCTCGCTCCGTGTCGTCGCGCGACATCGTCGATCGCCCTTGTGGTGGAAAGGTTGACGACAACGGACAGGTCAGCGGTCGGGTCGTGCGCTCTTGCACGCCGAAGGATGAAATCGGCACACTGTGTGACGGTGTACTCTTCGCCGAATGGTTGTCCGTTCTCATCGATCACGACCAGTCGATCCGCGTCTGGATCGACTGCGATACCGAAGTCGGCACCGTTCTCCACAACCGCTCGAGAAAGGTCTGTGAGGTTCTCCGGAAGGGGTTCTGGTGTGTGAGGGAACACGCCACTACCATCACAGAAGAGAGGGAGGACACGACATCCACACCGATCGAGAAGGAGGGGCACAATTCTTGAACCCGAAGCATTGACCGCATCGACGACGACGAAGAAGCGTTTCGACTGCAAGGCATCGATGTTGACGAACGGGAGCGACAAGGCCAGCTCGACATGCTCCTCGACAGCGTCACCCCGGGCGGACCGATCGGTCTCGTCCGGCTCAAGATCTGCACTCAAAGGCCCCCCCTCCTCCCTATCGACAAGATCGAACAACCGCGTACAGTCATCCGGTCCAAGAAAAATCCCGTCTGGTCCCAGGAACTTCAGGCCATTCCATTCCGCGGGATTGTGGGAAGCGGTGATCGATATGCCACCAACGGCGTCGGATCGTTCGGTGGCCAGTTGAACGGTTGGCGTTGGCGCCATTCCGATCAACGTGACGTCCATTGCCATGGTGCGCAATGCTCGCTCCACGGTTCGCTCGATCCAGGCGCCGGAGGGGCGCCCGTCCCAGCCAACGATGATCCTGCCCCGGCCGCAGAAGCGAGCGAAAGCCCGGACGTACTGAACTACCACGGCAGGCGTCAGCCCGTCGCCGATGGTACCGCGCAGTCCTGAAATGGAACGAATAAGTGGCATGATGGCGCTCCGAATATCGCCGTGGTGGGCAAAACAGGCAAGGAGATAGTGGACCGCCGGCTAACAATGAAAGTTCGTATGTTTGGGCTCTTTGCTAAGAACGTACCAAGTCCAGGCGGCATGCAAATCTCCGCAATACTAGAAGAGCAGTTCATTGCAATCGACCTACCCTCGGAAGGGAAGGAAGAGGCGTTGAACAGTATGGTCGACATGCTCGGAGCATCCTCCAAGGTTCGTGATCTCGAGAAGGTTCGACAGGCGATCCTGGAGAGGGAGCGCTTGATGAGCACTGGCGTAGGGCACGGATTCGCCATTCCTCACGGGAAGACAGACGCCCTGGAGGACATTCTGGCGGCATTCGCGATCACCAGAAAGCCAATCGATTTCCAGGCACTCGACAACCAGCCGGTCCAGCTGATCTTCATGCTGGTCGGACGAGAAACACACGTCGGCACCCACCTGAAGCTTCTGAGCCGAATCTCCCGGCTGATGAACAACGAGGACTTCCGTCGGCAGCTTCTTACTGCGGGCTCGTCGCAGGAGGTTCTCCGCCTCTTCGATCAGGAAGAGCACCGCTACTTCGAAGGCTAGCCCTCCGGGACGCATCGACGGTACCCCCGTCGTTCTCACGGGGGAATCAACACCGTACGATTCCGTCATCATGAGCTACCAATCCCTCAAGGGTTTCCGCGACATCTTTCCGGCCGAGGCGGCGAACTGGCGCCGCGTCGAAGCGGCCATTTACGCCTTGGCGGATCGCTACGGCTATGGCGAAGTCCGACTCCCGATCCTCGAATCCACCGACCTCTTCCGCAGAGGCGTTGGGGAGGGGACGGATATCGTCGGCAAGGAGATGTACACCTTCCTCGACAAGTCAGACCCTCCGGAGTCAATAACTCTTCGACCGGAGTTGACAGCCGGAGCGGCGCGCGCGTTCATGCAGCACGAGGTAGCGAAGTCAGCGCCCCTTACGCGTTGGTTCTACATCGGCCCAATGTTCCGTTACGAACAACCTCAGGCCGGTAGATACCGGCAGTTCTCGCAGTTCGGGCTTGAACTTTACGGTTCCAGCGCCGCAGAAGCGGATGCGGAGGTAATCACTGCTGGCACCGATCTCATTGATTCGCTGGGTATCACCAACTACAGACTGCGGGTCAACTCCATTGGCACGCCCGACGAGCGGGCTGCGTACCGAGCCTCGCTTCTCCAGTTCCTGCGTGCGCGAGAATCCTCGCTGAGTGACGAGAGCCGACGCCGGATGGAGACGAATCCGCTCCGTGTGCTCGACTCAAAGCGACCCGAAGACATCGAAGCGACCGAGACGGCCCCGCGTATCCTGGATGTTCTCGGCGAGGAATCGAAGAGCCATTTCCAACGCACACTTGACCTGCTTGGCGAGGCCGGCGTCCAGGCGATAGTCGACCATCGGTTGGTTCGGGGACTCGACTACTACTCCCGCACCGCCTTCGAGTACCAGGGGCTGGACCTGGGGGCGCAGGACGCGCTTGGTGGCGGAGGTCGCTACGACAGCCTGATTGAGCAACTAGGGGGCGATCCAACCCCCGCGATTGGACTAAGCTTTGGCATCGACCGTCTTCTGATCGCAATGGAACAGGCCGGAGTCCTGTCCCAGCAAGAGCCCTTGACCGACGTCTTCTTTGTCGCGCTCGACGAGGGGGCCAGGTCCTGGGCTTTTGGGCGGGCACATGCACTCCGGCGTCGTGGCATGTCGGCCGGGCTGGATGTTCTTGGTCGTTCGATGAAGGCGCAAATGCGAGAGGCGAATCGCAGAGGGGCGCGCCTGGCTGTAATAGTCGGATCGAACGAGATGGAGCAGAAGACAGCCGCGGTGAAAGTCATGGCGAACAGCGAGCAGACGTCAGTCCCGTTCGAATCCATCGACCAGACTCTGATCGATATGCTTGCCGCCATCAATGCCGGTTGAACTATGGTAGGATAGCCCTTGATGGCGACGCTAAAGTCGATCCGTCTTCCCGCCTCAGCCAATCTGAAGCTTGCCCTGATTGGGCTGGCGTTCGCCATCGTCGGCGTGACGCTTCTCTATACGCAGGGTCTTGTTGCCGACCTTCAGGCCTCGGAGCGAAAGACGATTACGTACTACGCCCGCATGCTGCAGGGAGCCTACAGGTCGACCTCACCGGAAATGCTGGAGATGGCGCTGGATCTTTCCACCCGGATTGACTTCCCGCTGATTCTCACCGATGTCGACAGCACGCCGAAGTTTCTGGCAATCGGTGACACAACATTCCTCGACTATGTGAAGAATGTCCCCCTTGACACCTCCGATCCAGCATGGATGCAGAAGAGATACCTGGTAGATCTTGCGCAATCCATGGGACGAGCCTACGCCCCCCTACCCGTCTACGAGTTCCGGTCCGCGACCGACTCGAGCATCAACACACTGATCTTTTACGACGATTCGGCGGTGATCCAGAAGATCCGGATGGTACCGGTGATCGGTATGGTGATCATCGCAATGTTCATCCTGGTCGGCTATCTCTCGTTCAGCTACATCAAACGAAGCGAGCAGTCGAACATCTGGGTCGGCATGGCGAAGGAGACGGCGCACCAGCTTGGAACACCACTGAGTTCGATGCTTGGTTGGATAGAGCTCCTTCGGTACACACCTGACGACAGAGCGCAGGTGCTGGAGGCTGCCGACGAGATGGAGCGGGACGTTGAGAGGTTGAACAGGATCGCGCATCGATTCTCGAAAATCGGGTCACCGCCCGAACTAAAACCGGTTGAGCTGGGGGAGGTGCTCCGCAATGTGGAGGGTTATTTCCGGCGGCGCCTCCCACACCTTGGGAAAAAGGTAACGCTGACGATCGATGCGCCGACTCCTGTCTGGGCAACCGTGAACGTCGATCTCTTCGAATGGGTTTTCGAGAATCTGGTGCGAAACGCCGCCGACGCGATAGACCACGCAGACGGGGAGATACGCATCGTTCTTCGTCAGGTCCGTGGCATGGCCTTGATCGACGTTATAGATAACGGCCACGGTATCGACGCAAAGGTCCGGAAGGACATCTTCCGCCCCGGGTTCTCGACGAAACAACGCGGTTGGGGGCTGGGGCTGTCGCTCGCGAAGCGAATCGTTGAAGAGTATCACGGCGGACGCATTATGATTCGGTCGACCGGCCCCCAGGGAACGAATTTCCGAATTCGGCTTGCCGAGGCGGCCGCAGAATAGCAGCGGCTCATTAGGAATGGTGTGTGACTGGGTCGTGGGGCATCGGAGGGCGGGCAATGCAAGCGATTCCCCGAATCCACATCTCGAAAAAACCAACCGACATTACAGCAACTCCCACATGCTTACCTACAAAACCTCCGGTGTCGATATCGAGGCGGGCGACGAGACTGTTCGTCGTATCAAGCCGATGGTCCGCTCGACATTCAATGACCGCGTTCTGGCCGATATCGGTGGGTTTGGCGGGCTGTACGATGCGACGTTTCTGAAGGACTACGAACAACCCGTTCTTGTATCGTCCGTCGATGGAGTCGGAACGAAATTGAAAGTCGCCTTCATGGCGGAGCGCTACGACACCGTCGGGCAGGACCTTGTCAATCATTCCGTCAACGATATTGCTGTCTGCGGCGCCGTCCCAATCTATTTTCTCGATTATTTCGCCACGGGCAAACTACGCCCGGACGTCGCGACGGAAGTGATTGCCGGCTTCGCCCAGGCGTGTCGCGAAAACAATTGCGCCCTGATCGGAGGCGAGACTGCGGAAATGCCGTCGATGTATCAGGAGGGTGAATTCGATCTTGCCGGAACGGTCGTTGGAGTGGTCGAGCGCAAACGGATCGTGGACGGTAGCAAGGTTGGAGCCGGAGACGTTCTAATCGGCATTCCGTCGACTGGACTCCACACGAACGGTTTCTCCCTCGCTCGTGCGGCCCTCTTCCCGAAGCACTCTTTGTCGGACCTGCTTCCGGGAACGGAGACAACGCTTGGAGACGCCCTCCTTGCCGTCCATCGCTCATACATCGGTGTGGTGCAGGGAACAATGGATATCCAGGGCGTGCATGCATACTCCCACATCACAGGCGGCGGCATTGTAGGCAATACCTCCCGCGTCGTTCGCTCACCACTGGATCTTCACGTCGACTGGAACGCGTGGGTACGTCCCCCAATCTTCGACTTCATCCAGACCGAGGGGAATGTTCCGGAGGAGGATATGCGACAGGCGATGAACCTTGGTATTGGACTTGTTATCGTGGTTGCGCCGGAGAGCGTGGACGCTATCACGAAAACGTTGGAAGAGCTTGGTGAGAACCCGGTGGTGATGGGCGAAGTGAGGCACAGCCGGTAACGAGCCCCGCTGGCGTCTCCGGCATCAGGCGGACGATGTCAGCCTACTTTTCTTCGCTTCGCAAGATACTCTACCAGAGCGACGTCAAATGGGATCGAGGTATCCAGCAGGAGGTAGTCGATTCCCTGCGCGCGACATTCCCGTTTGATTTTCCCTGTGAATTCCTCCATCGCCTCGGCGTAGGCTTTGTGAATCTGATAGGGTTGCGTCACCATCTCCTCCCCAGTCTCCATGTCCCGGAAATTGGCGTCGGTTCCGAAGTTGAACGTCCGTTCCAGCGGATCGAGAATCTGCATTGCCAGCACCTCGTTCTGCTTGTGCCGGAAATGCCGTAGCGCGGTAATCACTTCGGATGGTTCATCGAAGAAATCGCTGAGCACGATCACCAATCCTCTTCGCCGGATGCGCTCCGCGACGTGATGGAGCGAACGGGCAGTGCCGGTTCCATTCGACGGTTGCGATACCGTCAGGAGTTTCAGTACTTCGTTCAGATAACCGGCGCGCGAACGTGGCGGAATAAATCCCCGCAGCTCCGTGTCGTACACGGCTCCGCCAACAGCGTCCTGCTGACGAATCATCATATACGACAGTGCAGCCGCCAGGGAAACGGCGTACGTGAATTTCGTGACATTGCCTGGCGAGGCGAATCCCATCGAAGCGGAGCTATCGAGGACGACGTACGCCTTCAGATTCGTCTCTTCCTCGAACTGCTTGATGTAGTAGCGATCCGTCCGCCCGTACACCTTCCAGTCTATATAGCGGATTTCATCACCCGGCATGTATTGCCGATGTTCGGCGAACTCCACGGAGAATCCGTGATAGGGCGACTTGTGAAGCCCCGTGATGAACCCCTCCACCACCAATCGGGCACGCAGCTCCAGCGACGAAAGGCGTGTGGCCACCTCCGGTTTCAGGTACTGGCGGTAGTCGTTCATCACTTATTGGTCGGCATGTGTGTTGGGACTCGCTTGGTTGTCGTGGTTACGGTTCCCGTTACCGCAATCGGGATATCAACTCCCTCCTTCCGTTCCTTCCCCACAAACGATCGAATTACACCCTCCAACCGCTGCGTTCTCGTTCCCTGCAGCATCCATCCACTCCGTTCATCGACCTCCATTTCCCCCCTCATCTCCCCCTCCATGTCGTACCGAACGCCAATGTCTCCGATTTCGATCAGTGGGTCGTCGGCGGTTGTCTCCATCGTCCCCTCGACGGCGAGCGTAATGTGTCCGTCTTTCCTGGTTGCGACTCTGAATCGATAGTCGACCTGGAGCGACGCGATTGACACAACCTTGCCAGCTCGGGACCAGCTATCGTTCAGGTCTACGCGATCGGTTGGATAAAACGAGAAAAGATCGGTGAGCGACGCAACCAAGGCACTGTCGGCAAGCGTCGCTCGCACCGTTCGATCGACGTAACCTCCAAGTTCACCCCGCTCCGCAAGTCCCTCCGACAGGCGATTGCGTAGAGCATCCCCCCCTTCTATTCCAATGACGTTTCCAGTGGGGCCAAGCCGAATGAAGACCCGTCCACCTACCATCGCGGCATAGCCAATCGCCATGTCCGGAACTGCTGTCGAGGTATCGGCCGACGACCAGCTAACGTCGGCGCCACCGACGCGTTGATGATACTCGATTGAATCCCACAACGCCTCCATCATCACGCTACCGTCACTCCCAACGCCAACAATGCGATATGTGGTGCCGATGCCGATCGAGAGCCTGACGGTCGAAGAAGTGCCGGAGAGCTCCTGTGTAATGTCCTGCTCCGTCACGGTCCACTGTCTCCACTCAGACCCAACCTCAGGAGCGAAACGGACAACAATGCCTTCATCCGACGACGCTCCACCACACGCGACCAGGATGGGGAGCAGCACCAGCAGGGCAATCCTCACGGGAGTCCAAGTTCCTGACGGAGGGAGTCGTCGGCCGTCGAGTTGTGCCTCCAGTAGTCCGTAATCAACTGATGCGTGCGGCGGGCGTGGGTGGTCAATTCCTTCGCGTTAGGGCCGAAGCCGTCCCGATACGTCTCCGTCCAACCAATTATTCCGTACGGGAAATCCCGTTGAAAGTCGATCGCGAGCGTTCTATCGTCGAATCTGAGTGTGTAGCGCGAAAGCTCACCATAGAGGCTATCCTTCCCCGCGGGCTGAATCGATGCCTCTGCAGTTTTGACGGCAATTGGCGTATGGCGCAGTCGAGTCGTCATCAGCGTCGGAATAACCTGGATGGACCCGACCGGGAGGGACTCGGGGCGTCGCCGAATGATGTTCCAGATCTCGTCCTCGGGGAGGGCCGCCTCGATTTGAAGATCCTGATCTCCCTCTCGTTCGAAATAGGAGTAGGAATGAACCTGGTAGCTCGCACCACGCAAATTGAGCTGCGTGAAGACGTGCCCGCACCACTCCTGAACCGTGTTGGTGATTTTCAACGATCGAAGAATCGAATCGGGCGTGAGGGGGGTGAAGACCGACGTCATCAGCGAATAGGGGTAAATGCCAGTCTGAAATTTCTTCACGAAATTCAGCTTCAGGATTTTCGCCACGTTCTTTCCGGTTGGCTCAGATTCGAGTTTCACCTGCCGGTCCGCAATAAAATCCTCAGTGACGAAAATCATAACCGCGTCGCCGCGACGGATTTCACCATAGCGGGCCTGCTCCAGGTCGTACCGCGTCAGTTCTGCTTTCCCTTGGTACCAGTAATCGAGAAACGACGAAGCATTTGGCATCGGCGCAACGACCGTCGAGGTCGTGTCGCCGTGATTTTGACTGTCCGCATCGCCGGAGCACCCGATGAGGGCCAGAACAATTAGAAGACCGACGACGGATTTACGTGACATGAGGTTGGTATTCAGTTACCGCCTAAGGCGCGATGGATGTGAGACGCACCACCGCTCGGTCGTCCCTTCGTTTGAATTGGTCTCGCCTCTCTCGAGTACCGCGCTCGATTACCTCCCCTGCACCTCTACGGTTGTCTTCTCCACTTTTCCATTTCGGATATACTCGACATCGACGCGGTCTTTCGGCTTGAGTTCTCCAAGCGCGGCAGTGTAGTCGTAGATATTGTTGATATCACGATGTGCGAACCGAATCATGACGTCGCCGCCACGGAGTCCCCCCTTTTCTGCCGGTCCTCCCTCCGCAACTCCGCTCAAGCGAAGTCCCTTCCCGTCGTAGGCATAGTCCGGGATCGTCCCAACGTAGACACGGAATCCACCACTGGTCGCAACGGGGGCCGGGGCCTTGCTATATGGAACGCGATCCGCTCGGCCATCGATTGCACGCATAATCTGTTCGACCAGAGCGAGCACTGCCACCTCACCGTCGTAATTGACCTTTTCCCACGTATCGCTTGGGCGATGATAGTCCTTGTGTGTTCCGGTGAAGAAGAAGAGGACCGGAATTTCCTTGTTGTAAAAGCTGGAATGATCGCTCGGTCCGATCGCTTCCTTCCCAAGCGTGACGGTGAGCTTACCACCATTCGCCGTGGTGACGAGTTCTTCCCAGATGGGAGACGATCCGATCCCCTGCACAACCATCTTGTTGGAATCGAGCCTCCCGATCATGTCCATGTTGAGCATGGCAATCACGTTGCTCGTCGGGAACAGGGAATCGTTAACGAGGTTGGCTGATCCAATCAACCCCTCTTCTTCCGCGTTGAAACAGGCAAAGATGATGGGACGACGATTGTCCCTGCGAGCGGCAAAGCGGCGGGCAAGTTCCAACACTCCCGCTGTGCCGGATGCGTTGTCATCGGCCCCGTGATGGACGGCCGGCTTCCGATCTGACGCCAGCGATCCTTCTCCCCCCATTCCAAGGTGATCCATGTGCCCCCCCACAACGATGTACTGATCTGCTAAGGCCCGATCTGTTCCGGGGAGGTAGCCGACAATGTTGGGTATCCGCGAGCGGGTGAGCTTCAGGTCAACGGTCATCGACGCAGCAACACCCTGCACGGCGAACGACGATGATTGCTGCGTTGAGTCGATGGCAAGAGCGATAGTCTCGATCGTCCGATTGTTGGCATCTCGCACCGCCGAGAGGAGCCGGTAATCGGCGAACACAACCGGAAGACCGCAGTTGGTAAACATGCGATCCAGGCTGACCTTCATCAGATCGCCCGCACGCGACGGTGGATCGATGAAGATGATACCCGCTACGCCATGCTCACGCGCGTTCCTGACCTTCTCCGTGAAAGGGGCGTACCGCGCGAAGCTCCCATGCGGCGCATCGCCGTCGGGCGATTGGCGCATCACGATTGCGATCGACCCCCGAACATCGACGCCTGCATAATCATCGTAGTTAAGCTCCTCGGCGGTTATGCCGTATCCCACGAATACCAGGGGTCCCGCGGCAGCTCCATTTGAGCTGAATCCGAGGGGTGTGAAATTCTTACCGGCAACTGGCTTGCCCCGGAACGCTATTGGACCGGAAAGAGCAAGCTTGTTCCCCGTGCCCGCCGTTGCGCCAGAGGTGTAATCAAAACGCAGGAAATAGTCTGATGCGCCGGGAAGTGGCTTGAGGCCAAACTCACGAAAGTGATTCGCGATATAAACGGCCGCCTTTTCGTTCTCGGGAGTACCGGCTCTTCTCCCCTTCAACGCATCACCCGCCAGGTAGCGGACGTGTGTCCGCACGCTTTCAATTGATGTGCGGTCCGGGGCGGGCGACTGTGCGTCCAGACGGACGGCGGCGGATGCGAGAAGCCCCACGAAAAGAACCCGAGCAATCGTGTTCATTGATAAGCTGGTAAAGTTGATGAGGAGACGATCAGAGGTCGGATCCATTTGATTCGAGGCTCATCACCGCCGCGTGAACCTCCGCCGCATGTCCTACGACATGGACCTCCTCCCACACGCGACGAATCATCCCCTGGCGGTCGATTAGAAACGTCACGCGTTGCGGCTGCGTTCCATGAATCGGAACGCCGAATGCACCGCAGATTTCACCGTCCGCATCCACGAGCAAAGGGAAGTTCAGGTCGTAGCGCCCGGTGAAATCCTGATGCGACGCCTGGTCGTCACAACTGACGCCCAGGACTACCGCGTCCGCAACGTCGAACTGGGGACGGGCATCACGGAAGTCGCATGCCTCGCGTGTACATCCTCCGGTGTTGTCGGCCGGATAGAAGTAGAGGACAACGTTCTTGCCAACCAGATCGCTGCTCGAGAGTATCGAGCCGTCGGTGGTAATCGCCGAGAATGCCGGCGCGGGTGTGTTCGGTTGTAGCATTCGAGTGGATGAAGCTGAATTGGAGTCGCAAGGAGGCCAAATCTACGACGGATTCGGGGCCATCACTACGAGGAGGACGAGGCGTTCCGAGGACTCGTTTCGCACACCGTGAATCTCCCCCGCAACCGCCACACATCCCTCCCCCGCCGAGAGTTCGTATTCCTCGTTCCCGAGTTGAAACACCCCTCTCCCTTCAAGCACAAAGTAGACTTTGTCGTTTTCCGCGTGAGTGTGTGGTCGCTGAGCCTGTCCAGTAAGGAGGATGTAGTGATCGACGAACATCCGAGCCGACGCAAACCGGTTGAGTTTCGTCATTCGGTCGGTTCCACCATCGACTGAAATTGTTTGAAGATGTGGTATCAACATGCGTTTTGATATGAAGTAACGATTGATTTCCGGGGCCACGATGTTACGGATAGGCGCCGACAACGTCGTGGAGAAGAAGCTGGAGATTGGGCTGCCGAGGAAGGGGCTCTGAAACGAATTCCGTGTGACGATCAACGGACTACTGACCACTGACAACCGACCACCTACCATGTCCCGTTCGAGTTTTCTCATCATCGTTCTTGCCGCGCTGGCGGCATTCGCGTTCGACGGAAACCGCGATGCGACGGAGTTCTACCTGCAATCCGGACGCATATACTATCCGGGCGAGGAGGGAATCGCCATCAGCCTCAGTGGCAGATTCAATCGACGGGATCGCGTCGTGTTCGAGGCCTTCCGAATCTCCGATCCCGTGGAGTTCTTCGCGAAGCTCCCAAATCCGCACGCCCCGGGAAATGGGGACGACGGCACACGGTCAGCAGAGATCCGGGAGGGGGCCCGTTTCAAGAGCGTGGCACGATGGGAACAAAAGGTGAAACGGAACAACGACTATTGGCAAAGCGAGACGATTCAACTTCCCTTCAAGGAGAAGGGGACGTACATCGTTCGCGCGACGATTGACGGACGTGAAGCATCAACGGTCGTGCTTATCACCGAGCTTGGCTTGATCGTGAAGCAATCCAAGACCGACGTCATGGCGTTCGTCGTCGACCGTCGGACCGGACGAAAGGTCCCGAACATCCCCGTCACGTTTGCTCAACCGGGCGACAAGAAGATCACGATCCGCACAGGAGAGGATGGAGTCGCGAAGACCTCGACCACAAATCTGCGTTCGCCCAATCAGTACAGCAGTCTGATCGTGTCGGGAGGCAAGGACGGGAGCTTTGTTATTTCGGACTCCTGGTACTACTACTACTACGGTCGCGGTCAGGAGAGCGGGACGATGTACATGCACACCGATCGCCCGGTCTATCGACCGACGCAGACCGTCTACTACCGCGGGATCTTTCGTTCGTTTTCCGACAACGGCGACTATGTGCTTCCGAGCGATCATGATGCGTACATCACCGTCACAGATCCGCGTGGTAGCGTGTTGCTTCGCGACACGTCGACGATCACCGAGGTAGGTACATTTAACGACAGCTTGACGCTATCCGACGAGCCGCCTCTTGGGGACTACACCGTTACCGCAACGATTGGCGGGAACAACTATACATCCACGTTCGCTGTAGAGGAGTACAAGAAGCCGGAGTACGAAGTGCAGGTGAAGACAGATCGCCAAAGCTACACGCGTGGCTCGCGCATTACGGCGACGGTCAAAGCCGACTACTACTTCGGGTCGCCGGTGACGGAGGCAAAGGTTGAATGGCAGATCATCCGGGCAAGATACTGGCGGCCATGGTGGAAAGGAACTGAGTGGGAATACCTCTACGATACCGACGATTGGACGCCACAGTACGGCCAGCAGACGATCAAGACCGGAAGTGACGAGATTGGTGCGGATGGGACTCTCTCCTTCTCGTTCGACACGGAGAAGGAAGAGACGGAAGACTACACGTACACGATTCGGGCCCAGGTCGTTGACGCCAGCCGTCGCAGCATCAGCGGCTCAACATCCACGCAGGTGACGCGCGGGGAGTACCATGTCACTGCCCGTCCGGCACGGTATGTCTACAAGCGGGGCGAGGAAGTGCGGACGATCGTGAACGTCACTGCCTTCGACGGCGAGCGACCGGCCTCCGCCCCCTTCGATATGACGATTCAGCGCATCTGGTGGGAAGGTGCCCGCTATGCCAACGATGATCGTCGCGAGAAAACCGTCTTCGCCGGCAGTGGACGTTCAGGCGCCGATGGTGAGGCGAGCGTCCCCTTCAAGATCGAGGAGGGGGGCTACTACGTCGTAAACCTCGTTGCTCACGATACGCAAGGAAACGATATCGCCACGTCGACATCTTTCTATGTTTCAGACGGCGCAAACCCCTGGTGGTGGGGGGGAAACACCGGCGACGTCCAGATCATCCCCGACCGGGATCTCTATCATCCGGGCGATGTAATGACAGCGTTGGTTGTCCTGCCCGCGGGGAGCGCCGATGCCCTGGTCACCGCAGAGGGGAGTACGATCTACCAGCACTCCGTAATCCGCCTGTCGGACAACACAGCCATTCTCCGCATGCCGATCGAGGAACGATTTGCCCCGGCAATCTTTCTCAACATCGGAGCTATGAGTCGCGAGCAATTTCATTCCCAGACGAAGAAGATCGCGATCGCCCCGGACGACAACATCATTCGGCTCCAGGTCGTCCCTGATAAGGAGATCTACCGTCCCGGCGATACTGGTACGATGACCGTTCGAGCCATCGATAGGCATGGACGTCCCGTTGCGAATGCCGATGTGGCCGTTGGAATCGTCGACGAAGCGATCTACGCTATCCGTCCGGACAGGACGCAGCCAATCGAGTCCTTCTTCTATGGACAACGGTACAACCAGGTGGCCACGAACACATCGCTCAGCTTCTACTTCTACGATCAGTCACGTGTCGCGCTGGCGCGTACCGCCAGCGGTACAAGCGTCGATGTTGATGGAGAGAGCATGAGCTTTCGCGGTGGAAGAGCGGAAGAGAAAGCGCTGGCCCCCAATGCCGACGACCAGGCGCGAGACCGGTACAAATCGGCAACCGAGGAGGCGATGGCGATGACCGCGATTAGGAGCGACTTCCGCGATCAGATGTTCTGGACCCCCTCGGTCAGGACGGGCAATGATGGCTCGGCCCGATTGACCGTTCACTTCCCGGACAACCTGACCACGTGGAGGGTTACTGCACGCGGCGTCACGCGCGCCACATCGGTCGGTCAGACAACCGCGAAAGTGGTCGCTCGCAAGGATCTCATGGTTCGAATGGAAACCCCGCGGTTCATCACGCAGGGGGATTCACTTCTCATCGCCACAACGGTCCACAACTATCTGGCTGGGACGGCCAGCGTCAGGACCATATTCGAGGCGAAGGGAGTCGAGGTTGAGGGACGCGAGCAGAGCGTGGTGATTCCTTCGGACGGAGAGAAGCGAATTGACTGGAAGGTGAAAGCTCCGCGCGTTGGCCAAGCGGTGTTCACAATCCGGGCACTGAGCGCAAGGGAATCGGACGCGATGGAGATGAGCGTGCCGGTACTACCTCGCGGCGTCAAGACCGCAGCCAGCACCGTTGCCGACCTTAGTGGCGGAGACGGCGAACGTGAAGTCACTATTGACATCCCGTCATCGAGTGACCGTACCACGCGCACAATGTCGATCACGCTTGCCCCGTCCGCGGCCAGCGCGGCCCTGGGGTCGCTCGACGAACTGATCGGCTACCCATATGGATGCGTCGAGCAGACGATGAGTCGGTTCCTTCCCGTCGTTGTCGTCGCAGATGCGCTCGACAAGGTCAACGTACCCTTTGACCCAGAGAAGAAACGCGAGTTGCCGAAGATGGCGGAGACGGGACTGAAGAGACTCTACCAGCTTCAGCATGATGACGGTGGTTGGGGATGGTGGGAACACGACGATACCAATCCCTACATGACGGCGTACGTCGTCTACGGAATGACAATCGCGAAACGCGATGGCTACAGTGTGAATACCGAGCGTTTCGCTAGAGGGCTTCAGAAGCTGGAGGACCTGATCCGCGCGGGGGAAGGTGGCAAGGGACGTGGGGGTGAGCTGACAACGGTCGCATACATGCTCTTCTCGGCGAGCAGCGCACGGGGGAAGGACGTTCCTGCAGCCGTTCGTGATCGGACCAGACACATGGCCGATGAAGATGACCTGAACAACTATGCGCTCGGCCTGCTCGCCATGGCAGCTCGGCTGCAGGGAGAGAAGGGGCTGGCGCAGCGGTACGCAGAGCGTCTGGTCGCCGGCGCTGTCAATTCCTCGACCGCCACATCGTGGCCGGGCAGGAGCTGGCACTACAATTGGAGCGATGATGAGGTCGAGACCACAGCGTTTGCCATCCGGGCGTTGCTTGCCGTGCAGGGTGAGAGTGACATGGTCGGAAGAGGTGTCAGATTTCTCCTATCACAAAAGAAGGGAAGCTCCTGGCACAACACGCGACAGACGGCAATGACGGCGTATGCCCTGGTTGACTACCTGTTAGTGACAAAGGAGCTCGACCCGGACTACATGGTGGCGGTCTCGGTCAACGGTCGACAGGTCGCATCGCATCACATGACGAAGGATGACATCTACCGCAGCGAGATCCTGATCAACGTTCCTGCGGACGCTCTGCGCGAGGGTGCGAACCGGGTGAAGGTCGCAAAGCAGGGTACCGGGAAGCTCTATGCGACGGCACGCGTAGAGTACTTTGCCACTGGGGAAGAGCTGCGCGCAGCCAACGCCGGATTCGAGGTCGATCGAGAAGTCTATCTCCTTCGCCGAGTATTGAAGAAGGGGGAGGTGACGTACCGAACCGAGAGCTTCGATGGGAGCGTGAAGAGCGGCGACGAGCTGCTTGTTCGTGTGCGCGTCAAGCCATCGAAGGCGTCCGAGTACGTGATGGTGGAGGATCCACTACCGGCCGGTTGCGAGTTCGTGCACGACACGCGTGGCTATGTCATACCGGGCGTCAGAGGGTACGAGGAGAACTACAACACCTATCGCTACGGACGCGATCCCTGGCGTTGGAACTGGTGGTATGCCGATCGCGATGTCCGCGACGAGAAGGTTGCATTCTTCGCGCCGTCAATGGTGGCGCAGGAGTACGAGTTCAGCTATATCGTCCGCGCCCAGATCCCGGGTTCGTACTCCGTCATGCCAACGGTCGCGCAGTTGATGTACTATCCAGAGATCCGTGGGAACAGCAGTTCACTTCGGATGTCGATTGCTGATTAGGGCAGCTCAACCAGCGCAACAACGGTTGGGCACGGGGACGCTCCCGTTTCCCCGTGCCCGTCGTCGACGCCGCGTCATCCGACGTGGCGTTGTGCGACCAGATATCAGTGGAGCGAGCAGTTGACCATTGTCTGCCTCTCCCCGCGGATAGTCGTGTTCCCCCCTTCTGTGTGCTCGATCGTCCGATCGATCCGGACAATCGTTCCGATTGCCCCCGCGTACCAGACATCCTCAACGATTCTCTCGGCGTAGTTCGCGGCGCCGGTCGCGGTCCGCATCGTCACGACGCGCATTCTTCTTGCCACAAACGATTTCGTTCCGACTGGCATCACTTCCTGCCCCACCCACGTGGTAGTGGTCGTGTCGCTCACGCGAATTCCTCCTTCGAGAACCAGGTCTGGGTAAGATTGTGTGGCATTTGCCTTGGTGCCGAAGTTGAGCGTATTCCAGATGACGCTGCTTCCGGCAAGTCTGCCGAATTGAATGTCACCTGCGGGGAGGTAGCTGATGAGGGTAGAATCCTGTGGTCCGGCGAAGACGGCAACGTTGTCGTGGCCCCCAAGCGAAGCGTTGGTTGTCACAAGAGTCTGTATCGATTGACGATCGGAGCCTGCAATTTTCCGGCCGGCGGAGTCGACCATGTAATGTGCGGTCGTAAACGTACTCCCCACCCCGGGTGGTTGGTGGCGGAATTCGCCACGCGCGACGACGATCGTCACTGTCGCCGTGCGGGACGTCGAAGGTGCCATCGCCTTTACACGAACGAAGATCGAGTCCTCGACAATTGACCTGGGAGCGGTGTAGAATCCCTGTGGCGTGATCGTTCCGTAGTCGGACGGTCCCGCAATCATCTCCCACCGAATTGAGGCGTTATCCCCCCCCTCCAGCGTGGCAAACAATGTCACGGTGTCGCCGGCAAGAATTGGCGTGCGGAACGGAATGACGGTGATAGTGGGATCCGCGGGTGGATTCGCTGTCCGGTCCGAACATCCACCCACGAGTATGCCTGACAGGCCAAGAATGGCCGAGATAAGAAAAGCTCTGTACATCACGGTACCCTCTGCTCGCTTGGGAGCTATTGGATAAGGAGTGTGCACAGAGTTATGGGTGGCGGGTGACGCAGGGTAGAGCGGAAAAGTTTCACTCGGAGTTTCGCATATTTCGCCCCCCACTCCCCGGATTATCACGACGAACGACATTCCGCAAAAACAGGATCCCATGTTCGTGCACCAAGCGCGCGTCAGTGCCATTCTAGCCTTGACCATGCTGATCGGTGGTTGCCAGCAATTGCGGCAAATGGCCGACGCACCCGCAGAGGGAGACGTCCGCGTATCGGGCGCCGACGGTCGATTCACGATCGGCGCCGGTGCCAGACGTCTGATGTATGGCTACCCGGTTCCCCACTCCACAAGCCATTTCGTCCTCTCGGTCGATGGTCAGCAAGCAAGCAACAATCCCTGGTTCCCGTCGAGTGTCAGTCGATTGACGGGGGAACTCGACTACTCACCCGACAGCCTTGGATCGCCCCGATCTACGGTCCGCTTCAGGGCGTTCGAAGGGGTCGAGGTGACACAACGCCTGATCCCTGTCAATAGAAGTTTCGTCGACGTACCTCGCGGCGTTGGGGGACAGTACTACCGGATTGAGTACGAGATCGTGAACAACTCCGACCGTCAACGGAACGTCGGGCTGATGCTTCTGATCGACACCATGATCGACGACAACGACGCCGCACAGATGGACGCTGACGGCTCGCGTGTTTCGACGCAGACGTCGTTCACCGGAAAGAACGTCCCATCGGAGCTAATTGTGTGGCGCGCGCCCGGCGACCGGAACGATCTTGCAGCCTCTCTTGTGACCGACAAGGGACGGGCCGTCCGGCCAGATGCCCTCTACGTCGGCAAGTGGCCCTACTTCCACAAGACAGTCTGGACAGTTGCCGTGGATGGCTCCGCCTACACAGACAGCGGCATTCTGGCGAAGTGGGATCAGGTGCCGATCGCGGCCGGTGGAAATCGTTACCTTGCTACCCACTACGGCCTGCCGTTTGGGCAGGGGACAGTATCCGCGCTGATGAACTCCCCAATCGCGTTTCGTCGTGACTCCGCAAACGTCTATTTCGATCTGGGGAAGGATGTGTTGACGAACGAAGCGAAGGGGGTAATCGACCGCTTGCTTCAATCCACCAGCCCCGCAGGGGTCTTTATCGAAGTCTTCGCCGACGCGAAGGGGGACGAGCAAGCCAACCTTGCGCTTTCCCGACGCCGCGCCGAGAGCGTCACGGCATATCTCCAGTCCCGGAGCGTTTCCCGATCCATCATCATCCCGAAGGCATTTGGTGAGTCCCTCTCCGATCAAAGCGCGGACGCGCGCACGACCGGAAAGGCAGAAGACCGAAGGGCCACCATTGTGATATTCACGCGAGAGTAACCGATCACGCAATCACGATCGCACACGTCATGTCTCTCCGCTCACTTCCGACCCGGCTGCTCCTGGTACTGGCAGTTCTCTTCGCAGTCGCCTTCAATGGGGACGATGCGTCTCTCTATTTCTCAGTCTCGTCCGGGCAGATCTACTATCCCGGCGATCCCGAGACATCGATCGAGCTTGGCTCGAATGGTGCCGGAAAGGCGACTGTGCTTCTCCGCGCGTTCCGCGTTGACGATCCGGTCGAGTTCCTCCTGGCACAGAAAGACGTTCACTCTCCATCACTGCAGGCTCTGGTCCCACCGAACACGTTCGACATGCTTGGCATGGCGTTCGGTAAGGCGGGTCGGGATATCCGCTATGCAGCGCGCAACGTTATGCCGGCCAAGGCTCGTCGTGCGCTACGGGACGCCACCGACCTGAACGGAACGAAGGGTGACAAGAAAAACGTGAAGCGGGGGTCGGATAAGAACAGCGCCAACGATGCCGTACGCACCGACGATATTCCAAAGGGGGCAGAAGGGTACAAGATCGTCGCGTCATGGGAGTACAAGATCGTCCCCGATGAGGACGACACGTGGCACTGGGATCGCATTCCCGTCCCCCTCCGCGAGAAGGGCCTCTATCTGATTGAAGCCCGCATCCGTGGCAAGCGCGCGCTTACCGCGATGATCATCAGCGAGTACGCAATGATCGTCAAGCAATCGCGAACCGAGCTCATGTCTTTCGTCGTCAATAATCGCTCGGGCGAGAAAGTGACGTCAATGCCGCTCGTCGTGGCACGTGGCGGCGATCGAGTAACAGACGGCGAGACCGGAGACGATGGTCTGCTGAGGACTCTCCTCCCTCCTCTCCCTCCCGCGGCTTCCAGCGATGACGACGACGAAGAAGACTGGCGGTGGGAATATCGGCGTAGACAGGTACTGGTCGTTGGTGAGCGGGACGGAAACATCGTTATCTCCGATCCCTACTACTACAGTTATGACGACGATCGGACACGAACCTACATTCAGACGGATCGGCCGGTCTATCGCCCAGGCCACACTGTGTATTGGAAAGGGATTCTGCGGACTATCAACGACAACGGCGCGTTCGATACACCCAATGGGGGCGACTCGGCAGTCGTCCAGATCGAGGACTCGCGAGGTGCCACAATCCGGACGGACACAACACTCCTCTCCGACCTCGGGACGTTCTCCGGAGAGCTTACTCTGAACGACGCAGCCCCCCTTGGCTCCTGGTCGATCAACGTGCGGCCGATAGGCACGTCACAATCGTACTCATCGTACGCGTCATTCGAGGTGGAGGAGTACAAGAAGCCTGAGTACAAGGTGGTCGTCGAGACAGATCGAAAGAACTACACACGCGGAGATGTGATAACGGCGACGGCGAAGGCCAATTACTACTTCGGATCGCCAGTAGCTAACGCTGATATCGAGTACTTCGTCTACCGGGCCAAGTACTGGCGCCCGTGGTGGCGAGGGTCCGAATGGGCTTACCTGTACGAATCGGGTGACGACGATTTCGCGGTCTACAGAATGGAGATGGTGGCCTCGGGCGAAGGGAAGATCGGTTCGGACGGGACCTATCAGGTCAAGTACGAAACGTCGAAGGATGCCGATCTCGATTATGTGTACCGCGTTCAGATAAACGTTGTCGACAACAGTCGGCGATCGATATCGGGTGCCAAGTCGGTCGAGGTGACGCGCGGAGAGTTCTGGCTGTCGACTCGAACTGAACGATACGTCTATCGCGTCGGCGATCAGGCGAAGCTCCTCGTTGAGTCGCGCTTCTTCGACGGCGACCGTCCGGTCTCAACACCCTACTCGGTCCAGCTCAACAAGGTCTGGTGGGAGAAGAAGAAGAATGACTCCACTGATGACTTCCAGTACATCCGGAAGAGCGAGCCAGTCTGGAGCGGTCAGGGTTCGACCGGGAGTGACGGGACGGGAGCCACCACCTACACGCCGGACAAGGCCGGGTACTTCCAGATGATCGTGACCGCACGCGATGCGCGTGGGACGTCGATCACCGAATCGAGCTATCTCTATGTTGCCGACGATCGCTATGCCGACTGGTATCGGGAGGGATCCGGGGATGTGCAGATCATACCGGATCATGAAGCCTATCGTCCGGGAGACGAAATGTCGGCACTCATCATCATGCCGGCACCCAACCTGGATGTGCTGGTTACCCTTGAAGGTGGCGCGATCTTCGACAAGCGAGTCGAGCGCCTCAGCGGAACATCGGCGATGGTCCACTTCACGCTGAAGGAGGAGTACGCTCCCGTCGTCTTCCTCTCTGCGTCTGCGATCGTCAACAACGAGATGTACATCGAGACGCGTCGTGTCTCGGTTGTCCCCGACGGCAAAGTGTTGAAGGTCGAGGTGACACCGGATCGCGAACTCTACAGACCGGGTTCAAGGGGGACCATTGCGGTACGTGCTCTCGACGAGAAAGGGAATCCTGCACGGAACGTGGAGCTGTCGATCGGAATGGTTGACGAGGCGATATACGCGATCCAACCTGACATCACACCCGATATCCAGCGGTTCTTCTATGGGCCGCGATGGAACGAGGTTGAGACCAGTTCGTCGCTGAACTTCTCGTTCTACGGTGAGGGGCGACGAATCGATCCCGACGCCGTCGACGCCCTGTATGGCTCGCTCAATCGCCGCCCCGGAGAGGACTACGCCGCAACGGGAGGCTCAAGGCTTGCGAAGCGGGCGATTGCCTATGGTGACGTCAAGGGGGAGATGTTCATTCAGCCGAACGTGCGTCGAAACTTCAAGGACATGATGTTTTGGACGCCCGCTATCAGAACGGACGATCAGGGCCGGGCGAGCGTTAACGTCAACTTCCCGGACAATCTGACAACGTGGCGAATCAACGTGCGCGCGATTGGGACAGGAACTACTGTAGGGACGTCAACGGCTCGAGTGATTGCACGCAAGGACCTGATGGTCCGAATGGAGACGCCGCGATTCCTGATTGCGGGCGACTCGGTGGTTGTCGCGACGGTTGTCCACAACTATCTGAAGACGGACAAGACAACGAAAATGGAATTCACGGCCGTTGGGGCAACGACGTCTGAAGTAGCCAGAACCTTGACGCTCCCGGCCGGTGGTGAGACGCGGGTCGATTGGAAGGTCAGCGCACCTGTGGCTGGCCAGGCGACACTGACAATCAAGGCGTTGACGGACGAGGAATCGGACGCAATGCAACTGGCCGTCCCGGTCCTCCCTGCCGGCATGCTCGTCGGTACAGGCGCCTCGGTTGAATTGGCGACGCAGAACGACTCAAAGACGATGACGCTCGAGCTTCCGCAGGGATCGGATCCAAGCACATCGACACTCACGATCACGATGACCCCCTCACTCGCCGGCGCCCTTCTCGGATCGCTTGACGAGCTGGTCGGGTATCCATACGGTTGTGTGGAGCAGACGATGAGTCGCTTCCTTCCGACGATCGCCGTTTTCGACGCACTCTCAAAGACCGGGGCGCCGTTCGATTCGGCGAAGAGGGCGAAGATTCCATCCATGGTCGATCGAGGGTTCACCAAGCTCTACGGCATGCAGCATGAGGATGGTGGATGGGGATGGTGGGAGAACGATGCGACCGATCCGTTCATGACCGCCTACGTCGTCTACGGCATGACGATCGCCAAGGAAGTCGGGTTCGCCCCACGTGACAACTCGTATGAATCGGGTGTGAATTCACTCAAGTCGCAGATCGAATCGGGGACGACGCGAAAGGGGGCGAAACTCCACGCGACCGAGGAGGCGTACATGCTCCGTGCGCTTGCGCGGAGTGAACGGAACAAGCCAATGAAACTGCTCGCGGATCATATCCGGGCACTGATGACGCGCGACTCACTGAACGACTACGGGCGCGGACTCCTTGCGCAGGCTGCCCTCGATCAGGGAATGCGAAGCGAGGCGACAACAATTGTTGCGGGGCTGGAGCGACGAGCCACAACGGAGGGTGATGGGACACATTGGGGATCGTCGGTGGAATCGTGGCACTGGTACGACGATCAGGTCGAGGCGACAGCTACGGTGGCGCGCGCAATTCATGACGTGCGTGGCGAGACCGACCTGGTACGCTCGGCCATTCGTTGGATACTCACACGAAAGAAGGGCACGTCGTGGACGAACACCCGGCAGACTGCAACCGTGGTCTTCTCGATGGTAGACCTTCTGAAATCGGCCGGCGAGCTTGCGCCCAACTACACGGTCACCGTCAGCGCTAACGGGGCGGCGATCCTCTCGCGCAAGATCACATCCGATGACGTGTTCAAGCCGGAAATCAGACTCGAGTTCACCGGCGCTCAACTGCGGCCGGGCACCAACACCATCGTGGTTGATAAACGGGGGGGTGGTCGGCTGATATCGACCGCGCGGATCGTGTACCACGCAACTGGCGCACAGCTCCGCCCTTCATCGGCGGGCTTCCAGGTCTCGCGCGAGTACTACAATCTCAAGCGAGAAAAGCGTGGTGAGACCATCGTATATCAGAAGACGCCGTTCAACGGAACCGTCAGGAGTGGGGACGAGATTTTTGTGAAGGTGAGGATCATACCCGATCGCTGGCAGGAGTTCGTCATGATGGAAGATCCTATCCCGGCCGGGTGCGAGGTGGTCCAGAATACGAACGGCTACACGATCGTTGACGAGGCTGAATACGACGAGGTGACTAGAAAGAAGCAGGGTGAGTATTCCTGGCTCTGGTGGTATGCGAATCGGGAGTTGCGGGACGAAAAGGTCTCGTTCTTTGCGAACGCGGTGGACCGAAAGGAGTACCTTTTCAGTTACGTGATGCGGGCACAGATTCCAGGGCGATATGCAGTCATGCCCTCCGTGGCATCGCTCATGTACTATCCCGAGGTCCGGGGAAATGGTGCCCCCACGACCGTCAACATCGTAGAGTAACCGAAGAATCATCGGCAATCGATTCCCCATGTCCATCAACACGCATCCGTCCGACGAATGGATCCCGCCGTGCGACCTGTGCGGGGGATTCTGCTTCGACGCGGTAGCGCTCGGTGGTTCGATTATGGGGAGACGCTGCCGCGACTGCGGGTTGATAGTTCTTCCATCAGACACCGCGAACCCGGCGACCACCAGACAGCTTGCACTCCCGACGCAGATTATTGTGGAGAGCATTCGTCGACTTGGCGGTGGGAACGTGCTCCTTCTTGGTCCTCCGAACGATGCGATCGTCCAGGCGGCAAGAGAGTCGGGCGTCACGTTGACAACGCCATCGGTTGACGCCCTGGGGACCAGCCTCGTACCCCCGTCGCTTGAGAATCTTCGGTATATGCCTGAGAGCTTTGACGGGGTGATCGCGACGGAGGCTATTGAATGGTTCGACTTTCCGTCGCTCGTCTTCGAGCGTTCGCGGCTCTGGCTTCGTCCGGCCGGCACGCTTCTGGTTGGTGCGTGGGACATCAGATCGCTGCCGGCCCGTCTGCGACGACGATCATGGATACGTCTCCGCACCAACGGCGCACACTACCTGATGAGCCTGGATGCGGTGCGTCGCTACGCCGCTCGCTACGGATTCTACATTGGCACTGTCAGCACCCGCGCACATACGCGCGATGTCGCCTCGTCGCTGACCGGAAACGCCGCGCCGTCGTGGTTCACGGAGATCGTGACCGTCCCGATAGCGCTTGCATCCGCGCTCCTGGGAATGGGTCCCCTTGTCGTTGTCCGACTGTCGAAGGGAGGACTCTCCGCCCGAACCATACGACTGGACAATGAAGCAGAGGCCAAGAGTTCCCCTGGCCTTGCTCCCGCAATGTTCGTGGGGAGCGTTGGGGAGTAGTCGCGATAGAATCTAGCCACATCAGCCGCCCAGTCACCTTCGACTGACCACCAGCCTTGTTTCTCTGATCGACGATTCGGTTCGAAGCGCAACCAGATAGGTTCCCGCGTCCAACGACCTTGTGTCGATCAAAACACGGTAGCACCCCGGACCTGGACTGGAACGATGTAGTGTCTGCATGAGCCGTCCGTTCAGATCCACGATCTCCAGCGCGATCGGTCCGTCTTCGACCAAACCGAACTCGATCACCCCGAACGTGGACGTCGGCGTCGGAATGATGCTCCGCAAGAAGAACTCGCCTGATCCATCGACCAGTCGCTCGCCCCCCTCCGGGCAGATTCCGTCCAACGTGAATTCACCATCAAGGATGTCCATCACCACTCCTGTCACCTCTTCCCCATTCGCATCCATCCATTTCACGTCGTCTATGTGAATCGGTGTTCGATTGGAGCTGCCGAGCAATGCCGTTACGTCGACACCGACCACCTCACCTGCGATCGGTTCTACGTCGCCGCGCACCCTAACCCTCTTCCATCCCACACTGTCCTTCAGCACGGAGACCGTACTCTGCCCTGTATTGATCAGGAGGAGTGACGCATTGAATCGAAGCGTGACGTCGACGAGCCGAATCGTTGACGCGCGCATGCTGCTATCCGCCTCCAGGACTGCGCGAATGCGTCGGTGCTCTCCTGCTCTTGCCGTGATGCGATTCAGGGAGAGGCGCGCGTTGGCACCATCAGGCGTGATGAACGCGATCGTGGCGGGCGCAACGGACGTGCAGGGATCGATAACGACAGCACGAAGCGTGTCGGTCCATGCGCCCGGCAGCCCAGTGCACGCCACCATCACACGGAGCGTATCCCCCGGTTCGATGACCGTTGGAGGAGGAGGAGTAATCCGCTGCACGGCGAAAGGGGCGTCAAGTCCGTTTAGCGAATCGACCCGCACGGGGACGGTGCCACGATTGATGAAGAGAACGTCTCTGATGCTGGTTGTTCTGGCGAGAACGACTCCTAGATCGTGACCAGCTGGATCGGCGACCAGTGTCGCGGTCGATCGTCTTCCCAGCAGAACGATCGACCGTTCCAGACCGCAGGGATCGAGCGTCAGCCTCACCGTTCCGACGAATACGCCATCGGTAGTCGGCGTGAAGTAGACGTGTCCCCAATGCGTGACACCACTATCTAGCCCCACACCGACGAGCGAATCGATGGAGAACGGACTATCGGTGGTCGCGGTGATCACACGGCCAACCCGGCCCGCTCCCCCCATGTACGTCAGGTCAAATTGAAACGAGACGGTTGTGTCTCCGCAGGCGATCACTTCACCGACATCGATCGTGTCGGCATGCGTGAAGATGGCGGCCCGATAGTCTCCTCGAAGCAAGATGACGATGGTTGTGTCGCACTCTGCCAGCCGGACACGAGCCGTAATCGTGAAGGGTCCATGCACAGATCTGCTGATACGGATCGGCAATGCCCCATCAGACTCAGCTTCGATCACGATCGGCAACGAGGCCGAAGGCTGCAGCGTCAGTCCGGGAGCGCCATTCAACGCGACAATCGTCAATGGCAAGGACCCCGGGTTCGCTACCGCGATGGCCGTGTCGTACCAGGTCCTGCATCCGTCGGCGAAGCCGACGTCGACGATCGATGGAACCTCGAGTGCCGGCGCCACGATCTCCCCCACCAGCTCCATCACCGTAGTGTCCTGACAGTTTCCGTCATGAAACGCTACACGACAGCTTCCACTCCAGAGTCCGACCGTTGCGGGGAGCAGGAGATCGAGACGCATCGAATCCCCCGGCGCAAGATCAAGTGGGAGCGGGATCGCATTACCGATAAACGGGGCGTCTATCACGATCGAATGGATCGTCAGCGTTCGTGCGCCGACGTTTCGGATCACCACGCTTCGTGTCATCGTGGTCGTATCACACGCGAATCGAACGCCGAAGTCGAGCCTCGCACGGTCTGACTGAAGCTCGTAACGAAGGACGTGGACGACCACCGAATCGATCGCACGACAACCGGTGGTTGTGTCGATGACGGAGAGGAAATACGTGGTCGTCGCTGTCGGGCGGACAATCGGCTGTGCAATCGTCGTATCGCTCAATGACGGGTCGGGATCCCAGCGATAGAGATAACCCGGAACCGCCGTCGTGCCAATAGTCGATGATGAGTCGGTGCAGAGCGACACATCGACCCCCGCATCGGCGACCGGCGGATCAATCACGACAACGTCGATCGAATCGGTCGCCACGCACCCGTTGATGTCAGTTGCGCGAAGGAAGTATCGTCGTGTTGAATCGGCCAGTAGCAGAGGTTGGGCAACGGTGTCGCTTGATAGGCTGGTGGCTGGGGACCACCGATACCGATACGGTCCAGTTCCCCCCGTTGCTGTGGCCCCGATGGCGTCGATCGCCCCTCGACACAAATGAAGCTCAGACGGAAGCGACAAGCGTGGTGGTGGGATGACGACAACGCGGATGGAATCCAGGCGACCACAGTCGTTTGCGTCCGTGACCGTCAGGTAGTATGTCGTCGTTGCACTCGGCGACACGACTTGAGTCGACCGTGAGCGATCGACAATACCTGCAGTCGCGCTCCACCAATACCGATACGGCGCGAGACCGCCGATTCCATCGCCCCCTATCATGACCGAGTCACCCGCACAGATGGTTCGCAGAGGACTCGCCGAAGAAAGCGGGCGCTCATGAACAATCACCGTCACATCGGCGGAATCCCACACTTCCGAGCATGGTTCACCGAGCGATACGACAACACGGTATCTGGTCGTTGTGTCGGGACGAACCGTCACTATTGAATCGCCCTCTCTCCCGGGTACCAGACCGTTCGCCGGACGCCAGACTATGTGATCGAGCGGTCCGCTGGTCTGTGCGTGGAGTTGGATGGAATCACCGGCGCATATCTCGACCGAGCCGGGGGGATCGATCTCGACGCGAAGTGTCGGCAGGATCACGTTCGGCCATCCACCCGCCCGATAGAGGGCCTGAACTTCGCTGTCGAGCAGACAGCGGTCGTAGATGCGAATGTCGTCGAGGGCGGCGTGGAAGAAGTTGTTCGAGTGAACGTTTCGGGCGACGAAGAAATCAGCAGTGATCGTATCGAGGAATTCGAATGCGACGCCGTTGGAGAAGCGTGCGCCATCGACCCAGAGTCCCCCCCGCCCGGTTCCGCTGTCAACGGCATAGACGCAATGATGCCAGCGACCATCGTTGGCCAGTTGCGTCGTTCGGTCCCACCCACCGAGCGAGTCGTTCGGGTATGCCGTCCTGCCAACGATAAGCGCGGGCCACCAAACCTGCAGCATGTAGGCTCGACTCTCGCCAATCGCCCCCTTCCCAATGATGATCGGACCATCGTCGTCCTGGTAGCGTGGCGGGACCGGCTCGCAGAACTTAAGCCAGATGGAGAGCGTCACCTCTCCTGATCTTATCTGCGGATGATCGGGGATTCGGATATAGTCGTCGACCCCGTCGAAGAGCATCGCTTTCCCCGCCTGCCCGAATCGATCGCTGACCGGTTGCGCACCATAGTTGACACCGTGATGTCCATTCCCGCTCACATCGTTCGCATTGCTGTCGAGTGGCAGATGCGCAACCAGTCCCTGTCCAGATGCCACACCGGCAATCGCCAGCGCGAATAGGATCGGTATGATGATGCGAAATGGCATTACGGGGGAATGGGGATTACACGCTCGTAGCGCACACCACGTCGAGCGCTTTCCACACTATCGCGGGGCGTTGTGGATAGAATCTGGATTGTGACGGCAGGAGGAGTTAACGCGGAGAATGTAGCGAAGTGTGCGTTGGCAGAATAGAGACGGGGACGTGCCTTGGGCGTTCGCGGCCAGACGGCACCCCTCACCCCAGCCCTCTCCCAAAGGGAGAGGGGGTCGATGCGCGCGGGTTGGCCGATGGACAGTTCGCGCGGGATCGCCATCCTACCACCGCCGTTATCGAATTTCCGCCAACTGACGACATCATGCGCGCAGCGTCACACCTCGGCGAGAGCGGACGTTTAGCACACAGCATCCATCGTACCCAAGAGCGGATATCGAACCAAAAAGGAAACCCCCGCAAACGAAGATCGTTTGCGGGGGTGTTTTGTCGCCGTCGTGGGATCAGAACATTGCTGGAGTGATTCACTCCCCCAAGTTCATCTTTCCAACCATGATCGTCACCAACGGACGGTCAGACAATCCCTTATCCACATCCTTCAGGATCCCTGATCCTGATACCCAATTCCTATTCCCTGAGTCAATGCCTACGTTCCAATTGAGATCTGTCAAGTCAATCTTCCCCTTCTCGACTCCCCCCTAACCGGCGCGGACGTTCGGCCGAGGTCGCGATCACGATTCATCAGGTCAGTTGTACAAGCACATCACCGAAACATCTCCTATTCACGCGGGCAGCCTGTGCAACCTCGAACCGAACATCCGTTGCGCCGTTGGGCAGCGCCTCTGAACCCCTCAATGCCCCCTCCCAAACTTTCATACTCCCTGCGGTAGTGAACAGTATCCAGTCTATAGGTGTTGCTTAAAGAGTTCTTAAGAGGTCTCAGGTTTAATTGGGGCCGGGGACTGGGGATTGGGGATTGCGGGCTGCGAACCGAATCGTCTCATGTTTCATATCTCATCCTTCATCCCTTACCCCTCATCCTTCATCCTTCATCTCTCATCCCTCCCCCTCCTCTCCCCCCGGGTGTGTGGCACCGGAGGGAAAGGGGGAAAAGGTGGCCGGCGGCGGAATCGGGGGGAGGAGCGCTCCACCCGATCCACCAGCCGGCCGGGCAGCGAATCAGCGCACGATCTGCATCGCACGGGTCTCGACCCGATCACCGACGCGGAGCGTGTAGTAGTAGGTGCCGCTTGGAAGCTGCGCGCCGTTCACGTACGTGACGTGCTCGCCGGCTCCAAGGGTCTCACCGTCGATCGGACGGGCTACTTCCCTACCCGTGGCGTCACTGACGATGAGTGTGACCGCGCCGGCCTTCTGATCAAGGTGGAAGTTGATCGTGGCGCCCGCGTTCGTCGGATTCGGATAGCTCCCGCGAAGCATCGTTCCGGCGACGTCCGCCCCTCCTTCTCCACCCTCCACCGATGACGTCAGCGGATTGCCGAGCGTCACCTCACCCTCGCTGATCACCTGGCCGCCGGCGTTGACCGTCTGGAAACGGACCGTTGCCTGCGTTCCACCGACCTCGGAGAGCGTTATGTAGATAGGATCGATCGATTCGTCCGCCGCGAGTGTAACCGACTCGCCGTTGAGCGAGGCGACTCCCTGCCCATCATCGGTTCGACGGAAGCCGACCGTCACCGAAGTGTCGTCGCCGACCGGGCCGACCGCAAGGATGCGGGCGCCGTCGGTCGTAGTCAGCACCAGTCGATCGATCTCCTCCTGCGAACCATTGGAGTTTCTGAGATGGAGCGCATAGGTGCGGACCTCGCGGGCCGGCGCCGATGTCTCCTTCACCTCGTCTCCGCCACGGATTGAATCGCTGCGGAGCGTGAGGCTGAAGGCCTCCAGGAGCGTGTCCTGTGGATCGCTGTCGAGCACGTAGCGAACCATCACGTCGTGGGTGATGCTGTTCCGTCCGTTCCGATCGGCGTAGCGGAGGCCGACCTCAACACGCTCTCCCGGGTTCTTCTCGAACGTTCCGAAGGCGACACCCTCGGCCACCAGGAACTGCGCGTCGTTCGACGATGCATCGATGATCGTCGCCTCGGAGGAGGTGACATCGAGTCCGACGAATCGGCCCGAACCGAGCTCCGACGGGAACTGCGGGAAGGTGATACTGAATGCTCCGCTATCACTATCGATCAGACGACCATCGACAACCGTCTGTCCGGACGAGGCCAGGTTCCGTCCCTTCTCGATCGTGCCGAACGGCAGGTGATCGATGATGATGATCCGATAGCGCGTCCGACTGAAGCAGAGCACCGTATCGCAGGTGACGCAGTTCTTGTCGGTGTAGCGGAAGCGGATGCAGTAGCGAATGACATCCTTGAATCGTCCCGGCGCCATCGGCGGGAACTGGAGATTCAGGTTGAAGCCCGTCGGGGCGGCCATGTTGACGCCGGTCGGAATCGTCGGCCAGCGGAGCTCGTGTCCGTACGGGGCCACGACACCGGCCGTCGCGCCAAACGGATTGGCGATCGAACCGCTGTTGAAGTAGCCGTAGACCGGCGCGCCGTTGATCGAAACGTTGGCGAGTGTTGCCTCCACCCGGATGATCGGGGCGCCGCCGGTGCCGATAGCCGACATCCAGCCGGAGACCGAGGCCGGTCCGCTCCATGACGCGGAGTTCGAGAGCTTGCCGAAGCGCTTGATGAAGCCTTCGCAGCAATCATGCTTCCCGCAGTCGGGGAGTTTGATCGTCACCTCCTGACTGCAGCAGCACTGCTTCGTCCGGTCGCACATCCTCACGCCGAATGTCAGTGGACCGGGGACGGCGCCTGGTCCGGAGATCTGGACGCAGAACGTTCCCGATGTCGCACCCGGAGCAAGTGGTCCGATGATGAGCGTGTTCGGGCTCATCGCGACGCCGGCCGGCGGGATCAGGTAGAAGTAGACAGCATCGCAGGGCGAGAGGTTCTTCACCTGGAAGCACCATGCGTAGATCGTCTGTCCGTTAGGTCCCTCTTTGCAGTAGACCGTGTCCTTCACGATCTCGAAGCAGCCCTGATGGCAATCGGGGAGACGAACCTCGACGGTGTCATAGCAGCAGTTCTCCGGCGTGCCCGGGACGACGCAGCAGACCTTCACCAGAAGTTTAACCGTTGTCCCCGCGGTGGCGCCGGCACCCGTGATAATGAGGTTCTGCGTCGCCCAGGCGTTAGAGACGGGGAAGCTCGACGGAGCAACCGAGACGCTGGCGGGGCTCAGAACACTGATCGATGCCGTCTGAGTTCCGTTGCAGTTGATAAGGCTTCGAATGTCGAAACGGTACTGGTACGCAGGCAATCCCGTGGGCGACTGCGTGCACCAGATCGAATCACGGGCTATCTCGAAGCACTCTCCCTGCTGCTGGATTCGGCAGTTGCCGAAGTCGCGGTTCGAAATGACCTGACCGGCCGAGAGGGGAACGATATAGGTGCCGGGGAAAGCCGGCGCCGACTGCTGCCATCCGATCTGCTGCACCTCGCTGACCGTCCAGGTTCCCGGAGTCAGGTTGGTGAAGTAGTAGTTGCCAAGACCGTCGGTCGTCGTCGTGTAGGTGTTCGTTCCGTCGGTGACCTTGATGGTCCAGCCGGGAAGGCCCGGCTCGCCCGGATCCTGTTTGCCGTTGCAGTTCTTGTCCCAGTACTTCATTCCCATGATGGTCGCATGCGGATCGCAGCACTGCGGCTTGTCGAAGGCAAGGTTCGACGAAGCCGTCACGTAGCCGGCAAGATCGAAGCCCATCGCGACATTGCTGGTGTTGACGACCTCGACCTGCACGCAGTTCTTCCCCGGATGGACATACTGCGTGATGTCGACATCCAGATGGGTCGGCGGATTCAGGAAGGCCCATCCAGCAGGCGTCGTGCCAATCAGATTACCGTTCACATAAACACGCGCCATGTCGTCAGCAAGAAGGTCGCAGACGAATTTCACCTTCCCCGCTCCATCGTTTAGACAGAAGCAGGTCTCGAACTTGTAGCTGCCGTTGGTGTCGTTCGTCGCGCTCGGATAGGAACTCATCCACTGCGTGTTTGCCAGTGGACCTGCCCAGACCGGATACTTCGTGATGTGCGATGCCGGGCGTGGCTCGCTCGTGTTCGCCGATGGGTCTGCGATCACGGTCCAGAACGTCGAGTAGGTGCCGACCGGATCGAGGCTATTGCTGATGTGGTTCCACCCAGTGTTCAGACGAAGCGTATCAACCTTGCAGGTGTCGTCGGGCGGATGAACGTTGCAGTCCAGTCGAAGCGTATCGCGACAGACGATCCGTCCCTGCGACAGCCAGACGAATTCGATTGAGATCAGACCTGTCGAACTGGAGAAGCAGCCCCGCAACCCGCTCTGTGTGGCCGGGATCCCGTTCGGGAAGCTCCAGTTGATTGTGGTCGATGTGTTGGTCGTGGTGTAAGGACCAGCGGCGCCGGTGACAACGCCAGTCCCCCCAAGCAGATTTGCCTGGAGGGCGTTCAGGAAGTAGGTGTGCTGGGTGTTCGTCAGCGTGAACTCGTAGCAGCAATCACCTTTGTACGTGGCGGCAACGCTGACGGAATCGCAGGGGCTTGCCCCCGCCTGTGCCGATGCCCGGGTGTCACCCAGACAGAGAATGGCGAGGGTCAGGACGCAGACCCCCAGCCATCGTGTCAATCGCGTTGAAATCGTGCTCATTGTGGCTTCTCCAGATCGATTTTGCGTTGATAATTGGTATTGAGAGCGTATTTATTCGTTTTTAGAAGATTTATGCAGATCAGCACCCTGTCACGAAGGGTGTCTGCCCCTGCGACGCCCGCACAGCCGCCTGATGCCGTCCATTCGAGCGGGAGAAGGGGTAGAGTCCAAGACCGGCGACGGCCAGACAGGCCACGATCGCCTTCAGCAGGGTTCCGATAGTTTCCGTCGCTTTCATGAGCATTCGTTGATTCTGTTGAGAATTCCGTGGTTCCATCTCACGTCCCCCCCGCATTTCCTCTCTCCCTCATCGCACAGTAACCAGTCTATAGGCGCGGCCTAAAGGGGTCTTAAAGGGGGAAAAACATTTTTGAGTGAGGAAGGCGGGAACACAAGTATGAGATATGAAACATGAGATATGAAGAAGGGCGGCGGTGCGGTTCGGTGGTGGCGGACTT
>CAYWXV010000011.1:0-82605 GCA_964462535.1 uncultured Alphaproteobacteria bacterium
CCCCTGTCACGAATGGTAGCGTCCTCTCCTTCCTGTTTTCGTACTTTTGCCACCTTGTTCCCATAACTGATCCCGATTCACGCCATTCTATGACCGACACGTCGTTACGTCGCCGGAGCGCCCTCAGCCTTGCGACGCTTCTCCTGCTTCTACCGTTCGCGGCATCGTTGCTGTATGCGCAGCCGAGGGACACGAAGGGACGAAATGAAGTCCTGCTGGAAGTGGGGAAGGAGAAATTCACTGCCGAACAGATCGCCGCCGCTTTCTCCCGCAACGCCAACCGTGGCGGAAAGACATTCTGGGAACTCGACCGCGATTCGGCCCTCCAGTTCATCAACCTGTACGCCAATTACCGACTGAAAGTCCAGGCAGCCCTCGATGCAGGTGTCGACAGGCGCCCCGAGGTCATCGAGGACATCCGGACGAACCGTCAGCAGCTTGCCGTACCCCCCCCTCCGAACGTCGGATATCTGCTGGAACGGAAGGTGGTCGATCCGGCGGTCGAGCGGATCTTCAAACGTCGCGACGACGAGCTTCTGCTCGCCATCATCTACAAGTCGATGAACGCCCAGGACCCCGGCGATACTCTCCGCGCTTATCGGAGCATCCTCACCATCCTCGATTCCCTCAAGCATGGTTATCCATTCGAGCGGATGGCGAAGGATTCCACGGATGATCCGAATTCGCGAGACAACCAGGGAAGGCTTCCGACCTATATCACGGCAGGGATGATCCTGCCTGCAATGGAGGATGCCGGGTATGAACTGAAGGTCGGTGAGGTAACGCCGGCGCCGATTCGTCTGCCGGGCGGCTACGTGATCATGAAGCTGATCGATCGCTCGACCCGCTACAAGGTCCGGGCGGCGCATATCCTGATCGTCGCGCAGCCCTTTGCCGCCGTCGATGGTCCGGAGTATCGGAAGGCCGATTCGCTCCTGAAGCTGATCCGAGCCGGCGCGAGTTTCGAGCAGCTGGCCCGCGAGAATTCCGATGACAACGTGAGCGGAGAGCAGGGGGGAGACTTCGGCGCCTACTACACCCGCTCGCTCGGATTCGAAATCAAGGACGCCCGCCTCGAGCCGGCCTTCGAACAAGCCCTCTTCGCCCTGAAGGATGGGGAGATCTCGGACGTGGTCCGGACGCGCTACGGCTTCCACATCATCCGGCGGCTCGACAGCAAGAGGCCGACGTTTGACGAGGAGAAGGAGACGATCCGGCAGTTCTACAAGCAGCGTCTGATGGCGGAGGATCGGCAGGAGTACGTCCGGAACGTGGTCGACAAGCACGGATTGCGGTTCAACCCCTCCATCTTCGATCAGTTCACCGCCGCCCTCAATCCGCAGGGAACGACCGCCGACAGTGGATGGGCGACCGGTATTGGTCGGGGGCTGCGTGGTGAGACCCTGTTCAACTACAGTGGTCGGGCATACAGCGTCGGTGCGTGGATCGACACCGTCAACAACCGTCAGGAGCTGAAGGCAACGCCGACAACCCGCGTCGGTATGGGAACGGCTGTCTATCGCTTCCTTGAAATGCCCGCCCTGATCGACGAGGCGAAAAACCTGGAGGCCGAGTACCCCGAGTTCGCCACGTTGATGAATGAATTCCGTGATGGCATCCTCATCTTTACACTCGAAGATTCCATCATCTGGAAGAGGCTGAACAAGGGCTACGACGAGGAGCAGGGGAAGGCCTACTACGAGGCGCATCGCGCGAAGTACAAGACCCTCCCAAAGCTTGCGCTTACCGAGATCTTCCTCTACAATCAACCGGAAGTGGAAGAGGTTCAGGCACTGCTGAAAATGAACCCGTCGCTCTTCGACTCACTTGCCGCCACGCGAACACAGCGTGCGGGCTATCGTGAGCGGAAGGGGCATTGGACGATGTCAACCGAGAAGAACGCCGACATCGTGAGGCAGGTCTTGCAGCGTGAGAAGAATCCGCGCCCCGGCCTGATGATCGAGCCGTTCGCCTATCAGCAGGGGGTGAGCATCATCCGCATAGACTCTGTCGAACTCTCCCGGCCGATGACCTACGAGGAGGCCCGTCCGGAAGTGCAGAGCGACTACATCGACAACGTCCGCGAGAATCTCCAGCGCGAATGGATCGACTCCCTTCGCAAACTCTACCGCGTCTCGATCAACGACAAGACGCTGCGGAAGGTGTTGAGCTCGTCGCGTTAGATCTCCCGCCTTTGGCGGTCGGTTAGATGCCAAGGCAGCAGCCAGCATGTGACGTTCGACCTTGAACATTTGACCAGCGGCTTCCAACAACATCGTCCCCGCTTTGTCGTTCCTTAGTGACATGTACACGACGTTTATGAAATCGCTCTTTGTTGCGGCATTGCTGTTCGCCGCCGGCCTCCCCCTGCTCGCACAGCCGGGTGGTGACGAGCCGGGGTCGACGCGAGCGCTGGTCGACGGAGTTGCCGCGGTGGTGGGGAACGAGATCATTCTGATCAGCGAAGTCCGTCAGATGGCACTCCAGCAGTCGGCAGCGACGCACGCGAATCCCGAGGATCCGGCGTACCTGCGGGAGATGCTCCAGGCGATGATCAGCGAGAAGCTTCTGCTGGCCAAGGCCCGTGAGGACAGCGTCTCGGTAACGGATGACGAGGTCACTCAGCTGGTCGAGCGCCAGTACGCCTACCTGCTGGAGCGGTGCCGCGGGTCGGTTGCGTGTGTCGAGAAGACGTACGGCATGTCGACCGAGAACGTGAAGCGCGAACTGCAGAATCTCCTACGCGACCAGGCCCTCTCGCAACGTGTTCAACAGCGAAAGGTCGCAGGTGTTCGTGTCACCGACGCCGACGTTCAGGAGTTTTTCGGAATCTATCGTGATTCAATTCCGGAGATACCGGAACAGGTGGAGCTGCAGCGGATCGTTCTGGTGAACAAGCCGACCGATGAGGCGAAGCATCGGGCCGTCGAGCTGGCAAAGAAGATCATTGACTCGCTCAAGGCCGGTGGTGACTTCGCTGATTTTGCCGGGCGATACTCGGTCGATCCAGGCTCCGCCAGCAATGGGGGAGATGTCGGTTTCGTGGAGCCGGGAAGATTTGTCGTCGAATACGAAGAGGCGGCGAAGAAGCTGGCTATTGGCGATATCTCCGGGCCGGTCGAGTCTCAGTTCGGAATTCACATCATCCAGGTGCTTGATCGCCAGGGGGAGAAGACCCGATCCCGTCACATTCTCCTTCCTATCTCCGCAGCCGATCGCGATCGCGATTCCGTGATGGCAATGCTGGGGCGGCTTCGTGACAGCGTCCTCGCCGGTGCGGATTTCGCTGACCTCGCCCGACGCTACAGTCAGGATCCCGACACGCGCGGGCTGGGTGGATCGCTGGGAAAGATTCAGCTGGAGAGTCTCCCGGCGGGACAGAAGGGAGAGCTGGAGAAGATGAAGGTCGGCGATGTGACCGAACCGATGCCGGCCGCTCTGTCGCCGACGGAGAATGGGTACCAAATCATCCGTGTCGCCCGGCGGATACCGAAGCACAAGGTCGATCTGGTGGAGGACAGGACGCAGATCGAACGACTGGCCCTTCTCTACAAACAGAATCGTGAACTCGCCTCCTGGATCGATCAGCTCCGCGAGGAAATCTACTGGGATATCAAGCACACGTTTTGATGACGCCTCGCCACCAAACGTCGAACGGAGAGAGCGCCGGTCGGACCGGAGGAACCATTCTTCACGCGATCGACTTTCAGCAGTATCAACTCTCGAATGGACTCCGCGTGATCCTCCATAGGAACGATCACGCTCCCCTGGTGCATGTCGTTCTCTGGTATCATGTGGGTTCGAAGAACGAGCTCCCTGATCAGACCGGATTTGCGCATCTGTTCGAGCACATGATGTTCCAGGGTTCGGAGCATGTAGGGAAGACTGAGCACTTCACCCACATTCAGCGTGTTGGCGGAACCGTCAACGCCACGACAGGACAGGATCGCACCAACTACTTCCAGACTCTTCCTGCCAACTATCTCGAACTGGCACTCTGGTTGGAGGCCGATCGGATGCGGGCCTTGAGTGTCAGCGACGAGAACTACGACAACCAGCGTGCGGTCGTCAAGGAGGAGCGGAGCCAGCGGTACGACAACGCCCCCTACGGGCTCTGGTTCCTCAAGCTGCTGGAACTCCTGTTCGAAGGGAGTCCCTACGCATGGGGACCGATTGGGGACATGGCCCATCTTGAGGCATCCCCGCTGGAGAGCGTCCGTGCGTTTCACCGTCGCTACTACGTTCCCAACAATGCCACCCTTGTTGTCGCGGGCGATTTCGATCCGAACGAAGCCAGGACGATGATCGAGCGGTGGTTCGGGGAGATTCCGCCGGGCGAACGGATCGTTCCACCCATCGTGAACATCGATCCGATTCGCGGGGAGCGCCGCGCAAGTATTGTGGAGTCGGTCCCCGCACCATCGGTCTACATTGGGCTGCAGACGGTGCCGGTCGGTCATCCAGATGGAAGAGCGCTGGAACTCCTTTCGATTATCCTGCGGCGGGGGCGTTCCAGTCGGCTACAGCGCGAACTGACAATCGAGCGGCAGATCGCGCAGAGCATATCGGCGTTCTCATCGCCGATGGAGAGCGCGGGGATGTTCGTCGTTGCCGGTATCGCCGCGCAGGGGACTACGGCGGATGAACTGGAAGCCGGAATCTGGAAGGTGCTGAAGGAGGCGGGGACGAAGAGTGTAACCGAGCGAGAGTTGAGCGGCGCCCTCAACTACATACGGGCAGCTCATGTAGCTTCGATGTCCCGGTTGAACGGGGTGGCGGATGCCCTTGCCTACAACGCGGTTCTGCGGGGCGATCCCTCACTTGTCAACGCCCTTGTGCGCGAGTACGAGATGGTGACCGCAGACGACGTCGTGCGGGTCGCACGGACATATCTTGATCCGGACAGATCGGCCGTTCTCCACTATCTTCCCCGCGCGTAGAAATCGGCCGGGATGAACCAGTCGCGGGCCGCCCCAGGGCTGGTCGCGTGCGAACGGAAGCCTTGGGTGGCCGCTGTGTGCAACCATCTTCCAGCCTCCCGCGTGTGCTGCGCTGATCGGGACCCGCTCGCACCTGACGCACCCCATTGATCCGGAAGTAATTCGACAGGTCGCTGGAGTTTATTTCCTGTATTTCACGACAGTTTCAGGTTTTTCATGACCAGAAAGGTTGCCCCGCTTTCGCAACTCCCATCCACCGATCGAATGGTCGTCAACGAGCAGTCGGCGTCGACCCTCTATGACGAGTATCGACTTGCCAACGGTCTGAGGGTGATTCTTCATCAGGATCATGGGGTGCCGGTGGTCGCGATCAATGTCCTCTATCACGTCGGATCGAAGGACGAGGAGCCGGGGCGGACCGGGTTTGCCCATCTGTTCGAGCACCTGATGTTCGACGGATCGCGGAACGTCCCTCGCGGCGATTACGATCGCTACTGCACCATGGTCGGAGGGGACAACAACGCCTTCACGACCCCCGATCTTACCGACTACCATATCACTCTCCCCGGATCGCACCTGGCGCTGGGACTCTGGCTCGAGTCTGATCGGATGGCCGGCTTCGCCATCGAGGAAGAATCGCTGGAGACGCAGAAGAACGTCGTCATCGAAGAGAAGAAGCAGACGCAGGACGACGTCCCCTATGGTGATGCGTCGAGCATCATGCGGGAACTCTCCTACGATCCCCAACATCCTTACAGCTGGGACACCATTGGATCCGTTGAGGACGTCCGTGGTGCAACCATGGAGGATGTGCGTCGGTTCTATGAACGATTCTACGTTCCGCGCCGAGCACGCCTCACGATTGCCGGTGACTTCGATCGTAACGAGGCGATCGAGCTTGTGGAGGCCTACTATGGTGATATCGTTTCACCCTCCGACGAGTTGGTGACATCACCATCGGCGTCTGAACTGGCCCTCCTTCGCCGACGGGGTGAACGACGCCGAGTCCGGCGCGACATTCTCCCGTTCAATGGAGTCTTCATGGGGTGGCATGCCCCCGCACTCGGGCATCGCGATCTCCGTGCGCTCGATATCCTTGGCGATGTTCTCGCGGAGGGTGAGAGTTCCCGTTTCTACCGGGCGCTTGAGTATGAGAAGGAGATCGCCTCGGAGGCCGACTTCCTTCTGGATGAAGGTGAGCTTGGGTCGATGATCTACCTCTATGCCGTGGGATCGGACAGGGACGTTACCGTCGAGGACCTGGAGGAGGGAATCATGGAAGAGATCAGCCGCGTCGCTCGGAAGGGGGTCACGCAACGGGAGCTGCAGAAGGTAATTCATCGCAAGGCGACACGGATTGCCCACTCACTCCAGTCGATCTCCAATCGTTCCGAGCGCCTGGCCCTCTTCAGTGCACTTTATGGCGATCCGATGCTCGCCTTCCGTGAAGCCGATATGTATGCTTCGATCACGGCTGACGACGTTCAGCGTGTTGCCTCCGAGTACATGACGTCGTTCGAACCGAGCGTCGTCGAATACGAATTCCACGACTGAACGATGTCTTCCACTCATACACTGGATCGATCCCGTCCCCCGCAGCCCCGATCGGGCGGGAGAACGCTCTTCCCCACGTTCGCACGGTACGCGTTGTCAAACGGAGTGCCGGTCTTTGTGGTGGAGAATCATGTTCAGCCCTATTTATCCGTCCAACTGGTGCTGCGGAGTGGCGCATCGAGTGACGGTGATATCCCCGGTCTCGCCGACTTCACAGGAAGTCTGTTGCTGAGCGGCGCCGGGGAGCGGGATGCGCAGACGCTGGCCGAGGAGATCGATTACCTGGGTGCGATACTCGATGCCGGTGCCGGACGAGATGAGATGACGGTCGGTCTTGGCGTGCTCAGTCAGTTTCTCCCAACCGCTCTCGACCTCATGGCCGACGTCTCGTTGAGACCTCGCTTCGAGGCCGAGGAGGTCGACCGCGAGCGGAAGCAGGCGATCGCGTCGATACTCCAGAGCGAGGCCGACCCGTCGTACATGGCAGCCATCCGGTTTCGCCGCGAGGTGTTTGGAACCGGCCCCTACGGCACGCCTCTTGACGGCACGCGGGAATCGCTGGGACGGATCACCCGTCAGGCATGCGTCGCGTTTCACGAAACGATGTTCACTTCGGGGAATGCCTTCATCGTGGCTGCAGGCGACATTCATCCCGATCGATTCGTGCCGATGCTCGAGGAGCGATTCGGTTCGTGGAACGGAGAACGCCCGCCGTCGCCTGAGTACCAGATCCCGAAGCCGGCCGAGACTCTCCGGATCGTGATTGTCGATCGCCCCGGATCGTTCCAATCGGCAATTCGAATCGGTCACGTTGGAATAGCCCGACGAGACCCCGACTACGTCCCTCTTGTTGTTGCGAACACGCTTCTTGGTGGATACTTCAACAGCAGAATCAACAACAACCTACGCGAGCGACACGGCTTCACATACGGTGCCCGCTCGTCTGTCGAGGTGTTGAAGAACCCAAGTCTCTTCTCCATTGTTGGATCGGTAGGTACTGCGGTAACGGACAGGGCGCTGGAGGAGATGATCCATGAGTTGCGTCGCATGGCGACGGAGGCGGTCGAGAGCGATGAGCTGGAGATGACGAAGAACTACCTGATCGGGTCGCAGGCACTGCAGACTGAGACACCTGGGCAGATAGCGAGCTTCGTCCGCGCGATTGCCCTCTATGATCTGGATGACGACTACTACCGACGCTTCCCGGAGGAGATCCGTGCCGTGACGGCCGACGATGTCCTTCGCGTCTGCCAGAGATGCATGGACCCGTCAAGAATGGTCGCCGTCATCGCCGGCGATCGGGCCGGTATTGAGTCGGGGTTGAGCCGTCTGGGACCGGTGGAGTAGGGGCCCGTATGGATTCCCAGGTCGACGTCGAGAGATCCTCCCGACCGGTTATTCAGGGAATCGTCATCGCGGTGATTCTCACACTCCTCTTCCAGTTCGGGATTGCCCTCTTCACCGCAATCGGTGCGGGTACGGCCTTGAACATCGAGAGGCATCTTTCGCTCCCCGCGGTTGGCGCGGCGCAATTGGTCATGATGTTCCTCCCCGCCGTCCTTCTGGCGCCACCATTCGGTTTTCGCGATAGTCCACTCCTACGGTTCCGTTCTGTCCCCATGCCGGTGATGCTCGCCTCCATCGTCGGGACTGTTGCCATGTGGGGCCTGACGCAGTCGTGGCTTCTTGTCCAGGAGGTGTTCCTTATCCCATCCTGGCTGCAGGAGGTGTACCACACGATGACCTGGGAGATGGAGAAGACCTATCGTCAGCTCTTCACGGCCACGTCCGCCGTCGGGATGATTCCAATTTTGCTGGTGGGGGGGCTGATCCCGGCGCTTAGCGAGGAGACGCTCTTCCGTGGGCTGGCGCAGTCGTTGTTCGAGCGAACACTCCGGCCGGTGGGGGCAATCTCCCTTGCGGCCTTTCTCTTTGCCCTCCTTCACCTTCAGCCCTTCATGTTCCTTCCGCTGATGGGACTGGGGTACTACTTCGGCTATCTGGCCTGGCGGACCGGTAGCGTGCTTCCATCGGTCATCGGGCACTTCATCTTCAACGCAATTTCTCTGGTGGTCCTCCATTCGCCCGACAGCGATGGGAGCATCATGCCGAGCTATCGCACAGCTGATGACCTGGTGGTCGTGGCGCCAGTACTTATCCTCTCTTCGCTTGCAATCGTCCTGGTGGCATGGTGGTTGGAGAAGAGGTAGGTGGTACATGCCTCTTGCCTCGACGATTGATCGACACGCGGTTAGAACGCTACGCCGTTGGATCGGTATGCGGTTGGATCGCTACCCGGTTGGAAGGCTTCGCCATTAGATCGCTGCGCGATTCGAAGGCTACGCGGATGGATGTCCGCTTGCGTGCTGGTCAGGTCGGCCGGCTCGGGCGCCGTGTAACGCGAGCGCCAGCATATGTCTAACGTCGTCCGTCTCCGACGAACATCCAACGAGCGCGCAAGCGCACGTCTCACACGATCGCCCAGCGCGACTATCAAACATGCTATGCCCATCCATCTCCGTCCCAGAGAAGATCGTCGGTTGCGCGCGGGTCACCTGTGGGTGTTCAGCAATGAGATTTCGCGCGTGGAAGGCGCGTATGCCGCCGGCGATCTGGTGAATGTCCTGTCTGCTGATGGTCGGGGCGTTGGGAGTGGTATTTACAATCCGCATTCCCTGATCGCCGTTCGGATGACCGGCACGATCGACGAACCTCTGGATTCGCGTTGGTTCGCCGCGCGCGTCGCACGAGCACTTCGTCTCCGGCGCCGCCTCTATCCGGGCCTCTCGTCATATCGCCTCGTTCATTCCGAGTCGGATGGCGTGCCGGGTGTTGTCGTCGATCGGTACGGTGGTGTCTGCGTCGTGCAGATTGCGGCGCTCGGGATGGAGCTCAGGCGCGATCTCCTGTACGATGCGTTGATGGATATCGATGGTATCACCGGTGTAGTCGAACGGAACGACACGTCGCTTCGATCGCTGGAGGGACTTCCGCAGGTCGTAGGCATTGCGAGGGGTGAGGCCCCGCCGCAGATCATCGACGATGGCATTCTCCGCTATCGGGTCGATCCGCTCGGTGGACAGAAGACCGGCTTCTATCTGGATCAGCGCGAGAACCGGCATGTGATGCGACGGTACATGACGGCGGGGAGTGTCCTGGATCTCTTCTGCAACAGCGGGGGATTCGCGCTGCATGCAGTGTCGTCCGGCGCCGGCCGTGTTGTCGCAATCGACAGTTCGGCGGATGCAATCTCAGAGTTGGAACAGAATCGCGAACTCAATGGGCTTGGCCCCATCGAGACGCGGACGGGGGACGTCTTCGACATGCTGAGCGAGTTCGAGTCGGGGGGGGAGATGTTCGATACCGTGATAGCAGACCCGCCTCCATTCGCCCGTTCGAAGAAGCACGCTTCGGCTGCGCGCCGGAAGTACGTTGAACTCTTCTCGCGAACACTCGCCCTCCTGAATGAGGAGGGCATCGCCTTCCTTGCCACCTGCTCCCACCACATTACGGGCGACACATTCTCCGAGATCGTCCGTGAATCCCTTTCTCGCTCCCGTCGTCAGGGCATCATTCTTGAAGAGCGTGGAGCCCCTCCGGATCACCCGATCCATCCGTTGATGCCTGAGACGCGATACCTCAATGCTGCGGTAATCAAGGTCTAGCTGGCGACTGCCGGCCGGGGGTTATCTTCCCCCCTTTCCAATTCCGTCAACTCAACATTCGTTATGCTCGACATCAAGTTCATACGCGATAACATCGACGCGGTCCGGACGAACATCGAGGCGCGAGGCGTACGCAACGCCGACGTCGATCGCGTTGTCACCCTCTATGCCGATCACGTCGCAATACTTCAGAGACTGGAGACGGCACGCAAGGAGCGGAACGAGACATCTCAGAAGATGAAGGGGAAGCTGGAGCAGGCGGAGCGTGATGTGTTGATTGCGCGTGGGAAGGAATTGAAGGAAGAGATCGCAGGCCTGGAGGAGAGAATCGCCGCTGTTGATGCGGAGTATGATGTGGCGATACGGGCGATTCCGAACATGACGCATCCCGATGTTCCGGTTGGTGGAGAAGACGACGCGCGAGAGATCGCCAGATATGGCGAGCCGACCACATTCGACTTCGAGCCGAAGGATCATCTAACGCTCGGGGCCGACCTCAATATTCTCGATTTCGAAACGGCGGCGGAGGTGAGTGGCGCGAAATTCTACTATCTGAAGAATGACGGTGCCCTTCTTGAACTCGCCCTTGTCAACTATGCACTGGGAAAGGTTGCCGCCCGTGGGTATGCCCCCCATCTAACCCCTGACCTGGCGCGTGCCGACATTCTGGATGCCATCGGTTTCAATCCCCGTGGCGAGGAGACGCAGGTCTATCGCATCGAGGGGAGCGACCTTTGTCTGATCGGTACCGCAGAGATTACCCTTGGGGGCATGCTGAAGGGGAAGGTGCTGCCGAAGGAAGAACTGCCGGTCCGCATGGGTGGGTTCAGTCATTGCTTCCGGACGGAGGCAGGGGCCCACGGAGCCTACACGAAAGGACTCTATCGCGTTCATCAGTTCAGCAAGGTCGAGATGTTCGCCTTCACTCATCCCGATGTCAGTCAGGCGGCGCATGAGGAGATGCGGGATATCGAGGTGGAGATCTTTCGCGAGCTGGGCATTCCGTTCCGCGTGATCGACATTGCCACCGGAGACCTGGGTGCGCCTGCGTTCAGGAAGTATGATCTGGAGGCCTGGATGCCCTCACGGGACGGGTATGGTGAAGTAACCAGTACCAGCAACTGCACAGACTATCAGAGTCGCCGACTCAACATCCGCTTTCGTGATGCCGAGGGGAACCTTCGGTTCGTTCACACGCTGAACGGTACGGCCATAGCAGTTCCGCGGACCATCGTGGCCATTCTCGAGAACTTCCAGCAGGCTGACGGTAGTGTCATCATTCCCGAAGTCCTTCGCCCATTCATGGGAGGAAGGCGCGAGATCAGGGCGAAGGGATGAGGGGGGCTTGGGAGGTTGTTGAAATACGCGCAATCACTGCGTTGCACTCCTATTCGCTCACTGCGGCGTACCTCGGGTACGCCTCATTCGCTTGTGGTTGCGCGCCTCGACTCCGCGCGATTTGAACAGCCTTACGATCTGAGAGGTATTCAACATTCTGCCACGAGGACGCCGCGTGTCGAGGATCACGTGATTCCCGGCGACCCTGTTTCAGAGGGAGAGGGGGTGAATGCGAGCAACGCCGTAGCGTAGGGCTCGGATGAGATGTGCGGAACGCTTTCCTTCTGTGCCCAACAGGCACCATACGTGCAGGACAAAGGACGCAGCATCACACCGCGCATTGAACCAACGTCCGCCGGGGGGACATCCAATGCGCAGAGATTTAACGAGCAACATCTAACCTCGCAATGCCGGATCACTCTTCGTTTTCACACGACCAGATCAAGACGAGTCATGCTACGCCCGGTGGCGACCTACTCGAGCAACTTGGAATAGATCTCGATCGCGGGCTTGATGCTGATGGTGTCGAGCGGATGCGGAAGGAGTATGGGTCCAACCATCTCCCCGAAGGCAAGGAGAAATCGAAGCTCCTCCTCTTCCTGGAGCAGTTCAACAATCCGTTGATCTTCATCCTGTTTGGCGCGGCGATTCTGACCTCGTTCGTATCGGATGTAGCCGAGGCCGCAACAATCTTCTTCGTTGTCATCTTCAACGCCATCATTGGATATGTTCAGGAACAGAGGGCCGGCGCAAGGCTTCGGGCGGTGAAGGATCTGACAGCCCCCTCGGCGCGTGTCGTCCGTGGTGGTGCACAGCAGACCATTACGGCTGAAGAACTCGTGGTCGGCGATGTAGTGTTGCTCGAGAGTGGCGTCAGGATACCGGCCGACATCCGTCTTCTCGATACGCACGAACTGACGATCGACGAGTCGATGTTGACAGGCGAGTCGATGCCCGTGGTCAAGAACAGCGGCGCAGTCCTGGAGACGTCCACGCCTCTCGGCGATCGCATCACGATGGCGTACGCAGCGACGACGGTGCGCAAGGGGCGTGGGAAGGGAATCGCCATCGGTGTTGGCGAACATTCCGAAATCGGAAAGATCTCGCGTAGTGTCATCGATGCCGACGAAGCGTCCTCTCCGTTGCAGGAACGCCTGGCGAAGTTCGGCAAGGTCATGGCGTTTGCGATTGGTATCGTCATCGGGTCCATTTTCCTTATCGGCATACTCCGAGGGTACGACCCAACCACCATGCTCCTGACATCGATCGGTCTGGCCGTCTCTGCGATCCCGGAGGGGCTCCCAATTGCCGTGACGGTAGCCCTTTCCATCGGCGTCTTCCAGATGGCGCGTCGCAACGCAATCGTCCGGAAGATGAATGCAGTGGAAACGCTCGGCTCCACCACGTTTATCTGTTCGGATAAGACCGGCACGTTGACGCGGAATCAGATGACGACCGTCATGGTAGCAGCTGACGACCGCATTGTCACCCTCTCCGGCGGCGGGTACGAACCAGTCGGGGACATCCATGACGATTCCGGCGCGCCGATGATCCCCGATCCATACTCCCCGCTCGGCTGGACACTCCGTGTGGGACTCTTCTGTACCGAGTCGTCGTTCACCAATGGTGAGAACGGTCGGCAACTGGTTGGAGATCCCACCGAGGGGGCGATGATCGTCGCCGCCGAGAAGGGTAGGATGGAGGTCGAGGAGCGACGGACCTGGCGGCCAAAGGTCGTCCTACCGTTCGAATCCGAACGGATGTACATGGTCTCGTCCATCCGAAGCGACACGCAAACGGTTTACATCGCAAAGGGTTCCGTTGAGAAGATCATCGCGATGTGTGATCGAGAGCATCGTGCCGAGGGTGTGATGCCGATCGATCGGACATGGATCGAGGAACGGCAGGGACAGTTCTCCGGACGTGGCCTCCGTGTGATTGGTACGGCCTACTTCCCGGTTGCGGACGAGGGGGGCGTCGATCCACTGAACCTTTCGGGTGGGATTTTCGCCGGGCTCCATGGAATCGAGGATCCGCCGCGAGACGAGGCCCGAGTCGCCATCGAGGACGCTCAGCACGCTGGAATCAAGGTTGTGATGATCACGGGAGATCATCGATCGACCGCTATCTCCATCGCCGAACAGCTCCAGCTTGGGAAGGGGAGAACGCCACATGCGTTTTCGGGAACGGATCTGGAGTCGATGGATGATGATGATCTGTTCGATCGTGTGGAGCGGATCGACGTCTATGCACGCGTAGCCCCGGAGCATAAGCTGAGGATTGTCCGCGCGCTGCAACAACATGGGCATGTCGTGGCGATGACGGGGGACGGTGTGAACGATGCACCGGCTCTGAAGCAGGCCGATATCGGGGTGGCGATGGGGAGTGGAACCGACGTCGCGAAGGAGGCCTCGGCGATGGTCGTGCAGGACGACAACTTCGCGTCGATCGTGTCTGCCGTGCGCTACGGTCGTGTCATGTTCCGCAACCTGCAGCACATGGTTCTCTATGTGTTGACGACCTCCACCGGGGGAGTCCTCACGCTTGCCGCAGCCGTAATCCTTGGTTTCCGTGAACTCCCGGTTACCGCCGTCCAACTCCTCTGGATCAACCTGGTCACCGACGGCACCAGCACGATTCCCCTCGCCTACGAGAAGGAGCATGGCGACATCATGCTCGATCCACCGCGAAAGCGGAGTGAAGGGTTGTTGAACTGGCAGATGGGAGAACGGATTCTTGGGGGAGGTCTGGTGATGATGTTCGGGACCCTCTTCGTATATGAGCAGGTTCTGCAACACTACGACCAGGGCTACACCGCCTTCAGCACGAACGTCCCCGAACACGTGCTGATGACGGCACGGACGGCTGCCTTCACAACACTTGCCCTGTTCCAGATCTGGAACGTCCACAACTCACGCTCATTGAAGCACTCGATCTTCAAAATCGGACTCACCAGCAACGTCCCCCTTCTCCTCGTGACGATTCTCGCGCTGACGCTCCAGGTGAGTGCCGTCGAGCTCCCGTTCATGCATCCGTTGATGAAGACGGTTTCGCTCCCCACGAACGAGTGGCTTCTCTGTATTGGTGTCAGCGGGTTCCTGATCGCCTTCGTCGAGATGCGCAAATGGTTCGGCAGGATGTACGAGCGAGCGAAGACGCAGTAGCCGTATATTCGTCCCTTTCGTACCGTTATCGAACGTCTGAACGCATGACCTACAAGCACTACCCCGTCCGACCTGATCGTCTGACCTCTTCGTTTGTATCGGCAGAGTACCAGCGTCTTGCCGATCGTATTGCGACCGCTGAAGCCTCCGATTCACCGGAGGGGTGGCTGGAGCTCTTCTCCGACTGGAACGCCCTGAAGTCGTACGCCAATTCCGAGGAGAATCGGATCAGTTATGCGTTGACAAAGGACATGAACAATGCCGAGCACGAAGCGGCCGAACGGTACCATCGTGAATCGGTGCGTCCCGCGGTTGAGGAGGGGAACTACACGATCGTGAAGGCCCTTCTTTCCAGCCGCCACCGGCAGGCAATCTCCGATCGCTATGGCGCCCACTTGATTGATGTTCTTGAGACCACGGTGGAACCGCTAGCATCGGTCAACAGCCAGCTCCGTGTCTTGGTGGGTGAACTTGTCAACCGATACGACAAGCTTGTCGCAGGAGGGGAAGTCGTTGTCGGCGGCGAAAAGGTTACTCTCTCGGTGGCGCGAAACATGACGTCGTCAAGTGATCCTGCTATACGTCGCGAGGCATTTGTCAACTACCGGCAGTGGTTTCTGGACCATCGGCTCGAGCTCGCCGATCTCTACGATCAGCTTGTCAGGCTCCGTGATCAAATGGGGAAGAACCTTGGGTATGACAACTACATCCCCCTTGGATTGAAGGTGATGGGACGGACGGATTACGGCGTCGCGGAATCGGAGACGTTTCGCAAGAACGTTCGTGAGTTTGCTGTTCCCTTGTATGCCAGCGTCTGTCGGCAGCAGGCGGAAGAGCTGGGGTCAGAGACGCTCACGCCGTGGGATGCCGGGTACACTCCATCGCTGACCCTCCCCAGTGGTGTCGCTCCAATCGAAACCCAGCTCGAAAAGGCCCAGCGGGTCTTCGATGCACTCTCTCCAAAGCTCTCCTCTCACTTCAAGCGTATGAGGGACGAGGGGCTTATCGACCTCGAGAATCGCCGTGGCAAGCAGGCCGGGGCTTACTGCACCTCGTTCAGTGACGAAGGGAGAGTGGCAATCTTCTGCAACTCGACGGGTGACGAAGAAGACGTGGGGACGCTGATGCACGAGATGGGGCACGCCTTCCAGGGATGGGAGTCACAGCCGATCGAGGCCGTCGATCTGCAGTGGCCGACCTACGACGCGTGCGAGATCCACTCAATGGGAATGGAATATCTCAGCATGCGCTATATGACCGAGTTCTTCACCGGCGATCAGGCCGAACGTTTCCGACGGAACCGATGGAAGGAGGCTATCGCGCTGGTCTGCTACATCTGCGTCGTTGACGAGTTCCAGCACTGGGCGTATGCCCATCCGGATGTCACGTTCGACGAGCGTGACGCCGCATGGGATGCCATATGGGATACCTATACCACCGGTATTGATTTCACGGGTGTCGAACAGTACAAGAGTGCCCGCTGGTATGCACAGGGGCATCTCTTCCATATGCCCTTCTACTACATCGACTATGCAATCGCCGAAACGGGGGCGATGCAGCTGGCCATGATCGATGCCGAGGATCACGCTCGGGCCGTCGATGTCTACATGGAACTCTGTCGGGTAGGGGGGACGCTTAGTGTTCTTGACATCTTCCGGAACGCGGGGCTCCGTTCACCATTTGATCCCGACCTGATGCGTGATCTGATGAATCACGCAGCCGAGGAACTGGGGGTCGTGAACTAGAACGGTGTCGAAGACCCACCGCTGTATCGTCGGACCATCGTACAGTCGCCTGGAACGAGGGAATGGTTGTGAATGGCGGCCCGATCTGTTCCGGTCGCCTGTCATGTGACGGACCATTACGCCACATGGTCCGTTCCGCCCGCATCGCTGGTGAAGAAGGGCGACGATCCCGAGCTCTTCGGCGCGTTTCGTAGTGCCTCCCGGTATCGATTGCCATTCCGGCTTGGCTGCCGGAGAACCCGATCACTTGACCGTCGGCCGCCAATCACCAACCTGTCGACCCATTCATGCTATCCCCAGCAGAACTCCAACAGTCATACGACACATTCCTCTCACGCATTGGCGTTGCGGAGGACAACGACTCCCCGGATGCCTGGCTGGACTTGTATGAGGAGTGGAATCGGTTCGAGACCGGTGTGTCGAACGATCTCAGCAGGGTCGCATTTGAGTATCGCTGTCACATGGCGGACCCCGATTCGCAGAAGGCGATGACACTGGTGAATGAAGAACTTGTACCCATCGGAACGGCAGCGTCAGAACGATTCAATCGTGCGCTCCTCGCCAGCCGACATCTGGGATCCGTTCTCGAAAGGTATGGTCAGCGGCTTGGTGACATCCTCCACATGAGTCTCGATCCGCTCGCCCCGGTGAATCAGGAACTGCGGCGGGAGGAACAACGCATCGTCAGGGAATACCAGGAGACGATGGGGTCGGCGGTCATTGCGATCGACGGAGAGGATGTCCCTCTCATGCAGGCAATGGCGCTCGGCGGATCGGACGATAGAGACCTCCGGCGGCGCGCATATGACGCACAGGTTGCATGGTTGAAGGACGGGCACGAAGTGTTGGAATCGATGTTCGACCAGCTTGTCTCCATCCGTCATCGCATGGCCGGCAATCTTGGTGATCCAAACTTCGTCCGCCTCGGCTATCTCATGACCGAGAAGGACCAATACGATCCGGACCAGGTTAAGCTCTTCAGCGAGGCGATCCTGGAATACACCTATCCACTGAGCAGAGAACTGGATCGACGGCACGCGCAGAGGCTTGGTCTGGAGCGCATCCGCCCGTACGACACGGGGTTCGATCCGGAGTTCGATCTCCCACTGGGTGTAATCGACATGGAGCGGGAGGAGGCGTATCTGGAGGAGATCCTTGAGCGGGTATCGCCCCGATTCGGCGAACATCTCCGTGCGATGCGGGACGCCGGTGTCATGGATATCGAGGCCCGTCGGAACAAGTACGTTGGTGCGTTTGCGATACCGTTCCATCGCGACAAGCTCGCAGGTATCTGCTATCAAATGACCGGTGGTGCGGACGACATGCGAACGCTCCTGCATGAATCGGGACATTGCATGCAGATGATCGAGAGCATGTCGATCCCGGCCGTGGATCTGCGTTCTCCATCAACAGATTGCGCCGAGATCCATTCGATCGGTATGGAGTTCCTCGGGAGCCGTCATGCAGACGTCTTTCTGGAGCCACGTGAGGCCGAGCGTTACCGGCGAAATCAATGGCGCGAGGGGATCGGTCTGCTGGCGAGTGTTGCCAGGAGCGATCTGTTCCAGCATTGGGTATACTACAACCCCGATGCCGACCCCGAGGCGAGGAACGATGCATGGATGGACGTACTCCGCGACTATCCATCGGCTATCGATGTCACCGGATATGAGGAGCATCGCCGTCGTGCGTGGCTTCAGATCACCCACTACTTTGCCAGCCCCTTCTACATGATCGACTACGCCGTGGCCGAGGTCATTGCCATGCAACTGGCAATGATCGATGTCGAGAGCCACGAGCGTGCGGCCGAGATATACACCCATCTCTGCCGGGTAGGTGGGACCCGTGGCTTCAACGATCTGATAGCCGAGGTTGGTCTTCGTTCCCCGTTCGATCCGTCACTTGTTAGAGACCTGGTCGTTCACGCGGCTACCATTCTTGACGTGAACCCCACAATCATTCCGCAATGACTCCAACAACCTACCTTCATCGCCCCACTCGCAGCGAACGCCTGACAGCGGCCGACGCCAAACGGGAGTACGACATTCTGATTGCGCGGGCTGAAGAGGCGGAGCGGTCGTCGACAGCAGACGCATGGATTGCGTTGATGTCGGATTGGAATTCGTGGGCGGCCTACGTGCGTGGGGAGGGGGCCAGAATCTCGTATCTGTACAGCGGCGCCATGAACGATCCGGAACGCGAGGAGGCTGACAGAATTCAGCGGGAAGAGGTTGGTCCGGTGATCGCCGACGGCGAATCCGCTCTTGTCCATGCGTTGCTCCACAGCGTTCATCGCGACGCCGTTGCCGCACGCTTCGGTACGCATCTCCTCCGCAAGTATGAGCTGGCAGTCGCATCGCTAGATCCCGTGAATCGGGACCTCCGCGTCGAGACCGGCCGGCTGGCGCAGCGATATTCGCGGCGCATAGCTGGCGCAGAGGTGGTGGTTGGCGGAGAGCGCATGACGCTGGCGATGGCATCAAGCCACGGCCTCTCTGAAGATCGAGAGGTTAGGCGCGAGGCGTTCATGGCAGGAAGACGCTGGTTCATAGATCATCGCAATGAGCTTGCAGGCATCTACGACGACCTCGTCCGGCTGCGCACGCGAATGGCTCGCAATGTCGGCTTCGAGAACTTCGTCCCGATGGGGTACCAGGGAATGGGGAGGACCGATTTCGGTCCCGAGGAGTCAGCTCTGTTCCGGCAGAGTGTGAAGGATCACGTCGTGCCGGTGTTGCGGCTGGTGTTGGAGCGTCAGCGAGCTGCCCTTGGATTGGATCGGCTCGAACCGTGGGACGTGGCGTTCGATCCTTCGACGACGCTCCCGCGTGGTGTGGCTCCAGTGGAGAGTCAGTTGGAGAACGCGGCAAAGATCTTTCAACAGTTGGAGCCACGTCTTGCCGATCACTTCGCGCTGATGCGTCGCGAGGGGTTGATAGATCTGGAGAATAGGCTTGGGAAGCGGTCGGGAGCCTTCTGCACGTTCTTCCCAGACGAACCGCGTGCCGCAATCCTCTGCAACTCGGTTGGCGACTCGGATGATGTTCGGACACTGCTTCACGAGATGGGACATGCGTTCCAGAAGTGGGAGTCAATGCCGATTGAGATGGTGACGTTGCAGAGCCCGACCTCGGAGACAGCCGAAATCCATTCGATGGGGATGGAGTATCTCTCTCTGCCGTTGATCGAGGCCTTCTTTGAGCCCGAGAACGCAAGCCGGTTCCGAAGCGGGCGATGGAAGAAGACCATCAACCTGCTCTGCTATGCCTCGACCGTTGATGAGTTCCAGCATTGGGTATACGATAACCCCGATGCCACTCCGGACGAACGGGACGTGGCGTGGCGTAGAATCTGGGATGAATACCAGCCTGTGGTTGACTATGGTGATCGAGATGACTTGAAGAGTGCGCGGTGGTACCAGCAGCAGCACATCTTCCAGGCCCCATTCTATTACATCGACTACGCGATAGCTGAAACCGTCGCGATGCAACTTGCCGCCCTCGATCGCCGCGATCACGAAAAGGCAATGGCGACCTATCTCGAGCTCTGTCGTCTTGGGGGGACAAAGAGCATTCTCGACGTCGTCAACGCGGTCGGTCTCCGCTCGCCGTTCGATCCGCAGGTGATGAAGGATATGATGGTGGTTGCGGTGGAGGCCTCGAGCTAGATTCTTCGCACGAGGTGACGGTTGTTCAGATGACATACGGGGTGATCGACCTGCGCTGAGCCCGTCATGGATCACGCGAGCGCTGTCAGCAAACACCGAGCGCACCCACTCCGCCTCCACCCGGGAGAGAACCGGCGCGACAGCATTGCTTGTGAAGACTGTCCGTTCGATGGCCGCCACGAACCACGTCGCGAACATTGGATATCCCGCGGCCCGCAGCTGCCACCATCGTCACCAGTCCGCGGCAATCGAAACAAGAGGGACTGAGTAACCGGCAGGAATCTGCGATCTATCGGTGACGAAGGCCGCCAGGCCGTACGGAGAAAGGTCCATTCTCCAGTGCATCCCATGGTCGCTGTGACGCGCATCGTTCCCCACCAGGGCGTACATCAATCCGAATCCGGCAACGGTCCCAAGCGCCGCGCCACCGGCAACCCTTCGCCCCATAGCCTCGTCGTCGTTTTCGGGAGAGATCAGGTAGCCTACGCCGGCACCGAGCAGGCCGAACGACATCGTGCCGATTCCAGTGAGCGAGCCTTGTGGGTTGCTGTAATCGTGACCGACCGCTATGCGGTGACCCACCCACCCACCGGCGACCGCCCCGACCATACCGGCCCCCACAAGCGTCTTGCCGTCGTCGACCCCCGCCATGTGGAGAATGCCAACAGGAACTCCCGCGCCGAAGGTGGTGGTCGTTGAGAATACCTGCGCGTCGCCCTCCGTGTATTGCCCAGTCTGGTAGAGTCCGTTGGTTGCCATGTATCCCGCGGCCGTTCCGACGAGCATCATTGCTCCATATCCCCTGAAGTCATCGAAGTCGATCAGGTAGGCCCCTCCAAGTCCGACGACATTCCCCATGGTGCCACCGTTGGTAAGGAGACGCACCTGAGCGCCATCCATCCCCTGGGCGATATTGAATCCGATCAGCCCCTCGAGAATGCCACCGCCGATACCTGACCAGAGTGGTCCCGACGCTTTGTCGAATCCGTCGCTGCCTGTGAACAGACCGTACACGAACATTCCATCCGCGATTCCCTTCAACCCACCATAGATCGTCATGCCGGCCTGGGGTTCGGTCACGCTCCTGTTCTGAGTAAGGAAGAAGGGCGCGAAGAAGCTCGATGCGGCCGTAAGCATGTAGAGTCCGACCGCGCCGCGGGCGTCGTCGACGTCCGCCGCCATCGGTACGGCAATACCATAGTAGGTCAGTCCCAGGGCGGTCGTGCCAATCAACAGACCTGTGCGCCCACTCTGATTGACAATCGTTGACGATGGAAGGGCTGCGATGCGGTCGGTGACCCTCCGTCGGAAATCGACCCCTTCGGAAGGAGACATCGAGCGGCGAATGCGCTCAGTCGTGCCGTTGGTACGACGAAAGATTTCGAGAGAATATGTCGAGTCCGGACCTTGATAGAGAAGCGCTTCCTGAAATCCGGTCACGTCGAGAAAGAGTCCAAGACGTTGTTCCAGCTCGACGTCAATCGTCATCACATTGCCATCGAAATCGAAGGGGACTCTCCTCTCCTGTGCCCGGAGCTGGCTGCTCAAGGCAAAGGCGCATGCCGATATCAGGACAAGGCGTGTCAGGTAGGTGGGCATGGAGGTTCAATCCTTCGCGTTGGATAGTCCCGCGCGGTGGATGTCGGGGGCAAAGCTCTAGACTGCGCAGGCGTCCGGCGGCTACATCGCATGCTTGACAGCCCATCATTCACCGCGTGCATTCCCATCGGAGTGGCGAATACCTCTCACGTCATGAGGTTGCTCAAATCGCGCGACAAAGAGATCGGGCGTATGTCAACAGCCGCCTGGCAGCTTTCGTCGTCAGCATCCTGGGAAAATCCATGCGGCTCAGCGCTTCAAGCTACTCTTGTGTTTCTGGGCGAACCAGATGCCTCCTCCAAGCGAGAGTCCCATCAGTATGACTGCCTGTGCGGTGCGCATCATGTCGACGTTCAAGAATGACACCAACGCACCCGCGGCGAAGAAGAGTGCAAGAGCGTAGAGGCCAAACGCAAGGCAGCCGCCGTCACCAATTGTCTGGAAGATCGATCGTCGTCGTGCAGAGCCGGCCATGTTGACGTCCTCACTTGCGATACCGTATCTGATTGATCGGGAGAGAGGAGAGCAGTCGGCACGTGGCCACGCGAACCGTCGATGCGGAGCGCGACCGCAGCGATTCAATCACCCGATCAATGTTAGGGGATGGCCGTCGTCCGGCCAATGATCTATGTCAGTTGGGAGCTGTCACGTGTGCGGCACCGGTGTCGGGACGCGGAGGCGCAACTCCATCTCGCGACCCCCTCCGTTGGAGACGACATCCCCCACCGTCACCGCGACACGTTCTCCACGGAAATACGGACGGACGTGGCGACGTGCCTAATCGGAAGCTCCCCCAGCATCTCTTCTTACGACAACAATCGTCACGTCGTCGGCCGGTTCGGCGTTTCGCACAAACGCTCGGAGCGATGCGGCGATGCTGTTTCGGATATGGCGTGCGGTCGTGCCGGTGGAGGCGGCGCGAGCGAAGGCCTCGGCCAGCCGTTCGTCTCCGAAAAAATCACCGGCCACGTTGGATGCCTCGACAAGCCCATCGGAATAGAGTAGCGCGGCATCACCCGGAGCCATCGTGAAGCTGTCACTCTTCAGCGTTTCGTAGAGGAAGTTGCCATGCGACAGACCGAGTGCCGGTCCGCCTGGGCGGAGAACCTCGACGTTTCCGGTTGCTGCACGATAAAGGAACATTGGGTTGTGCCCGGCGCGGTAGAAGGCACAGCGATCGTTGAAGTCGATGGTGAGCATTCCGACGGTGATGAACGAGCGCCGATCCAGGCGAACGCGGAGCGTGTCGTTCAGACCGACGAAGAACTCGAGCGGATCGGCAACATGAATCGACAGAGCCTGTGCCATTCCCTGGAACTTCGCCATAACCAGCGCCGCCGGAATTCCCTTCCCTGCTGCATCGGCCACCAGAAGAGCCTTCACGCCATCGGCGAACGTCATGTAGTCGAAGTAGTCACCGCCAATCTCGACCGCAGGCTCCGTCACACCGTCGATATCGTAGCCGAACATGCGTGGAGGTTCGGCGGGGAGGAGTCGTTCCTGCACGGCCCGGGCGGCGCGAAATTCGGCCGTCAACAGCTCCCCCTGATTGAGCAGAGCAGTACGCTCTTGCATGCGCTGGCGCGCCCCTTCATAGACCAGAAGGAAGGTTCCAATCCCGATCGTCAGAACGCCGTTCCACAGAAGCATCGGCATAATCCACGTTGTCGGGTACGACACGGTTCCTCGGGTGATGACGTAGACGAGCCCGTATGCCGACAACGATCCAATGGTGCCGCTCAGCAGCCACCCGATCGTCAGCATTCCGATGCGTCCGGTAGGGCCGAGCCGCCCGCCGTGACGACGGATCAACGTTGTGGTGAGGAATGCAAGAGAGGTGATGAACGTCGAATAGATCAACGAGATCGCGATCGATAGGAGAAAGGGGCGGCCGACCAGATAGCCCGGACCCTGTCGCAATGTCGTGATCAGGGCAATACCAACGGCGATACCACCGTTCGCGATCAGCAGTACCCTCCAATAGGACAATCGTCGCCCGGCTTCGGCGGCAGGGCGAAGTAGTGAGCGGCGATGTGGCTGTCTTGTTCGGTTGATCATGTCAGCAGGATGTTGCCAACGATTCGTCGTCAATCGTGCGGGGGCAAAGATACCGCGAGGCGCCCCGAAAGCCGTAGTTTGCGCCCCGCTTTCAATGATTCGACACTACCTTACCTTCGCACACCAGGCCGCGAACCTCGACGAAACGTTGCGCGGTCATCATCTGGCCGAGTGCTGGTCGGGCGATAAGAACTCGCTCGCCCTCCGCTTCATCAGCGGGGCGACCTCTCATTTTGTCGAGATGTCACTCGACCTTCAGGCCGGCTACCTTCTTCTTCGCGACGACCTATCCCGATCCCGGCGAAACACGATCGACTTCTTCCATGATCTCGTTGGCGCACGCCTCGAGCGAGTCTCGATCGATGAAGGGGAGAGAGTTGTCCGCCTCACATTCACGAACGGCGACGCTCTTGCTGTATTCCTCTTTGGACGCGGTGGCGGGAACGTTCTTCACCTACGCGACGGCGCCGTCGTCTCCTCCTATCGTCGTTATGATGGCGAGTACGACTCGCTTCTGTCCGGCACGGCTGATGAGAGGGAGATGGATCGAGTGCAGTTGATACGGAGCGTGCGCGACGGAGGGACGGTCGAGAAGGGACTCGCCGGAGCTCTCCCCGAGTTAGGACGTCGACTGGCTGCCGAGGCGGCCGTTCGTGAATCCATCGACTCGCATTCGAACCCGGCAACACTCGATGACGACGCCATCGATCGCCTTCTCCAACGTGCGGATCGGCTCTACGCCGAGTGTCAGATCTCCGACGAATTCCATGTCTATCATCTCGAGAAGGATGCACTCTTCTCTCTGATCCCGCTTCGCAGCGTGGAAGGCGTGGCGGTCGGGCACGAGCGATTCGACGACATTGGGAAGGGGGTGCGCGGATGGCGTTCGGCCTGGTTCACGAGACGACGTCGAAGCGAGCTTCGCGAGGCGTTGATCCGAAAGGTCGACCACGATATCGGGCGACTGGAGAAAGCCCTTGCGCATCGTCTTGATGGCGATCTTCACCGAGCCCGCGCCGACGAGTGGGAGCGTTGCGCCAACGTCATCATGGCAAACCTCCATCACATCGAGAAGGGGGCGAGGAGCGTGGTGTTGGAGGATTGGGACGGGAGGGAGATCGCGATCGACATGAATGAAACGCTCACACCGGTGGAGAACGCGGAACGGTACTACCGAAGGGCACGTGGGGCGCGAGCCCAGGCCGAGCGTGGCGAACGAGGGGTCGAAAGGACGAAGGGGGAGATCGTCCGGCTAGGTGCGCTGCGACGCGCGATAGAAGAGGCCAATGAGCTTTCGCAATTGGAGCGGATTGCCAAGGAGAATCCAGGGTTGACCATGAAGGAAGGAGAACGGAAAGAGACCGGGACCGCAGAGCGTTTTCGTCGATTCGAAGTGGCCGGTGGATGCGAGGTCTTCGCCGGTAAGAGTGCCGCAAACAACGACGAGCTAACGGTCCGATTCGCTAAGCCGAACGACTACTGGTTCCATGCCCGAGGGTCATCTGGATCACACGTCGTACTGCGGTGGGGCGATCCGAAGACGAAGCCGCCGAAGGAGGCGATCCTCCAGGCTGCGTCGATTGCGGCCTACTACTCAGGGTCACGCAACGCGAAGATGACGCCGGTCGCCTACACGCTGAAGAAGTATGTCCGCAAGCCACGGGGAGCCGCGGTCGGCGCCGTTATCATGGAACGGGAGAAGGTGGTGATGGTCGAACCGAAGCTCCCTGAAGGAAACCAGGATATCTGACCTCATTCGGAATCAACACGATGCGCATCATACCATTCGAGTGTGGCCCGGTGGCAACGAACGCCTACCTCGTTTTCAATGAAGGAGAGTCTGCAGCCGTCGTCATCGATGCGCCGATGGACTCGATTGAACCACTTGCCGAAGCGGCGCAACGTGAGGGCGTTGAACCACAGGCGTTGATCCTGACGCACACACATTGGGACCACACGGCCGACGCCGCGAAGATGAAGCGTCGATGGCCCGAGATGATCGTCTATGTTCATCCGGACGATGAATATCGGCTGGTCGAACCGATGAAGCATTCAGTCTGGCCTCTCCCCTTTACGCTCGAGCCGTTGAACGCCGACCGGCATCTCCACGCCGGTGATCGCTTCGAGCTGGAGGGGATTGAGTTCGACATTCTCCACACACCGGGGCACACCGAGGGGGGTATCTGTCTATTGGAGAAGAGCGAAGAGGTGGTATTCGTGGGCGATACGCTCTTTGCCGGATCGGTAGGACGAACGGATCTGCCCGGCGGCGACTGGGGAACGCTCCTGTCGTCGATTCGCACGCAGCTTCTGTCTCTCCCCGACAACACCGCAGTCTATCCCGGTCACGGCCCTGCGACAACGATTGGTGACGAGAGGGAGATGAATCCGTTTTTGGGGTAATGTCACAACTCCGTTCGTGTTCAGAAACGACTCCGTCCGCAAACCAGTCTCGTTCCAGTCGTCATTCCGCAGCCAGGCTGTTGGCAGACTGGCGCCATTCTCTCAGATCATGAGGCGGTTCAAATCGCGCAACGTAGAAATCGCGCGTATTTCAACAGCCTCCTAGCGACAGCACGGCGACTTCACCAACCGCCCATTGATATACTCCAGCCGATTAATCAGGACATCCACGCGCCGAATATTGTCCAGCTCGTAGTAATCGTTCTTCCGTTCGCCATAGTCCTTGACGGTCGGGTCAACAGTCGCATCGATGTTCCTTCCTTCCATGATTACCAGAATCCTCCCCTTCTCCATGCGACTACGGTACTGGTTCTCGGTCACATCGGGCCACGGGAGGACGATCGTTCCGTCGTCAACCAGTTTCTTCCATAGTGGGTAGCGCTCCAGTCGCTTCAGGAGTTCGCGGTAACCATAGAACACGCGGAGTTTCGAGAGCGTGTCGTTGCTGGCGCTGACGAGTGACGCTCCCGGTGAAACCGCGACATCGTAGAGACGCATCGCGCCACTTGACGCATCATACGTTCCACCCAGATACTCGATCTTCGGTCCTCCCAGATAATACCCACGTTGAATTGGTCGGATGTCGCTGAATGCGAGTATTTGAATAACCAGCCGATTATTGCTTCCCGGTGTCTTCTCATCATACTCGAGAAACTCCGGGACGATCTGCTCCATGATTTCGGATGCCATTCTGGATAGATTCCTGTCGACGATCGTCGCGAAGTCGGCGTATTCCTGGAGACGCCTATTCCTCTTGCTTCCAGCTTGCGTCCCGAAATACTGATTGCGTGGATGGAGTTCGATGAAACCAGCGTCGCTCCATTTCGCCGACGATAATTCCGATCGGTGCTCACGCAGATTTGTCGACGTATTCACTTCCCAGAACGTCGTCTGGAAATAGGGGACATTCTTCTCGTACTCGTCGGCTATGTTTCGCGAGTAGAGCCACTGACAGTCAGGGGCGTCGTAGTATCGCGGATGGACCCAGATGGTATCTCGGATGATTACATCCTCATCCGAAATGGGGAGGTTCAGATTCCCGAATCGCGCCACCCGCTCGGATGGTGCAAGCCGTTCCGTAGTCGGGATATACAGCGTATCCCACCGTGGCGTCGTGTCGTAGATGGCGACCGGTCCACGCACTGTTCGCATCTCCCCACCTTCATACTTCACCGCCTCCCAACGAATCCGACGGACGACAATGAGGCTGTCCCCGTACCGCTGCGACGCCTCCAGTATAGATGGCGGAACATTCGCGGCCTGCTCCATCGACATGGTGTCGATCAGCATCGTGTCGAGGCGGAACACCCGACGTGCTCCGACCAGCGTATCGTAGGTCCGGATTTCCGTATGGCGGTGGACGTCCGGCCGACCGGGCGCGATGACGCGGGCACGGTAGCTCTCAATCGCCGCGTCGGGTCCGTCGCAGTTGATGTTCCGAAGCGTCGAACCACCGAAGACGGCGTACTCAGCACCAAACTCCACGGGGAAGCTTGCCGGATTCGAGCGACTGCTCGACATCGGTGCCGTCTCGGGCTCGGTCGGCGACTGTTCCCCTCGCGCATCCAGGCGGTGAATTCTGACAATCGGCTCCTTCACCGGACGTGACGGTTGTTCCGCGTCCAGGACGACGACCTGATAGCGCAGGCGAGGGGGGCGGCACTCCCGCGTCAATGGAAACCGATAGAGGTCGAAACCCCCCGCACTCTGAATCGAGTTGTCTCCTACCTTTCGTTTCTCCGTCTCCCTGTTCGATGAGAAGAAGAGATACTGCCCACCCTTCCCGTCGACGGGATAATCGCTCAGGTAGGGGAAGAGTTCGTCGTCGTCCGTGTTGATATTATCCTGACCCGACGGGAGTTTTGCAATCGTGTTGACGGAAATTTCCGCTGCGCCGTAATCGATATCAAGTTCGGCCTCGTAGATATCGAACGACCCCTCGCGATTGCTCGAGAAGAAGAGTCGCGGATGTCCATTGACGCAGAAGAGATAGGGGGAATATTCATTCGTCGGCGTATTTATCTCGTCGCCACCAATCGCGTCGACGAAATTCACTACCGGTCCCCAGGTCGATCCGGCTCGAAATACAAAGTAGAGATCGGCGTTGCCCTGAATCGTATCTCCGTCCGGTGTCAGGACGAAGGTGTTGCGGTAGGGTGAACCATAGCCAGTGGAGCCGGGGCGATCCGACGAGAAGATTAGAACGGTTGTGTCCCCTTGTACGCCGGCAGTCGGATGTGCATCCCAGAAGATCGAGTTGATTTGACGCCCGAGATTCCTGACGGTCACACCACCGCTGTCACGGGGAGCGAACTCGAACAGATCCGTTCCTCCGACAATTCCACCGAAGCCATCCGGGTTGTAGCCGTACAGGGTATCAGGGGCATGACCGGACGCGAAGAAACCGCTGCCGGCGCCGGTGAAGGCGATCGTTCCGTCGTTCGTTGAGGGTTGTGAAAGCCGGCTCAGATCACTCCGGTCGACCATCGCCGCGAGAAACCCCGGCGACGAGGCCGTGGGATTGGTGGCCCCGGATCGATATATGTCGTCTGAACGGTTGCGGTTCGATGTGAAGTAGAGGGCCGCCTGGTCCGGACGGAGGGAGGGGGCGAATTCGTCACCGGGGGAGTTGATCGAATCGCCAAGACTCCCCGTCGGTCGAAGGGGGCGGGCGCCACTGCATCCATCGAGACCAGCGGCCGCCACAAGTACGACTGGAAGTGCGATGAGGACGAGAAACAATCGCGCTCGATCGAGGAACATGGGGAGTGGGATTAGTTCGAGCATTGCTGGAGCGTCCGCAGCTCCGCGAACTTGATAGTCATCCGCCGAAGATTCGGGGAGAGCGAAGCACGGAAGACGTCCTCGATCAGCACGGCGAACTCCACGCCGTTGCGCGCACGGTAGTAATAGACCTCACCCGGGCGGACCTCGATCTCGGTTGCCCGGAACTCCGTGTCGGCAGCATCGCGCAACGCTTGTGGGACCTGTACCTGTGCAGTGACGTCCCTCCCCTGATCGTCCACCACACGGACCGAATCGACGACTGACGCGCGCGTGGCCGATGGTAGATTCCGCCCACCCGACGTCGCGGTCCCTGCGACGATCGGAAACTCTGCCTCATGCGACTCGATGTACTGTACGAAATCGGTTGCACTCCCCGACTGAAGCGGATCGGTGAATTTTCCAAGGCTGCCATAGACTCGTATACGTGCTACCGGTGGTACGGCCGTCATGTCGACGGAGACAACGACGAGGTCACCCACCAGCGTTCCATTATCCGGGCTTCGCGTGTAGAACTCTGCTGTGAACTCTGCGCTGTCCGGAGGGCTGGCCGGATCGAGCGCGGTGAAGGTGTTCGTCGTCAGCAGCGCACTCTTCCCCCCGGCGACACGGAGGTCGTTCGGGAGCGTACCCGAACTGGTGATATCGTTGGGGAAGAGAAAATTGTGGATCGAATACTCCGGTGCAGGCTCGTTTCTGACAACGTCCCACGACGGATCGAATCGGGTGATCGTAGCCTCGCGCACACGCCGGTCACGAATGTCGATAGGCTCGAGCGTCGGACAACCGCACGAAGCGATCACTATCGCCGCAACCACGGGAAGGAGAAACTGAATTCGATGCATCATGTTGAGCCGTAATTGGTAGTCCGTTGTCCTTCGTCGTCAGTACGACAACCGACGCGCAGCGCCATCACGCGCGGTAGAACGTCGCACGCTGGTCATCGCTACTCCCCCCCTCCGCGCACCACCTGTCTTCAGTAAGTGATTCCCATTCTCAGAAAGAAACCGTTCACACGCCTCCTGGAGGGGACGTTCGCGAAACCGGCGACCGGGGCTTCCTCACCGATGGAGATCGATCGATATCCAACATCGACCGACGCATCGAGCCACGACGAGATTGGGATATCGATTCCAAGACCAAGTCCAAACGAGAGGGGGAAACCGAAATCAACCTCGGGAAGACTCCCCTCGGCCTCCAATTGCGAAATCAGTTGATTGCACTCGTTGCAATCCTCCGATGAACTGAGGTTGAGTTTCATCAGGTTGACGGTGGCGTGATCAATTGCGACTCCCATCTCGCCATAGGCAAACGGCTTCATGCAGATCCCGAGGATGCTGGAAACCGGGCCAGGAGTCTGATACCGGGCATGTCCAAGTACGAGTGGGCGAGACGAGGTAGACCCATCGAACGAGTTGATGATAGGGAGACCGGAGCTGAAGAGGAGACCCAATCCCCACTCATCATACCCTCCGAACCTCACACCCGCAGCGACTTCGCCCGCATAGTCGTCGCGTCCGAACGAGCTGGTACGGGAGGCGAAGTCGACATAGGATCCGTAGGCTGCACGGAGCTCCACGAAGTACCAGTCGTAGCTCCGTTTACCACATTCCAGTTCGGGTACAGGAAGGGAGAACCCAAACGGCTTGCATTTGCAGTCACCCGAGCCCCCGCCGGGAGGAGGGACGCCGGGTCCAGTGTAAATCGGTACCTCTCGAAGCTCCGGGATCATCTGCGTGTTGTTGAACGACTCGACGAGATTCATTCTGGCGCCGTTGGCGTCGTGGGGGATTTTCAGCAGATCCGTGATCTGCTCGACATCCGAGAAGGGTATCATCTCGTAGTTCTCGGGCCGGTCGACAGAGCCGGCGTCCAGAAACACGTATTGAGTATCGATCCGTTCGGGGTCGTTTTCATTCACCGTCAACGCCACCCCGGCGACTGTTCCACGCAATGTCTTTCCGTCACGGATGCTCGTAGAGTTCGGTGGTCGCTGATATTTCCCCTCGGCCTCACCCTTGATGCGGAGTGCGTCGCTGAATCGCTGAGTCGACGCGGCGCACCCAACCATGATGGTGCATGAAATGAGCAGGAGGGGGAGGAGGGTGCGACGCAGTAGTTCGATCGAGTGCATCAGATCGAGATGTTGAACGTGAGGGCAAGAAGTATCGAGGACAATGTCGGTCGGCGGCTGCTCCGAAGAAGAAGATTCGGGGCCTGGTAGACAGCAGAGAAATCGAGGAACCATTTGCAGCAGTCGTTGTCGTATTCCAGCAGGTACCCCAGGCCGCCTGCCAGGCCGAGCCCCGCACGAGAGGCCGAGTCGGCCCCGGCGATATTGCTCAGCTGCAGATTGCCAACCAGATAGAGTGGGAACGACGTCGGTTGCGCGAAGAAGTACCGTGCTTCCGGAGCGAGGACGATCTGATCTTCGTAGAAGAGGCGGATCTTCTCGCCGGTTGTCTCCTTCACCCGGTTGGCCGTGTAGCTCAGTCGAACGCCGAACCAGATCTGACAGAACTTCCGGGACTCGTACAGGAGTGTGCCCCCCAATGCATTGTCATTGGTGACGGCGAAGGTGTCGAGTGGAAGCGTGTATGTGGGCCCGGCGCCAAGAAAGGTCGTTGACTGCCCGCTTGCCGACGCTGCACCGACCAGAAGCAGCAGCCCGACCAGAACGTATCGTCGCATGGGTCGCGTAATTCGATGGAGTTGGGAGACCGCGGCAAATATAGGTGGACCAACCGGTAGGGAATGGGGAATAGAGAGGGGGATGCTTACATCAGGGATATCCAACGCATTGACCAGTCCGCAACAATCGCGGTTCACTCTGCTACGGGACCGTCTTGATCGACGACAACAAACATGGGACCGAATCGACCGTTCCTGAGTCTGGTCGACACGCGTCCGTGGCTGCCGCGGACGACAACACAGTCGATCAACTCACCAAGAATGCTGTACAGTCGGAATCGGTGCTCTTTATCATCCAGACCCTGCCACTCGACCACCACGAAATAGTCGTCCTGCAACAGACACACTGCAGGATCGACACCATCCCGAGTGAGCCTTGCATCGTTAGCGGGGCATATGCCCAGGATTGTGAACGTGGCGGAGTCGCTCGTGACGGTGTCAACGGGTATCCCCTCACTCCCGATCCACTGCACGTTGGCTATGGTGATCCGCGCCCGATCGGCCGAGCCAAGAAGCGGGATTACGTCGATCTGGTGCCGACCAGTCGTGTCGTCGAGTGTCGAGGTTATTTCGATGACCCGCCGGTCGTTCTCCATCCACCATCTATCCTTCGTCGGAAGGAGTAGAGGGGGATCGACGACAAGGTTGAACCTGTATCGGAGCCCACTGCCACGCGTGAGGGGCGTCGACAACGACTCGACTCGTATTGCACCCAGATGCCCTACCGGGCCTGAAGTATCACGCGGAGTCAGTCGCAGAGAGGGGGCGACGATGCTCCATCTCCCATCGCTCGTATCGCCTCCATACGCGCCTGTGATCCATCGAACCTCGACCGTGCTATCCTCCCGCGCAAGGGCGTAGCGTCGCGCCGCAGGATCAATCGCCACGTCATGCACGTTGCGATCGACCGTGTGCTGCTCGACGATTCCGTTGTTGTTCATGACCAACACGTCGTGCCGGTCGGTTCGATCAAGGGCCACCACCACGAGTGTTCCATCGTCGGTGACATCGAACGCAGTCCCCGTCCCGGCGATCGGTCCCACGCTATCATCTGCACCGCCGTGCATGTCTATCGATACGATGAGCGTGGAGTCGTTCCCGAGTCCGTACCCAACCGGGAGGGCGTACCACAGCCGATGGTCGCCACTCCTCTGAAACCGAAATCCGATTGCGTTCGCGAGCGAGAGGGGGCGATCAATGCCGTCGCCGATCAGTCGACCGATTGTATCCCCGAAAATCGGGCGGGCAAGCACCTGCGTTCCATGCGGAGCGATCGATGCGGCGAGGATGCCACGGAGACGATGGACGTGCACGGGAGTAAACGTCTCGAGCGACCACATCGTGATGATAGTGCTGTCGCGACCAATCCAGTCGGTCGTCGCACACCAACGGAGATCGGGTGTGAACGAGTAGAGACCATGTCTGTCGAGCGGTGCAAGGTCTTTCCGCTCAACCGCAACACCCCGCTCGATACTCCAGCTCTCGATGACTCCGTGACCGTCCAGCAGGTGGACGAGACTCCCCCCTTCTTCGATGCCAACGACCTCCGATCCGACGAGGCGATCGATCAGCCGCCCATCATCCGTGCTCCGGATGTCGATCATACCTCGGAATCGGTGACGACCGATCAGGACCGACGCATCGTCCGAGAAGAAAAGTGATGCGGCGTCCCATTGTCGGAAGAGGGCGGGGGGTGAGACGGTGTCGATCGAAGCACGGGCAAGACAGGCATCCGACGATGCAATAGGGACGAGCCACGTGACCATTCCCTGATTTACCTCGTCGGCAATTCTTTTCCACGACGTACCGTCGTCGAGGGATATGTCAACATTGACAGGGAGTCCACGTGAACCATGCCATGCGATCTGCTCTGCGGCACCGGCGACAAATGTCTCCCCGCCGTTCGGTCGGTCAAGACGAAGAACAGTTGGTATGGAGAACTTCGGCTTCCCTTCCTTCCGAACGGCGGAGAGCACGGGACGACATGCGTCCGATTCCACGACGATCCGCGCAACGAAGGCCGCTGAATCTGGACGCGTGAGGGTAATGGTTAACCAGATCGAGTCACCGTCGGCGATGGTCAGGGGGCCGGATGGGTCGACGGCCAGATCGGGATGATCGGTCGTGATACGTGCGATGCGGACTGTGCCGCCCCGAGCTTGGAGTACTGCCGTCGCGGTGGGAGTGGGCGACGGCGACAATAGGACGACCGGCGGTCGCATCTGCAACGATCGAGTTGACCCGCCCGGGGCGACATAGTACCCGGTCCCCTCGGTTCGCCCCAGGGTGACTGCGACCGCGCGTTCGCGGACGCATGAGGAGCTGCTCATCCATCGCACAAGACACCGGCCATCGGCCCGATAGATGTTCGCAAGTGAGTCTATCGCATGATCGATGTCGGCTGTCTCCTTCAGCTCTTCAAAGATCATCCCCCCGGTCTCGCGAGCGATTTCGCGAGCAGTCGGCTCGGCGCGACGGGTGATGGAGAGGACGTGAATCGTGACGTTGAGACCACGCGCCAGACGACCAATCGCCTGTGGGTCACCCGTCCCCCCACCATCGGTGATCAGCAGAACGACACGCCTCCCCTCTGCGACCGACGCCACGTGTATGGCTCCGTTCGGGGGATCGTCGAGCGCGGCCGTGTAAAACGTTTCTCCCCCCCCGGGCCTGGTGGATTTGATAGTCGCCAGGATGGTTGTCGCCGAGCTGTTCCAGGGGAGGAGAAGCCGCGGCATGCTGTCGAACTCGACAACAGCACAACGATCGTATCCGAGGCCCACATGTTCAACCCACCGTCGAGCCGCGTACTGCGTCAACCTCAGATCGGGATCATGGACACCCATTGACTCTGATACGTCGAGAGCGAGAACGGAGACCAGGGGAGCGCCCGGACGATCGTCGTTGCAATCGACAGAGAGGAGAGTACAAGGAAGACCGTCCTCGAGGACGGAACAAGCATCGCTAGCGACTCCCCACGTACCGTCCGCATCGACGGGAGCCAAACGTCCCCTGACGAGTGGAAAGGAATCAGACTCGATCTGGACGAGTTGGTGTACTTGAGCTCCAGCCGATGTTGCGGCAATAAGGAGCGAGAAGAAGAGGGCATGAAGGTGGCGGCGCATTGTTGCAACGTGGTCTCGACATACGGAAGTCCACGGCAGGTACGGAGCGGTCCCCTGCTCAGTGTCCGACCGAACCTGCCGGTGGACAACCGTAGTGATTGGCATGCAGCGATATCGAATGCGGTGGTGAAGCCGCCGGACTCCGGCCCGCCGACGGTACGCAACCGACGTCGCGATCGTCCCGGGTCACCCGGGAATCGCATTGACGAACAGGTGAACGGTTTTCCTGTTCGCCCCTCTCTACCTGCGATTCTCTCGGCTGTCGGGAGTTGGAGGGGGCATGCCGTGTGTCGTGGTGGTGTTGGCATTACGAATCGCCTGAATCGAGTGCATGTACTCGGCGGCGACTCTCTCGGCCTCCGGCGCGTGGGCCTCGCGCGCGGCGACCGAATATCTCAACAGGAGATCGTCTCCACGTTCTCCCAACTCATACCGGTGTCGTAGTGAGTAGTACTGACCGTCGGCCACAAGGGCATTCTCGGCAGCTCGCGCGAGTTGGTACGCGAATCCTGAGGGGGAGTCTTCTGGTCCGCGCGTGCGGTGCAGGATGGCGCCTCCCGGCGCGATAAAGAGATGCCACGGGAGATACATCGCGGAGTCGAGATCGATGTGGTACCGACGGGCAACGCAGCGCCCGGGGGCCGTGGATGCGTCAATGCGGCCGCAGATGTAGACTTCATCCAGGATTGCACAGAGGGTCGAGTCGGACCACACCTGACGTTCCATGCAGGTGATCGCCGCGCTGTCGCATGGACCGAGGTAGAGGTAGAGAGGACGGGCAGTGGTCCGCGCGATGCACAGGAGTGAATCGAGGGGAGGTTCGGGAACCGGAGTGACAACCTGTCCCCGAACCCCACCTTCTGCGGCTCCGATGAAGAGGAGGGTCGCAAGGGAGCTGCAGAGTAGAGAACGATCAAGCGAGTCATGTCGGTGCGTGTCCCTATGCGGGTGATCCGTTGCAAGTGAACGGCGGATGTGCATTGTGTCGTAACGCTCAACGTGGTGGTCCATCGTTCTCCCCTTCGATACTCCATGACCTGTGGTGTGTCTTACGCGCCGTTCTGTGTCCGGCGGCAACGGGACAAACATACATCATCACGATAGGGGCATGTAAGTCCGACGTTGTGTACCCCCATTTGGGGGTCGGAGGATGGGGAGTGGGACGTGGTGGAAACGTGAATCGAGTGGGGCGTTGTCAGGCTGGATCACCGACGGCACTTGCCTCCGAGCTCTCCTGGTGACACGTACGACACGCAATCGATTCGCACTGACCGTCGAGAGTGGAGTGGCTGATCACGCAACAGCCGATCTCTACCGGTGATATGAGCGAGCCGATGATCGGTGGACTATCTCCGAGCGAAGTACGCAGCAGCACTGCATGGTGCGGTGCGGAGATTTCAATTGTGGACGATGGGACGAGTACACCGTCGACTTGCCCCTTCCCTCAACCAGCAGCACGTGAAAACCGCTTAGGCAAGTGTCGCTCGCTCAAGCGATGCGATCCTTCGAACGGTGACGCTCCTTGAAAATGTGCTGACGAAGCGCCCAGCGAATCGTAGCATCCTCTCGAAGGAGCCATTCGCTCCGAAGCGTCATCTACCGTTTCCTGGCCTTCTTCTTTTCCGGCGGGTTCGCGGCGCGATGGTCAAGGAGCTTTGCCGCCTCTTCGATTGTGATCTCGTCGATCGATATCGTCTTCGGTACGGGGGCGTTGATGTCACCGTGCTTGACGTAGGGACCGTAACGACCGACGTATCCCTCAATCGGCTCTCCGTCTTTCGGATGTGGACCGATGATCCGCACGAGGCCACGCTTTCCTGCTCCGAGCTTCTTCACCTCAAACAACTCCATCGCGCGATCGAGCGTAACCGTGAGAACATCGTCCGTTGCTTTCAACGAGGCGTACACGCCATCGTGTACGACGAACGGTCCAAACCGGCCAAGCCCGGCCTTCACGTCCTTTCCGGTCTCCGGATGCTGTCCCAATGTGCGTGGGAGGGCAAGGAGTCCGACGGCTTGCTCGAGCGTAATGTTGTCGGGTGTTACGCCCTTTGGGAGCGAGGTCCGTACGACTTTCGTCTTCTTCCCCGCCTCGTCCTCTACCTCGTCACCCAGCTGCACGTATGGACCGTAGGGGCCGACGCGCAGATAGATCGGCTCTCCGGTATCTGGGTGATGACCAAACGCTTCGGCCCCTCCCAGCTTCTGCTGGACGATCTTGTCGACCTCCTCGTTGTCCAGGTCGGCCGGCGCGATCGCGTCCGGAAGCGTGGCCTTCACCACATCGCCATTCTCTTTCCGTTCCAGGTATGCGCCGTATCGACCGACGCGCACCTCGGCGTCAAGATCGTCGAACCGAATCGTGCACGCCTCGCGTGGGTCGACCTTCTCTTCCTGAGTCCGCACCTGTCCGTCAAGTCCATTGTCACCGAGGAAGAACGTCTTCAGATAGGGGAGCCATTCCGCCTCTCCAGTAGCGATGTCATCGAGCGTCTGCTCCATCTGCGCCGTGAATCCGACGTCGACGAGTCGCGGAAAATACTCTTCGAGAAGCGCGGTGACGGCCATCGCCGTGAACGTCGGAACTAGCTGCTGTCCCTGCTTCCGTGCGTACCCTCGATCCTGTATTGTATTGATGATCGAGGCGTAGGTGCTCGGTCGTCCGATACCTTCGCGCTCGAGGGCCTGCACAAGGCTTGCCTCGCTGAAACGGGCTGGGGGCTTTGTCTCGTGACCCACTGGTACCAGGTCGCGCAGGTTGAGAACATCCCCTTTCTTCAACGGCGGGAGGGGGGCGTCGCGGTCCTCCAGGGCCGCTTCTGGATCATCCGTCCCTTCGACGTAGGCTCTGAAGAAACCGGGGAACTCAACGCGTCGGCCGTTCGCGCGGAATGAGGCATCCTCGGCTTCGATCGTCGCACCAACCAGGCGAATGCGAGCATCCGCCATCTGTGTCGCCATCGTTCGCTTCCAGATCAGATCGTAGAGCGCCGCCTCGGCATCCGATAGGCCCAGCTCGGCGCTTGTCGGCATTTTCACACCGGCAGGTCGGATCGCCTCGTGTGCCTCTTGCGCCCCCTTCGATTTTGTTGTGAACTGACGTGGTGAAGGGCTGAGATACTCGTTCCCATATTTCGATGAGACTGCATTCCGCGCTGCCGTGATGGCCTGTTCGGAGAGGTTGACGGAGTCAGTACGCATGTAGGTAATGAAGCCCTGCTCGTAGAGCTTCTGCGCAACTCGCATGGTCTGCTGCGCACTCAACCCGAGTTTCCGATTCGACTCCTGCTGCATCGTAGACGTCGTGAACGGCGGTGCAGGGCGACGGACCTCCTCCTTCTCCTCGACGTCACCGACACGCCATGTGGCCGTGCGCAGTCGTTGTACCAGGGCCTCGGCGGCTGCTGCGTCGAGAAGGAGGACATCGCGACCGGGTATCAAGTGGCCGGTGGACGAATCGAAGTCGCGCGTTCCAGCAAGTCGACGTCCCCCGACGCCATTGAGGACGGCGTCAAACCCCGTCCCGTTCGACCCCGTTGCGAGCGAGGCCTTCAGGTCCCAGTATGTGGCCGTGTGAAAGGCGCGACGATCGCGTTCCCGCATAACCAGGAGGCGAACGGCAACCGACTGCACACGACCGGCTGAAAGGCCTCGTGCGATCTTCTTCCAGAGGAGCGGAGAGAGAGTGTATCCGTAGAGGCGGTCGAGGATTCTTCGCGTTTCCTGTGCGCGGACCAGGCGTGTGTCGATCTGACGCGAGTGACCGAGGGCGTCAAGAATGGCCTCTCGCGTTATCTCATGAAAGACCATCCGGCTCACCGGCACCTTTGGCTTCAGAATCTCCAGCAGGTGCCATCCGATGGACTCTCCTTCACGGTCTTCGTCAGTTGCGATCACAACTTCATCCGCGTCCTTCAGGGCATCCTTCAACTGCTTGACGACCTTGGCCTTGGCAGAGGGGATGACGTAGAGTGGTTGAAAGTCGTTGTCGACGTCTACCCCTAAACGCCCATGTTTTTCCTTCTTGAGGGCAGCCGGTACATCGGCCGCTTTGGCGGGAAGATCTCGCACACTTCCCATCGATGCCTCGACGTGGTATTCCTTTGGCAGGAAGGCTTTGATGGTCCGTGCCTTCGTTGGGGACTCGACGATGACGAGTTTCTTCATGTATGATCGGTTGATACTACTGTTGGCTTTTCGTCGTTACTGCGGTTTACGATGATTCTTTCTGCACACCGGATTGGGCTGTTACTTTGTAACCACAAAGGACGCAGAGGACCCGGAGAGGCGATTGCTCCGCAATTGTCTTCGCCGACACTCTCGGGATTCCTAATTCTCACTTCCTCCCCGCCGCCACGCATTCAGGTCGAGAAGGGGGAACGGGCGATTGACCGACTCCAGGCTGAAGAGGTCTTCTAGTTGAGCAAGACTAACCGGCGCCTGTTCCCGGATGGCGCCAATCATGTCCGCAAGCCGTGTTGCGTTCTCGTAGTGTTCCGTGAACCGTTCGGTCGCATAGTCTGCGGCCGATTGGGTTGTAATAAGAAACTGCCAGTCGGACGATTGCAGAAGAAGCAGCTCGCGAGCCAGCTGACGGAGCGCGCGGAGTTCTATTCTGTTCTCGGGATCCCGATCACCTAGAAGATCATAGAAGCGGTGTTCTATCTCGTAGATCTTCGGCCAGGTCCATTCAGTTTCGTGATTGAGCCATACACCATGACCGCCTCCGTCACCCCATGATCCTTCAGGAATCTGGATGAAGACAGCAGGTTGTTTAGCGTCCATTTCATCGACTGCTGTCTGGAGCTGCAGACTTGAGGTCTGGTTCACAAAGCGGATCACGTGACCAAGGAACCGGGGTCCCTCAAACCACCAGTGCCCGAAAAGTTCCGTGTCAAACGGGGCAGCGAGCGTTCCCTTCCGTCCCGTTCGCTCGCGATATCGGCTCATCTCCTGTTCGACGACCCCCACGAAATGACCCGCCTGGATCTTCAATCGCTGGTCGACGCGATCGGGACGATATATGTCCTTCATCGCGAGGTCGACCTTCGCGTCCGTGACGCGCCAGTATCGATGCCCGTTGCTGTGATGTCGCTTGTGAAACTCCAGATACTCTGGATCACCCGGATAACCGTAGGCACCGCTCCATACCTTCAGCGTGGTCTCGGCGTCGCGCGTGAAAATTGCGGGGGCGTCGCCATCCATGGTGCCGGTGGATGAAATGCGGTAGAGCTCGTGAACCGAGCGGGCATCGTCAAGCGGGAGAAAAGCTCCCTGCGGACCGATGCGATCGCGGACATGTTGGAACCAATCGGAATAGAGACCGAGTGGTCTTCCTCCACGGGTGAGATGACTGTCGACAACGGTGTACTCGAGTCCGTGGCGCGCCATCATCTGTTCGACACCCAATCGCATGCCGCGCCGTGTCCAGGGATTCTCCACTGGCGCCTCCCAGTCATAGCATGGGCGGTAGGCACACTCGGGCATCCAGAGCCCGCGCGGCGCCGATCCGAAGTGGCGGCGGTGCGACGCGACAGCAAGGGCAAGTTGACCTTGCACGGACTCGTCACGTCCGAGAAGCGGGAGATACCCATGCGTTGCGGCGCTCGTCTGGAGTGCAATGACCCCCTGGTCGGCAAGCGAGCGAAACGCGCCGATCAGGTTTGAACCGTATACCTCCGTGAAGTCCCGTCGACGTGATCCAAACCATTCTTCCCAGAAAATTGTCAACGGAACAAGGTGCCGATCTTCGCTCCGCTTCCCGAACTCCTCCCGATCGCTGCGGGCGCCCGCAATCCTGTTATCAAGCCATTCCACGAAGACACGTGGAAAGATCGGGTCGGCCAGTTGCTCAACGACGATTGGTGTCAGACTGAAGGTGATGGATGGGGTGATGCCCTCCGTCAGCAACGCATGGCACTCGTTCAGCAGAGGGATGTAGCATTCGGCCGCCGCTTCACACAACCACTCCGATCCATGGGGCCACGTGCCGTGATGCAGTACATACGGCAGATGTGTGTGCAGAATCAGAACGAGCGAACCATTCATATTTCACGCGCTACGATCACCATATTCCCGCTCCCCGTACCCCGCTAGTGCACCTTCTCGCCGCTGTCCGGCATTGGAAAGCCGAATGGGCCCGTTGCGCCAATGTTAATCTCACCGTACTGCCGTTCATACTTCGCGATGTTCTCATCCAGCGCGTTCAACAGCAGCCGCGCGTGTTGCGGCGTCATGACGATACGTGCGTGAACTCGTGCGCGGGGGACGCCGGGGAGTATGCGTGTGAAATCGATCACGAACTCTGCTGGAGAGTGGCTGATAATGGCAAGGTTCGAATAGATCCCCTCCGCCTCTTTCTCTCCCAGTTCGATGTTGATCTGTTGACCGGGGGCCGTTGGATCGATGTTGTTTTCGGTGTCGTCACTCATTGTCGGGCATCCTCTATGCGTGTCTTGATGAAGGGAGCGAAAATAGCAGAAGTCTATTGAGTACCTAATCGAATCAAAACGAACGGGCGATCCCGGAGCGTGATTGCACGCAACGGAATCGCCCCGAGTCTGGAGACGATGATGGGAGCCGTTACTTCCCCTGTGCCCGCAAGGCGTCGGCCTTCCTGTGGGCCGCCTCCGCCTTCTCCCCATCGCCGATGTTGGCGTACAGCCGGTCCATCGCATCCCAGTATGAGGACTTGTCCCCTTCGCTTCCAGCCATCTCCTCGAGCGCCTTCAGGACGCCCTTCATCTTCGGTTCATCGCGCAACACTTGATAGAGGTTGGCGAGTTCGAACAGGAGAGAGAAGTCGACGGATGCCCCCTTGAGTCGCCGAAGTTCCTCGAACTGTTTCTGCGACTCGCGGAGCTTCACCATGTATACCTCCTCCTGTGCCTTGCTTGGAGGCTTGGTCCCCGCGGCCTTCCGGACACTGTCCTGAAGGTGGACCGCCCAGTTTTTGTAGGCTGCTCCCAGGTTGAAGATGGCCTGATTGTGCTGCTCTTTCAGTTCTTCGTTGCCGGCGGAGAGCTTGACGGCCTGATCGTACTGCGGGATTGCGGCCGGGAAGTCTTCCATGTTGCTCAGGAAGTTTCCGTAATTGATGCGGAGATGAGGATCGCTTGGCCTTGCCTTGATTTCGTCCTCATACCGCTTGCGCGCCTCCGCCGTTCTGCCGGTAGAGATGTAGATCTGCGCGATGACCTTCCCGATATCCTTGTAGCTGGGATCGAGACGCTCGACCAGTCGGAAGTAGCCAAGCGCGTCATCGTACCTGGCCTTGTTCGTTTCGCCGGCATAGTAGGCGTCGACTCCCAAGGTGTAGAACGCCTCGCTCCGGATGGCACTGGAGATTCTCCGTTCGACTGCCGGGTCGGAGCTGGAGATGGTCTTCCAACCCATCACCATTGGTCCGCCACCATTCTCACCGACCACGTAGTAGACGCAAAGGCCCTTGTCAGGGAAATACTGCCAGCCTGACGCCGTATCGGATACCTCGCCCTCGCCGGCCTTCCCCAACTTTCCCGCCACATCAGCAGGTGACATTCCCAGCGCCAGCCCGGCTGAGAGTCCCTTGTCGACATCGGGGCGAAGCATGCGGGTGTATTCCTCGAGCAGTTTCGTTTGCTTCGCGGTGTCCCCCTTCCCAAGAAAGATCAGTCCCTGGAGGTAGTAGTTCTCCGCGGCGCTCTTCCGTAGCATGATGGCCGTGTCGATCAGCTTCAATGCAACCTGATAGTCCTTGTTCTGCCGGGCCATGTCGGCCCTGTTGTAGACAAGGCCCCACTGGTTGTAGCGCTTGACGACGATCGCCTCGCGTTGTTCGTTTGTCAGTGGTGGCTGGCCGGCTTCGGCTCGCTCGAACGCCTGGCTCATATCGACTGAGCGCTCCGACATCTCGTAGATCTGAGCCAGAAGCAGCCATGCTTCCGAGTTCTGAGGTCGTGCTGCGACCTCCCTTTTGAGGGCATCCTCGGCCTTCTTGTAGTCGCGCGCGTTCATGGCCACCTTTGCGGTAGTCATTTCCGTCGATGCGCATTCGAATGCCGTGAGGGAGAGCCATAAGGTGCCGAGCAGAAGGAGCAGGAGCGATCTGCCGGAGCGCGAAAGGGACTTCGTAATCATTGGTTGGACGCGGAGTTATGGGACTAGCGATCACAAGGACGGTCACAGCCGTCGTCAGGATCAACCTACACGCGAACGTGGCGGTAGGTCACAGGCGGGCGATTAACCTAAGAAAAAAAGACCGCCGCTTCGGAACAAGTTGTGACTTCGTAGCAGGTGATTGTACCCCCTCACATGCGATACGGAGAGGATTTGTACTTTTACGCTCTTCCTTTCGGAATCAGCCCAAAGCCTCACATGCCCTTTACGAATCAACGCCGCAGCCCGCAGGAAATGGCGGAGATCGCGACGGAAATCCGACGCGACATCATCCGATCCCTCGTTGAAGCGAAGTCTGGACACTCGGGGGGACCCCTCGGGTCCGCCGACATCTTCGCAGTTCTCTACATGGGGGGAGTGATGAACTACGATCCCAAAGACCCCTGGAAGCCGGGGCGCGATCGATTCGTCCTCTCCGCGGGACATATGTGCCCCGTCCTCTATGCAACGCTGGCCAATGCCGGCTTCATGCCGAAATCCGAGTTACTCACGCTCCGCAAGTTTGGGTCACGTCTTCAGGGGCATCCCGGGCGCGACATGGGACTTCCGGGGATCGAGTCTTCGACCGGATCCCTGGGACAGGGCCTCTCCATCGCGGTCGGTATGGCGATGGCTGACAAGCTGCTCGACCGGAATGATGCGCGCGTCTATGCGTTGACCGGCGACGGTGAATTGGAGGAGGGATCGATCTGGGAAGCGGTGATGGCCGCTGCCCATTACAAGCTTGACAACTTCTGCATGGTCGTCGACAACAACGACTGCCAGATCGATGGTCGCGTTCCCGACGTGATGAATGTCTACCCCATTCGCGAGAAGTTTGATGCATTTGGCTTCCACACGATCGAGATCGATGGTCACGATCATGGGGCTATCCTCGGTGCGTTCGACCAGGCGAGGACGATTGAAGGAAAGCCGACCTGCATTATCGCTAGAACCTACATGGGTGCGGGCGTATCGTTCATGCAGGATCGATACGAGTGGCACGGCAAGCCCCCGTCGGTCGATCAGGCGGTCGTTGCGCTTGAGGAGCTGGAAGAGGGGACGAGAATAGCGTGAATCACAGAGAGTAGCTAGTGGAGACGGCACTGCGATGGAGCGGTGCCCGTGGCATACTCGAAGCCCATTCAGCAACGGGTTTCACTGCTTCGCTTCTACGTCTTCACGTTTTGGCTCGAGCAGGTTTCGAACGGCTGAGCGTGGATGGTCTATCGGATCGAATTGCGGATCGTGTGTCGTCAATCGTAGACGGTTGGGGAAGGTTTGAGCGCGCCACCGTTGGCAAGCAACGGGTCCGCACGGGCGACAGCGTCAGTGCGAACGTCGCATAGCGGGCAGGGCTGGCCAGCACACCGGACAAAGCCTGATTCATTCGAATCGCAAGAGGATCGCTTCAGGAGACGCGTCATTGGCTTCGTCGCGGGCTGCAAGAAACGCTGTCTGGAGACAACGATATTCGCCTCCGACGTTGTATTCTCCATGGCCTTGCTGCGTGCCTGAACGCCTCACCGCGATCGATTCGCAACGGTAAGCCTACTAATTCTGATAGAGAGAACAAGCACGGATAGATGCCGAGTAGCTGCAACGGCGCATCGGCCGTGTGTACGAACGACTCTCTATTCTCTACTTCCTACTACCTACAATGCCCTTCGAACAATACGGCGCGAAAGCAACACGATTCGGTTTTGGTGAGGCTCTTGTCGAGCTTGGTGAGAGCGACGAACGCGTAGTCGTCCTCGGCGGTGATATCACCGGATCGGTGATGACCAACCTGTTCCGTGATCGCTTTCCCGATCGATTCTTCTCGATCGGTATTGCCGAGCAGAACGCGACAACGATCGCGGCCGGTCTTGCACTCAGCGACAAGATTCCCTTCTTCGCCAGCTACGGTGCCTTCTGTGCGCTTCGCAACGCGGATCAGCTCCGAATCTCGGTCTGCTACAACGAGGTGAACGTGAAGATCGGCGGTGGTCACTCAGGTATTTCTGTTGGACCCGACGGCGCTACGCACCAGGTCCTCGAGGACATCGCGTTCCTCCGCTCGTTACCGCACATGACACTCGTGGTGCCTTGCGATTACCTGGAGGCGAAGAAGGCGACGCTCGCGATCGGTAGAATGGTTGGTCCGGCATACATACGATTTGGTCGGGAAGCCGTCCCGAGTTTTACCACAGACGAGACGCCGTTCCGCCTCGGGAAGGCGGAAGTGTTTCGCGAGGGGACGGATGTTGCAATCATCGCAACCGGATGGATGGTGTGGGAGTCGCTCGTGGCTGCCGAAGAGCTGGCGAAAGAGGGTATCCAGTGCCGCGTCATCAACCTCCACACGATCAAGCCGATCGATACGGAGACGATCGTGCACGCCGCCCGCGAATGCGGCGCCGTTGTTACGGCAGAGGAGCATCAGATCATGGGTGGCATGGGATCGGCCGTCGCGCAGGTCGTCGTAAAGAACGCGCCAGTGCCGATGGAATTCGTTGGTGTGACTGACACGTTCGGCGGGTCAGGCGATCCGGCCGAGCTGATGAAGGCGTTCGGTCTCACAAGCCAGGATGTATACCACTCGGTGAAGAAGGTCTTGAAGCGTCGTGCGGGCGAGTGGGACCACATTCAGTCGATGATCGAAGTCGGCATGGAAGGGGAGCATCCGCCGGGATATCCGAAGCCGCAAGTGTAGGGGCTCGAACGCCTGCCGACGTCGCTTGGCGACGTCTATCCCACAAATCCCAATTGCGACGGGACCGAAAGGCTCATCGCCCGCTCGGTCCATAACGGGGTGCACATCTGTCCCTGACTCATCTCGATAGCGAAGGTAATGCCCGAATGGTCGATGTCTCTGGAAAGGAGGCATCCGAACGACGTGCACGGGCCGCTGCGACGGTTCGGCTCTCCGCTGATGCGTTCAAGGCCTTGCGTGACGGAAACGTCAAGAAGGGAGATGCGCTCGGTGTCGCCCGAATTGCGGGTATAATGGCCGCCAAGAGAACGCACGAACTTATTCCTCTCTGCCATCCTCTCCCGGTGTCGGGGGTTGAGGTGACATTTCAACTGATCGAAGAAGAGTGCCTCGTCAGAATCGAATCAGAGGTGGTGGTCAACGCGCGCACCGGCGTGGAAATGGAGGCAATGACGGCGGCATCGGTTGCCGCTCTCACGGTCTACGACATGTTGAAGGGGGTAGACAAGGGGATCGTGATTGATGAGGTCCGTCTCCTGTCGAAGTCGGGGGGGAAGAGCGGGGATTGGAATGCGCCGGCGTCGGAGTAGAACGCTGACACCAATGTGGTCGCGTGGATGCCGCGCGAACGAGTCTAACCAGCGCCAAGCGATCATGCAATTCATGCCGACCAGAGTCTCGATCGGAACGGCGCGTGGAGTTGTTTGTTGTATCCGCTGTCTGACCGCGACGGTCGCACTGTTCGCCATCATCTCCACTGCTACCTGTCAGCAGGTCGTATCTAGCAGCGAGCAGCCCGAGCTGCTTCCTGCTCCATTCCCCGACGTGTTGACGCCGAATCGGCGTTCCAACACGCCCGACGTGAAGGTGGGGCTGAAGGCCGGCTTCAACACGTCCTCGTACTCGAACGATCGCTACCTGGACAATACGTTGCTCGACGTGGGACAGACCGAGGGAGAGCTTGCCGTCTATACATCAGCGGCGGGATTTGGATTCTCGGCTGGTGTGGATGTTGAGTATCCCACGAGTCCGGGGTTGTCGTGGGTCCTCTCGGCGGCGTTTGTGCAGTCAAATTTCGGGTCGGGCGGGCCCGTGCGGGAGCCCTGCGAGCGAACCGACGGATCGATTGTACAAGGGGATTCGTACCACGAGTTCAAAGCAAGCATCAACTTTCTGAAAATCGCGCCGCAGATCAAACTCACGTTTCCCGGATGGTACTTTGTTGGGGGAATTGCCGCCTCTCATTCGTTGTCGACGTCGCTTGAACGGACGAGACGCATGGGGCAGAACGACTGCTTCTTCCCGGGAACGAACCGTCAGGGTACGATAGTGGAGACGGGTGAGATCCCGGCGATGCAGGGACTTCACTATGCGCTTCGATTTGGTGCCGGCTTGATCTACCGTGTCAGTGATCGTGTTGTTTTCGCACCCGAACTGACGCTCGACTTCGGATCGAGTCAGCTGAACAAATCCCCCGATTCCGATCTGGGCATCTACACTGCGAGCGCCGCGCTCCGCTACGATATCCGATGACGCCGACGACCCGCTGGATCAGACGTCCCATTCTTCGCCTGGCTATCCTCCTGTCGGTGGCTGCCATCGGATGTGGTTCAACGGCGAGGGAGACGTTGCAGCAGGGCCCCATCCTGGATGACGCATCGATAGCCGTCATCAACGTCACCATCTCACCCCTTTCAAACCTTAATTCTCCGTTCGACGACTTCGGTGCAACGATGCCGCTGGACACTACATATCTCTACTTCACCACCGGGCGGGATGGGCGTCAGCGCGTGGTGCAGTCGCGATGGACGGGGAGTGGGTGGGGTTCCCCGACTCCCGCGCCAGCGATCGACAACGGAAAGGATAATGGTCTACCATGCATCACCCCTGATGGCAACACGCTCTATCTGGCTGGAGATGAGTACGGATTTGGTGACTGCGACCTCTATCGCGTAGAGGTGGGGCTTCGGGGAGCCGTTCCGACGGAGCAGATGCCGTGGACCATCCCTTCAAACCTTGGTTCGAACGTCAACACGCTCTACTGGGACTCCCACCCCTGCGTCGCGGCCGACGGATCGATCCTCTACTTCTCGAGTGATAGGGCTGGCGGGTATGGCGGGCGCGATATCTGGTACTCGCGTCGTCGTCGGGATGGATCGTGGGACAAACCGATCAATGCAGGTGAGCCGATCAACACACCGTTCGACGAGATCTCACCCTGGATAACCCCGGATAATCAATCACTCCTCTTTTCTTCGAATGGACATCCGGGTCTGGGGGGCTTTGATGTCTTTGTGATGACGCAGACATCGGGGACGCGCGTCGTCTCCAACCTTGGACGCCCCATCAACAGTTCGTCCGATGATATCTGCTGCTCCATGTCGGCAGACGGTAAGCGTGTTTTTCTGTCCTCGAATCGTGATGGGGGGCCTGGGGGATACGATCTCTACCAGATCACGCCGTCGCCGGTTCAGATCGACCCGCTGACGTTTGTTCAAGGGAGTGTGACAGGGGCAGACGGGAAGTCGATCGCGGCAACGATCGAGCTAACGGACCTGACGTCGGACGTGCCGCTGGGGCGATTCATGACCGATCCCGAGACCGGACTCTACAGGATCGTTCTCCCTCGCGGGTACAACTACGCTCTAACCGCTCAGGCGCCGGGACACCTGTTCAGTTCCGAGCAGGTGCTTGTCCCTTCGGGATTGGAGCGGGATTCGTCGATGCGCCTCGACTTCCGTCTTCGAGAAATCAATGGTACGATCAGACTGCTTGTGTTTTTCCGACCGAACGAGTCGAATCTCCTGAAGCAGTCAACGTCCGATCTTGACAGAGTTGTTGATTTCCTCCGCGCCAACGACGATATCACGATTGAACTGGCCGGACACACCGACAACAGTGGTGATCCAAACGAGGCACTCGAGCTTTCACTGGCCCGTGCGAGAGCGGTGAAAGCCTACCTGGTAGGGAATAGAGTCCTCGCCGATCGTATTCGCGTGGTTGGGTATGGGGTGACGCAGCCGATTGCAGACAACTCCACCGAGGAGGGTCGTGCCCTCAACCGCCGGGTCGAGATGAGAGTTGTAGGGGGGCGATAGCCGATGGGGCGGGCGTTGATGCTCCATCGCGCGTGACGAACGCAGGTTTTCGACGAGCGACACCGGCGGCACCCGCAATGGTGCGGTGGGGTGTCGGCACGAGACTTATACCCGACTTGCGACTGTCGATCGCTGACATCCACGAAAGGCCATGAGTCCCTTAGCGGGACGGACCCACTACGTATGATCGAACATCTTCACGGGACGTTGCTGGAGAAGACTCCGACCAAGGCACTGATTTCGGCCGCCGGTGTTGGATACGGGGCGTTGATATCACTTGCGACGTTCGAGGCGCTTCCCGAAGTGGGGCAGACCGCCTCCCTGTATACCTTCCTTGCGGTGCGCGAAGACGCCCTGACGCTCTTTGGATTCGCCACGACGGCGGAGCGGGATGGCTTTCTTCTTCTGACCAGCGTCACGGGCGTCGGTGCCAAGATTGCGCTCAATATTCTCAGCAGTGCAGGGCTCGATCATCTTAGGGAAAGCATCTCGCACGGCAACGCAATCGCCCTGACTCGACTTCCGGGCGTCGGCAGGAAGCTGGCGGATCGAATCGTGCTGGAACTCCGTGAAAAGTTCGACAAGGTCGATGGAGGTCCTCCGCTCAATGCGGGTGACGCCCGAACGTTTGGTATTCGGGAAGAGGCACTGACTGCTCTCACGGTTCTTGGGTACAACAGGGCCTCGGCAGAGAAGGCGATTCGAAATGCGCTGAAACAGGGACCGCAGGTGGAGGAGTCCGTTGAGTCGCTTATCAAAGCTGCGCTGGGGAGCCTGACATCGTAGCCGCGATGGAGAGGATCCGCTCCCTCGATATCGCGCGTGGGCTCGCGGTGATCCTGATGATCGTTACCCACGCGACCGACGCCTTTCTGTCCATGCGATTCAAGAGTGGAGAGGCGTGGGAGATCGCACACATCACATTCGGATTCATCGCCCCTGCGTTCCTGTTCATTACCGGTCTGGTGCTCGCACCCGCCATCCAGAAGCGCCAGCGTGTCGAGCGCAAACTCTGGGAGCGTTCGCTGGAATGGAGAATGGTCCGGTACATTCTACTTGGGTACTGGCTGCAGATTCCGGTGCTCTCTCTGAAGCAACTCGTGATCGAGGCCCGGCACGACGACCTGGCACGATTGTGCGATGTGAACATCCTGCAGGTGATTGGAGTATCGGGGCTCATTGTTTTGATCGTTGTCAAGTTGAGCGGGAGCATGCGCGACGCGCGGCCGATCGTATGGGTTCTCACGGTCACGATCGCGATCGCGACACCCTATCTCTGGACAATCCCCGTTGATGCCGGTCCTCCTCTCGCTGCGTGGATTGGACCCCGCGCAACGTTCCCGTTCTTTCCCAACGCGGCGTACCTGCTCGCCGGATTCGCACTATCGCCGGCAATTCTCTCGATGCGCGAACGTCGATGGAGTGGCGCGATACTTACAGCCGTCGGTGGGATCGTCGTCATTGGTGTGCGACTCCTCGATCGTCATGTGGAATTGCCCGACCCCTGGAATGACTTGTGGGGCTCAAGTCCACTTCATCTTGTCTATCGAGTAGGGGGCGTTCTCGTCCTGATCGGAATTGCGTACGCTCTGGCGCGATTCAAGGGGCGGATTGTCCATGGACTTGGTCATATCGGGCGGATATCGCTGCCGATCTACGTCGTTCACCTTGTCTTGATCTATGGCTCACCCGCCACGATGGGTGGGCGATACTGGTTTGACGGTGCAATTGATCAGCGCCTTACTCCGCTCGGCGTTGCGATCGCGGTTCTGATCGTGTTCAGTGTAACGGTGACGTCCGTGCTTGCGTGGCGTGCGTTCCGCGATCGTTATTTCGAAGCGGCACGATGGACAAGGCGCGTCGTCTGGACGGCGTTCTGGGCCGCCTTCATCCTGGGGTAGATCGTTCGGGCGATTCGAGCCTCGATGAGGAAGGAGTGCCTCCGTCTTGTTGTGGACAGGACCTCCACGAGGTACGGCGCCAGGAAGAGTGCAGGCGATCTGGTGACGATCATAGTCCGCTCGGCGATGGACGATAGGATGGTGGAAGAGCATTCGATAGTGACAACAGACAACGAGGGATCATGATGGGGAAACGTGTTTTCGTGGCAGTGATGATTGTCGCGGGTGTCGGACTGATCGGTTGCCGCGACGACGCGGACACGGGAAAGGATATCCCGCTGACGGAGGATCACGCGATGGTCCCCCGTGCCGACACCAACGCCGACGTAGAATTCTACGATCAATCGAACGTGCCACAGTCGAGCTCGTACATCCCGGATGAGTCGGGCGACGTCTCGGCAAAGTCATATCAGGGGCTGCAGGGCTATCTCCCTTCATCCGTGTCAGGATATGACATGGCGGCTCCGGCGGGCGGATCGCAACAGGAAGTGCAGGGGATCACGCTGAACTCCGCCGAACAGCAGTGGAAATCAAGCGATGGTGGTAGACGGATGAAGATCGTCGTAACGGATTGCGGGACAAACGATGGTGGCTATGCGCTGGCAACGACCTTCCTGTTCCCACCGGAGCTTGGCTCGAAGGAGGCCAGGGCGATCAACGATCCCAACGGTGGATTGAGTGGCGTTGTGGTCTACCGCAAGGAGTTCGATGAGACACAGGGGACGATCGGCGTCAGCGGTCGCTATATCGTCGACGTGAAAGTCAGCGGTGGTGGGGATCGGAGTGCCGAGGCAGAGGAGGTGGCGATGGAGGTTGTCCGAATGTTGAAGAGTGGTGGCTGAATCGCTACGCGCTCTCCACCGAGTTCACGAAGATTTGTGTGATGACGCGCGGGCGCGTGATCGCACCACCAACCACAACTGCATAGGCGCCGGCATCCATAGCCGCACGAGCGTCATCAACCGTCCAGATGAATCCCTCCGCAAGAACCGGGACCTGAAGACGTGTGGCAAGACTGGAGACGAGGTCAAGATTTGGCGACGCAGTCAACGCATGTTCGTACGTCTCCTTCGTTCGTCCACACAACGATGTCGAGACGGCTGCGGCTCCAAGGTCGCTCGCCTGCAGCCCCTCGTCGAACGTCGACACATCTGCGACGATGAGGAGATCGGGGTAGCGTTCGCGGACATCGGCAAGGAACTCCAGACCAGTTCGGCCACCGTTCGGACGGGGTCGGGACGTTGCATCCATTGCCATTGCATCGACACCCAGACGGAAGAGTTGTTCGACGGCGTCAAGGTCGGGAGTGACTAGCACCCATCCGTCGCCATAATCGCTCCGGATACAGCCGATCAACGGCAACGATGTTGTCGCCCGCACCTCCTGGATATTGATGACGCCCTCGGCGCGAACACCCTTGGCTCCCCCCGCAGCCGCAGCCTGTGCGAAGAGGGCACAGTGTTGCGGGGAATGGAGGGGCTCGTTGTTGTCGAGTTGCACACTGACAATCACGCCTCGTCCGAATCTGCTGTCGAACCGCTTCATCGTTCTTCCCTCCGTACCCAGTCAATGTCGACGATGTCCTCGCCCCCGTCGATGCGAATGGTGGCGCCGTTGATCCATGATCCGTAGTCCGACATGAGTGCCACGATAGTTCGGGCCACGTCCTCCGGCCTGGTCAGCCGTCTCAAGGGATTCCGTTCCAGAGCGTGTGCGATCAGGTGATCGCTCCCCGGAATCTTCTGCAGAGCGGGTGTGTCGGTTACACCGGCTTGCAGGGCGTTGGCCGTGATGCCGACCGGGCCAAGTTCATACGCCAGCTGTCGACAGTACGATTCCAGTGCCGCTTTCGCCGCCGACACGGCGCCGTACGTTGGGAGGACCCTTGTGGACCCAGAGCTGGTCATCGCCACGATTGTACCTCCCGACGTCAGGAGTCCACGATGAATAAGATCGCGGGTCCAGTACAGGAGACTGTTCGCCATCACGTTGAGCGTCATGTCGATCTGCGCCGGTGTCAGCTCGTTCTTTGGATCGTCTGAGTAGATCGGCCGGAGCGCCCCGAATGCAAGCGAGTGCATGAGCAAGCGGATAGTGGCTCCCGGTGATGCGCTCAGTTCATTCTCCACAGCATCCAACACTTCGGCCCTTCGGTCCGCATCCGCCGCGTTGACGTTGTAGAAGTGGGCGGCCACCCCCATGCTTGTCAGTTCCTCCTGTAGCGCATTGACGGCGGGCATTGTCGCGCTACGGTCCAGATGGACACCGATAATGTTCAGGCCGTGTCGAGCACACTCGCGCGCTGCCGCGGCGCCGAACCCGCTGGATACACCGAGAATGAGTACGTGACTATTGTGGGGAAACGAGATCGAGCTCACTGGGAGAACACTCTGTTGTTGAATTGAGAGGGCGATATTACAAGTTTCGGAGAACATTCATGTCGACTCCCGCAATCTTCTTCGACCGTGACGGGATCGTCAATCGACGACTCCCAGACAACTATGTGAAACGGATCGAAGAGTTCGAGTTTCTACCGGACGTCTCCCAGGCGGTTCGCATGGTACACGACAGGGGGTATCTGGCGATTGTTGTCACGAATCAACGGGGGATAGGACGGGGTTTGATGACGGAGGAGGATCTTGAAGGGGTCCACGCCTGGATGCAGAACTACCTGCGCGACAACGGTGGCCATCGATTCGACGCGATCTACCACTGTCCGCATGACACGGTCGATGACTGCGAGTGTCGAAAGCCGCGACCGGGCATGCTTCACACGGCCGCGGCAGACCTTGGAGTCGACCTGAATCGATCGTGGATCATTGGCGATTCTGAGTCCGACGTCGAGGCGGGGCTGGCCGCCGGGTGCCGTGCCGTTCTTGTCGCGCCGAAAGGGACCCGATCGAAGGCAACTCACGTTTCGACGTCGTTGCTCGATGGAGTAGAGACGATCCTGAATTGGGAGGAGCGGTACTGATTCGGGACGTCGCCGGACAATTCAACCTGAGAGCGAGATGTTTCCAACACGGATAGAACAGACGACACCGACGGAACTGACGATCAGCTGGCCCGATGGCGTGACGCAACAGGTCTCGCTGGAGACGTTGCGTGACAAATGTCCCTGCGCTGGATGCAAGGGAGAGACGATACTTGGCAAGCACTTCTCTCCGGTAAAGCTCCCCCAGTTCACACCGGGCATGTACGAGCTGCAGGACATGCAGACGGTCGGGAACTACGCGGTGCAGGTCTTCTGGAAAGACGGGCACACCACCGGCATCTACACGTGGGACTATCTGCGGGAACTTGGTGAAGCGTAGATAGGCAGACTATCGTCCGGCTGTCAAGCGCAGCCTTCTCAGCATCATCGATTCGCTACATCGAACCGACCACGACAATGCTCCTGGCCGCTATCTGTTTCTCACCCACGTTGGGAGGACTCGAACTCGCAACATTGCGTCGCGCGTCGGAAATGATCGGGCTTGGACATAGAGCGGTTGCGATCCTCGCTGCGGGATCGACGGAGCTCGCGGAGCGGGCACGCGATATGGGGCTGGAGGTCGTGACGATCCGGATTCGTCTCCCGTATCTAGACCTTCTGGCGGGACGCGCTCTTCGGAAGCTCATCAAGCAACGCGATATCGATCTCCTGCTCGTTGCCAGGTCGAAAGACCTTTCGACCGCTATGCTCGGCGCGACAGACGATACTGCCGTGGTACTCTATCACCAGATGCAGTCCGATGTGGTGAAGATTGACTGGTTCCACAATCCGATCTATCGCCGTCTGGACGGCGCGATCATTATTACCGAGCGGCAGCGCGCTCAACTTCTGAGAACCACCGGCCTGGTCCCATCCAAAATCCATTTCGCGGCGTACGGCGTCGACAATCGTCGATTCTCTCCCGACGCTATCACAACGTCCGAGGCCCGACGGTTGTTCGGCATTGCGGATTCGGCGTTTGTCGTTGGGATCGTCGGCGGCTTTGCGGTCGGGAAGGGGCACCACCACCTGTTGAACGGGTTGCGCATAGCGGCCGAGCGTGATCCACGGCTTTCCGAATCGCTCTGGGGTCTCTTCGTCGGCGAGCGATCCGGGGATACGGGACCTTACACCACCGAACTCCGCTCGATACGCGACGCGATTCCCTTTGCCGAACGGATCGTCTTCTCTCCCTTCCTCGACAATCCCGCAGCTGCATACCGGGCTATGGATGTCTTTGTCCTGGCCTCTCACTCCGAGACCTTCGGAATGGTGGTTCAGGAGGCGATGTCGAGCGGATGCGCCGTGGTGGCAACGAACGCGGGCGGCGTGCCCGAAATCATCACGTCGGAAACTAATGGGATTCTGGTTCCACCGATGTCACCTGAAGCGATAGCCGAAGCAATCCTCCGCCTCTGGCACGATCCTCAACTGCGTCAACGTCTGGCAGACGCAGGGCGCAAGACATGTCTCGAACGGTACGACCCGAAGCGGGCCACCGAAAGGTTCGCCTCGATACTTGGCCAGACGGTGGAGCGCAGACGCTCGGCGAGTGTGGAGTGACAGAGAACGAGCGACGATCAATCGCGAGACTCGATAATCTGTCGATCAACTTCGATCTGCCGCCACGCTGGCCGCCGGGAGACGGAGAAGGGTGGACGATCGCAACGGACGAGGCGATGCTCCCCGCAGAGCCACCTGGTGATCCGGTTGCCGACGGTTCTTTCAATCGCGCTCGCACCCTTCTGCATGGCTATCCCTTTGCCGACCCTGCGATTCTGCGTCCCCTCTTTGACCCATCTACTCCCCTCCTGGGCCGGGGGATGCTCCTCTCGCTCCGAGTTCTTGGATGTGTCCGCACGAGTTTCGGTGTTCGTATCGTGCGTGTCATAGATGAGAGGGATGGGGACGAATGCCGGTGGGGATGGAGCTATCGGACCCTGAGGGGCCATGTTGAGCAGGGGGAACTGACAGCGATCGTGGTGAAGATGTGCGGGTCGGGTGAGTGTCGTTTTCGCCTGACGAGAATCGTTCGGCTGGCCCCGACGCGAAATCCCCTTATCTACTTCGGCTCACGATGGTTTGGGCCGAGCATGGCACGCCGATTCGTGGCCTACGCGATGGAGGTGTTTCCGCGAATGGTGGCGCGTGTTCAGAGATAGCATTCCATCAGACTGCGGAAGACCTCCCAGATGAGGACGCTGTTGACATCGTGCAAGGTGTAGGGGCGCGACGAGGAACGCAGCGCAGAGGTCGCGCCCGTTCAACAGCCTCCTGGGAGGTGTCCGCAGTCCTCACCAAGACCTCGTCCCGACGACATCTTCATTCATGATGCGACCGATACAGATAACAATTGATGCACACGATGAATCTCCGCCACCGTTCGACTGGCGAGCGTGGTACGAATCGGTTGGCGGTCGGGCCATCAACATTCCGGAGGTAGAGGAATTCAAGCGTCGCATTGAGGAGGAGCAGTACCCACGATGCACGGGGCCGGTCGCGGAGTCGCGCGTTGCGTTTGCGTCGCCTGCGGAGGCATCACGGGCGATCAAGAGCAAGGGAATCGAATTCGGCGCGGATATTATCGGTATCTGTCACATCGAACCGAGCGACATTTATGCCGGACGATCGATCGAAGGAACTCACGCGATAGCGGTCGGTGGACGGATGCTGTGGCGCGAGTTCCAGGTGGTTCCCTCCCGTGCATCGGCAATCGAGTGCATGCGGGTCTATCATGACCTTGGGGAGATCATCATTCGACTTGCGGAGTGGATACGGAGCATCGGGTATCCCTGCACCGTGGAGCATCCCATCGGTGACAGCAGCCTGCTCCATATTCCTATTGGATTGAAGTCCGGTTTCGGCGAGCTTGGTCGACACGGATCGATCATCCACCCAAAGCTGGGACCGCTGTTTCGAATGGGGAGTATTGCCTGCTCGATTCCGATGGAGATCGATCATCCAATCGATGCAGGAATTGCCGCGTTCTGCGACACATGTCGCGCCTGTCGGATCTATTGTCCCGTCGATGCCATTCCGGACGATCGGGATCCCTCTGCAGGACCCGACCACCTGGGGTTCGATCGGTATATCGTCGATACCGAGAAGTGCTTTCCCTATTTCGCGGCGAACTACTACTGCTCAATCTGTCTTCCGGTCTGCGTCTACAACCACAAGGACTGGGCAAAGGACTTTGACGGCCACAATACAGGACTCTGGCCGACGATTGTGGCCTGATCCCGACTTTGCATCTCAACGACCCCAATAACCCTTCCGACCAACGCCATGTACCGTATCGCTGTTGCGCTACCGTTTGCCCTGTTCATCTATTGCTCAGTTGTGATTGTCATGGGAAATGGAACGGGCGTGATCGGAAACGGCGAGCCCGGTGCGGAGGTCGAAGAGGCCCGGGCGCGGGAGGAGTTTGAATGGATGCGGCTACGCGATCCACGCACCGGTGAGATCCCCCGCGCGATTCGACGTGATGAATACCTCTTCGCGCGGTCTCTTCCAACGCGCCTGGGGAGAGGTCTTCTGAAGGGGAGTGGCGCGCCGGGGTACGAGTGGACGGGGAGAGGGCCGTCGAATATTGGTGGGCGCACAAGGGCACTCGGTATTGATCTGGACCATTCAAATGTGCTGGTGGCTGGTGGAATAACCGGCGGTATGTGGCGGTCGACCGATCGGGGACTGACCTGGAACAGAACGACCCTCAAGGGACAAATGCCAAGCGTGACCTGTCTGGTTCAGGATCCGCGAGCGGGACATAGGAATGTGTGGTACCACGGTACTGGTGAAGGACGCACAAATAGTACGCGCTTCGGCAACGTTGGGCTGCTCGGGGACGGAATCTACAGGTCCATTGACAGCGCCAAGAGCTGGGAGCCACTCCCCTCAACAGTGACGAACACCCCACAGGTCCTCGATGGCATTTTCGATATCGTTTGGGACATCGCGATCGATCCGACATCAACGGGGGCCGGGACCATCTACGCGGCCGCGGCGGGACGGGTGATGCGGAGCACCGACGGAGGCTCCAGCTGGAGTGTGGCAGTCGGTGACGGCACTAATTCTTTGGGTTTCACCGCTGTCACTGTCACATCGACCGGGATTGTCTATGCCGCCGTTGCAGGGGGTTCACAAAAGGGAATCTGGCGTTCGTCCAACGGAACGGACTGGACGAATATCGCATCTCCGACATGGCCCGATTCCATGCGTCGCGTTATTCTCGCCGTTGCACCGTCGAGCGAAAATATCCTCTACGTCTTTTCCGAAACCCCGGGTTACGGGACAATTATTACAGGCTCGTATGGATTTGACGAATACTACAGCTTATGGAAATATCGATATGTGGGTGGCAACGGCACAGGTTCCGGTGGTGAATGGAGCGATCGTTCAGAGAATATTCCGATGCTTGGCAATTCATGGAATTACAATGGCCTGAATTCATACGCGATGCTCCTGAAAGTCCACCCACTCGACACAAACATTGTCTATTTGGGGGGTACGAATCTCTATCGCTCGGACGATGGCTTTGCAAGTGCGGAGAGTGTGGTGTGGAAGGGGGGATACGGAAAGAATGGAAACTGGGGCGACGTCGGTCAGCTCCATCCTGACCAGCATGTCCTGGTGTTCGATCCAGGCTCCCCATCAACGCTTCTGAGTGGTTCCGACGGCGGGCTGGCAGAAGGTGTCGAGGGACCGGGTGACTCGGTGTACTGGACGTCGAAGAACAATGGATTTGTCACCACGCAATTCTACACGGTTGCGATCGATCAGGAGACGTTCGGGAGCCCGCTCCTGCTGGGTGGTCTGCAGGACAACGGGACACCCATCGTCTGGGATGACGATCCCGTCACCCCGTGGGAATTGATTAATGGCGGCGATGGCTCATTCTGTGCGGTTGCGGATTCCGGGAGAACGATCTATGCCTCGTCCCAGGGTGGAATCGTCCGACGTATTCGGGCTGACGCGCCAGGAAATTACTCGGACTACGCAGTCATCACACCGCAGTCGTCGAGCGGCTTTCTCTTCATTGCACCCTTCGTGCTGGACCCATCCGACAGAAAGACAATGTATTTCCCTGCCGGCACTTCTCTCTGGCGGAACAGCAATCTGGATGACATTTCCTCGGGTAACCCAGGCCGGACGTCAATCAATTGGAGCGTAATTGACCAGACGACGCGACGGACAATCTCCGCAGTCGGCGTGTCAACGAACAGTCCACAGAGCCGACTGTACTACGGCACTACCGACGGCGCACTCTATCGCGTCGACAACGCGCGAGGAGTACAGCCATCGGCACGGGAGGTCACCGGAGCCGCCTTCCCGGTTGGTGGTTACGTGAATTGCGTTGCCGTTGATCCCCACGATGGAGACAACGCACTGGTAGTGTTTACCAACTACGGTGTACAGTCGCTCTTTTACACCGAGGATGGTGGGCTCAGCTGGATTCCGGTGGGTGGCAATCTTGAAGAGAATGCCGACGGGAGTGGCCGCGGCCCCTCGTGTCGTTGGGCCGAAATCGGGTGGCACGATGGGAAGCGATATGTTTTCGTCGGGACGACGGTCGGACTGTTCTCCGCGACCGAGTTGGATGGCCCGAATACTACGTGGGTTCTGGAGGGGGACGGAACGATCGGCTACGTCCGCGTGGACATGATCACGATGCGCGAGAGTGATGGTGTCGTCGCTGTCGCTACATGGGGAAACGGCATGTACACGACGGCACTTCCGACATCGGAGGTCGCCAGAGAGGCGAGTGAACGTGGCACGGTGGCCGCGTATCCCAACCCGACTTCGGGACGAACCGTTGTTTCGTTCGAACTGGCTTCCGCGGCCTCGACTGACCTTCTGATCTACGACGCTCGTGGAGCGCTGGTCGATCGAACGCCCAGCGCGTACCTGGATGCCGGCCGGCACGAAATCGTATTTGACGCCTCAGGCCTGCCGTCAGGAGCCTACTACTACTCCGTGCGTTCCGGGAGGGGGAGATGGAACGGGAAGATGGTCGTTGGACGCTGAGCCCCTGGAGAGGCTGTTGAAATACGCGCGATCCGTACGCTTTGCTCGTCATCGCGCACCGGGGCGTACCTCCGGTGCGCCTGATTCGCTCGTCGCGCCCCGGCACCACGCGTGACGTGAGCAGCCTCATGATCCAAGAATGTTCAGCGGTCTGCTAACGAACGACACCACCAAACCGCCATCCAACGATCCGTTGGCCCGATTGCTCATCAACGTCGAATTCGTACTGTCCTGCCGCAAACGTACGCGCGGGTGCGATCGTTTGCAGACGCCGCCCTGAGATATCGTAGAGGTCGATAGCAGTCGTCGTCATGGTTGGGAAGTTGACAACGATATGGAGGCGGGCACCTGTACGCGTCACCGAGAGTGTTGGCTGTATCGGATTGACGTCGCTCGATCGCGGTGCCGAGCTGATGGTCGCGGTGTCAGGGATCTGAAGATGGAGGAGGAAGAGATCCGTATAGTTGAGTGAGTCGTGAGGCGCCACTGTGAACGGGAAATCATCCGATCCGGTCGCCCCGCAAAGGAGAAAGTGATCGGCGCCGGTCTGGTGAATTGCGTACCCGATGTCGCTCGCCGCGCCTCCCAGGTAGGTGGCATATATCAACGAGTCTGACAGTGGGTTTAGAATAGCGATGTAGACGTCGCTCGAGCCGTTGTGCGTGCGATCATAAGCTCCAACGGTTGTCGGCATGCTGCTCGACCGCGTGTCACCAATCAGCAGCAGGCGATCGCGAGACATTGCGGTGATTGTGAAGAGCCGGTCCTGTTCAGTACCCCCCAGGTAACAACCGTACCGCATACCGGAGAGCTCCGGTGCGAGCACCACCAAGACCATATCAAAATCCCCACGTGCTTGCCCGCCGACCTTCTTCGAGGTGACAGGAAAGTCACGTGACGGCGAGTATCCGCCCACCACGATCGACCCGTCCGGGGAGATAGCGACTCGTGTTCCATTTTCGTCACCGGTTCCCCCCAGGTAGGTTAGTGCCATGATCGAATCGAGATCGGCGTTGATTCGGCCGATCATGAAGTCAAATCGGGAGGTGTCGTCTCGTGCAAGTGTCTTCTGCATCGCCTTCGAGCTCACGGGGAGGTCAGTCGACGAAGTGATTCCGCCAATGAGGTACGACCCGTCGATACCTTGTGCCAGCGAATAGCAGTAATCGTCCCCATTGCCCCCCACTGTTATTCCTGACACGATCTGACGCCCGTCCGGTGTCAGTTTCAGTACGAAGGCACCCCCTGCCCTAGCGGCCGTGTCACGACCGCTCTGTTGCGCCGGGAAGTCAAAGGAGGTAGTCGACCCGGCGACCACGATGGTGTCCCGGTCTATCACCAACGACGATGCAGCATCGATGCTCCCGTCGCCCAGATAGGTTGAGAACCGAAGCCGACCGTCGGGTCCGAATCGGGTTACGAATGCATCGATGCCGCCGCCGAACCATCCGGATACGACGCTGTCCGTGGTGGGGAATGTTATCGAGGCGGTTAATCCAGCCGCGACCAGCCCGTTATCCGATGTAAGGGCGGCTGCATTCCCCCCCTCGCCATCCTCCCCGCCCAGGTATGTCGCCCAAATCAGCTGCTCGGATCCTCCCGCGACAACCTTCATCGCGAACGCTTCGGTTGGCGCATCAAACGTCGCATCGTAGGCTCCTTCGCTGATCGGGAGATCGACTGACTGCGTCGTTCCAACGATCATTACGGCTCCATTGCGATCCATGACCGTGGCCCCGGGGCGTTCGTAGTCGCTTCCGCCAATCATCACGGAAAAGAGAACCGGGTCAATTACAAGAGGGAGGGAGCGATCATACTCGCCCGTAACGAATCCGAAATCACCATTCTTCCGGGTAAAGCGACATGAGACTTCACGGGGTGTTCCATTGACCACCTGCCATGCCATCAACCCCCGGTGCTCAATCCGCCCCACGGATGTCGGGATGGAGAGGAGACGATCGAGCAGATCGACCTGGTCGGCGCCGTCGAATCTCCATCGGATGTGGGAGGGGTCGGCGCCGGGAGCAACAACGAATGAGTAGCGAGGTCCCCCAGCCGTCGAAAGTTCGAGGTCGATCCCGGGGAAGAAGTTGTGGTAGCGAAGACCAGCATAACGCCGGATTTCGTCGACCCAGGTGCTCCGGGCGCCGACATACGAACGAACAACACCTGGAAGTAGATCGGTTGGCTGAACACCGGTCGAGTTGGAGCCCGGGAAGGACATCGTGATGACGCTGCCTGTACGACGGGACTTGGTGGGAACGTAGGTGCCGCCTGGGCCAAGACGTATCGAGTCTGTCGTCACGGCGCGGTGCTGGTGGAGGACCAACGCGCCGTTGTCGATCCAGACATCGAGTCCGCGGGTTCGGAGAAAGTACTGGGCTGGCACGGGCCATTGCCCACGATTCTCCACGAAAGCCGCAAGAGGAGCCTGTGGCAGCGGGTGGCGCGCAGACGAAAACGCCCCCGTCATTGCCACCAGGAGTGCTAGTGAAATAACAGACATCGCATACGACGGAAGTGGCCAGGAGCCAGCGCCGATTTTGGAATTAGCTGTGAGGTCGATGGAGAAATGATGTTGGACCTCCGGACCTTTATGCAACGAAGATACAACAGACTGGGATAGCGGAGTACGATTTTCCAAACGAACCGGCGATCGGTCCGGGGACCAAGGTCTAGTCCCCGGACACGATCGCCGGTTGCCGAATTCCGACGAAATCGGCACACCTGTTCCGACTGGGTTTCGTGACATGCGAAGCGCACGAGAGGTCCATCTCCGCATGACCGAAACCGAGGCCCCTGCAGCAATCGGAACGGGGCGTTGAGTTAAGAGACGCAGTCTGTCCGACCGGGATAGAACGAGAGTCTACGTGGTGGTATTTAGGGGGAGGACGACGTCGAATTGTGCTTGCCGTCGTCTCACCTGGACCACGCCCGCTGGACCGGGCACCTCTCAAGCATTGATTTATCAGACAATTTTTGAGCCGCGAATGAGACCTGAGCCAGATGGGCTAAAATAGCCTACAATGGCAGAAAACGTGTGTTCAACGTGTATGGAGCGTGACGAATCGGCACGGATCGCGGTCTATTTGCCAAACGAGGCTACCAAATGGGATTCCAGTGGTGCCTATTGCCTTGTCTCTACCTCCCAGCGCGTCAGAATTGCCAGAGCCTCGATCTGGGACTCGCCGCACATGGTTGGTTCCGCCAGAAGGCTCGAACAGACGGGTGGACGATCGGGATGCCCGAAGATGAGGCAGAGATTGTCGGGGGAGAGCTGGACACAGCGAACCCCGGCAGGCTTTCCATCAGGCATGCCAGGGATGGGTGACGAAATGGAGGGGGCGATGCAGCAGGCTCCGCAGCCAGGGCGACAGTCCATGCAGAGAACCTGATTTGAGTTGAATTGCAATGCGTGGCGTGGCGTAGGGCGCAGATTGCTCGTGGGGAACATAACACGAAGGCACCCTCGCGACTAGGGGATTGTCGCGGCGGGTGCCTTCTTTTGAGGGATGAGCAAATCGGGGCCCGGTGGCACAACTGCCCCCGAAGTGGCGGGGCAGTATGACCGCGAGGTTGCTAGTTGATCTGCGACCCCTGGCCAGCTCCGTCCCAGGTGGACTCGATGTTCTGACCGCTGCAGCTGGTTGTTCCGTTGGCGCCGGTGAGCGTCACCGTCGTCGGTCCGCCGTCGCAACAGTAAGAATACCCGCGCACGCTCGCTCCGCTATAGTGGGCGAACTCTGTGCTGTTTCCACTTCCCGACCGCTCAACACACGATGACGTATAGAAGAGCGTAGAATAGGGGCTTTGGCAATTGCTCGTGCATGAGAGGTACCCGAGTGCGACACCCTTGCGCACGGTAACAACGCCGATTGCATCGAAGACGTCCACGGCGGTGACATCGTCGATGACACCATCCTCGTCAGTGAACGACAGCGATCCTGGCGCGACCGTGAAGACCGGCTGGCTACCTCCCGTTGCCCAGACGTCGATGTTCCACTCGACGACGTACTCTTTCTTCTTCTTGTCCGCGGAATAACCGACTTCCACCGTGGTCGACGCGCTAAACGAGCCGACGAGGGTCGCGTTTGTCGCATTCGGGATCGTGATCTGGCCGTAGGCCGGGAGCGTGACCGCTAGCAGGGTCAGTAGAAGGGTAGCAATGGTGGTCCGCATAGCAGGGAACTACGGAATGGGTAAGTAATGTTGAACTGGATGGACATCGCGGCCTGTGCCGGCGCCGCACGCGGTGCAGTGGAGGGATTTGAGGGCGGAGGGAATTGGCGCGACGTTCGGGTACAAACTTACCCTGACCCCGATGAGGACGGAATAGCCTGCAGGGACCTATTCCAGGGGGTATAAACACAAACGCGCGCCCGGAATGTCCGGAAACGCGTAGCGTGTTCGGCGGATTGTCGCCTGCTGATCTGGTGTGAGCGGGTCAGGCCCCCCGGCGACACGCGATTGGCTGTCGCCGGGGGAACGTGCACGTTTGGCCTACTCCACCGACATCTTGTCGATTGGGAGTATCAGACTACTTCTCCACACAGAAGTGCGTCCCGGACCCTAGGGGTATGGTGGGTAAGCCCGGACCTCCTGCCGCTTTCGTCTGCGCCACGGCGCGGCAGTGTCTGTTTCTGGACCTCGTGCTCAATGACCTGTTTGTCAACCTGAGGGATGTGGGCTTGGCCTGGGCATGGCCGTCTTCTCGGTCTCCCTCTCGACGGTATGCAACTTACCCTCCTTGGGCAACGACAACAATGCCCACGCAGACCCAAAATTGGCACAGTAATTACCAAACATGTGCCCGGTATGTCCGCTAAAATGTTATGTTCCGTCCCTGACAACGGATTCCCCCAATCGATCACTGTTAGGTCCGCTATGGCACGGAAGCGTCTCGGTCTTGTCCATGAGTCTGAACGGGAACTGGAGATGGTTGCTGCACGCCTCTCCGGCACGGGATATGAAGCCCGCATTCGGATGCTCCAGCGAATCCAAACAAATCCGGATGTCCGCACAAGTAGCCTGACGAATGAGCTTGACTACAACGAGAGGACCATTCGACGGTGGTGGAAGCTATACCAGGCCGGGGGGCTTGACTACCTCATGTCGGATGTGCCGGAGCGTATCCGATCACGCACCGGTAGCCACGCTTTGGCACGGAGAGGTGAATCAACGCTTATCGCACCAAATGTCGTCTCGTTTCTCAACGGTCTGTCGAGAAGTGACAATCCGGACATCTGGCTTCGCGAGGTAAAGTTGGCACTCGAATCCCTTCTCAAGATCTCGCGCGTAACGTTCCGCCTGAATCTGATGTTGGATCTGTCCAGCCTTGGGAACATTCGCGAGAAGAAGAGAGGGCGGCCGCTGAAGCGTAACGTTGTCAACATTGCGCAGCGCCGAGACCAGCTCGGAGGCAAGGAGAGCGTGTCGGCCATCATGGTGACTCGAGAACATCTCGATCAGTTACGCCTTGACATCGAGCAGTCACGATCGCTCGACGTGAGTCTCTATCATGAACCGATTGGTCGGACGTACAAGTCACCCAGCGGGGAGGTAATTGGTTCTGTCCTTTTCTGGCAGGAGAAATCGCTCCCGCCGGTACCCGATACCACGGTCGGCCTCATTGATTCACTTGAGTCATTCATCACGTTTCTCTTCACCGATTGTATTGCGCGACGGCCGCGAAATGTATTTGACGTCCGAACGTTTACGAGCATCGTAATGCGGATTGCGGAAGAGAAAGGCCTGACGCCCCGCCAACGAGAAGTCTTGATTCCGCACATGCTTGGACAGTCGCGTGCAGTCATTGCCAAACGTCTCGGGATCTCACCCGATACCGTGAAGGGTCACATAACGGCCATCTATCAGAAATCCAATTGCAATTCCCCCGCCGAACTCATGGCGCAGTATCTTACGCCGGTAGACCACTCCCCAGATCCAGACGCAGGATGAAGCAAACCGTCTCCGAACAGGCACTAACACTCGTCGAGAAGAAACTCTCGGACGTTCGCGGTACGCTCACGCCGCAGGATGCTGCAGCTGCAACCGGTCTGGCTGTCGCCGAGGCCCGTGATGCTCTTACCCGGTTGATGGAACTCTACGTCACGCGTGTTACCGCTGACGATCAGGGGAATGTTCTCTTTGCGTTCGAGTTCCCTCTCCGCGCCCGAGGAACCAAGACCTTCGCCGAGCGATGGACAGCGTTCAAAGAAAGGGCCTGGAAGACGTTCAAAGCCGTCTACAAGATTGCCATCGGCGTGATGGTTATCGTCTATTTCGGCGTGATGGCGATAGTCCTCCTCCTGATCGTCCTCGCCATGTCGAAGTTCCTCGATAGCGATGACGATGGCGTAGGGGATATTGCCGGTGGTCTGTTCCGTGCTGTCTTCGAAGGAATCGGGTATGCGTTCTGGTTCCGTCCGTCCCCCGTGGTGATGATGGTCGATGACTACGGCTACTCCTATCGGGCCGCCCAGACTCCACGAGGCGTGAGAAAGAAGCGTGGAGCAAAGGGAGGTGTCAGTGGGGAAAAGGTAGCCGAGAAGTCGTTCGTGATAGGTATCTACGATCTTGCGCTGGGACCCGAACGCATCGCTGCTGATCCGTTGGCCGATGAACGGGAGGTCGCAGCCTTTCTCCGCGAAGAGAAGGGGATCATTACTCCAAGCGAGATCGTGGGTCTCTCCGGTGTCTCGATCGATAAGGCAGAGGAGCGGATGGCCGACTATCTGGTCCGATTCAACGGTGACCCGACGATTACCGAAGAGGGGGCCGTTGTGGGTGAGTTCGAGAGCTACACGATCGGTCGGACTGCAACGCCGGATGATCGGATCATTCCGTACTGGGACGAGTACGAGCCCCCATTCGAACACTCTGGCAACACCACCGGGCGGAATGTCGGAATCCTTGCTATGGTCGGTTTTACCGGTGTCGTGGGTCTCGGTGTGCTTGGCGGCGGCATGAACGTGCTGGCTGCCTACGGGGCGTTCTTCACGTCGACGTTTGCCAAGATTGCGCTTGGCTACGCCCCCATTGCCTTCGCAGCCAGCTATATCCTGATCTCCCTACTCCGCTTGCCGGGCGTCCGTCGCAAGGAAAGGGAGAGACTTCAGCGAAACAGGGAGAAGAAGGTCATGCGCGTCATCTTCCAGAATAGGCTCTGGAGTGTCACGGCTGACCAGATTGCATCGGCCCTCCTGGAACGGGGGGATCGCGACATTCCGCGCGACCAACTACCCGCAATCATGGAGAGCCTGCTGCGAAAGCTCCAAGGCCAGATAGACCTCGGTCCGAATGGCGAACCGGTCTACACGTTTGAACGTCTCAGCCGCGAGATTGAAGCTGCCGATAAGCGGAGAGGGGGATAACTCCTTTCCCCATCAGTTCTTCACGACCATCTTCTCCCATCGACCGGTCGGCGTCTCGAGAACCAGGAAGTATGTGCCGGAAGGGACTCGCTCCGGGTCAAGCATCGTTGTGTGCGATCCGACCGAGATATCTCCGTCAACGAGCGTGACGACCGGTCGACCAAGCAAATCGAAGAGACGCAGCCTTGTCCGTCCGTTCTCGATTGTCATGAACTCGATCGAGGTCGCCCCCTTTAGCGGGTTTCCAACAATCTCTTTGAGCCCCACCAGACCGCCATCCTCCACCAACCGCGTCCCGCCCGTCACGCAGAGTCCGTCGATCGTCAGTTCACCGTCCTGCGTTGACGTCGTTCCTACACCGTCTGTCCATGCGAACGTCCTCACTGTCAGCGCCGTGATGGTTGCATTGCCGACCAGCGCGATCGCGTTCACGATGCCGAGCGTGTCCGCATTCTGTGACGGGGCTGTTGCCGTGATACGCATCACCAGGCTGTCACCATCCGTTGTCACCGTCCACGATCCTCCGTCAACGTTCAGCGGGTAGAGAAGAGTCCGATTGAAAGCGAGATCGGCCGTGAATGCGATGGGACGGTTGCCGGTTGCCGGTCGCGAGATCAACAGTGGAATGCGGACGCGCGATCCGGGTGCCGCCGTCAACGAAGGGAGGGTGATGGTCGATCGATTCGATAGATCAATAGGGGCTGACCGAGCGGCGCAGCCGTTCGAGTCGAGAATCTCCACCTCGTAAATCCCCTCACTGGTCGTTGTCAGCTCCGGCCCCGTACCTCCGGGAATTGGGGAGCCGTTCAGGTACCACTGCACGACCGTGCCGGTACTCGGGCGGAGGGCACTCCCGTTCACAACGATCGTGACCGTTGCGGGTGTGTGAAGGTCGACGTGGATAGGGGCGGACGACCCGCTGCAGAGACCGACCAGGACGGTGACGCCGTAGTCACCCGGATTCATCACGACGATTGATTGTGTCGTATCGCCTGTTGTCCAGCGGTATGAGTCGTATCCGGCCCCAGCGTCAAGCAGCACGCTGTCGCCAGGGCAGAGGAGCGTGTCGCCCCCCACCGCGATCAGTGGTTGAATCACTGCTGCGACGTTCACGACGATCGTCGTGTCTCCTCGGCATCCCTCGGGACTGGTTGCTTCGACGGTGATTCTCCAGGTCCCTTCCGTGTTCCAATCGACGAGGAGCGAATCGGTTCCCTGTCCATCGACGATCGTCCCACCACCTTCGAGCTGCCAGGTGTACGTGGCGGTCCCCTGTGAATTCGACGCGTAGTACCGGCCTGTGCCTGTGCAGATCGCAAGCGGTCCGGTAATCGAAGGGCGGGGTCGTGGAATCACGGTAACGGAGACGTCCTTGCTCCTCCCGTTGCAGCCCGTAGCATCGAAGACGAACACGCTGTAGACACCTGACCTGGTGACCACGATCTGCTTGGTCGTGTCGCCGTTCGACCATCGGTACCCGCTGAAGTCGCCGGTAGAGAGGAGGAGCGTGTCACCGTCGCAGAAGGTGGTCGCCCCCGACGTGTCGATGGGCGGTGTCAGCGACGTTCCGACGTCTACCGTGATCGTCGTGTCCTTGGCGCAGCCTCCGGGGCCGTTCGCAACGGTGACGCGAAGTGTCCATTGACCCGCCTGATTCCATCTCACCGTAGCCCGGGGTGTACCCTGCCCACCCTGCAGCGTCCCTCCAGCCGGGACCGTCCATACATATGATCCTCCAGCAATCACGGGGACCGTGTAGGCCGTCGAGCCGCCAAGACAGATGGTCTCTACCCCACTGATAACAGGCTGCGGCGGTGTCGAGAAGTTCACGACGAACGTGTCTCGACCACTGCATCCCCCGGGTGACATCACCTCTACCCAGTAGCTTCCCGAGGCGGCAACGCGAATCGTTGGCGTTCGCGCGCCGGTCGACCACAAGTACTGCGCGTAGGCACCAACACCGAGTGTCACGGTATCTCCTATGCACGGCTTGCCAGTCCCTTGAACACCAATCGACGGGTTGAGCTGCGATCCAACATCGACGGTTGCGGTGTCATAGCCGACGCAGCCGTTCTTGTCGGTGATCTTCAGGATGTATTCCGTCAACTGCGTGGGGGAAACTGTAGTGACGGAATCGAATCGCGTTCCAAGCCCGGGGGCGGGTAGCCACTCGTATGTGTATGGACCAACTCCACCCGACGCAGTGCCGCCTATACGAAGCGTAGTTCCTCTGCAGATCGTTGTATCGAACGAGGCGAACGCCGCCGGCGTGCGGGTCCGAACACGCAGATAGGCAGTGTCCGATCTCCCACATTCGTCCGTGATCTTGATAATGCCTACGGTCACCGTGTCGCGGGACGTCCCCATGAAGCGGAGGGGGAGGCGTCTCTGTGCCCCGACAGGGACCGGCGTCAGAAGGGAATCCACGCCAATCAGAAATTGATTCCCCGGATTGATACCACTGAATGGAGTTGCGACACTCGAAAGGTTGGAGAGGATCAGGAATGAGTCCTTGGTCGTTCCTGGACAGATCGTTCCGAAGTCCACTGTGTCGCGACGGACGCCGTCGATCCGAAAACCAATCGTGTCACGATAGCCGCGAATGGGAATCCGAAACTCCTGCGGGCATGAATTGGAGATCGCGACGATGATTGTGTCGTTGTAGACACCACGCTGCGGTGGGATGAATCTGAGGGCCAGTTGATAGGGGGTGGCGTTGTTCAGAGTGACGCCCGTCGTTGGTGTCAGCGCAAATGCGGAACCCCGCGCCAGACGGAAGCTGGTTGCGATCCATGCGTCGCGACCTCGGTTCTGGAGAATGACCGGTATCGTTGTGTCGCCCGTGCACGTCAGGTGAATGTTCTCCAGCCAGGTCGGTGCGATCGCGATCGATTCGGAGGGGAGGTCCCGCTCGCTCACCACAGGTTCGATCGGTGTGTACTTCCGCACGCGAACCCAGTCGACCTCGAATGTCGCCGTCCCCGAGAACGTCGAGAACCCGATATAATGCCAGGTCCAGTTGTCTGAAACGGCCGCTACTTCCTGTGTTCCGCTCGATGGATTCAGCACGCTCGAGCGGATGTGTCGCATGCGCGACGGGGACTGAATCTCGATTGTCGTGAGCACCGGCTCGTTCGGGTTGAACTGCCACTCGAGGGCGCCGAACGACGCGGCCGCGGCACCTGCTCGACGGCCAAAATCATAGTTCGAGCTTGGAGCACGGATGTCGTGCTGAAGGAGGTAGTGATTCGGCGTCGTCGGATTGTCGACGAAGAAGATGATGTTCCCACCCCCCACGGATGACTGCGTCAATGTCTCGACAACACCTCGATTAGCCAGGTACGAGAAATCGAGATTGGTATAGATGTAGTTGTTCCCACCCCATGTGAGGTTCTCCCGAATCGGGGCAAGGTTCTGCAGCGAGATCGTGGAGCCGGTCGTTCGTTGCCACTTTGAGAGGTCGGTGAGGAAGTCATCGTAGAACTCAAATACACTCTCCGGATCGGAGATGTTAGGCGCGCTGTTGTTCCCCGTATGGAGGTAGAGGAAGACGCGCGCGCGCGCCGGGACATTGGTGACTTTCACCCACGCCGTGCAGGCAACGGAATTGAGCCCCGATTCTATCCAATGACTCAGGACGGGACCGCCACAGTTAAGCGTGAACCGAATGTCCGCACCGTCCGACCTTGATCGACCGGCCGATACGAGCCTTGCATGGTTGAATACCGCCCGTACCTGGTAGTTCGTCAGCGCTTCCGAGTTCGTACTGTTGTCGATCATCAGAATGCGCGTATAGGGCCAGCCCGGCAACTGCGCGAACGTCTGCGTCAGCGCTGCCAGGAAAAACATGGGTAGGAGGAGGAGCAGACGGGGAGTAGCCGGAAACGGTGTAGACTGCATAGACCCTTTGATGAGCTGACCAAGTTACCCCCGAGGCCGGAGATATGCTAGGTATTGGCGGGGATGGTGTCAGGGGCGACCGGCTCGATGTGACGTGTCAATCTCGAGACCCTTGTTGACGCGACGCAGGTGGTTAGACGTTCACAGCTGTCGCGGAAAATCCTCCTAACACGTCTCGATCCGGATGCGGTGAACGAACGGCAGCGCGGTGCAGTGAACAGGGCAAGGAAGCTTCAGCCAATTGACCTGTCAGCGAGCCACCACCGCTCGGACGCGATGGTCTCCGCCGTCAGCGCTGCGACGACATCATTCACATATTCAACACGTCGCATTCCAACCAGCACGGACGAGACTCCCGGCACACCGAGGAGTGCCCGCAACGCAACTGAGGAGAACGATCCCTCCAACCGGACCCCAAGCGTCGTTGCCAGGCGCTCACGAAGATCATCTGTGCGCTCCTGCGCGATTGCGGCATATCGTGAGGCGACCAGTCGAAGTGCGCCCCGTGCCCTTTCAGCGTACAGCTCGAACCACTCCTGTTCAGCGGGTATCCCCTTCAGTCGAACGGCCTTCGCAACGTATCCCAGCCGGGGTGAGAATGTGCCGGAGAGGGCGTGATTAAAGACCTCAATCGTTCCGAACTCGCGCCAGTGCTCGCGAAGAATGCTGCCGACAGCAAGGAACTCCTTCAGCGCGTCAATCTCTTCTTCGTCGTCGCTGAGGAGACGGACGTGATCTCTTCGAAACTCATCTTCAAGACCTTCAATCTCGGAAATGGCCCGCTCAATATCCCGCTCGGCTGCCGGCTCGTCGGCGTGCGGAAAATCGGCGAGACGGATAAGCTCGTCGTCGACAATAGCGTTCAGGGGACGATTCACGAGTGTTCCGAACCCGTACTCCCGCGCCAGCTCGATGAGCGTCTTCCCGTCCGGCGAGTTCTTCACGCGCGCAAAGCCCGGCTCCAGGAGGTTCCCGGGGAACTGGATAACAGCGAAATGGTGGTTGGGAGCTATCGCTTCGGCAATGCGAATGCATGACTCGAGCGATGTATGGTCGTATGCGGTGGCCGGACGGACGAATGTGTTCGAGGAAATGCCGTACCAGGCAATTCGACCTCGCTCGACCTCCCCCTCGAGAAACATGAACGCACGCTGCACACGCCGGTCGTACTCGGCGCGAGCCACTTCCGGATCAAGCCCCTCTTTGTGCGCCCACTGGAGATAGTATTCGGGATTATGGAGGAGGTAGACGTCGAGTGACTCCAGACCCAGTCGATCGAGAGAGCGGGTGATCTGGTCGTCGAGAAACTCGGGATCGATGCAGTGCCAGAGCCCGTCGCCATACGGAACGACCTCCGGAAATCCGCTCCCAGATTCGACACGTTCGATCGCCCTTTCCAGATTCGCCCCCTGCAGGTATCCCCCCTTGGAGACAAGAACGATCTCATCGCGACGGAGAGCCTCCTTTGCGACAAGCTCGGAAAGGACCTCGCCAATCAACTCTTCACTCCCGCCGTCAGCATAGTTGGCGGATGTGTCGATCAGGTTGATGCCGGAAAGGAGAGCATGTCGCAGCGCCTCGGCATGGGTCGCTATTCCCGATGAGACGCGATAGCCACCGAACCCGGCCCCAGTGACGGCAAGTCCCGTCCTGCCGAGTATCGTCCCGTGCAGATCGGCATGACGCAAGCGATGGAGAATCGTGGTGCGGTCCTTCATTTCCCCATTTCGTGACCGTACGGGTGACTTGCCCGGGGCTGGATTTCACACGCGCGCCAGGCTGTGAATGCGACGATTGCGGCGATCAGGATCACAGGCAACATTCCCTTCAGGATCTGCATGTTCGGCTCGATGCGCGACGAGGGCATGTTCAAGTGCGGAGTGTCCATGTGATGTTGCTGATTGACGGTTGAGGTTGGCTGTGTGGCAGGCGAATGGCCTTCGCCGGGTATCGGTTCGTGCGTATTGACCGACGACCGCTCGTTCGCGTCGTCATCGTGGTGACTGATATCGGCCGGCTCCGCCATGATGGGTGCGAGCGGGGGAGCGGGTGGCTCAGGAGCCGCCGGAGCCAGGGGTGCGACTGGCGCGGCCGGTGGGAGGGGTGGTTCTGCCCCCTCCGGGAGAGCTTCCGATTCGAGCGCTTCGGGCGCGTCAGGCGCATTGGGCCGGGCCGACGTGTCGTCGGAGGTACCTGACGACTGGGCGATATCGCCAACGGCACTCTCGTCCGTCGATGACACCGCCTCTGCCTCTTCGGTTACAGGTGGCGCTGTGGCGGGTGGCGCTACGGGTGCGGGTGCGGGCTCCGGGGGCGGGGGAGCCGACCGCATCTGGGCCGCCGATTCTTCATCGGATGCCTTCGACTTCTCCGCCACGGCAATCGTCAACGGACGCTGCTTCTCGCCGGGGGGAGGATCGGGGAGTCGGCCACCTGGCGTCATCTTGTTGATCACACGTGGAATCATGTAGGTCAACGCGACGATTGAGATGTGCTTCGTCAAACCAGCGTGTGCCGCGATGCCGGTCACAATCTCCGAGCCCATGCCTCGATCAAGATCGTCCGGACTGATCTCCGATGGATGCTGGCCATCGACCCAAGTGGCTGCGATGTGGCCTAGACCGACAGCCCGGAAGTTGTCAAGCACTCCCCACAAACCACCACGATAGCTCCGGATCGCTATCTCGATTCCCTCCATGAGCTTCTTTCCCTTCCCACCGAGTTTGTATTGCTTCGAGGCCTGTTGTGCGATGTCGTCGAACATGAGTAGGTGATAGCGATTGGCTGTCAGTTGTTGTTCGCAGTCAGTTGGCTGATAACTGCGAAATGCGTGTGTTCCACCGCTCGATTGTCCTGCTTCGCGGGCGTCCGTCTCTCTCCCTCCCAACCTCGGCGCCCACCCCCGAACCCCTCTCTCTCGATTCTGAGAGAGGGGAGCGGTGGGGGGGATGCTCGTAACTCAAACTGCTTGTAATCCTCACTTCGGGGTCTGCTACCATCCCCCCAACCCCAGGCCCCCAGTCCCCAGGCCCCCGGTCCCCAGCCCCCAGAAGACAAGGCCGAACGAAAGTGGAATCGTGAGATTGTCGTCGATACGGGCGCCGTAGCTGACGGCCTCGACGATGGCGGCTACAACCGCTGCGATTGCGCCAAGCAGTACGTAGGTGAGCGATCCGTCAAAGATCGCTGCTGATGCGATCACGATCCCGATTGCGGAGATCACGAAGGCCAGGGTTCCCTCGACAGTCTTGGATAGGAATCGATGCCGACCAAAGGGTCGACCGATCAACGCAGCAGCCGTATCGCTGACGATAAGGACGGCGAACGAGGTAACCATCACGACGCGTGGAAAGATCAAGACGCAGAGCGTCGCTGACATCAGTACCCACGTGGCGCCACTGATTCTTCCTTTCCCCTCCGTCGTCTCATGAGGCCGGAGCATGGGGCCGAACGTAGTGAGTATGAAGCGCTCAACCGCCGGCATACGCATGCGGAGTAGCTCCATTGTCAACCCCATCAGTGTCAACGGCACCAGAATCCAGAGCGCGGTCTCCTTCGATAGCCAGATGCAGCAGATAGGGATCGAGAGGGAAGCGAGATGGATCAGCTTTCGCTGAAGTTCTTTCTTCATACTGATCTGTCCCGATGGGACATCCGACGTGCCGTCGCCAGCAGGGCGAGGGTCCGGGTCGCGCTCGTATGAAGAAGAGGGATGCTGCACGAAATGGGTAGGAGACGGGGGTCAGATTCCGGGAGGGGCAAACTTACAAAATCGCCCGTAGCGGACAGGGGAATCGTCAGCTACGGGCGATGTCATTTGCGAGGTCGCGGAAGGGTGCAGGCGTTGCCTGGGGAGGTAACCCTGCCAGGGGGCCGTTGAACCACGCGGGATATCCGCGTTGCGCTCCTGACCGCTCACTGAGGCGGACGTCCGGTAGGCCGCATGCGCTCGTCGTCGTACGTCTTGACCTCGCGCGATTCGAACAGCCTCTTGATCTGAGAGGTGTTCAACGGTCTGTTAGGCCGTTCCGGTTCCACTGGCCATCCGCGCCTGGAGCATTCTCTTGACTTCGATTGGAGGAAGCTCCTCGCCGCGTATCACCATGTCGATCTCGTCCGCGTCGAGTGTCTCACGCTCGACCAACAGCTCTGACATGCGATGCAGAATGCTCATCTGCTCCTTCAGGATGGTCGTTGCCCGGGTCATCCCATCATCTACGATGCGGCGGACCTCCTTGTCGATCAGCTCGGCAGTTGCTTCGCTGATGTCGCGATGGGTCGCGAAGTCACGTCCCAGGAAGACCTCACCGTCGTTCGAGGCGTAGTTGACCGGGCCGAGCGTCTCGGACATGCCAAGCTCGCAGACCATCTGCCGCGCAAGATGAGTCACGTTCTGGATGTCCCCCTGCGCGCCGGAGGTATAGCTGCCGAAGATCAGGAGTTCAGCCGCGCGCCCACCCATCGCCATCGCAATGCGTCCTTCGAACCACTCGCGCGAGTGATTGTGCATGTCGTCGCGCGGCAGAAACGCAGTGACGCCGAGCGCCCGTCCGCGCGGAATGATCGTCACCTTGTGAACGGGATCCCCATTCGGTACGAACTTCCCGACCAGGACGTGACCGACCTCGTGATATGCGGTCATCTTCTTCTCCTCGTCACTCATCACCATTGTTCTTCTCTCCAGGCCCATCATCAACTTGTCCTTCGCCATCTCGAAGTCGTACATGGTGACCTTGTCGCCGTTCCGTCGGGCGGCGTAGATGGCCGCCTCGTTGCACAGGTTGGCGATATCGGCACCGGAAAAGCCCGGCGTGGCGCGCGCAAGCGTCGCCAGATCCACATTCTCGGCCATCGGGATGCTCCGCGTGTGCACCTTCAGGATCGCTTCCCGCCCACGTCGGTCGGGGCGATCAACCACGACCTGGCGATCGAAGCGACCCGGGCGAAGCAGTGCAGGATCGAGAACGTCGGGTCGGTTCGTCGCTGCGATGATGATCACACCGGTGTTCTGCTCGAACCCGTCCATCTCGACGAGGAGGGCGTTCAGGGTCTGCTCGCGCTCGTCGTGGCCACCACCCAGTCCCGCTCCACGCTGCCGGCCAACTGCATCAATTTCGTCGATGAAGATAATGGCAGGGGCAATCCGTTTGGCCTGCTCGAAGAGATCGCGAACACGCGACGCGCCAACACCCACGAACATCTCAACGAAATCGGCACCGGAGATCGAGAGGTACTGCACACCAGCTTCACCCGCAACGGCGCGTGCCAGCAGGGTTTTACCGGTTCCTGGAGGTCCCAGAAGAAGGACGCCGCGCGGAATCTTCCCACCGAGTCGCTGGAACTTCCCGGGCTCGCGCAGAAACTCGATGATCTCCTGCAGTTCTTCCTTGGCCTCGTCGGCACCCGCAACATCAGCGAATGTGACGCGGGGGGAGGTCTCGCTCAAGAGCCGCGCGCGCGATTTGCCAAACGAGAAGATCCCCTTCGTACCGGCACCCTGCATTCTGCGGAAGAAGAGGAACCAGAAACCAACCATTAGCAGAATCCATGGGAGAAAGCTCACAAGAGGACCCCACCATTCGTTCCCTTCCGGTTCCACGTGGTAGGTGATCCCCTGTCGGGTCCACTCGGCTTCCATTGCCGGCTCCACGTTCAGAAGCTGCGTGGTGATGATACTCGTCTTGGCCATCGTACCATCTTCAGCGCGCACCTCCATCTGGGTCTTCAGGTTCCCCTGGAATCGGAGATTATTCAACCCCGACTTGTAGATCACGGCGCTGCTTATGTGCCCGGAGGCGAGAAGTTCCTGATAGGTATTCAACGAGACGGGGATCGGCTGCCCGCTGCTGTTGCGGGCAATCATAAAGACGACAATAATCCCGAAGATGATTGTCAGCCAGACCAGCACGCTCCGCATGATGCGGCTGACGTTCCCGTCGTCGTCTCCGGTTGGTGTCCTCCTGGGGGGAGTCGGCCTTCCAGGCTTTCTCTGATTCATATCGTCGCTCATGCTGGCGCTCTCTCTATCAGTTTTCTGATCACTTGTCGCAGGTTGTAGTTCGCGTTGCGACGCTCATCGTAGTACGCGCCGTCGCGACGCGTCGCATGTCATTCTTCCAAAACCATCCCGAGCTATCCTCCGTCACCCTCTCCGTTAGCCACATAGACGTGCTCCAGATTCCGACCCAGGCCATGATAATCAAGGCCATACCCGACGACAAACACGTTCGGAATGCGAAACCCCACATAGTCGGGGGAAATGCCGACTACGTCCGCGTCGGGCTTGTGGAGAAGGGCAGCCGTCCGGATGGAGGCGGCCCCCAGTGTGCGGAGGTAATCGACGATGGCGCCGATCGTCCGTCCCGTATCGACGACGTCGTCGACAACTATGACGTTCCTGCCGGCCATCTGAGTGGATGGAAGGGCTGTAAAAGTTGTTGTACCGCTCGACTCGGTTCCACCATGGTAGCTTGAAACGCGGATGTAGTCTGCCTCCACTGGGAAACGGAGTCGGCGTATCAGATCAGCATGAAAAGGTGCGGCCCCGTTCAACACGCAGAGCAGGAGGGGGCGAAGCTCATGGTAATGCGGTGTGATTTCGGACGCAATTCGCTCAACCTCACGCTCAATGTCGCTTGATGCGATCATCAACTTGAATCGAAGATCGTCTATGTCCACAACGTCATGTATCGTTGCGGAGGACGTTGTCCCCTTCAAGCGGTCGATGATCGTCTCACTCATCCGGATTTCCCTTCATCCCGCGGCGTACCTCGAGCCGGACCGCCGTCTGCGTGAGACTCGTCACCTTGTAGCGATCATCAAGCCGAAGACCGCATACCCAGATCACGGTGTCGCCGTCGGCAATCACCAGCACCTCTTTCTTCTTCTCCACCGAAACCTTGATGTCGGTCAGGAAATCACTCACCTTCTTTTCACCGACCATTCCGAGCGGCTGGAAACGGTCCCCCTCGCGCCAACTACGAAGGATCAGCTGCTCCGGGATCTTGTCGGCATCGACGTATTCGATATTGCTGTTGCGCGTGAAGCGGACTTTCTTGCGATCCATCACCTCCGTGTTCAAGAGGAAGCGATCGGTCTGCACGCTCTCCCCCAGAGAAAATTTCCGTTCATACGGGACGGGAGGTGGGGGCTCATTCAGGAGAAGCAGACTCTCCCGATCGCGAAGGGCGGTAATGCCGGCACCGACGTCCGCCTTGGCGCCCGGGTCCTTCCAGAGTAGTCCCAGGATCCTCTCGATGGCTCCATACGAGATCGGTGGGATATCAAACGCCTTCGATGCGAGTCGTTGGATTACCTCAGTCTGGATTGCCGGCAGATAGTGCTTCAGCTGAGTAATACTCAACTCCAGACGTTCCTCGTTCATGCCTCCCTGAACCTTCTCGATCGCAAGTCCCACGGCATGGCTCAGATACTGCTCCAGGCCCCGCATGATCGATGCCGTCGAGTTGAGTGTCGAGACGATGGACGGATTGAACTCTGCAAGAACCGGAATCAGTTCGTGTCTGATCCGGTTGCGGGTGTGGGCGGTCGAGGAGTTGCTGGCATCCTCGTGCCAGAGAAGCTCGACATCGGCGGCGTACTTGACCAGTTCGTGTCGTTCGACTCCGAGCATCGGCCTTGCCAGGAGGGCCGCGTCCACCAACGACCGGGTAGGAGGTATACCGGCCAGACCGCTGACACCCGCGCCCCGCATCAGGTTCATGACGACGGTCTCTGCATTGTCGTTGGCCGTATGGGCGGTCATGACCACGGAGTAGTCGTTCTTACGAGCGACGCGGGAGAGAAACTGGTAACGGACACGTCGAGCTGCGTCCTCGACAGAGAGCTTGCTTTGCGCGGCAATGCGGGCAACATCACCTCGCGCGACATAGGTTCTAAGTCCCCGCTTCCGCGCCTCCTCGACGACGAAATCCGCATCGCTCTTGGAGTCCTCCCCGCGCAGCCCGTGATCGAAGTGGGCGACGGCCAGGTGGATCTTCATAGGTGGCGCGATCCGTGCCATGACGTCGAGCATGGTCATGGAATCGAGTCCGCCGCTTACTGCGAGAAGGACGCGTTCGTTCCCCAGCAACATCTCGTTCTGGCGAATGAATCTGCGGATCTTCTGAAGGAGATCGAGGCCCTGTCTGGTTGCGATCATGAAGGGGAAGAAGTTACGGAAATGGGAGAACGTCGGAAGAGGAAGGCCCGGCGCCGTCCATAGGAAGACAACGTCGGGCCTGTCCGTTCGTTCGGACGCGATCGCCGCGCGTCAGGGATTGCTTGGTCGTATTGTCGGGAGGGGGACAGCAGGTTTCGTTTTCGGCTTCGGCTTCCGCTCTTCCTTCTTCTTCCTCTCCTCCTCGGCGGTCTGTGCCCTGCCCTGTTCGTCCTCTTCCTGCATTGCGCGTGCGGCCGCCTCAGCTTCCTTTCGCTGACGCGCAAGATCACTCTGCAACTCCAGCTCTTCCGGCGTTGCTGGTGTCTCGACAATCACCGTCACCGTGCGCGAATAGTATCGTCCCTCCGGGGAGTCCTGGTCGTACAGAGGGTTCTGCTCTCCCATTGCGACGATCTTCTTCACGCGATCTTCGCTCAGCCCAAGAAACGACCTGGCAAACTCCGCGCGCCGTCGTGAAAGCTCTTTGTTGTACGAAGGCATACCAATCTTGTCCGTGTGACCGATGATCGTCACCTCGGAATTCGGCTTGATGGCCGCCTGGATTACCTCTTTGGCCCGCCACGAGAATCCAGCAATCGTCGAGCTGTCGAAGCTGTAGAGCATCAAGGTGTAGGTGTCGATGAACTTCCCGTTCTCAACACGCCGCTCGGCCTCAAAGGCACCTTGATTATCAATGAAAACCGACCCGCTGGAGACACGCGCCATCTCGTTGTAGGCCGAGTCCTCGATGATGAGGGTAGAGCTGATGCTACCAATTCTTGGGCTGATGTCCGGGCGGACGGGCAGGTCGATTTCTCGCGGCGGTGAACCCACTCCGGTAATGGCAGACTTCACCAGCGAATCGCCGTACATCACGTCGAGCGTCCAGATGCCGGTTGCAAGACTGTCCGGCGCCAGGGTCGGAGGAAGGAAACGGATCACGCCGGCCGGAGCTAGTAGGTTTGTATCCGGGAGGGCGATCAGGCTCTCAACCACCGCGTTTTCCGAGTATATCTCCACCCGCTGATTCTCCATCTGCGCAACGCGACCCTCGACGTCGGAGAGGGAGGGGTTGGGTGGAAGGCCGACACGTATGGTATCAACCGTGATACGCCGCTCTTGTATTCGCCAGACATTTACCAGGTAGTCGCGCACCGCCTCGGCACGTCGTCGCGGGAGGGTCGAATCGGTCTCGTACTGGCTGATGTACCCCGTCAGCTTGATGCGGACGCTCCTGATGTCGCGCATCCGCTGGCCGACGATGTTCAGCACATTGTAGTAGGCGTCGATCGCGTTGTCGCGAGGGAGACGTTCGATCTCGAAGTTCCGACGGTTCTTCTGTGTCAGCTGCACGTAGCGGCCGGGAATCACCGCCGAATCTCTGTCGAAGAATATGTAGGGAAGAAGAGGGTGATACTCCGTCGACTGAATCCGCTTCTTCTCGATCTTCAACGTGTCGCTCAGACCCGTGGGTGTGATTCCCTTGGCAATGAAGTTGGAATCGCGGACAGCGACCTTGCTTGTGTCGAGCGGACGAACGGTATCGGGAGGTGTCGGTTTGGGCAGGGGAGGTCCGCCCCCAAGCCCGATTCGAATGCCGACGGTGGGATGAATGCCGATGCTCCTCCACGCTTCTCCCGATTTCAATTCCGAGATGTAGTCGTTGACCATCGGCAAGACGCCAAGTTCACCGAAGAGTCCCATGTTCGTCCCGATCTCCACCTCGTACCCGATGTTGGCTGTTACTCCGATTGCCATTGTCGGGTTCTTGAAGTCGCGCGCACCGATACTCCGCGTCGTCCGTCCATTGGCACGAAATACGACATCGCTTGGTGCAAGGATGTTCTCGGTGTAGGAATAGCTGGTCCCCATCGGGAGCATGAAGCTGGGGCCGAGAACGAAGTAGAGTGGAAAGTCGAATGGGGCGATACGTGCGTGGGGTGTGAGTACCAAATGGCTCATGTCGGTTTCGACTGAGCCTTCCACCGTACCGATCTGTGCGCTTCCATCCCTTCCACGGACGTCGGTGGAGTTGATGTACTGATTCGTCAGCGTTCCCGAATGTTTCTGATATGCAATTCTCAGTCCCAGATTGAAGCTCGGTCCCAGTACTGCCTCGAACAGAACACCACCATGAAATCCCGATCCGTCACCTGAATTGAATGGGAACGTGGATGGGGCGGTGCTACGGGAGTCAATCGAATTGCCGAACAGGTTTGCATCGTAGCTGATCAATGACACACCACCGAACACGCCGATATAGACGGACGGGGGATATGTCGTGTCGGCGGGTTGCTGCGCGACGAGTGGAAACGACAACAGAAAGAGAGTCAGAAAGGGGAGCAGTCGGAGCATGGCTTGGATCGAACGTGGCGTCGGGGAGGTCATGCGCATTGTATCGATAATCCCTGGGCGATGAAGTGAACAAAGAGCATCAGGCGCATGGAAACGATTGCGAGCGCCCTCACACGGCGGGAGACAAAGATAGGGAAACGGGGCCGCTACGGCATGTACTGAACGGGGTAGGTCGCCGTTTTTCCGCCAATTGACACATGAAGAATATAGATGCCGGCATCGAGCATGCCGTGAAGAGATTCGGTGTCGAAATCGACGCTGTGAGGTCCTGGATCACAGAGTCCGTTATAGATCTCGGCAATAGTATTCGCATCGGAAAGGTCGCGGAGTTCGATCCGGCACTCGCGCGGTTCACCTTCCACTGAAAAGGGTATGGTGATCTTCATTGTGTGCTACTTTGCGCGCAAACATACGACATGCACAGCCTAACCACTCATCTGCGACTCCTTGGCGCCTACATGCGGGTCAATTGGAGGAGCGCGCTGGAATACCGAGCGAACTTCATCGTCGAGACGGCGCTGTCGGTGGTGGAGGTTGGCATGTATCTGTTCTACTGGAAGCTCTTCTTCACGATCTCGGACGGTCCGGCCGGAATCAGCTTCGAACAGTTGGCGGCGCTGGTCGCCTTCAACCACATCATCTATGGAATCGCCGACACACTGACAGGTAATCACGTCTGGGACACCGGCGAGATGATCGTCCGTGGTCAGCTCGACATCTTCCTGGTGCAGCCGAAGTCGGCGATCTATCAGATCTTCTTCTCAGGAGCGCAGCCGGCCCGGGCGATACAGATCATCAGCGGCGCGATCCTCTTCTTCTGGTTCGTCGATCCCACACCACACAATGTCCTTCTCTTCCTCTTCGGGCTGATTGTCGGCGGGAGCGTCTTTGTGTCGTGGGTAGTGATCATCCAGTCGCTGGTGTTCCATCTGGGAAACGTGATGGTGGTCTACAAGCTATTGTCGATCATCCTCCACTTCGCGAAGAAGCCGGCGACGATCTTCTCGGTAGCGATCCGCTTCATTCTCTACTCGATCATCCCGGCCGCCTACCTTGGTTCGGTGCAGGCGGGAATCGTCTTCGACCCCACTCCCTTCTGGATCGTCTTCCTCCTGGTCGTCGCGCTTGTGTCACCCTTCATCGCGACCGCGATCTTCCGTTTCGGCATGAAACGCTACGAGAGCGGGAACCTGAT
>CAYWXV010000012.1:0-13398 GCA_964462535.1 uncultured Alphaproteobacteria bacterium
TAGAAACAAAAGTTGTCTAATCCTTCCGGGTACGATAAATTCCGCGACCGTTTGCTACTCTGCGCCACCGTTTTCCTGCCCCGGCGCTCGACGAGTCCCTTCCTGAACAAACCTATCAACGACTGTCGACGATGAATCTTCACGTCAACCGCCCCCTGGGATCGAAGCGCGACTGGTTGCGCACACCGCGTCTGCTCGTCACAGCAGCCGTGCTCGTTCTCCTTGGCGCATTCTCCGCCATCGCCCAAGACACCACGAAAGGCTACGTTCCGCCGAAGGATTTCCAGATCCGCAACATCGGCACGGTAGTCAACACGGGCGACCTGGAGTACGCGCCAACCATCACTGCCGATGGACGAACGCTCTACTTCGTGTCGAACCGACCGGGGGGTGTTGGAGGCCACGACTTCTGGATTACCCGTAAGGAAAAGCGTCTCGATACGGTCTTTTCGGTACCGGAAAACCTGGGTGCTCCCGTCAATACGGAACTCAACGAGGGCGTCGCTTCTATCGCGGCCGATGGTCAGACGATCTTCTTCACCGGGTGCAATCGACCCGACGGTCTTGGTGACTGCGATTTGTATGAGGCGGAGCTGGACGGGGGGAAGTGGATCAACGTTCGCAACATCAGTGAGATCAACTCAGCCTACTGGGATTCTCAGCCATCGGTCTCGTCAGATGGCAAGACGCTGTATTTCGTCTCCAATCGCCCTGGGGCCACAGGGGGTCTCGGCGATCGCGATATCTACTATTCGACGAAGATGGGCGACGGCCGCTGGTCGGCACCCAAGAACCTCGGCCCACCCATTAACACCGATGAGCGCGAAGACTCGCCATTCATCATCGCCGGCAGCGGGGCCCTCTATTTCTCATCCGCCGGTCACGGTGGTTTCGGTGGGCTTGACTTCTTCGTCAGCGTTCGCAATTCCGACGGGACGTTCGGTCAACCAGAGAATCTTGGCGAGCCATTTAACACATCCCGCGACGAGCGCTTTATCACGCTGCCTGCTGCCGGCGACGTCATCTACTTCTCGTCCGAGCGAACGGATCTGAACAACTTCGGCCAGCTCGACATCTTCATGGGTATCCTGCCGCCGCGCACGGTGGCGGTACTTATTCAGGGCCGTGTGTTCGACCAGTGCACTGGCGCAAATCTTCCGGCGGACATGGTCTTCGTTGATGAGGCGACGGGTGATACTCTCCATGCTGCGCAGACCAACATGCAGACCGGGGAATACTCGTTCGTCGTGAACGCGCTCGGCAAGATGAGACTGAAGGTCTACGGAGCAAGCCCCGGATACCCGAACTTTACCGACACGATTGGCATACCGGAGGTCAAGACCTATACCGAGATTCGGCGGGATTACCCGATCGGTGTCCAGCCGAAGCTCACGTGGACAGCCGACACGGCTGATTACATTAAGTCGTTGGGTCCGACAGCACCCGAGAAGTATCGCACATTCAAGGGGCTCGTAATCGAAGAGAACCTGGTGAAGGAGCTGTACCCGCTGCTGACCTACGTATTCTTCGATTCCGGGAGCGCGAAGATCCCGGATCGGTATATCCTGTTCACGGATCCGGCACAAACCACCCGTTTCAGCGATTCGTCGATTCCGGGCGGTACCATGGAGAAGTACTATCACGTGCTGAACATCATCGGTTATCGTCTGAGGACCTACCCGAATACCAAGATTGCCATTGTTGGATGCAACTCGGGGCAGGATAGCCTTAATGAAGTCCGATCGGTCTCCGAGCAGCGTGGGAAGGTTGTCTACGATTACCTGACCAACATCTGGCAGATCGACAAGTCGCGCATAAATCTTATGCCGGCGCGCGATCTGCCACAGCTCCCGTCCAACAGAAGGGATCCGCTGGGTATCATCGAGAATCGTCGGACGGAGATTACGTCGGATGACTACGAAATCGTCCGCCCGATCGTCAACCGAGACCTCCGTCGCTATCCGCAGCCTGACTTCATGACATTCCACATGCAGAACGGGATCAACGACGCACTCGTGGCCCGTCGCGTGATCGAAATCAAGAGGAACGGGCAGATGTGGCACGTCATGAGCAACGTAGGACGGACGGACGTTAATTCGCCGCCGTTCAACTGGGGTAAGAATGGGAACAAGGACTCTATCCCGAATAACGAGACCCCATACACAGCTCAGTTGGTTGTCTACAGCCAGGATGGCAAGGAGTGCCGTTCCAATATCGTCGAGATTCCAGTCGAGATTATCACGAACGAAGAAAAGCGACGCGAGCGACTTGTCGACAAGACGATCGACATCTACTCGCTGGTGCTCTTCAAGTTCGACAGCCCTGAGGCGGGTCCGCTCAACGAGCGCATCCTCAAGGAGTTTGTCTACAGTGATATTCGCCAGGGGGCGCAGATCGAAATCACCGGGTATACGGACGTCGTTGGTCTCGAGGATCGAAATCTTCGACTGTCCGAGCAACGTGCCGGTACCGTCGTGAACGGAATTCGCAAGAACGTTCGCGCCGGAGTCTATCAGTCGTTGAACGGCAAGGGAGTGGGCGAAACCGCTCCTCTCTACACGAACGATCTTCCGGAAGGACGATTCTACAACCGAACCGTCCAGGTGAAGATCGTGACGCCGACGACGCTCGAATAGATTGCGGGGATATCCGCAGGCATTCTTAAGCCCGTCCTCCCTGCCCCGTGCATGGGGGACGGGTTTTCTTCTTGAGCAGGTAGCGTGAAGTGGACCCCTTCGAATATTGGAAGCAATACATGGTACTCCGGTTGGCTCTCGTGGTACTGGTCATTCCTGCTTGGATGCTCACTGGCTGCCATACGCCTTCGACGATGGTGGCGACTGAGTCCTTCAAGGGGATAACGCCTGTTGTTGCTGCAGTCCCGTCGCACTATCGGTTCTTTCAGGGCCTGGTGATCAACCAGACGATAACGGAGTCTCGATTTCCCATTCTGCCGTACATCTTTTTTGATTCTGCCTCCACCTCGATACCAAAACGATATTACCTATTCACCGACACGGAGCAGACCAACGCCTTCAGCGACACGACCGCAGCAGGTGACCATATCGCATGGCATCATCACGTATTGAACGTGATCGGCTATCGAATGCGTCGCTATCCCGCGACGTCCATAACGATTACCGGCTGCGCTAGCAGAGTAAGAGGACAACGTGAGCGGGCTCAGACGGTCGAACGTCGCGCGGAGGTTATTCGGGATTATCTAATCGGCATCTGGAGTGTAGACCCCTCTCGAATACGACTGCGCGCTCCGCGTGACCTTCCGATTCCAGATTCGGATTCTGGCGATCAATCCGTTTCCGAGGAAAACCGAAGAGTTGAAATAGCGTCGAGCGACTACGACCTGTTGAAGCCGATCGTATTTCGTGACGTTCGCCTCTACCCGGCGCCCTCGGGAATGCGATTCCGACTCCGAAACCCCATAGCTGACAGTCTTGTCGAAAGCCGCTCAATAGAGCTTCGTAGAGGCGGGCTGCTATGGAGTACCGTTGCCGGTATCGGACGGCGAGATACGCTTACGCAGGAAATCTTGTGGGGGAGAAACGGGAGCAGGGACACTATCCCAATTGACGAGGCCCCGTACGTGGCGCGTCTATTCGTCACGGATGTTCAGGGGCACCAGTACCGATCCGACACCGCGTTGATTCCGGTCGAAATAGTCGATATCCAAAAGAGACTTCGCTATGGTCAGACGCGCGCGACCATTGAGGTGTTCATGTTGCTGTTTCCTGATAGTGCAGGCATTGGACCCGTGACCGAACGGTTTATGAGGGAGCGCATACTCCCAATCATAGATTCGGCATCGCATATTCAGATCGTCGGGGGTGGGGACTATCCACTTGAGGCTCGACAGACCAATCAAATGGAGATCGCTCGGCGGGCCCAGCGCGCGCGCCGGAATGCCGAAGCGGTATCCACAGGCCTAAAGCGTATGCTTGGAGATGCGCCTGCCGAGATAGCTGTTGGATCGCCGGCCGTCGATCCTCTGTATCGCGGGCGTACGCCCGAGGAGCGATTCTACCTCCGCGCGGTTACCGTGCGCATCGTCACGCCGGCCACGAAGTAGCAACGACCTCATCCCCCTCAATTGGTAAGAGCCAAAGGGCGTGCCATGTGGATTTTGCCAGTTGGGGTTCAAGTCCACGCGCGCTCGACGGCGTCACGTATCCAGACTCATATACAGATGGTCGCCTGCGCCAATACTCCTACATGCTCGATGTATAGGCTGCTCCTTTGTCTCCTGTGCGTTCCCGTTGCGTTGCGTGCGCAGTTGGCAGACGGCGTGCGTCCCGTCTATGAGTGTCACCCCGTTCTGCCGGTTGTCTTCTTCGACTCAGGCAGCGCACAAATTCCTTCGCGATATCACCTCTTCACCACCTTGCGCCAGACGAGCGTGTTCAGCGAAGACTCATTGGCCGGTGGAACATTGGAGCGGTACTATCACGTCCTGAATGTCATAGGATCCCGCTTGCGTGCATATCCCAACACGCGCGTCAGAATAACGGGGTCGACGTCGTTTCAGCCCAGTCTCAACGAAACAGTGCTCACGGCAAACGAGCGAGGAAGAGCAGTCCGCGACTATCTGCGCGACATATGGGGCGTCGATTCAAATCGCATTGAGATAGTGGCAGCTCGAGACCTACCTACCCTCGATGGATCGAGGGATCCGCGAACAAGGGTGGAGGCTCGCCGCGTTGACATCCACTCGGATGATTTTGAGATTGTACGCCCGATTCCCGCCTACTCGCCAGCCCGCACGGATGACACGGCCGAAGTGAGCGTTTTTTCGTTGATTCACTTCAAGTTCGACAGTCCCGAGGGGGGTGCGACGAACGAACGGATCTTGATGGATTTCGTGTACGAACGCATCCGATCGAATGCGCGTCTGTACGTCGTCGGACACTCCGACATCGTGGGACTCGAAGACAGGAACATGAGGCTGACGGAGCTGCGTGCTGCAGGGGTGGCGAAGCGCATACGTGAAAACGTCCCCGCGAATCGGTATGCGAGCCTGGAGTCGCGCGGAGCAGGGGAGTACGAGCCGCTCTACGACAACGATCTCCCCGAGGGGAGATACCTCAACCGCACCGTGCAGATAATCGCGGTCACGCCGCGTGGAGGGAAGTAGGTTGGGCACCGGAAGGTGATGTGCGTGGTCACTAGCTCTCGCGCTGCTTGCCTCAGAGAAAAGTCAAACACCGCGCTCGAGTAGTTCCTACGTGCTTGCTTCGTTGCTTCCGTCCGGGCTGCCGGTGCAGGGATTGTGCCATGTGGACGTGCATCCCGACGTAGATGGTGAGCCTTCCTGGAATCATTCCGATGACGATTCCGGTGGTGGCTTGCGGACAGGCGAGCGAATCAGCGGATTCTCAGATTTCGATGGCGCCGTACGCGGTCGATCAGTGGAAGCGCGAGGCTTGGATTGGATCGACCTGAATTGCCGTAAATCAGCGTCAGCCGACGTGCGATTGCCCCGACTGGCGGCTCTTCGACAGGCTACTCTTCTCAGCAGTTGTCGCAGTATTCGTAGCCGGGTGGGGTGTACTGGAACAATGCACATCGCCAACCCATTTGCGGGCGCCCAAACCCCTGCGACATTCAGAAATTCGGAGGGTCTTCTCCGGAAGAGGATGGGATGGAGAGTGGTGTTGTACGCCAGTTCACAATCCGTATATTCCCCGTCCGGCCCCGTGGTGTCGCATCCGCGACAACCCTCGTTTTGCGAGGATTTCCAACAATAATTCCCCCGAGACTCCGAGCGTTTCGCCTATGAGGCTCGTTGGTACCCTCCTTCTCACGCTCATCATCTTCCCCCTGATCCTGCACACCCAGGACGAAGGGAAAGGGGGCCGTGCGCTCCTCGGTTCAAATGCCGAAGGGACCCGGTTCATGATCGGGTTCATGCAGAACGAGGTTGCCGGTCAGTGCGCGCCGGGAAACGGGCAGCGCCTTGTCTCGATAGCGTCGCGCTTCCAGACGAACGTCCGTGTCACGCTCCCGAACGGAACGTCGTGGCTGCGCCCCTTGAAGCCTGGTGAAGTCTACCAGTTCGAGGTGGATCGTCAGTTCGAGTGCTTTGGCGAGGGTGTCTTCCGCAAAGGGGTCGAGATTGTCGCAACTGAACCGGTCAGCGTCTATTGCTACAACGGTATCCAGGCGACCGCTGATGGCTACCTGGCTCTTCCTGTGAATTCCTGGGGTACGCAGTATGTGGCGCCATGCTACGCCGTCGACTACTATCCCGGTGACCCCACCGATCCGCGCAATACTTGCTATATCTCACCGCGAGGGGGAGAGCTGGCGGTGATTGCGGCCGAGGATTCGACCATCGTCAGTGTCTACCCGGCCGCGACCACGGTCTATGGGATAGCCCGGGGGAGGAACTACACGAAGGTCCTGTTCAAGGGGGACATATTTCAGGTGCAGGATGGCGGAAGCGTTGCGGGGTTGAGCGATCTAACCGGTTCGGTGGTCGTTGCGAACAAACCGTTCGGGCTCCTTTCAGGACACGTCCGTGCGTCGATCCCCGCGCTCTATCCCACGAAGGATCATCTCATCGAGATGATACCGCCGCGGAACACGCTCGGGAAGCGATACTTCCTGGTTCCTTACGGTGGGCGACAGGGGGGAGACCTGGTCCGCGTCATCGCGGGCAACACCGGTCTGACGCAGATCACGTTGACCTTGTCGACTGGTGGAACCCAGACGTACACGCTTGCGGACGTCGGCGAGTTCATTGACATCAATCTGACGCAGTTGTCGGTGGTGACGGCTACGCAATCGGTGCTCGTAGCTCAGTACTCCAAGTCGGCCGGGAACGATCCCCGCAACTTCAATGTGGGTCCGGGTGGACGCTACGCCGTTCCGTTCGATCCGTACATGATCATCGTGACTCCGGAAGAGCAGTTTGTCAATGCTGCCGTCTTCCAGACGATGCCGAACATCTCGTCCAGTCCCGCCTACTACAACGGCGGGCTCTACCCAAACCCGAAACAGCAATACGACCGACACTTCCTCACGGTGGTAGGTGAGCGCGACAGTTTTGCGAGTATTCTCCTGAACGACCAGACACTGGCGTCACAACCGGGCTATACGGGAGGATTCATTCCGAACACACCGTATGCATGGGCGACGGTTGAGGTTGCCGATGGCAAGATTCACCGGCTGGAAGCGGAGGCTCTCTTTGGTGGCTACGTCTATGGGCTTGGGCAGGTCGATTCGTATGGCTGGCCGGTCGGCGCCGGCCTTCGGAAATTTGACGTCCCCGACGTCAATCCTCCTCACCTGTCTGCCAGAAAGATTTGCGGGAAGTGGGAGGTGATTACGACCGAACCCGGACCGCTTGAATCGGGACTCAAGGAGGTGTGGCTCGACACGTCCTGGTCGCAGAATGTGATCTTTGAGAAGGTACTGATCATCCGCGGGGACGAGTACTCGCTTGGTACCCTCAGGGTCGTCGATCCGTTGCAACCGGGACGTGGCCGCGTTATCGCCGAGGATCTGGCCGGGAATCGGGACACGATCGAGCTTGCCATCAGTTCTGACCTCGTCGTCTTCGACAGGGATTCGATCTACATACGGGGCGCCGAACTGGGCAAGCTCTACCGAAACACGGTCCGGATAACGAATCCCAACACGGACACGATGCTTCTGGCAGACGCCGTCCTGGCCCTCCGGAAGGGATTCCTCTTAAGCGGCACCTACAAGGACGTCAAGATCCCGCCCGGTGGCTATGTCGACGTGGATGTCCTCTTCGGAACGGACCTCGTTGGTAATCAGCGGGACACGATCACGCTCACGATCAACTGCATCGAGTGGCGGATTCCGTTGCTGGCCACGATGGGCCTTCCAGGTATTGCGACCGAGGATCTCGATTTTGGAACGCTTCGAAAGGGGCGGACGACCTGCATCGAGATGCACGTGTTCAGCACGGGCGATTCCCCTCTTCGCCTGGACAGCGTTCGGATTGTTGCCGGCAACTTCGCGATCACTCGCTCGCTTGATACTGTTATCGTTCTCCCTCCCGGTACCGACACGACAATCCTGGTCTGTTTCACTCCGGATAGCGTTGGGGACTTCGACGGACATGTCACGTTCTTTGGAAACGCTGATAGCTCAGCAACCGGTCGTTTGATCGGCAAGGGTATCTATCCGTCGCTCGAGACCGGGGGATATGATTTTGGTCGGCTTCAGGTGGGCGATACCCTCTGCCAGCCGATCCCGATAATCAATACTGGAAGCGATACCGCCCATGTCACCGGTCTGGCACTCGACGACTCGACAGCCTTCAGGTTCGACAAGAGCATCTTCCCGAGAGACCTTGCGCCGGGCGATACCATGTGGGTGGACATCTGCTTCACACCGGGTAGCGAGGCTCGATTCTTCAGCGGCTTCCTTATTCGCAATGGTGACGGGCTTGAGTCGGGGGACTCGGTCGTCGGGCGGGGCTACCGCCTCCGCGCGTCGATCAACGGATACGACTGGCACGAACGGCGTGTTGGATCGGTCAACGACACCGTTGTGTTCGTACGGAATTTGAGCTCGAGCGATATCGACGTCACATCCGTCTGGATCAGTGGTGGCGATATTGGCGATTTCTCAGTTGTTCCTCTCCCCGGAGTCGCAACCGTACCTGCAGGCGATTCGCTTCCGATCAGTGTCAGTTTCCTCCCACTCCTCACGGGTGACCGGAGCTGCTACATCTTCGCCGCGACATCGTCGCGAGAAACTCCTGAAATCTCAGCTGTTCTCCAGGGCTTCGCGCTTCAGCCGATGGCAAGCGACGTGTTGAGCTTCAACGGCGATCCTCTCTATTCCTGCGGCACGCGCACAGGATCGCTGACGATCTACAACGAGGGGAACATGCCGTTGACGATTGACTCCCTGGTCTTGAACGCCATGCCGCCTCAGACGGTGAGCGCGTCAGTCGGGTATGATGGGATGGTGATACTGCCGGGAGATTCGGTCGTCGTGACGTTTAACGTCCATCCGGACGGTGCTCCGGCCCCGATTACGGGTGAGTTCGTCTGGAGCTTTGACGAACTGCCTGGCCCCTTCACCGAGACGTTCAAGCTTGACCAGACATCGCCTCAGGTGTATGGGATAACGCTTGCAACGCCGACGACGGTTGGGATTGGAAGTGGATTCGACCTGATGGTGGCCATTGACTCGGTTGGATGGAAGAACGAGGTCGAACGAGAGCTTACGCTTCGGATTGAGTACAACCCTACGGTGGTTCGATTCAATCTTGCCCGTTGGTCACAGCGATTCGATTCGATGGCGACAAATCCGGCGGCAGTGTGGAAACCGGTCGGTACACCCGTGTTTGACGGACTAGGGGCGATTCTACTCCAATTCAGGGCATCTCCCCCGTCGTCGCTCGATTCAGGAATGACATTTGTGCCGCTCCCCTTCGATGGGTTCATCGGGAACAGCCTGCGGGACACGTTTGTTGTCACAATGAAGCCGTCTCGGTCCGAGTGTGCCCTTGAGGCGGTCGCATCGGCCCCATATTCTGTCGACAGCATCTGCATGCTGACCTTCAGATTGATAGAATTCACGGGGTCTCCGTTTGCCCTCCGACAGAATACTCCAAATCCCGCCTCAGGTCGTGCGACCATTGAGTATGTCGTCGGTCTTGATGGAGAGACACACATCGATCTTTTCGACGGACAAGGGATGCTCGTGCGTCGGCTGGTCAATGGGCTGGTCCGTGCAGGGGAGTACCGGATAGAAGTCGATGTCAAGGATCTACCGAGTGGGGAATACTTCTATCGGATGGAATCCGGGCCTTTTGGGATGGTTCGACGAATGGTGATCACCCAGTAGGGCCGGCTGCTTCGATTCGGATGGCTCACACAATTCGATTTCAACAGAGAGAATAGGATAGACTTTTCGAAAGAACATGAACGACAATCCACATCCTACCGGAGGGAAACCTCGAATGAGCACATTCTTGAAGACCGTCTGCCTGGCCCTTGCATGCGGGGCCACGCTGGTCGCCCCAGCGACCGGTCTGGCGCAGTCTGAGGGGAACAGAGACGATAACCCTCTCGATCCGAAAGATCCGCGTGCAAAAGTCCTGGTCGGTCCTCGCATCGGCACCAATCGAAACTTCCACACAGGGGGATTCCGGACGATCAACGATCCGTCGTGTCCTGTGTACGAGTCGGGTTCAGGCTGGGGATTCCTGGCCGGCTTCACGGCGGAATTCCAGACTGGGGCCACCTGGAGCATTGTTCCGGCCGTCGTCTATGAATCGCGCCCCGGGAATTTCACCCAGGAACTCCCCGATGCAAAGGTGCTTCTCCCAGGTCAGACCGAACCAATTAATCAGACGGTCTCCACTAGCTCGGATATCACCTACTCGTTCCTGTCGGCAGAGGTGATGTACAAGCAGGAGATTTCCCAGATCGGGAAGAACTTCCGAGTGTCGGTGACGGCCGGGCCCGTTGCCTCGTATGTCATGGGTGGAAAGGTTACGCAGGTTCTCGATCTCGAGGAGCCGCAGAACGCCCGATTCCTCAATCCTGAGAACCTTGAGACGCGGAACAACGGCCGCACGCTTGTCTACGCCGACAACATCGACATCGATGGACGTGCTTCGACGCGATTTTCGTTGAAGGGGGGGCTCCAGGCGGAGATAGGTCTGTTCAAGAATCAGTGGATGCTCTATCCGGGCGTCTTCTACGACTACGGACTATCGAACGTCACCGACAAGGAGAACTGGAGCCTGAACAGCGTCGTCATGCAGGTCGATCTGCGCAGGGCCTTCTAGCTCGCTTGACGTTCGTTTGGTATCAGCAACGCCCATCCCGGCCATGTCGGGGTGGGCGTTTGCAATGCGGCCTGACTGAATTGTCAGCGGCAAGGTAAGGCTGGACGGCAGCAGTGATATGCGAAGGCATGGCGTCCGTCCGGCTCGCGGTTCATCTGCAGTCCCCACCCAACTCACCCTGCGCGCTCGCTTTGTTGCGATGTGGCACCATGACTCGCAGTGGTGCCCAAACTCGTCCCGAGATGTGCAGGCATCGACGCGCTCACGACGCAGTGCGTGGTGACCCGCGACGCAGCATTTATGCCATGCTCTCTTCTCGGCGGCGGAGCGACATGATGTGGAAGAGATAGGCACACGGAACTACCAGCGCCGGAAGCCAGCAATACGGTACCGCCGTTACGAACGTGTTTGCCGGCTCGTTCATGAACTGGCGGAAGGGGGTTGGTGCCGACAGAAGAGCAATGACGACGATGTTCGTCAGTGCTATAAGACCCGCAACGTTGAATGCGACGATCACAGCCCGCTTTGGACGCCACCCGCGCAGCATCGGTATGAGCATCAGCAGAGCTGCAATCCCCACGAGTACATCGAAATTCCTCCCCTCGAATGTCATCTGTATCGGTACGACGCCTTGCCGGTAGAGCATCCACAGGATTAGCTCCATGACTACTCTGAATGCCTGGAGGCCGATCAGCCAGACCTGAGGGACGAAGGATGCCCCCCTTCCCACGGCAGGCGAGATGGCGGCCAGAATAACCATTGCAACTACCGGAACAATGAGAAAGACAAAGCGGGGGGGAACGGCTGTGGTGTCTGCATAGAAGCCCGAGGCCGCCAGAAGGCCAACAATCAGTAGCCACACACTGAGTGCGACTGCGGTCTTTGTTGCGGCCGCGCTGCCGAATGCCGCACGCGATCCGGCCACAAGTGTGGCAGCGAGTCCGCCGCTCAGGGCGATGAAGGTGATGTCGGTCACAGTTCGCATGTCCATTCTGCTATCGTGTTGTGGTGGTGCGCATGGCGAACGTCGCGTGCGCCGTGTGGTGGGGGCGGTTCACGTCAACTTCTGTCCCAAGTTCCTAACAAGTTGTTCGCAGCCACAACTCCACTTTGAACAGCGCCTTCAATCGTTGCGGGTAAGCTGGTGTCCGTCCAGTCGCCGGCAAGCACCAGCCCGGGTATCCGTGTCGTCGGCCCGGGACGTTGCCGTTCATGCGTTGGCGTGGCGAGGAACGTAGCATGCCGTTCCTTGAGTACCAATGACTCCAGAAGGTGCGCCGAGGCCAACGAGGGTATCGCGCGTCGTAGCTCCGCGTCGGCGGTGGCAACGATCTCGCTCGCCTCCGTTGCCGCTTCGGCAAACGCAGCGCTTATCGTGCATGAGATCAACCCATTCTTCCTCTCCGTCTCCCCGCTTCGCTCGATCTTCCTTCTATTGAAGACCCATTGAATCCTTGTGCCGATCATGCCACACAGCATTGGGAGATCGTAAGGATTGTGATCGTACCAGAGATACAGCGAGACGATCGGGGCGGCGACATCTGGGGCCTCAAGACCGATGCCCGACTGAAGTGTTGGATCGAGGACCGATCGGAGCGAGGCGCGCGGAACGGCAGCGATTATCGCGTCCGATTCAATGAGGTCACCACTCGACAAGGCTATTGCATACGCGCCTGTCCCCCGGCGCACACTGCGGACCGTTGCCCCTGTTCGGACCACTCCTCCGTTCCTCTCGATATACGACTGCGCCGGGGCTAAGAGTCTGGAGAGCCCCGCTCGGGGGATGGCAAGACGAGCGTCGTCACCCCACGCCAGAAATCCACGACGCAGAACCTGCGCAAAGAGCCGGGCCGAGGCTTGATCAATCGGGGTGTTAAGCGTCGCGATCGCCATCGGCTCCCATAGTCGCTCGAGGAGTCGCTGCGACTGACCGTGTGTCGTGAGCCAGTCGCGGACGGTGGTGTCTTCATGTGGTGCGCGCAAACGAGCCGCAAGTCCTAGCCGGATGACGGACATCACATCCGAAGGCGTTGTCCAGTTCAGACGCGCAACGCCGGCAACAAGGGCAACGGGGGAGGGGAGGTGTGACGGTGAACGAAGTCGGTCGGTCGTACCATCAGCATCGCGGAACTCGATATCCAGCGGGCGGAGGATGGAGACGAGATCTCGGGTGCCGAGGATCGAGAGGAGTCTCAGTGTGTGGTGATAACACCCCATCATGAGGTGTTGACCGTTGTCTATTTCGTCGCCCGTCGACTCGTGCACGAACGACCGAACACGACCACCAAGATAGGGACGGGATTCGAGCAGGAGGGGAGCATGACCACGTTCGGCAAGGCGACACGCGGCTGCAATGCCGGCAACACCACCTCCAAGGACCACGATCGTCTGTCTCTGGCTCACGTGCCGCAAGCTACGCCGCCGGAGAGAATCGGCCATCGGCGCCCAAGACCTCCGGCGGCGGTAGACTTGCGTCGAGTCGTGCACGCGCATACGATCGGCCTCTCCCAGGCCCGTCGACGCGGTACGACATCAGTTCTGTGCTCCTTGAGAGACAAGGGTTCCCCACCCCGCTGGTCGATGCGACCGCGGGCATGCATCAA
>CAYWXV010000012.1:13498-82567 GCA_964462535.1 uncultured Alphaproteobacteria bacterium
AGATCATCACGTACTCCCGACCGATCCAGTATCTCCACGATCATCTCATTCTTCTTCTGTGGCGGCATTATGTATATGCCGGCGATGCGCCGACGCATCTCCGAAATGCTCTGCAGAAAATCGACAGCAATGGAGACCCCTTCAGCATAGTAGTCGTCCGCATACCTCATGCGGCGTTGAGTCTCATCGGGGATGGTCATTCCGGGAAGCTCGTGATGGAGAAACTCCGCGTGACGTGGATTGCGCAATGGGATGATCCCGACCATTATTGGGATTCCGATGTGCTCCGTCCGATCGAGGAAGTGCGCCAGGGCATCTGCCTCGAATAACGGCTGCGTGAATGCTACGACCGCCCCTTCGTGAGCCTTGCGCTCCAAACGCCGGACTTCGCGATCCAGATCGTCCGCGACGGGATTGCAGGCGCAGGCGATCAGGAAATTCGTTGGCCGTCCCATGGGGTTCCCCATAAGGTCAAGGCCCTCGTTCATCCGGCTGGCAGCCCGGATCAGCCCGATCGCGTCGACGTCGTACACCGAGGTCGCGTACGGGTAATCCCCGATGTGAGCTGGATCACCTGTTACTGCCAGGATGTTGCGCACCCCCAGCAAGTGTGCCCCCATCAAATCCGACTGCAGCCCAACCATGTTGCGATCGCGGCAGGCCATGTGCGTAATACACTCCATGCCGGTTCGACGCTGGATCTCGTCGCTGACAATGATCGAGTTGATCCGGAGTCGAGCGCGCGCCCCATCCGAAATGTTCACGGCGTCGATGCCGTGGCGTCCCAGAAAGGCTGCTCCTTCATAGACCTCGTCCATGTCCAGACCTCGAGGTATGTCGAGCTCGACCGTGACGAGAAATCGGTTGCCGAGGCTCGCGCGGAAGCGGCTTTGCTCCACGGTTCGTGGTGGCTCGTCAGCGTCCTTCCTGGCTTTGCGCGGTTTGACCTCCGGAACTCCGACGTTCATATCCGCGATTGCCGCGCTGATCGCTCGAACATGCTCCGGAAGCGCACCACCGTCAACGCCAACAATCGTCACGCCGGTCTCAACAAGACTTCGCATCGAAGAGGCAACGTAGTCGGTCGTCGCGTGGTAGACCGGATTGCCGTCAACCAGAGTCGGTATTCCGATGTCCGGTTGCGCCGATAGAATGGCATCCGTGGCACCGAAGATCGACTTGACGATTCCCAACATCCGGTTGGGTCCAACGGTACCATTCGATCCAATCGCTACTACACCTGGTCGGTTTAAGCGACGAGCGATCTGATGCGGATACTCGGTGGCCAACACGGCGCCGTCTTCCGGAAATGTCTTGTGCGCTATGATAGGCATGCCCGGAGCGATGTGAGCGGCCGCGTCCAGCGCGAGCTCCAGTTCGTCAATGTCAATGAAGGACTTGAATAGAAGGAGGTCGCACTCGCCGTCAACAAGGGCATGAATCTGCGCAACGAAGGCCTCGTGCGCATCGTCCGGACGAACCTTCCCTACGGGTGCAAGAAATCGGCCTACTGGTCCCACGACACCCGCGACCCATGCTCGGCCAAGGGCAGCAGTGCGCGCAAGCCAGACACCCTTTCGATTGATCTCGTATACCTTATCGTCCAACTTGTAGTGCGCAAGCGCGATGGCGTTTGCCGATGTCGTGTTCGCCTGGACGATACCGGCACCCGCATCGATGAACTCGCTGATGATCTTCTCGATCAGGAGCGGGTTCTTCAGGTTGTAGACCTCGACTGGGTACTCGCCATGTCCGCGTGCTCGCAGAACAGCTTCGACCGGACCAGCCATCACAATTGGACCGCTACGAAGTCTATCGATAAGAGAAGAATCCATGTGGAAAGATAGTGGAATGGCTCAACACCCCTGTTTGGGCGCTGCAGGCTGCGACGTGAGGATTGATTGTTCGGTTTTGGAGGTGGTTTCGTGAGAATATCGACCGAGGCTTCGTTGTACGGGACGCGCTGTTGGCTCTTCTTCCTCAACCGCCTGGGAGGCCGTTGATGTGCGCTCAATCTCGACATTGCGCTCCGCGCCTCTCACGGAGGAGCACCTCCGGCACGCCCGATTCGCTTGTCGTTGCGCACGACGAGTCGGCACGATGTGAACATCCTGACGATCTGCGAAGCACTCAAACTCCTGCTAGAAGCCACGCACGTGATTGTAGAGCTTCACGCGTGCCGCCGAGTCTAGCTGCGCGTAGGTGTAGATTGGCATCGCACCGGGACCCTCGTTCAATGTACTATCGAATTTCTGATAGGTCCCCGAATAGCCTCGCAGATCCTTAACCGTAGCGCTGTCCACCGGCGATCCATCGATGTTGTGACACGTCGTGCAATCGTTCCGATAGATCGCTTCTCCACTCAACTTCGATGGATCGGTCACGGCCGAGTCGATTGAGCGTCCAATCTCTGCGTCAGGACTCGGATCAAGAATCGCACACCCGACGAGGAGCGACACAGCGCAAAGAAGGAGGGAGAGTACTGATGGCTTCATGCTACGCAATCGTTACGCCGTACATCGGAATCTCATTCTGTCCGTCGAAGACACTGCTATCTGTCGCCGGCTGTACGTTTCCTGCACTATCGGTCGCGCGCACGCGGATCGTGTGCACCCCACCCGTCGCCTCCCATTGGAATCTCCACTTGGTCCAAACACCTCTCCACGGATAGAAAGACCCATCGTTCAACTGCCGGATGAGTGGCGAAAGACTTTCTCGCTGGGTGATCTCGTCGAGACTCACGACCTGGGCTGGTGCGAACGAGCCAGCGTCGATGCTGAGCTCGATGCGTCCGACCGACCCCTTCCCGCTTACAGCGTAGCCCGTGATCTCGATCGGGCCGGAAGGGAGCGTCGTGCCATCGCGCAGGTTGACCGCCCGGCTGTTGACGCGCATGTAGGCGTCATCGACGAAGCCCTGCTGCTGATATGTGCCCAAGGTTTCCAGATCGAACGTCGTCGCACGTATCTCCGTGATCCACTTAACGTTCGTGTACCCGTAGCCCTCCTGAATGATCAGTCGCACGGGGTGTCCGTGATCGGCGCTCAAGGGCTGACCATTCTGACGATAGACCAACAACGGCTCAAATAGTCCGTCGTCAGCGGCGTTCGTCATCCTCCCGATCTTGATGTTGTTGAAGAAACCGTCAGCGCCATAGAAGAGGAGTCTCTTAATTGCAGGACGGAGCGTCACGCGCTCGAGCACCGCGCTCAATGGAATGCCAGTCCAGTACGCGTTTCCCATGAACCCGGTCGGCGTTGTCTTCAAAGGACTCTCAAGAATGCACTGGATGGTTTTCAGGATGGTAACCTCCCTGTCCCTAAGCGCCATCAGATCGTCGAACGTGATCGTCGCCAGTTCGGTCGGCGTTGGTGGAGCGACCAGGTCGGTGATGCGAAGTCGCCACTCGGATTCCGTCAACGACGGTCGCGTCCAGCCACTGATGCTTCCCTCACCACCATTCTGCACAAAGAAGGCATCGGCAGGAGTAATAAACGGTGCTTCGGAACTTCCGAGAGGTGTGACAGTGAAGTCTTCGCACCCGCCAAGGAGTGACGTGAACTGAACACCGACTATTCCTATGCCCGACACCTTAAGAAATGTTCTTCGATCGAGGCTCACTCTTTTGCACTCCTCTTCATTCGTTCCCGAAGACCGTGCCCTCCCAGGCAACACCGATCGAGAGATCGAAGCTGTTGCTGGCCTTCCGGCCGTACGGGGTGAACGCCGCGTCGACACTGAGTGACACCCCGTCAATCGCTCTCACGATTACTCCACCTCCAACCTTCACGTACTGCTGCGTCTCCGGCGGATGCTCGACATCGAAATCGTTGTCGTCGGTTCGCGTGGAGAAGAGGGACTGCCCAACTGCATGAAGCAGAAGGCGATCGCCGATTGTGTAGCCAGCTTCCACATTGGCGAAGATCTCGTCCGCATAGTCCGGAGCGAACGGGCGCGTCTCGTTCTTCAAACGGGAAGGAAAGATCCCCGTCCGACCGCGATACCCGATCGAACCCGTCGCGTAGGCAGGGAGAGGATAGAAGGAGATGCCGTAGTTCCCCGCAACCTCAATGTTGAGATTCCCCGATCCGAGCGGTGGTGTTAGATCTCGGCTGTATCCCGTGGGAAGCGTTACGCCGAGCGTTGCCGACACCACCTGCTGATCAAACGAAGAGAGGAGATATCGTCCGGCCACGTAAATGTCGCCGAGTCCCTCGACCTCCTTCCGCTCCACGGGGGAGGTGATTACAACTCGCTTGAACGCAGCACTCCCGACCAGGGTCAGGTCTCGGAGCAGACCATACTCGGCATAGAGGAAGAGACTCCTTTCGGCGATCGGGTAGTTGCGGACTGTGAACGGAGGATTGTCGGTGGGATACTTCTCGGCTCCGTCGAATCGGTAGACCGTGTTCGCCGACGACGTCCCATACGTGAGCTTGGCATACAGCTTGAACAGCTCCTGCACCCAGCCTCCTGCACGCGCTGTGGCCGGGAGGGCTCCCAGAAGAAGCGCCAGTGCCAGAACGTGTAAGGACCGCCTACGACGGCGTCGCTTAGGGCTCGCCCAGTGGAACGTGGTCATGCGAGAGGGGAAAACGTCGATACGATGCTGTTCCATGTAAGACCGATCCACCCGTCATGCTGTCGCAGCAAAGGGGGCGCCCTAAATATTTCGCTCGTAGATGCGGTACGTCCGGTAAGCCGACGCATTCATCATCTCGGCGGCACGGTTCATCATCATATTATCCTCCAGCACCCACGACGCCTCGCCAACCGGGCACCCCTTGACGACGGCCCGTTCGATGATCTCGCGATACAGCAGGGCATCGATCGCCTTCCCATGGTACTCAGGGATAACGCCAAGGATGATGATGCGGAGCTGGTTGATGGCCTTCTTGTTGGTCATCAGATTCGTGATCGCCGTTGGCAGATTGAGTGGGCCGGAGGGGATTGACTTCCCGGCCTTGAAGGCCTGATTCACATCGGGGACGGCAAGGGCGAAGCCTACAGTCTTCCCATCCTGCTCGGCGAAGAGAACAAGATCCGGATCAATAACCTGTTTCAGCTCGCGGGCCATCATGTCCATCTCTTCGTCGGTCATCGGGACAAATCCCCAGTTCGGCTGCCAGGCTCGGTTGTAGATGGCCTTGATTCGTTCGACCTCGGGTCCGAACTGCTTCATCGAGAGGCTCCGCACTGTGGCACCCGTCCGTGCCCGGATCAAGTCCGTTACACGGACGAGCTTGTCCGTCAGCGCATCGGGATAGCAGAGGCGCCACGCGTAGAGGTCCTTTGCCTTACTGAAGCCGGCTTTCTCGATCAGCGTGTTATAGTACTCGGGATTGTACGGCATCAGGAACGTGGGCGGGCCGTCGAACCCTTTGAGGAGCATGCCAACCTCGTCGTTCATCGACGGGGAGACCGGTCCGCGCATGGCATTCATTCCCTCACGACGCAGCCACTCGGCCGCTGCGTTGAGAAGAGTGTTCGCCACGTCCTGATCATTGATGGATTCAAAGAATCCGAAGAACCCGACGCGATCGCTGTGTATTGCGTTGTGCCCTTCGTTCACGATTGCAGCGATACGCCCAACCGGCGTTCCATTCCGTTCGGCGATAAAGAGCTGAATGCGCGCGTGATGGTAGAACGGATTCTTGTCTGTATCAAGCAGACGCATCCGGTCCATTTCAATCGGCGGCACCCAGTTTGGGTCGTCGCGATGGAGCTTCCAGGAGAGGCGGATGAACTGGAGCTTCCCCTTTCGCCCATCGACAGTGCGCACGCTTACATCGCCTGTTGTGGGAAGAGGAGCTGAAGCTTCGTCACTGTCAGCCTTCTGCTCCGCAGCAGTGGCCGGCGTGTCGCGGTCGAGTAGTCCCATCTCCGTTCCGATATCCTGGAAGAGTTCCAGAATGCGATCGAGATGGCTCTTCTCGTGTGTCGCCATGACGGACGTTCTCATCATCTGCATTCCCTGCATGACACCAGGCGAGATGAAGGCGTTAACGAAAACACCCGCGTCGAAGAGTCGTCGCCAGAAGATGAACGTGAGGGTGTCGTCGCCAATGATGACGGGTACGATTCCGGTCTTTGATTCGATGATTCGGAAGCCCATGTCAACGAATCCCTTCCGGAGATAGTCGGCATTCCAGATCAGCTTGTCGATGAGATGCGGTTCATCCCGCATGATCCGAAGAGCGGTGAGGGCAGCTGCAACCGAGGCCGGTGTCGGTGAAGCCGAGAAGATCAGGGCCGGTGAGATGTGCTTGATGTAGTTGATCACCCGCTCGGCGCCGACGACCCATCCTCCAAGCGACGCAAGCGACTTTGAGAAGGTCCCCATCGTCAGGTCGACATCCGCGTCGAGTCCGAAGTAGCTGGCGGTTCCACGCCCCCCCTTTCCGATAACACCCAGGGCGTGAGCGTCATCCACCATCAGCCGCGCCCCATACTTCTTCGCGATCGTGTTCATCGATGGGAGGTCGACGATCTCGCCCGAGGTTGAGAATACTCCGTCGGTAACGATGAGCTTCCCTGCGTCTTTCGGCAGACGGGCGACCTGACGTTCAAGGTCGTCCATATCGCCATGCTTGTAGCGAACAACGTCACCAAACGCTCCCTTTGCCATCAGTGTACCGGCGACAATGCAGGCGTGGTTATCCTTGTCGCTGATGACGTAGTCACCCCGCTGCACCAATGTCGGAATGATCCCCTGGGCGGTCTGGTAGCCCGTCGAAAAGAGGAGACATGCCTCCGTCCCCATGAAGTCGGCAAGCTCCTCCTCCATTTCTTCGTGCAGACGGACCGTACCCGTCAGGTAGCGCGACCCGGAGCATCCGGTACCGAACTTCTCGGTCGCCTTGATCGCCGCCTCCTTGACACGTGGATCGGCAGTAAGGCCTAGATAGTTATTCGACCCCCCCATGATCACCTCGCGCCCCTCAATGCGGACCACCGGCCCCTCGTTCTCCTCGATCGCCCGGAAGTACGGATAGTACCCTGCTTCCTTCACATCATCGGCGCGCGTGAATTCAAGACACTTCTGAAACAGTTCTGCCAAGGACGGATCTCCTGCGTTGCTGAGTTCGTTCGCTTTCTCCCCGAATACCACAGGAACCGCACCGCTCACCGGGGAGAAGCGCCGAAGATAGTAATGGAAGGATTGTTGGATTGTATGAGATGGCTACTGCGACACGCGCATCAGTTCCTCGACACGCATGACGTCCTCTGGTGTGTCAACAGAGTGCCCTGCGTACTCCGTGCGGACGACCCGCATTTCCAACCCCAACTCGAGGAGCCTCAACTGCTCAAGCTGTTCCGCTGTTTCCAGTGACGAGGGAGGGGCGGCGACGAACGCTCTCAGCGCGTCCGGACGGTATGCGTAAATGCCAATGTGGCGATGGTAGAGCGTTGCTGTGCTCCACTCCTCCGGTGGCAGGTCGCGCATGCACGGGATAGGCGACCGAGAGAAGTAGAGGGGGACGTCGCCGTCTCGGAGGACCACCTTCACGACATTCGTGTCGAACAGGTCTCTGGACGATTCAATGCGGGAGACGGCAGTTACGCACGCGGCGCTCCCTCCAACGAGTTTCTCAACCAGTCGATTGAGCAGGTCAGGGTCGATCATCGGCTCGTCACCCTGCACATTTAGAACCGCAGAGACAGACCCGGCGGTGTCGGCAGATAGGAGTTCAAGCGCCTCGGCGATGCGATCCGAGCCGGAGGGGTGCTCGGTAGACGTCATGACCGCGTGGCCCCCGAACCGATGCACTGTCTCGAGGATGCTGGGATCATCCGTGGCCACGACGACCCGGTCGACACGTGTTGCGGCGGTGACCCGCTCATACACGTGTTGGATCATAGGGCGCCCCAACAGCTCAACAAGCGGCTTCCCTGGGAGGCGACTCGAGGCGAATCTCGCCGGAATCAAAGCGACAACCATGACGGTCTATTCCAGCACCTTTGGGACGCTGAAGAATCCTTCAGTCTTCTTCGGTGCGTTCTGAAGCGCTTCAGCGGGCGTGAGGAGGGGACCCGGCTCGTCGTCTCGGAGGATATTGGTCGTCCCATGCACGAACTCCATGGGCTGAACATCCGTGACGTCGACCTGTTTCAACTGCTCGATGTATTCAACGATCTGGTTGAACTGCTGGGTAAACCCTGAGAGTTCGGTTTCCGAGAATCTGAGACGTGCCAGGCGCGCGACGTGGGCGACCTGTTCCGGTGTGATTGTGGTAGCCATGAGCGGAATATACGATTGGGACCATCTATGCGATGAGCAACGGGTGCCGTCAAAAAAGGGCAAAAAAAAGCCGCGCAACTCACCCCTGATCGCGCGGCTAGGGTGAAGCGCCGAGGGTTGGTGCCCCAGCAACTTCACACTACATACCAGCCCAACACCGAATTGGTTCCCATTCAGTGCACATTCGTTCGAATCGCAGTTTTCTCGCTGGAATTGGCGTTCCCGTTCTGGTGTGGTCGTTCTGGAAGGGCAAAAAAAGTGAGCTGCGCAACTCACCCCTGATCGCGCAGCTCGGGTTGAAGGCCAAGGGTTGGTGCCTCAGCAACTTCACACTACATACCAGCCGAAATGCAGATTGGTTCCCATTCACGAGCAACTGTTTGCAAATGGTTGAAAACTAAGCAGAATCGCATGTTCTTGGTTCGCGTGCGGTGGCACGGGCAAAAAAAATGAGCTGCGCAACTCACCCCTGATCGCGCAGCTCGGGTTGAAGGCCAAGGGTTGGTGCCTCAGCGGCTTCACAAGACATACCAGGCGAGCCCGAGAATAGTTCCCAATTGTCAGGTTTTTTCTCCGGGCGTCAGAATCTGCCAGAAATCGGCCGAATAATCCTGAACGAAGCTGCGTCGCTACCCGTATAGCCGCCCGACCTGCGCTCCGTATCCATTGTATGGGAGTGTCGGTACGCGCGTATCGGGACCGAGGAGGCGCTCCGTGGCTTGCGACCAGCGCGGGTGGGGAACCGTGGGATCGACGTTGGACTGAAAGCTGTACTCATCGGGTGCCAGATCGTTCCAGAAGGTCGCGGGCCGATCTGCCACAAGTTCGATCCTCACAATCGACTTCGGGTTCTTGTACCCGTATTTCCACGGAACTATGATGCGCGCCGGCGCCCCATTCTGCTTTGGAAGCTCGTGCCCGTACATCCCCGTGACCAGCATTGCAAGCTCGTTCGTCGCCTCGTCAATCCTCATACCCTCGTAGTACGGCCACGTGTACCACGTCGCTCGGCGCTGGTTCGGCGCCTGCTCAGGTCGATCAAACGATATGAACCGAACGAAACGCGCGGAGGAGAGAGGCTCGGCCAGAGCCAGGACCTTTGCAAGCGGGATTCCCGTCCACGGCACCGTCATAGCCCAGGCTTCCACGCAGCGGAATCGATAGACCCGTTCCTCCAGGGGAAGGAGCCGGACCAACTCATCTATCGTGAACTTCCGCGGTCGCGAAACCAGGCCCGTGATCTCCAGTTCCCATGGCCGGATGCGGAAGTCGCCGACAAGGGACTTGACGACCTCCTTCTGTTCACTGAACTCGTAGAAATTGTTGTAGCTCGTCGCCAGGGCCTCGTCCGTCATCTCGCGGTCGACCACGTAGGCGTTGTTTCGCGGAGCGGGGTATAGGTCTCCGTTTGGGCTCGGGAGGTCGTCAATCGCGCGAAGCGAGTCCCGAAGATGCGTTCCTCCATCACCAGATGACGACGATGTGCAGCCCAGCAGTCCGAAGGCCAGCGTCCCCAGGCCGACGCTCTTCAGGAACCCTCGGCGGTTGATGTACGTCTCCTCCGGCGTTACCATGCGCTCAGGGATGTGCCAGTCGGGTCGAAGAATGATGTTCGCCATTGTCTCGTGTATCGGTTCTGATTTTCATCACTGATAGAGAGCGGTAGAGACGCTGTTGCGTAACTTCCCGCCGCTTTTTGAAGATCGAAGGCCGCATCACAGCCAGGTTGGGTCCGCCACCTTCGATTCCCCTTCCATTTGATCGAGTAATCCCGGCGGTACGCGGGATTATTCCAGTTGCACTGCATGAAGTGGCTAATCGGTTTGGTAATTCTGGCGGCGCTTGCCATCGCCGGAATCTGGATATCGGGCGTCTTCAGGACTATTTCGGTCGTCGTCGCTCCACCTGAGCGACGCGAAGCGGTCAGGGTTATTTCGGTCCTCGGCTCGGTTCGGGCAGAACAGATTGCACGCATCCGTACGGAGGTAGGCGGGGAGGTTGTCGGGCTCTTTGTGCGGCAGGGGGAAGAGGTTCGGGACGGCGAGCCCGTGATGGATCTCAAGGTCGAGGAGCAGAAGAGTGCCGTCGTCGAAACCCAGGCGCGTCTGCGCGAGGCCCAGGTAACCGTCCAGGAGCGAAAGTTGAATCTCGACAGGGAAACCGAGCTCCTTGCACAGGGGGCCTCAACGCAGCAGGCGGTGGACGACGCGCGCGCGGCCTACAATCGAGCCGTTGCGGCGGCCAATTCCGTTCGCGCAATTCTCAGCAGCCGTAAGTCCGTTACAGGCAAAGGGAAGATCGTTGCGCCAATCTCCGGCGTCGTCACCCAGGTCAACGTCAACGTTGGCGACATCGTCCCACCAAACGTCGAGGCCATAACGATCTTGGATCCCGCCTCCTTCCGGGTGGTGGCTGATGTAGACGAGCTCGACATAACACGCATTCGTCCGGGACAGGAGGCGATCGTCTCGTTTGATGCGATGCCGAAGAGCAGATATCGAGCCCGTGTCGACAGGATAATTCCGCAGGCGGACGAAGTGACCAAAACGCTCCCCGTTATTCTCCGGCTTACCGATGGCGTCTTGAACCTTTCCGAAGGGTTGACAGCGAACATCAACATTGTTCAGGAACGCCATCCGAACGCGCTGACGATCCCGCGCCGGGCGATACTGGATGAGCGAGGTAACAAGGCACGTCTGTTCGTTCTGACGGAAAGAAATACCCTGCAGCTCGATACCGTTGTCCTCGGCGTTCGCGGTGATGACTACGTAGAGATTCTGGACGGCCTGAACGAGGAGGCTCGCGTCGTTCTCGATCCCGATCCGCTTTGGAAGGGGGGTGAGGAAGTGGAGGTGGACCGTAAGGCAACAGCCAGACGGCAATAGAGCAATCATCGATCCACGATAGTCCTGATGTCATCCGCTAAATCCGTGCATGCCGACAGATTCTCCCGGGGCTTTCGGGTCGGTCTGGTCTGTGCGGCGCTCACACTTGCGATAGTCGCCGCGGCTATCGGCGTGTTGGTGGATGTGTCATTCATCCAGGATCCCGCCCTCCGCGAGATCCTGGCGAGCAATACACCACACGTGTACGTCGGTTCAGTCCCGCTCAAGCCTCGCACCCGAAGGACACTGCTGTCAGTCGGTGACCGGACCGTGCTCGAGGTCGTGAAAAACGTTCCACCCTCCACCCGTCCGGAGCTGAAACCGTTCGTTGAGCTTGTTGCCCGTCTTGAAGGGATAGATCCGCAGATTACCACAGTATCCCCACGCGTTCAGCTGAGAGGCTTCTGCCGAAACGGCACTCGTTGTCGTCCCGTGACGGTCATGGGAATCCTCCCACGCAAGGAAGCGAAGTTTCTCCACGCCGGGGCCGCTGTGAACGACGAGAGTTTCGATGCTCTTGAGCGCACTCCCATGGGAATCGTCCTCAGCTCTGTCGTCGCCAACCATTTAGGTGTGGAGGTTGGATCGCGTGTTTCTCTCATCACAGCCACCGGCGCCGTTCGACAATTCGTGGTCGTGGGGGTCTTTGCAGCGCATTCCTCCGGCGGAGATTCGTTGACCACATACATCAATCTCGGGGGTGCGCAGTCGCTTCTTGGTCTGCAGCGGAATGCTGTGAGTGGAGTGGCCATCCGATTGGCCGACGCCGGACGGGCCGAGCGTGTCCGTGATCGGGTCGAACAGACTATCGGGTATAGTGCTGCGACCTGGGGCGAGGCGAACGCGCAACAGATCGAGTTCCAGTTCAAAGAGCGTTGGTTGATGTGGGTGGTAGTGGTACTGGCTCTCATCGTCGCTGTCGCCGGTGTGCGCGATGCGCTTTCCGCGCGTCACATCTCCGGACGTCTTTCCGGACCCACACGCGCGGAGAAGAGAACGGCGAGTCTAGCGCTCGGTGGGCTCGTCGGGCTGGCAGCAGGAAGTATCGCATGTGTACTGTTCATTGGCCTCCCCAGAGTACTCGACCTTCGTCGCCTCCTCCCTGTCCACTACAACCCGCTTGACAGCACGGTTGCAACGATACCGGTTGAACCACATGTCGTTCCGGTTGTGGTTCTGTTCGCAGTTTCCATCCTCTCGGGTGTCATTGGCGGCGGGTTGTCTTCGCGATCGGTTGAGCAGCTTGCGCGCCCGTCGACGCAATTGGTTGGGGAGGAGACGTGAAGGTGTTCGCTGAGGTCTGGAGAGGGCTACGGCCGCAGAGAGGTCGCGCCGTTGTTGTCATGTGTGGCATGGCGTTCGGCGTCTCAGCCGCCATAGTCATGCTCTCCTTCTTCGCCGGACTCTTCGCCGCAAACGAGGCGCGAATTCTGAGTGGCGACCCGCATATTGTTGTGACTCAGCGCCAGGTCGGGGGCGCACCTGCGGATCTTCTGATTGACGAGAATGACGAAGTCGTTGAGTTGAAGCGATCGTTCCTGGGTGAAGGCGAAGGGAGAATGAGGAACGCGGTGTCAACGATGCGGATGATCGAACGTGACCTTCGTAACGAGGTCTCCGCCGTCAGTCCCTTCCTGGAAACACACTCGCTGGCGGTCTATGGGGTCAACGAGGTACCGTTGGTGGTCAGGGGAGTCCTTCCCGCACGAGAGGTTGAATTGTCTCAGCTCGGCAGGCACTTGGAGGAAGGGGTAATCGGACGGTTTGCGAATTATCGAAACGGGATTCTGCTTGGTTACCGCGCCGCCGCACGCTTGGACGTTCATGCCAACGATCGAATTCGCCTTGTGGCTCTCGATGGAACGCTCATCCCGGTCCAAATCGCCGGAGTCTACCGTTTCGACATCCCCGCCCGTGATGAAGGTTGTCTCGTCAATCTTCGACTGGCGTCGTCGGTTGCGGGAACGTTGCCCGGTGAGGCAAACGGCATCGCAGTAAAGACGGCGGACCCGGAGAGGTGCGATGAGGTTGCCCGCATGCTTGAACGCTTGACGGGGTTAGGTACGGTCACGTGGGAGGAGGCGCACGCCGATTCCTTGTCAGTCTTTAGCTTCGTGCGTTTTCTGGCACTCGCCATTCCGTTGCTCCTGATAGCTCTGACGGCGCTGGCCCTTGGCCGGCTGCTCACGATTGCTTGGATCAAACCTGTGATGCCCGTTGATTTGGATAGCGCGCGAGACGTCGGAACGACGCGATCGTCGTTGATGCGCGGGCTTGTGCTTTCAATGCTGCCCGCCTCGGTGGGTGTAGTTGCCGGTGTTGTGGCCATTCTGGTGGTGAGTCCTGCCCCGCTACTGCTCTGGCTCCTCCCCAATCCGTTCGATATCTCCGCGGTACCGATGAGCTTGCACCCCTGGTACATTCTGGGCTCGTTTGCGCTTGCGTGTATTGGGACGGGGCTTGCATCAGCGCAATACGCGCGAACCTTCGGGTTGCCCAGGTCTTCGCCACGTATGCAGCTGGATCCCGCGGACGCATAGTCTGGTTCCACTCGTACCTTCGTGCCTCCCGTCCTCGAAACCTGCTCAATAGATTTTGACACGCCTCCGCATCATGCGACTGCTTCTCATACCTCTTCTTCTGCTGCTGGCCGCAACCGGAGACCTGCGCGCGCAGGTAAGAAGCGTCAATCTGCCGGATGCGGTGCGTATGGCCGAGGAGGAGAGTCTCGAGATCAAACGGTTGAGCCTCGCGGTCCAGAGGGCCGCGACGGGTGTGGAGAGCCTGCGTGAAGAATATGGACCCGAGGTGTTCGTGGAGGGCGAGTACAGGCTGACCCCGCAACCAGACATTCTCTTCACGAACCCGGACGTGGCGTTTAACACGACTGGTGAGATGGACGCACTTGTTACGGGCGGTCATCACGTAACCGGGGCCACAATTGCTGCGAGACTGCCGTTGTACGATCCGCGACGTCGGTTGCGACTGCGGGTCGCAGAGTCTGGCGTATCAGTGGCGCAGGCGGAATTGGATGTTGCGCGCGCCTCGTCGCGAAGAAACGTCGAGCGCCTGTTTTACCGTGCTCTTTATGCGCGGTACGAAAAGAAGACCAGGGAAGATCAGATCAATCAGGCCGTCACGAATCTGGAGTTCACTCTGGCCCGATTCAGGCAAGGGAGAGCTCTCCCGCTGGATACGGTAACTGCTGCGACCACTCTGGCCCGGGCCAGAGCAAGCGCCAGTCGTGCTGGTCTGTCGTACCAGGCCGCGCTCATTCAGTTGGCTCGACGGATAGGGATTCGGGACGTGAACAATCTCGAGCTGGATGGATCGCTTGACCTTCCGAGCGCTCCGGGTCCGAGCGGCGGTGACATGACGGTCGTACCAGGTATCCTGAACTCTGCGGAATTACAGTTGGCGCAGCAACGACTCGCTGCCTCACGCGTTGCCGTGGATGCTGAACAACGATCGATTGGCCCAACAATCGATCTGGTTGGGCGTGCTCGAGCACGGGGGGAAAGCGCCGACTACACTCCCGATCAGTGGGCATGGGGAATGACCTCCTTTGTTGGATTTGTCGCCCGCCTGAACCTGACGGAATTGTGGCGGGGCGATCCGGTGAGGGAGGGAGCGGAACTTCGCGTGCGCGAGAATCAACTCTCGATTGACGATATCCGCCGCGAAGACAGTATCGCCGTCGAAACTCTGCTGTTCGAAATGCAGGCAGCGCGGACCCAGATCGAGGCGGAAGAGGCGACGGTCGAACAATCGACGAGGGCTATCGAGATCACCACGATTCTCTATCGTGAGGGGAGAGCGACGTGGCTCGACGTCGAGACTGCCCAGAATCGGTTGTTGGAGACGGAACTCGCTTTGGAGAGGCTCAAGCTCCGCTTCCTTGAGAGCTATGCCGAGCTCAAAGCCATCGGCGGGTAAGCCTGCGGCACGCGACCGCGGCACCTACGCGCACTCCGTACCGCGCGTGAAACCAAGTGCCCGATGTAAGTCTCCACCCTACCGCAAGCGATCAACCACTCACTACGCACTGTCGACACAGCGATGTCCAACTCACGACTGCAGAACGCCATTGATTCGATCCGCGAAACGCTTGTACGATTCCCACTTCCTTTGCTGGACGTGCTAATACTGGTTGGCGCAACGATGAGCTGGGTGGACGATTACCGATGGTACGTGATTCCCGCCCTGGGATTTCCGGTACTCATTGCCTCATCTCTCTTTGCGGAGCGCTTCACCGGGTCCAGGGGCATACGGTTCGTCGTCGCGTTCGCTCCAATCCCGCTTCTAACTCTCTACGCGTTTCTTCTTCCAGAGGGGCATGTCAATTTTGCGGAAGGGCTGCGATTCGCTCTCTTCTGCATCGCGGCAGTCCTCGCGATGCTGGCTCTTCCATTCGTTGCACCGCGCACGACCGCCTCGTTCCACCGGTTCGCGACCACCTTTATTCTCCGTCTCCTCCTCACCGCACTCTTCACGCTCCTCCTCTGGGGGGGGCTATCGCTTGCGCTTCTCGCCGTCGACAAACTCTTCAGCGTCGCTGTGCCGAGCGAGACGTACGTAAAGCTCATTGTTCTCCTCATCGGCTTCGTGGCTGCACCATTTCTGCTTTCCAGTGTGGAGCGTGACCTCGATGTGCAGGAGAGTGAGATCCCGAAGGTTCTCCGTGCGCTCACGCTCTATGTGCTGATGCCGATCCTGGTCGTGTACGCTCTTATTCTCTATGCTCACGCTGCACAACAGATAGTCAATTGGGAGTGGTCGGAAGGATGGGTGGCGCGACTCGTCGCAGGTTATGCAGGGGCTGGGCTACTGACGTTTGCTATCCTATGGCCTCATCGGAGCGATCCCGACAATCAGTGGATTCGCGTCTTCACGAAATGGTTCTCGCTACTTCTGCCTCCGCTCTCGTTTCTCTTGCTCATCGCTGTTCTCCGGCGCGTAAGTGAATACGGCATCACTGAGACCAGATATTATGGAATGCTCATTGCTGTTTGGCTCGCGGTGGTGGCACTATACCTGCTCTTCAGTCGCAAGGCAGATATCCGCGTGCTGGCTCTGTCACTTGCGGTGCTGGCGCTTGGGACATCGTTTGGTCCGTGGGGGGCCAGCGCTATCTCTGTGCAGAGTCAAGTGGAGCAGCTACGGAGCGCGTTGGATTCCGTTGGTGCCTTGAAGAACGGGAAGTTTGCTTCCCCAGCCGCACCGCTCGACGAAGCAGCGCTCGGTCGTCGCAGCGTCTACTCAATCGTCCGCTACCTGGAAGAGCGCGACGCGCTAGAACACTTGCGTCCCTGGTTCACGACGCCTCCGGACACGATTGACGAGCGTGCTGTTATGGTCGCGATTGGAAGCTGGACAGATTCGCCGGACGAGGGGGGACCGAAGGTGCGCCCCGTTCGGACGATTGCGATTTACGGCCCGGGGGGCGAGACGGTGAACGTGTCGGGCTACGACTACTACATCCCACTAACGCAGTCGATGACGTCAACCCCTGTTGCCGGTGACAGCCTCACTATCCAGGTGAGTCGAGGGGGAGTACACCTGTTTCTCCGAAGCCGTCACCTTCTGTCGGCCGACCTGGTGGGGCGATTCCAAAATCTCTATCGAGAGCGTGCAACGAATGCTGAGTCCGACGATGAGAACTCATCCTATGAGAGTATATCGATACCCCCGGAGGATGAGGACCGCATGATCGTTGACGTCGACGACGCTGCCACAGGGTACCGCATGCGGGTCTATGTGCGTCAGATTGCGTTCTACGAATCCGACTCTCCGGGCGAACTTCAGAATCTGACGGGATATGTTCTCGTAGCGAAGAGGTGACGCGGGCATTCACGGGAGCGTGACCCGGCGCCCGATTTGTTGCGGCGCATCCAACTAACAGTCGCCCGGCTACAGTCGCCCGGCTTTCTGATTCTCGCTGCGATTGCTCGTCCATCGTGCCACTCGCATCCCTACGCGTCCCACGGTCGCCTTGGCCGCGTGAATGGCTGCCGCGCGTGAGAGCCTCCTTCCGCTACGCGCAAGCTTGTGTAGTTCAACCTCGTGTACCATCCGTCTGAGGGCGTGCCGATAGTATGCGTCTGAGTAGGGGCGAGTGTATCGTAGGTCACGATCGCTCGATGCTTCCCACGATGCTGGTTCGATAAGTTCCTCGCGCACCTGATCGTGGAACGGTGTTCCCGTGATTGGATAGGCGGTAGTGACAGTGAACAGATCGGGCGACGCGGTCTTCAGGTGCTCGATTGTCATGAGAATATCCTCCTCCGTCTCCCCCGGATATCCAAGCATGATGAACGTCCCTGTCTCGATACCACGTTCTCGACAGAGTCGAATCGATCGTTGCACCTGTTCAACAGTAACGCGACGATCCATCGCATCGAGTATGCGTTGCGATCCGCTTTCAGCCCCTATCCAGACACGGCAGGCCCCCGACTCTGCCAGCAGGTCGGCCGACCGTTCGTCTAGTCGGTCGGCACGCGTGATGCATTCGTACGGCATACGCACACGTCGCTCCTGGATTTGACCTGCAAAGCCCTCGGTCCATGTCGCATTGATGGTGAAGACGTCGTCGACGAACCAAATCAGTTCCGGATTCCACCGATCCCGGATCATCTCCATCTCATCAACAACAAGAGTCGGCGATCTGCGGCGATAGGTCTCGCCATAGACGGCTCGGCTGCACCAACGGCAGGTGAACGGGCAACCCCGCATGGTACTGATCGATACCGCTCCGGCTCCGTGGTGACGTCTCCAAACGTCCAGATACCTCTGAAGATCGATTGCGTCACGTTTCGGCATTGGAAGGGAATCGATCTGCTTCAGAAGGGGTCGGGGAGAGGTGCGAATGACACTTCCGTCCTCACGTCGGAATGCAACGCCTGCCACGTCACTCAAATCGCCACCGCGAAGAACAGTCTCAATGACTTCGGTTGTGGTAATCTCCCCCTCGCCAATTACTATCACGTCCGCACCGTGCTCCAGCAGCCGGTCAGCGTGAAACGTCACTTCCGGACCCCCCAGAATAATCGTCGTATTCACCAGCACCGGCGTTGCCCTGATTGCTGCAACCAGGTTGAGAACATTACTTCTCGTCATCAGCGTCACGTAAATCCCAACGAATCTGGGCTGCGCGGCGCGGAGACGTTCCATCAACGCATCGAACGAAGAGAACGTGGTGTCGAATACATCGACTTCGATTGCTTCACGTTCGACCCATGCGGCAATCGACAAAAGACCCAGCGGCGGATACGGTCGCATGACTGCACGCTCGCGCGGATCGTCTGCCAGAAAATATGCGTGAGTGAGAAAGAGCAATCAAACCTTGAGTTTCGGATACTCCATATTCAATCCCTTTAACGTCTCAACCACAACCTGCGCAATGACGTAATTGCGATACCACTTGTGATCTGCCGGCACAATATACCAGGGGGCGTAGGGGGTATTCGTCGATTCCATCATCTCCTCGAACGTCTTCATGTAGTCGTTCCAATACTGCCGCTCGGCTAGATCCTGGGCGGAGAACTTCCAATGTTTTCGCGGGTCTCTCATTCGCTCTTCGAGTCGCTTCTCCTGTACTTCCCTTGAAATGTGGAGAAAGAACTTTATCACTACTGTCCCGTTCTCCGAGAGCATTTTCTCGAAATCGTTGATCTGCCGGTATCTCTTCTTCCATATATCCGGATCATTGTGTATTTCCGGTGGCAGGAATTCGTTCTCCAGCCAATTTGGATGAACCTTGAGGACGGTTACCTCCTCGTAGTGTGATCGATTGAAAATCGAGACCTCGCCACGGCCTGGACAGGCGGCATGTATGCGCCAGAGGTAATCGTGGTCGATTTCGAGATCCGATGGCTTCTTGAACGAATAGATGTTGGTCCCCTGCGGATTTAGGGCCGATGCCAGATACCGTACGGCGCCATCCTTCCCACTCGCGTCAATTCCCTGAAGAATGATCAGCAGGCCACGCCTGTTATCGGCATACATCAGGTAGTGAAGGTCATACAAAGCTTCGCGCCATTCGTCAAGACGCTTCAACGCCTCCTTCTCCTTGTCGACACCGTCGGTGTCGCCGGGATCGATCGACGCCAGGTTGACCTTCTTTGGGGCGGGTTCTATCGGTCTGCTCATTGCGAAATCCCTTTGCGTTGCAGTGAGAGAAGAACATGATCTCCCATGCGGTTGAACGGAGGAAAGCTACGAAGGGGGGATGTCAGTCGCTCGAGTATGTTGAAGAATCGTGGGACCCTCTCGTACAGACCTCGTGCCCAGGTCGGGGGGAGGAACAGCCCGATGGAACGAACACCCCGAAGTTGGATGTCGATCGGCAGGGCCCTTACCAGGCGTTCGACCGCATGAAAGTAGGTGCGCATCACCACTGCATTACCGATGTGGACATCGATACCCTTCCGCGTCAACCTCCCAAATGCCTTCCGAGGCTGAAGTCGAGCCAGGTTCAGGACGATCTCCATGGCGCACACGGGTGGCATGTACACGAGGAGGGCCGTTCCGCCTTCGTTAAGCAGATTCGGTAGGGCGCGCAGCGCGATGCCCGGATCGGCCATGCAGTTGAGTCCGTCAAAGTTCGAGAAGACGAGATCGAACGTGCCCAGCCGGTTCAGTGCCTCGCGATCTGCCAAGTCGTGAAGATCCAGACGGCGGAAATCGATGTGCGACTCCATGCCGCGCACCTGTGCGGCACTGCGTGCAACGTGTAGCATTGCATCGGAGATATCGGTTGCCACGACGTTTGCGCCACGTTGAGCCATATAGAGGGCGTCCCGCCCCGTGCCGCAATTCAACTCGAGCACCCTCATCCCCGCCCGGATGGTTCGTTCCAACACCCGGTGCACCTCGGCACGCTTCGCGGCGCCTAGAGGTGTATCTGTGAATGTGGCGTCGTACTGGCCGGCAATTGCGTCAAAAAAGGGCATGTACGTCGTACCTGCTCGTATTCGGTAGTAGGTCGGAACTGTTCCTTGACGTTCCATGGGCCGCTCGTCGATATTCCATAGAGCCAGTCCTTCATTTGCATTCCCCTACTGCTCACACCAGCCCAACCGTAACTTGCCTGCGACTCCGGTGTCCCTGGCTGGTCGCCCCGTCCCTCTGTGTACATGCCCCTGCACTACGATCGACATACCGACGAAGAACTCTTCCGCCTTCTGAGTGATGGCGACAAAGATGCGTTCGTGGAGCTCTACGGCCGATATCGGTCCCGTATCTATGCCTACGTCCTCAGAATGCTTGGGGATCGCGACCGAGCAAACGATGCGTTTCAAGAGACATTCGTCCGGATATACAACTCAGCGCGTGAATCCGGACGGATCGTTGCCAACGTCTCAGCCTACTTCTTCACATCCGCGAGGAACGTCTGCCTGAACGCGCTCCGCGATGCGAAACCGACCACCCCGGTCGAAGACTACCATGAGATCGTATTTCAACCTAGCCACGAGAACCTGGAGCTGGCTGAACTGGTGAAGCGATCTCTCGAACTCCTTCCTGAACATCTCCGTGAGGCATTTGTACTTCGCGAGTACGACGGGCTGAGCTATCAGGAAATTTCTGACGTCACCGGACAGGGACTGTCCGCCGTCAAAGTGCACATCTTCAGGGCGAAGGAACGTTTGCGGAAAATACTGACGCCCTATCTGGAGGAGGCCCGTCCATCGCGGTAGATGCGATCGACCGTCGGCCAATCAACACAGACACTCCTTGTGCTGAACGCGACATGAAGCAGAACGAACTCATACTAGAATACCTGGACGGCACACTCGATCCGGCTGCCGAACAGGAACTCTTCGAGACCCTGGCCGGGCAACCTGAACTCCGCACGACACTTCGCGGTTTTGTGCAGATAGGGGACGCCGTCCGTGGCGATCGCGAAGCTTTCACGCCGCCGGCAGCGGTGGAGGCTTCGTTGATGCGACGTTTGGGGCTCGCCGCGGTGCCCGGTAACTCCACGCGTGGAGCCGGCCTGCTCGCGTTCTTCCGGACCAGGGCATTCGGTCTGGCGGCTGCCTTCCTGCTCGGAGCGCTGTTGACGGCCGGCATCTACCGTGTTGCCGTTAGATCCGACATCGCCCAAACCGGGCCGGTAGTCAAGACCACCGGGAGTGACACGCCACGTCGGGCCATCGAGTCTGCACTGAAATCGCCGAGCACTGTCCCCGCATCCGGCGCGAGCACGATTTCCAGCGAGCAGCAGGTTCCCAAGTCGTCTGCGAACAGTTCCGAGGTGCCGCCGCTTTCTGCGCCTCAGTCCGCTTCGATTAGTGGAGAGAATCGTTCAACAACAGCGACGACAGTTGTGAATCGCGTCCCCAGGGTGCGAACCACACCCAGCTTGCCGGTAGTTGCTTTGCAGAATGATGTGGACCAGAACGGCCCACCGCCGCGAAGAGCGTCGCGGGACATTATGAGAAGCTTGTATGGCGATGACTCTGAGCACCTGTTGACAACCCGAAACGGCCGACCGCCCGACATCGTCGACCGGTCGACGACCTATCCGCGACTGAATTCGGCGGCCACGCTCGGGATCGATCTCTCTGTCCCCGATGAGACGACGCGCGGCGACTGGATCGTTGAACTCCGCCATGGATTTGCTTCCACGGACCTGGAGACTGTGGAGGCGCTCAACCCCTCGACGTCCTGGGTAGAGGACGGGGCATTGGGGGTCTATCGTCATGTCGGATCCAACGTCGCACTCGGTGTCGAGCTTGGAGCCGAGCGCTACTCGCAGCGAATTCCCCATGTGGCTGCGGACACAGTCGCGATAGATCAGCGTCCCCTGTACACCTGGGGGGGTGCGGCAGTGAGGTATTTCCCAGGCAGAGTCATTGGACTGGACCCCATGTTCCAGGGAGGTTTCGGTATCGCTTCGGCCGGGCCCGTGGTGAGAGGCCGATTTGGCCTTTCGCGCGACATTCTATCGGGCTTCAAGGTTGCCCTGGGAGTGGAGTCGTCCGCACTCATGTATAAGGCGGGCGACGTGCGACAAATCAGCGGGCGGTGGGGGGGATTCGCAGGGCTGGAGGTCATGGTACCATGACACTGAGACCAGCGTTCGGTCCGTTCCTTCTGTCGCTGATCGCGCTGCTTCTACCGGCCTGCGACAACGTCTCCGTCGACAAGGAGACCGCGAACGCCGTTCTGCGCGAGCGGGACACAATCGTTTCGCCACCCGACACCATCGTAATTGTTCGCGACTCGATCGTGGAGATTGTTGAGCATGACACAACGATCATAACGGAGCACGACACAGTCAGAATCGTTGTGCGCGACACTGTTCGCATTGACACTCGCGGACGCGAATGGGAGGGTGGGCTTGTCCTGTTCAATCCGTCACTCGCGGGCGAGGTCTTGATCGACTCGCTTGCCTCGTATGTGCGGATCAGAATTGATGGCGGCTTGCCAAGGTCTATGGACCTCGTACTTCTGGCCCGGTCGGCAGAACGACCGAAGCCCCCTCCGTTCCGAACACCGTCGTGGATTCATCTCGCGGTCACCGGCTACTCCTTCTCGCCTTCCACCGTCGTGCCCCTTACGGCCGATCCCGCTCGAACGACGTCGGGAAATGGCATGGGTGTGTTGTTCCGGTCAGAGGAGAGTGAGCAGGTCCGTTGGTTCTCCACCGTCGACCGGAGCACCGGGAATATCAAGGCGACGGTCGATCCCACTCTCCGGCGTATCGGTATCTCGGCGTCCGGAACGTTTTTCATTGCGGACTCAGCGTCACCGACGGTCAAGGTCGACAGTCTGTGGGCTGTTGTGAGATACTAGCTTGCGGGAACGGTGTCAGTCGTCCTCGTTACGTGCGCTCAAGGCGTGCAGCCGAATCCATGGCGTTCGACCGATGGATCAGCGGAACGGCGTTGCGCCTCATGATGGGTGTGATCCCCTGGACCCAGGCGGCAGGTGGTTTGGTCGGAGCGTACGTAGCGTTCACGTTATGCTGCGCAGAGACGAGCGAAGAATGTGTACCGGAGGCGCGCCGCGGTGAGAGATGAGGATCGCAACGTAGAGATCGCGCGCATGTAACGATCCTCCGGTACGACGCGTGTCCTGCCCCCTTCCGGCAGGTTGCCACACATATGTTTGCAGATTCCGTTTCCCTGTATCTTTGCAGGTCCTCTCGTGAGAGAGTCGACACGTAGCATCATCACCACAATCGAGCCGAGGTTACCATGGGTACCACCACGAAGGCCGTCCGCCGCGACTGTCTTGTTGTCCACATTTCCACAGATGTTGAGCTGAATCGTGTCCTGCAACAGGGATTCTATCGCATTCCCGAACGACGACTTGGGCGCGTTCTAGGAGAGCGCGCTCTGGAGGAATCCGATCTGATAGCATTCTACCAGGGAGCCGGTACATCTGCCGGGCTTGCCGGTGCCATCGAGTATGTGGCACCGATCAAAGGGAAGGAGAGGCTTTTCAGGCGTGACATCCTTCCGACGGAGCCGGGACATCCCCACGCGGACGATTCATACATCGTTCTACGCCTCGGTCGCCGCCGACGTTTGCCGCGGCCGATCGTCTCTGCCAGACCGCGACGTTTCACATTCCTTAGAACGACGCGTCGTCGTATCCGGCACGCGGCGACGTTAAGTGATCTTATCGTCGGGACTCCAGAAGAGGAGAGATTATGGAAACGACTGAAGGAGAGCTCAGGCGTCGTCAAGGAAGCCGAGATGGAGCGCCGTTGGCTGGTCCGTGCCGGGGACACGACGATGGAGGTGTCGATCGCACTGTTCCACGGTAACGATCGCGTCGCATTGGTCCGCGACGGAGCCGACGAGGCCTGGATGCGTGGCGCGGGATGGCGGGTGGTGAGCTTCTCCCCCGTCACGGCGGACGACCAGGTTCTAGCCGTAGTCGAGTCCCTGCTGCTGGGTCACCCCTCGTGAGCGGGTGACGCGGGGGCCCGGAAACCGAGTCTATAGCGCGCGGAGGCAATTTTTTTTTGTCGGAATTCGGACACAATACCGGATTGTGTGTACATTAGGCGCCGTGAAAAACGACCCCCCCCGCCGGACGGTCCTCGTCCTGGGGGTCTTATTACGCCTCATCCTTGCCTCTGCACGACATTCTCATCTCCTGATCCGCACGTCGAAGCGTCGCTTCGTGACATTGAAGTAGTGGCGTGACCGACAGGGCGGAGCATCGAGGTGGCAACCATATCTGAAGAACCGGCACAATGGCCCAACTCTTCAAACCGATATCCAACATCCTTGCTCGGTTGAGCATCGTCGGCGGCGGACTCCTGGCATTCGGCGGACTTTTTCTGCTCAACCAGGCCTTCCGCTCGGACTTCGTAACGCTTGCCGACGTCGTCCGGGAACAGCCGGTTCCTTTCAGTCATGAGCACCACGTTCGTGGGCTTGGGATTGACTGCCGCTACTGTCACACGTCGGTGGAGTTCTCCAGCGTGGCGGGTATTCCCCCCACGGAGACCTGCATGAGTTGTCATTCGCAGATCTGGACGAATGCCGCAATTCTTGAGCCGGTGCGATCGAGCTTCAAGACCGGGCAGCCGCTTCGATGGAATCGGGTGCACGATCTTCCCGATTTCGTCTACTTCAACCACAGCATCCACATCAACAAGGGCATTGGCTGCGAAAGCTGTCATGGTCGTGTCGATCAGATGCCGTTGATGAGAGCGGGAAGTCCGCTGCAAATGGCTTGGTGTCTGGACTGTCATCGCGATCCCGCCAAGAATATCCGTCCGAAGGATCAGGTTTTCACGATGGGCTACAAGCCAGCGGAGAGCCAGGCAACGCTTGGACCGAAGCTGGTCAAGGAATACAACGTCAACGTCAGGCAGCTCACGAACTGTTCGATTTGCCATCGCTAATGACGAACGAGATACACCTTAGCAACGGCGCCGCGCCGCCGGAAGAAGGAAGGATGGGTGAAGGGTTGGACGCCGCAAACGGGGAACTTCGAATCCTGACGGAGAGCGAGTCCCCCGTTGTCTATCAAGACCCCGCATTCGACATCGAAGCGCTTCGACAAAAGGTTGCCGAACGCTCCGGTCGCGAGTACTGGAGGGGGCTTGATGAGCTTGCGGAGACGCCGGAGTTCCAGGCGCTTCTGGAGAAGGAATTCCCCGATGGCGCCGCTGAATGGAACGACCCCGTAGGGAGACGTCACTTCATGAAACTCATGGGTGCGTCGGTCATGCTTGCCGGTATCGGCGCATGCACGCGTCAGCCCGAAGAAAAGATTCTTCCCTATGTAAAGGCGCCCGAGCAGTTCATTCCGGGACGGCCGATATACTTCGCAACGGCGATGCCTCTTGCCGGATACGGCACAGGATTGCTTATCGAGAGCCACACCGGGCGCCCCACGAAAGTGGAGGGGAACCCCGACCACCCTGCGAGTCTTGGAGCAACGGACTCGTTTGCCCAGGCCTCTGTCCTCCAGCTGTACGACCCGGATCGATCGCAGACCATCCGGAACAAGGGGACGTTCTCAACCTGGGAGAAGTTCACGGCGGCCGTTAGTGATATGGTCAGCACGTGGAAGAGCAATGGTGGGGAAGGACTCCGCATAGTAACCGAGACCGTTTCGTCGCCGACGATGGCCGGTCAGATGAACACGCTGCTGGCAAAGTATCCGAACGCGAAGTGGATCCAGTATGACCCGGTCTCGCGTGACAACGTCCGTGACGGGGCAAAGCTCGCGTTTGGGGAGTATGTAGAGACAACCTACCGGTTTGGCAGCGCGGAGGTCGTCCTCTCCATCGATTCGGATTTCCTGCTGCAGATGCCGGGGAGCGTCCGCTACGCCCGCGACTTCGTGGCGAAGCGGAAGGTGACTAACGGTTCGACCACCATGAACCGCCTTTACGCGCTCGAGTGCTCGCCCACGATTACCGGTGCGAACGCGGATCACCGCAAGGGACTGAAGCCCTCTGCGTTGGAGGGCGTCTTCTGGAGAATTGCCGCTGATCTTGGAGTCTCCACGCCCGCGGGGGCGACGCCTGCCCAGGGGGACAAGTGGACCGAGGCCGTTGTTCGCGATCTGAAGAAGAACAGCGGGAAGTCGATTGTCGTACCTGGCGACCATATGTCGCCGGCCATTCATGCGGCCTGTCACGCAATCAACGCTGCTCTCATGAACGCAGGAACAACCGTCGTCTATACGGCGCCGGTTGAAGCGGCACCGCAAAATCAAATGGCGGCCCTGAAGGACCTTGCTGCGGAGATGGCGGCAAAGAAGGTTTCGACGCTTGTCGTCATTGGAGCCAATCCTGTCTTCACTGCCCCGGCCGACTTGAAGTTCGGAGACGCGATCCGAAACGTGCCGAACGTGATTCATATGGGACTCTATGCCGACGAGACGGCATACTTCGCACAGTGGCACATTCCGGCGCTTCACTACCTGGAGGATTGGAGTGACGTCCGTGCGTTCGACGGCACGGTGTCGATCGTGCAGCCGTTGATCGCGCCGATGTACTATGGCCACTCGGCTCATGAGCTTCTCGCAACGATGATCGCGCAGTCGGGCGGACCGACATCTGCGTACGACATCGTCCGTGCGTCATTCCAGGGTCCGGGAGCGAAGGCTGCTCCCGCAGTTGCCGACACTGCGGCAGCCGCGCCAGCACCCGCAGCGCCAGCACCGGCTGCTACTCCTGCGCCTGCCGCAACTCCTGCCGCCGCTCCGGGAGCACCTGCGCCGGGAGCACCCGCCCCGGTCGCCGCGCCTGCTGCGGGAATGGAAGCCGCATGGGCGAACGCCCTGCATGACGGTGTCGTTGAAGGGACGGCCCTCCCAGCGCTCAGCCCCACGTTGGACGCGACCTGGTCATCACGCGCTCAGATCGCGAAGGTTGATGGGAGTGGGATGGAGCTTGTCCTGCGCGCCGACACGACGATCTATGATGGTCGGTTCGCCAACCTGGGATGGCTCCAGGAACTGCCGAAGTCGATGACCCTCCTCACATGGGAGAACGCGCTCCTTCTTGCTCCTTCGGACGCCGAGCGGCAGGGGCTGGGGAATGGCGATGTGGTCAAGGTGACAATGGGTGGCGGTTCGGTAGATGTACCTATCTGGATCACTCCTGGACAGCCAGCCGGAAGCTGCACGCTCAACTTTGGCTACGGACGCGTTCATGGCGGCCGCGTAGCCAATGGGACGGGGGTGAACGCCTACGTTCTGCGCACGACGGCTGCCCCGTGGTGCGGCGTGGCAACAGTTGCGCCGACGGGTGACCACATTCCCCTGGCCACGACGCAGACGCATCACAGCATGGAAGGGCGTGATATCGTCCGTGGCGGAACAATCGACGATTACGTCAAGAGCCCGACGAAGGTCAACAAGCCGGCCGGTGTCGGTACACATGCCGAACCGGACGCGAAGCCGCCCGAACTGGAGGACTCGTTCTACCCCGACTGGCCCTATGAAGAGGCCGCTTGGGGTATGACGATCGATCTGACGTCGTGCATCGGCTGCAACGCGTGTATGATCGCGTGCCAGTCGGAGAACAACATTGCCGTGGTCGGCAAGGAACAGGTGTTGAAGCATCGCGAGATGCACTGGATCCGCGTAGACCGCTACTACTCTGGCGATCTGGATCAGCCACATTCTGACTTCCAGCCGGTTCCATGCATGCAGTGTGAGAACGCTCCGTGCGAGCCGGTCTGCCCTGTTGGAGCAACCGTGCATGGTGATGAGGGGCTGAACGACATGGTTTACAACCGCTGCGTCGGCACTCGGTACTGCTCGAACAACTGTCCCTACAAGGTTCGTCGCTTCAACTATCTCCTCTTCAGCGATCTGGAAACGGAGTCGTTGAAACTTGGACGCAACCCGGATGTGACCGTTCGAAGCCGCGGTGTGATGGAGAAGTGCACCTATTGCGTTCAGCGTATCAATCACGCCAGAATCGAGGCCAAGAAGGACGGACGCGATGTCGCCGATGGCGAGATCGTCACCGCCTGCCAGCAGGTCTGTCCCACCGAGGCCATCGCCTTCGGCAATATCAATGACCCGAAGAGCCAGGTGGCTGCGATGAAGAAGCATCCGCTGAACTACAGTCTCCTTGCCGATCTGAACACGCGTCCCAGGACGACCTATCTGGCGCGGCTCCGTAATCCGAATCCCGAACTGGAGGGTGTTGCATGAGCATGCGACCGAGCTCACCTGATTCCCGCGCCGGTGTAGGCGCTCCCCCCCTTATCGGGCCGGGGCACTCGCTGGTCTCGATCACGTCGAAGATCACCTCCATTTCACTCGAGAAGGGATTCTCGAAGGCATGGCTTGGAGGGTTCACGCTCGCGTTGACGTTCCTGGGCGTTCTTCTCGTCACGATCACCAATCTGGTCTTCACCGGTGTCGGTATCTGGGGGAACAACCAACCGGTCAGTTGGGCGTTCGATATCATCAACTTCGTCTGGTGGATCGGTATTGGTCATGCAGGCACGCTCATCTCGGCAATTCTTCTCCTGCTTCGGCAGAACTGGAGAACGTCGATTAACAGATTCGCGGAGGCGATGACGTTGTTCGCGGTCGCGTGCGCCGGTCTCTTCCCGTTGCTTCACACAGGCCGTCCCTGGCTCGATTACTGGCTCTTCCCTTATCCGAACACGATGGGGATTCAGCCGCAGTTTCGCAGCCCGCTGATGTGGGACGTGTTCGCCATCTCCACGTACGGTACCGTTTCGTTCCTCTTCTGGTTCGTCGGACTCCTTCCGGATCTGGCGGCCCTGCGTGATCGCGCGAAGGGGCGGAAGATTGCGCAGACGATCTACGGAGCCCTTGCCATGGGTTGGCGTGGTTCGGCGCAACACTGGCGCCGTTATCGAATCGCGTATCTCCTGCTGGCCGGTCTGTCGACACCACTCGTTCTCTCGGTCCACTCGATCGTCTCCTTCGACTTCGCGGTTTCGCAGATACCGGGCTGGCACACGACTATCTTCCCCCCATACTTCGTTGCCGGTGCCATCTACTCCGGCTTCGCGATGGTTCTCACGCTGGCAATTCCGATGCGGGCACGGTATGGCCTGAAGGACTTTATCACCATGCGGCATATCAACAACATGTCGAAGGTGATGCTTGCAACGGGATTGATCGTCGCCTACGGCTACGGGATGGAAGCGTTCATAGCGTGGTACAGTGGGAGCACGTATGAGTGGGGGATGTTTTACAACAGGATGTTCGGACCGTACGGTTGGTCATACTGGCTCCTCATCCTTTGCAACATTGCCATCCCGCAGCTTCTCTGGTCGCGCAAGGTCCGGGGCAACCTGGTCCTCCTCTTCTGCATTTCGATCGTGATCAACGTCGGCATGTGGCTCGAGCGATTCGTCATCATCGTGACAAGTCTGGCGCGCGACTTCCTCCCCTCGTCATGGGAGATGTACTACCCGACGATCTGGGATTTCGGTATGTACACCGGAACACTCGGACTCTTCTTCACGCTCTTCTTCCTCTTCATCCGCTTCCTGCCGGTGATCTCGATCGCTGAGATGCAGGAGCTGCTGCACGAGGAACATGCCCACGCGACACATTAAGAGACCGCAGAGGATCAACACATGTCGTACACAACAGCCGACGCTCCTGCGATCTACGGAATGATGGCGGAGTTCGAGACTCCCGAGGCTCTCGTGGCCGCGGCGAAGAAAACGGAGCAGGCCGGGTATACGGTCTACGATGCATACACGCCATTTCCCGTTGAAGAACTGGAGGACGCTGTCCCCCGTTCGGGCCCCTATGTCGGGCTGCTTGTTCTGATCGGTGGGCTCAGTGGCGTTCTTCTTGGCTTTCTGATGGAGGCCTACCTTGCGGGGGAGTATTACCCCATCAATGTGGGTGGGCGACCACTCCTCAGCTGGCCTGCATTCATCCCCGTGGCCTACGAGTGCGGGATTCTACTGGCATCGTTCAGCGCCGTCTTTGGTATGCTGGGTCTGAACGGATTCCCGATGCCATATCATCCGGTCTTTAACATCGAGCAGTTCGAGCGGGCCTCGCTCGACCGGTTCTTCCTGACGATTGAGTCGGCCGATCCAAAATTCGATCAGGCGGACACAACCCAGTTCCTCCAGGGACTGGGAGCTGCATCGGTCGTGCAGGTACCTGCCTAGGGAACTGGAGTCGATCCAAATGGAACGACCCCGGAAATGGATCGATTGACACAGGCAAATCCAACAGCAACCCGACAACACAGGACACCCAGTCCATGTCATTGTTCGCATTCATACATCGTCGAAGCCGGATCGCAGCAGGGATGGCTCTTGCCGCCGTTGCGATTTCCGTCGGTGGTTGTCGACTTGAGATGTACGACCAGCCGAAGGTGCGAGGGTATCGCGCCAGCAACTTCTTTGCTGACAGCCAGGGTGTACGACCGCAGGTGGAGGGGACTGTTGCGCGAGAGAGTGCGTGGCCGACTCGCTTCAAGCCGACCGCCGGGTTCGATGCCAACATGCGCTCGAAGCCAGGCGTCGCCGCGATTCCAGCCGATAGCTCAAATCCATATGCACTGACGAAAGAGTTTCTTGTTCGCGGACACGAGCGCTTCAACATCTACTGCTCCCCGTGCCACGGGCGTCTTGGGGATGGTCAGGGGATGATTGTGAAGCGTGGTATGCCGACGCCGCCAACGTATCACTCCGAGCGCCTCCGGACCGTCAAGGATGCCTACATCTATGACGTCATCACGAACGGATTCGGCCGGATGTACGGTTACGCATCGAGGATCTCGTCGGAAGATCGCTGGGCAATTATCGCCTACGTCCGCACGTTGCAGTTCAGCCAGAACGCTCCGAAGGAGTACATGGCCGAGTCTACCGGAACCACTTCGAAGTAACGTGATGAATCAGATCGCTACGAACAACACGCGCCTTGAAGGGCTCCGCAAACGGTCGTTGATCGCCGGGGGAGTCGGACTGATCCTTCTTGCCGTTGGTCTGGGACTCGGTGTCTCGGGCGACGAGGAGATGCTGACCCAGTTCTTCCGCTCGTACCTCTACGGCTACGTCTTCTGGCTGGGACTCCCCCTTGGCGCTCTGGGCATCCTCCTTCTGCACAACCTTGTAGGTGGTCCCTGGGGATACGTTACACGTCGCGTCCTTCAGGCCGCGGTGAAGACCCTGCCGGTCATGGCGATCCTCTTCATTCCGATTGTCTTCGGAATGCATCACCTCTACGAATGGACGCACGAGGCCGTCGTGGCCGCCGATCCGATTCTTCGTCATAAGGCCCCCTACCTGAATCAGAATGGATTCATCATGCGGGCGGCGATTTACTTCGTGATCTTCCTTCTCTTCGGGTTGAGCATCGTGAGAACGATGCAGAAACTCGAGGATCTGGGGGGGTCGGTGGTGACGCGACGTCTCCAGTCAGTCAGCGCAATCGGGATCATCCTGATCTTCCTGGCAGGCACGTTTGCTGCGTTTGATTGGATGATGTCGCTGGAGCCCCATTGGTTCTCCACAGCCTACGGCCTTCTCTACATGATTGGTGGCGGGTTGATGGCCTTCGCCTTCCTGATTGTCATGATGCGTCACCTGGGTGGGGTCGACACGGAGGTCGATTCAGCACTTCGTCCCGGCTACATGCATGATCTTGGAAACTTCATGTTTGCGTTCATGCTGTTGTGGGCCTATGTGTCCGTGTCGCAGTTCATCATTATCTGGGCCGGTAATCTTCCGGAAGAGACTCCGTGGTACCTCCATCGAACGGTCGGTGCATGGAAGTACTTCCCGATCGTCCTTGCCGTATTCCATTTCGCTGCACCGTTCGGACTCCTTCTTTCTCGCAAAGTGAAGCGGGACCGCGGCACACTTGCCCGCGTGGCAATTCTGATCATGATCATGCACGCGATCGATCTGTTCTGGTGGATCGCACCGTCGTTCCAGCATGGCGACGGCGGCGGGTTCCATGTCTCGTGGATGGACGTCGCAGCGTTGCTTGGCATTGGTGGAATCTGGCTGGCAATCTTTGCCGGCATCCTCGGTAAGGGGACTCTTCTCCCGGTGAACGTGGCCTATCCGAAGCAGGAAGTGGAGCATCAGCATGTCTAGTCACAACGAACCGAACGATCCCAATCTGCACGAGAACTGGGATCACGAGCACGAGCGGCGCGACGTCAACGCGAAGTCGATCAACCGTTCGATGATCTATCTTCTGGTCGTCGTCCTTGGCTCGGCCTTCTTCGTAGTCTGGCTGTTCAATCAGTACGAGGGGATGGCGGAGAAGCGGGACGTGGCACGACCGCCAGTCGCCGACAGTCTGGAGATGCCTCCGTTTCCACGTCTTCAGGCGAATCCTATGAAGAATCTTGCCGAGTTCCGCTCCCACGAGGATTCGGTGCTGAACAGCTACGGCGTGGCCGATAGCGGAATTGGTGCGGTACGTATTCCGATCGACCGGGCTATTGAAATAGTTGCAAGCCAGGGGAAGGTGCCGGCTATGCCGATGCCTCCTCCATCTGCCACTGCACCTCATGACACGACGGTGAATGCACAGGGTACGACCAATGAAAACGGACAGAGCGCCACGCAGCAAGCGGGAGGCGCATAGACGGTTCGCCATTGCGGCGCTGATCGGGCTGGTTGCGTATGCGATGCCGGCAACGGCGCAGAATTCAGGTCCCGATCTTCAGAACGATGTAAGTATTGATCAGAACCTTGACGCTCAGATCCCACTCGATCTGACGTTCAAGGACGAGGCCGGAAGGAGCGTCGCGCTTGGCGAGTATATGCGCGACAAACCGACGATCCTGGTTCTGGCCTACTACGAATGTCCGAACCTCTGCACGCAGGTGCTGAACGGACTGGTCAAAGGGCTGCGTCCCGTCTCCTTCTCCGCCGGCGATGAATTCGATGTTGTCGTCGTCAGCATCAACCCGCGTGAGACGCCACAGCTGGCGGGGGAGAAGAAGGTTTCATACCTCCAATCGTACAAACGGGAGGGGGCGGAACAGGGGTGGCATTTCCTGGTGGGGGAGCAAAGCTCGATTGACATCCTTGCGCAGACGACCGGATTCCGGTATGTCTACGACCCCCGATCGAAGCAGTATGCGCATGGCGCGGCGATTATGATCGTTACGCCACAGGGGAGGATCTCCAAGTATTTCATGGGGATCGAATTCGCTCCGCGCGATCTGAAGCTCGGGTTGATGGAGGCCTCGCGGGAGAGGATCGGCAATCTTGCCGATCAGGTCCTGGTCCTCTGCTTCCAGTACGACCCTTCAACCGGCTCGTACAGCTTCATGACATTGCGGGCGATCCAGGCGGGTGGACTTCTGACGCTGCTGGTCTTTGGTGTCTTCGTGATTCGTTCGATGCGACGAGACAAACGGAATCAACAACAGAACGAACGATAGCAGGTATGTGGGACTTTCCCTTGATGCCCGAGGCGGCCTCGACGGTAGCAGGTACCGTTGACGGCCTCTACTATTTCATCTCCGGGGTAACAGCCTTCTTCACACTCTTGATCGCCGGCCTTGTGGCCTTCTTTGCGATCAAGTACCGTCGTGGGGCAAAGGTCGACCGGACAAATCCAATCGCACCATCGATGGTGCTGGAGTCGATCTGGATCGGTGTTCCCCTGGTGATTGTAATGGTGATCTTTTTCTGGGGAGCCAAGGGGTTCTTCGATATCGAGCGTCCCCCAAAGCACGTGCAGGATATCTACTGTGTCGGCAAGCAGTGGATGTGGAAGTTCCAGCATACGAACGGCATGCGCGAGCTGAACGAGATCCACGTTCCGGTCGGTCAGGCATTCCGCGTGACGATGACATCGCAGGACGTTCTCCACGACCTCTACATACCCGCCTTCCGTGTCAAACAGGACGTCCTCCCGGGAAAGGTGACACAGATCTGGTTTGAGGCGACGAAGACAGGCAAGTTCCATCTCTTCTGCGCCGAGTACTGCGGCACGCTCCACTCGGGAATGATCGGCACGGTTACAGTCATGGAGCCGGACGAGTATCAGCAGTGGCTTAGCGGTGGCGCAGGGAACGAGTCGATGGCATCACTTGGTGAGAAGGTCTTCAACCAGCAGGGTTGCATAACCTGCCACACAAAGCAGGGGAATCGCTGCCCAACGCTGGATGGCCTGTATGGCAAGGAAGTTCGTCTCCGGGACGGGGGCACCGTCATCGCCGATGAAAACTACATCCTGGAGTCGATCCGCCAGCCGACGGCCAAGGTCGTAGCAGGATATCAGTCGATCATGCCGACGTTTCAGGGTCGAGTGACCGAGGAGGAGATGCTGCAGCTGGTGGCCTACATCAAGTCGCTCGGCGCTGCGAAATAGGAGCTGGGGGTTGCGCCGACCGGGCGGCGGGGATTGACGACACGCGGTTTGACAGGAAGAACAAAAGACACGCATACGGAATAGAGTAATGAGCCAAGACGTACAGTCTCCAGTGATGAGCGAGGCGATTGCGGGTGCGTTCAAGGAGAACTACCTGAATGCCACGCATGGGCTGAAGTCGTGGTTGCTGACGGGCGACCACAAGCGAATCGCGATTCTCTACATCATCACGATGAGCTGCTTCTTCGCGTTGGGCGGCTTCTTCGCGATGTTGATCCGACTGGAATTGATCACACCGGCCGGCGATCTGCTGCAGGCTGAGACCTACAACAAGGTCTTCACCATGCACGGTGTGGCGATGGTCTTCTTCTTCCTGATCCCATCGGTTCCCGCGACGCTTGGAAACTTCCTGGTCCCGATCATGATCGGCGCCCGCGACCTGGCAATGCCGAAGATCAACCTGCTGAGCTGGTACATCTTCGTCGTTGGAGGGCTCTTGACGCTTGCCGCAATCGTGGCCGGCGGCGTCGATACAGGTTGGACATTCTATGCGCCGTATAGCACGACGTACTCCAACAGTTACGTTCTGCTGACAGGGTTGGGGGTCTTCATTACCGGATTCAGTTCGATCCTCACGGGTTTGAACTTCATCGTGACGATCCACAAGATGCGCGCGCCGGGAATGACATGGTTCCGACTCCCCCTCTTCATCTGGTCGAACTATGCGGCTGCCATCATCATGATCCTCGGAACCCCCGTGGTTGCGGTCGGCGTGCTGATGCTGGCTCTGGAGAGGACGTTCCATATCGGCGTCTTCGATCCGAACCTCGGTGGCGATCCGGTCCTCTTCCAGCACATCTTCTGGTTCTATTCCCATCCTGCCGTTTACATCATGATCCTTCCGTCAATGGGAGTGATCAGCGAATTGATTACGGCCTTCAGCAAACGAAAGGTCTTCGGGTACAAATTCGTCGCCTTCTCCAGTCTCGGTATCGCGATCATCGGCTTCTTCGTCTGGGGACATCATCTCTTCGTCTCCAGCCAATCAGCGTACGCCGGCATGGTCTTCTCGTTCCTGAGCTTCCTTGTCGCCATTCCTTCGGCGGTGAAGATCTTCAACTGGACGGCGACGATGCACAAGGGGTCGATCTCCTACGCGACGCCTATGATGTACGCGATGGGCTTCATGGGCCTCTTCTCGATCGGTGGTCTGACAGGGCTATTCTGCGCGGCGCTCTCGGTGGATGTCCACCTGCACGACACCTATTTCATCGTGGCACACTTCCATTATGTGATGGTTGGTGGTGTCATCATGGCCTATTTGGGTGGCATGCACTACTGGTGGCCGAAGATGACGGGGAGACTCTATCCGGAAGGGTGGGGGAGGTTCTCGGCGATGCTCGTCTTCGTCGGTTTCAACCTGACCTTCTTCCCGCAGTTCCTGCTGGGCTATATGGGAATGCCGCGACGGTATCACGCGTATCCGCCCGAGTTCCAGGTGTTAAACGTGATGTCGTCCGCCGGTGCTGCGGTACTTGCCGCGGGCTACATCATGCCGCTGATCTACTTCATGTGGTCGCTCCGCAAAGGAAAGCCGGCCGCCGACAATCCGTGGGGCGCAACCGGGCTTGAGTGGCAGACAAGCTCGCCTCCACCAACGTTCAACTTTGACCACACGCCGGTTGTTACGTCGGAGCCGTATGAGTACGACACGCTGAAGGTCGAGCAGGAGTTCGAGGATCAGCTGGAGAAAATCGAATCGGTTCGAACCAAAGGAGAGGTGAATGTCTGATCATCACGCATCTCATGCCGCGCACGTCGCGCACCAGTTCGACGATGCGAAGCAGCAGCAGGAGTCGTCAACGCTGGGGATGTGGGTGTTTCTGGTTACCGAAATCATGTTTTTCGGTGGTCTCATACTCGCCTACACCGTCTATCGCGCCAGCGATACGTTCAATGCTGCGTTCCATCATGCCAGCCAGTCACTCGACATCTGGTTGGGTGGGCTGAACACGTGTGTCCTGCTGGTGTCGAGTCTCACTATGGCTCTGGCCGTGCGGGCAGCTCAGACCGGTAAGAAGAATCAGCTGATCAGCTTCATCATCTTCACGATGATTCTTGGCGCCGCCTTCCTTGTAGTGAAGTACTTCGAGTACGCGCACAAGTTTGAGCATCACTGGGTGCCGGGACCGTCATTTGCCTATCCGGAACCGAAGGCGGAGATGTTCTTCAATCTCTACTTCGCCCTGACAGGACTCCATGCCTTCCATATGATCATCGGTCTGGGACTGATGTTCTGGTTGCTCAGACGATCTATGCGAGGAGATTTTTCGCCGGAGTACTACAATCCGGTCGAGATGGGTGGCCTCTACTGGCACTTCGTCGACATCGTCTGGATTTTCCTCTTCCCGCTTCTCTATCTCATTGATCGCTCGGCGCCCGCAGTGGGCGCGGCGATGGGGCATTGAGAGTACGATCGATCAACATTATCCATCAGCAATAATGTCCGGACACGTCGCATCCCTCAAGTCGTACTATGGCGTCTTCGCCGCCCTGATGGTTCTGCTTGGCATTACCGTCTGGGTTGCCTTCCAACCGCTAGGCGCGTTCAACATCTGGGTGGCAATGGCAATCGCTGTCATCAAGATGACGCTGGTGATTCTTTACTTCATGCATGTGAAGTATGCATACAAGCTGGTCTGGATCGTCGTGATCGGGGGTTTTGTATGGCTGATCATTATGCTGGTTGGAACGTACATGGACTACCTGAGTCGACTTTGGATTCCGATCGGCGGTCCGTCGGGGAGCATCCAGTAGGGGGACGACTCGCCGACCGTGCTCCGAGAGAGTAGTCCTCTCCACTCAACACTTGATACCTGAACAATGGCTCCGTCGAATCGACGGGGCCATTCTATTTTCTGCCATGTCGATTGTCGCAGTCAGACCGATTCGGATGTCACTCGTGGGGTCATGCCTCGCACTCTTCCTTGTCGTCGCATCGTGCGGTTACGGACAGGAAGACCGGGAGAAGGGGCGTTTCGGAATCGAGGCGCAATTCTACTTCTTCGATTCTACGATGTCGACCGACCGGGTCTGGAAATTCATGACGAGGAACGGTGGGTGGCGCACAAGTAATCCAATTGAGGTCGATCGCTACACGGCGCGCGGGGGCGTCGAAATGGTCTATTGCGACTCGAGTGCGATGCCGGGAGCGTTAATCGCAGGCGATATCGTCTTCGACTGGCGACCGGAGCAGATATTCCGCTTTCCCCGGTGCGACGGTGACGACTCGGCGCAGAATTCCTCCGCCTTTGTCACTGCGATGGAGACCGAACAATCCGAGAGCGCGAACACGACCTGTTGGTTCGTGATAACGGGTCATCTTATCTATCCGGTCACGGGGCTGCCGGACACCACACCGATCTTGAGAATCGATGTTCTCTACGAAGTGCCAAAGGGGATTTCCTATGTCGACTCGACAATGCCCGATGCCAATGTTGCCCGTCCCGAAGGGGAGTCGGGGGACTCAGGCCTTACGGCAATTGCAGATCTGCATCGAACGGTGGACACGGAGCGTGACCATGAATTCCTCTACGCGACGCTTCTAGTGACGAAGGGAGATTTGCTTCGGGAGAATGCGTGCCTCCCCGACGCGGCCTATCGTCAGAAGGCAATTCCGCTGGATCTTTCGCGATGTGTTGGCTGTCGACCGGGGCCGTTGTATCCGGGCCAGATTTCGAGGAGAATGAATATCCGGGTCCACTGGTTGGGGGGAGAGGGGGTGGCGCTTCACGCGCTTGCGCTTCGGGACGATGCCGCGCAGCGGATACTGGGAATTGATAGCCTGTTCCGTGTCGGGCTTGTTGAATCGATCCGAAATTCAGATTGGGACGACTGCGGAGAAATCCGATCAACAGTTTATCGACGCGCCGCCACCATTCGGCCTGACAGTTTCGAATATGGTCCGTATGGTGTGATCGAAAGAATGCTGTTCGATGCCAGACGAAAGTGATCGAGTGGTGAGGGAAGATTGACCACGGAGGTAGGGGAGGAGACGTGGAATGGGAGGACAACTCTTTGAACCGTTGATGCAGATCTTCTTGCGGCCAAAAGCCCGCCAGAAAAAGAAAGGGGAGAGCACAACGCTCTCCCCTTATCTATTTCATCGTGCCGCGTCGGCGAGATCTAGAGCTCGCTCTCCGCGGCATTGGTTGCCTTGGCAGTGGCGACCGCCGTTCCTTCGTTCAGTTCGATACCGTAGCTGGCAATCGCAGCAGCGGGGTAGTTAGGTGTCAGTTCGGCAAGCAGAGTCCCGCACAGGTTCTCTGTCGCGAACAGTCCCACCGTCACGCGATAGTTCAGCTTCCCGTCAACACGCTCCAACGTCACAAATACATCCTCTCTTCCTTCCTCCACAAGACGGTGCTGCAGGGCGATTGCCCGGTCGTAGTCGGATCCCTCAAGCAGCGTTACGCTGTAGCCCTTCAGGGAAAAGGCGTTTCCATCGGTGTCAAAACTGATCGATTCATCGTCTTTCGGCAGCGAGAAGATCTGGGCACGCGTGCTTGCGGTGCCCCGTCCCTTCATGCCGAGCCTGCCGGCTGCTGCCTCCGAAAGGTCCAGAATCCTACCACCTGAGTAGGGCCCACGGTCGTTGACACGCACCAGGACGCTCCGTCCCGTCGCGACGTCCGTCACCCGGATCAGGGTACCGAACGGCAGTGTCTTGTGGGCCGCCGTCATTTCGTTCTTGTCAAACCGCTCTCCACTGGCCGTCCGGCGTCCATGGAAGCCGGGTCCATACCAGCTTACACGTCCGGCAAGCGTTCGCGACGGTTGGACCTCGATCCTCTCCGTCGTCTCGACCGTCTCCTCCTCGTTCACTTTTGCAGTGTAGAGAGAGTCAACGTCTACTGCCGGAACCGTCGGAGTGTATCGCTTCGTCTCTGGGGTCTTTGGGTCGGATGCCAGGGCCGTCCAGGTGATGTAGGAACCGACTCCCAGCGCGCTCAGAACTCCGGCTACGAGAACGGCTATCACGAGCCGTCGGGGTCTCGAGACGGTGTTTTTCTGCGTTTTTCGACTCAAACTGTCCTCCACATAAGGTTCTACGGATCTTCATCAAGCCCTTCACAAAACCGCGTTGGGTACCGTGAAGGGGCGCAAAGATATGCCGCGACCCTATGCGGGGGGCTTAATTCTTGTTCATCGTTTTGTCGTAGATGCGGTACCGTTTGTAGAGCTCCGCATTGAGAAGTTCCGCTGCCCGATTCATCATGACGTTGTCCTCCAGGACCCACGACGCCTCCCCCTCGGAGTATCCGTGGCCCGCAGTCATGCGGGTGCCGACCTCGTAGTACAGAACGGCGTCGATCCCGCGACGCTGGAAGGGGGGAATAACGCCCAGAATCAGTATTCGACCACGGGTTATGTCCTTCTTGTGCCGGATCAGATTCCACAGCGCACCCAGGAGCCCGCCCCCCCGATTCCGTATGAGTGCCTGGTTGATGTCGGGGAGGGCAAGACCGAATCCGACCACCTCGCCAGCCCGCTCCACCAGGACCAGGAAGTCCTGGACCGCAACCTGTTTCAAATCGCCAACGACGAAGTCAAACTCCTCATCAGTCATCTTTACGAACCCCCAGTTCGGTTCCCACGCCTGATTGTAGATCCGCTTGACGTCTGCCACATCCCTCCGGAATGCATCCTTTGGTCTGAATTTCAGCGTTCTGATGGCCAACCCCTCCCGTTCCCGGACCGCCCTCTGGACCCGCTCCAACTTGGGTGTGATGAACCCCTCTCGCGTCATCCGATACGCGAAAAGGTCGTGCGCCTTCCTGAGACCGTACGCTTCGATTAAGCGGCTGTAATACTTGGGATTGTAGGTCATCAGGATCTGCGGGGGGTCGTCATACCCCTCCACCAGGAGTCCCACTTCGTCGTTCATCGATGGATTGACGGGGCCACGCATCACCTCCATGCCACGGGACCGCAACCACTCCTCGGAGGTCCGCAGGAGTAACGAGGCTACCTCCTGGTCGTCGATCGATTCGAAGAAGCCAAAGAACCCGACCCTGTCGTTGTGTTCCCGGTTGTGATTGTGATTGACGATTGCCGCGATCCGTCCCACTGCCTTGCCGTCACGCCAGGCAACGAACATCTCCATCTCGGCGTGCCTGTAGAACGGATTCTTCTTTCGATTGAGGAGTTTCTTCCGGTCGGCAATTACAGGCGGGACCCAGCACGGGTCGTCGCCATAGATAGCCCAGACCATCTTGATGAACGTTCGAAGATCGGAGCCATTCCGCACCGGCGTTACCGTAAGCATGTACGTCCCCGTGAAGTCGCGATTGGGTTGGAGAGTGTCACGCGCTGATATCCAGAAATGTCATCCTGCACAATTGTGCCAACGCAGGGTGAATATCAGCGTGTTCCTTCAGGAGGAAGGAATCGAGGCATGAAATCGATTGGGAACCGGCTACCAGACCAGGCGGAACTGCAGGCGGAGTCGATACGTTTCCTGGTCCTCGCTGGACGTTGACGTTGCACCGGAATTCTGAGACGATTCAGCAGCCCGTTCCAACTGCACAACGAATTTCTGGAATACGTCACCATCCAGAAACATGCTGAGTGGAAGGTCGACCGTGACCGTCCCGTCAGCGGCGGGGTTCGAAATGCGACCGCCGGCCCGCACGACGATCTTGTCGAACTGACTGATGAGATTCACTCGTGCCTGCCCAATGTCCGTCGCACTTCCGCTGATGTCGACGCTCCGAATGAAATCAGTGCCACCCGCCAGAAGATTGCTCAGCGTGCTGCTCACGATCGACAGACCCGACTCGCCGAACGTTCCAGCGACATTCCCAACCTGCTCGCCAAGGCTTGTGCTGCCTAGTTGTTCGATCGTTCTGCCGAACAGGAGGAGGGCAAGAGCGTTCCGCTGTTGCGTCTCGCGATCAGTCGGAAGTGCCGTTGATGCCTCTCCGACAAACTGATAGTGAAGATCGATCTGTGGCTTCGCAACGGTCCCCGTTATCGTGACCGTGACGATGTACTCTTTCGTGAGATCGGTCCCTGCCTGCAGCTGTCTACCCGTGTATTCCGCGGTGATATTCAGCCGCGGGTTGGATATGGGCCCGTTGAAGTCGAGGTCGTTCCCCGTCACCTCGAATGGTTTGAAGAAGACAAATTTCGATCCCTGCGTAACCTCGATTTTCTCGACCGCCTTCAAATCCTCGGAGGGTTTCTTGTTCAGAATCAATCCCTGTTTTTCCGGCGGGGTTTTCAGCAGCGCGCGGAGCTGCTGGAAGGGGCTGAAATTGATTGTCAGCGAAACGCCTTCGCGAATATTGACGATCAGATTTCGGATTTCAAGACGGTCGTAGAACCCTTTCTGAACGCCTCGAGGTGTCGAATCCTGGTCGGCGTCATCAGATGATCCATCGCCGCGCCGATTCTGATTGCTATCCGGAATCTGCGGGCCGTAGGTCCCCGACTCCCGCTGACGCTGCCACTCGGCATAGTCGACGTAATTGATCTCGTTGATTGTCGTCTGCGTGGCAACGGGATCGGCCTTCAGCGCCGCCTCGGTGACGATGACGGTACCTCCAACTCGTGGTGCCGCGAACGACGTGCCGCTGAACGTGAGGTTGGGAATCGCTACCACCAGGTCACCGTAGATCTGGTTGTTCACGGCCTGCGTTGCGTCACTCAAGACCAGAAGGCGCCTCGACTCCATGGTGAGCATGAAGTCTTTCGGCGTGAAGGCGACGAGGTTCACGTATCCCGTAATCGATGCCCGTCCATCGCGGAGGTCGACAGGGAGGTTGCGGACGTCGAGCCGCTTCACCGTCAGACGTCGTTCTGTGAACTCGAGCGCGCCATCGGCCATGTACGTGATGTTCGTCGACTCCAGGAGAATGCGACCATTATCGATAACTCCAGCACCACGGTAGGTGATGTCGGGGAGTTCGCCCGAGATCGTGAATCCGGTCGTCAGCGTACCGGCGGAAACACGTGCACCGCTCAGGAATGGGGAGACGATCGAGAGGGGGAGGCTGTCGGTGCCGGCGACCACGTCGACGGGTCGATCGTTCAACAGGCGCTTCGTCCGACGTGCAAGCGCCAGGTCGATCGGGAGGGTTCGCGCCTCGATTTTTGCGGCCACGCGTGGCGCACCATTGACCCAGTGAAGAATGTCCGTGATTGTCCCAACGCCGGTCAGATTACGATCGGCATAGCTCAAATCAAGAGTAACTCCGACTGGCGGTGTGTGCGCGAACGAGAGGGAGTCGAGGTCGAGACGCATGTCGATGCGGGGATCCTCCAGATCACCTTCGATATCGATTGCGAGCGTTCTGAATGTTCCCGTCCCCTGCTTCAGCTCGTCGTAGAACGGAGTCGTCTTCGTGAACTCCGTCAGGCCCGCAATCGTGGCCCCGATCACATCAATATGGACGTCCTGCAGCCTGTCAAACTCAATAAAGCGCCCGGAGATGGAGACCACCTCCGCCATCTTCCGCCTCAACCGTAGCGTGTCAATCCGAATGTCATGTTCGTTTACCATGCCTCGGATTGTCCCGACGTTCCTCCAGTTCTGTTCGCTGGAGGTAAAGACGTTGAGATTGTCGATCGCGACCTTGTAGCCGGTCTGGTCCCTTGTGTCCACAACGCCGCTGACCACGGCCAGCAGCTCTCCCGGCACCCCGCCACTCCCCCTGAATGTGAACACACCTTCCTCGAGCGTTGTCCTGAACGACGGGACGGAGTATGTGGCTCCATTGAACACGAATGGGGAGTCAATTGCGACCTCGATCTCAATGCCGGTAATGTCGTCGATGTATCCCGGTGCGATGTTTCTCAGCTCGAGAGTCTTCAGTCGTGTCCTTCCGATGCGGAGGTCAATATCCTGGGTGACAATAGAGATGTGATCGAGGTCGCCGGCGGCATCCAGGCTAAGGAGTCGCGATGTCCCCGATATCGTCCCTTTGAGGGATCCCGCCGCGTCCATCTTCATGCCCCCGAGAAACGGCTCCAGCGGTCTCAGGTCTCGTATGGTCAGCTCGTAGGTGGCCGCGACGCGTTCGTTGCTTCCGCCACCGTTCATCCCCAGCCCAATCCCGTCGCCGTCGCGGTAGGAGGCCTTCCGTTGAGCGTAGTTTATCAACCCGTCCATTGCACGAGCGAGACTTTGCCCGATCGACGTGAATCGCCACTCACCGCCAATCGAGATATCGACCATCGACGAGCGAAGTGTGAACCGTCGGTCAGTGGTGGGGTCGCCGGCGAGTTCAGCATCTACCGTGAAGGCCTCCGTTTGGCGTCCGTCGGCCATGAGCGCTTCGGTCACATCGACTTGCGCCACACCCTCGAGCTTGTCAACGTCAAGCCCCTTACCCTTGATTGAACCCGAGAACGAGAATCGGTCAGCTGCGCCGTCCGCGATCAGATCGGCCGCCCCGATCCGGTGTCCCCGAACGTTCACGTCATACTCAGGCACCGCCTGGTTTCGGAAGTCGATGCGCCCCCCGAGCGCAACCGAGGCGCCGGAGGCAAACATCACTTCGTCGATTTCGCTCCCGGCACGGCGCGCGAGCCGCGCAATGGGGTTGCGCTCGATGAACTCGTCGATTGTTGCCGCACTTTCCTCTCCGGACATCGCCCCGCCGGTTCCCAGTACGGCCACCAGTGTGTCGATCGCCGCAACTCCCCCCTGGCCATACGTTCCCTGAGCCACAAGGCGGCGATAGCTCCTCCCCATGACGGTCGAACCGTTGGAAACAACAAGGAAGCGAGCGTCGATCGACGCGGGGGATGTTCCGCTCCCCGAAACGATCAGCCGACCATTGAAGTCGGATCGGTAAGATGCATCGTTCATGATCCGGGAGAGGTCGAAGCTCCCGAGGGTCACGTCGGCCTCGTAACGGAGCTCTGGACCGTCCAGATCGAGAAGTCCAGCTCCCCGCACACTTCCAGCCGCAGTGCGTCCCTGTACGGCGCCGTGGAATCGCCTGATTCCCCCTCGGTACTCGGCCAGTGGAATGTCCACAAGGCCATACGGTGTCAGGTCCGGGAGGGGAATGCCTGGGAGGGAGGCGTTGACGTCTGCGGGTGAGATCCGCGAGTCGGTCAATCGCGCGTCAAACTGAAGGTCATCGGGACGTTGGAGGTTGCGCATGCGTCCCGCGATGTTTATCGTCGTCTCCCCCGTGAATACGTGCAGGCGGTCGATGACAACATCTCCGTACGTCCCTTTCGCTTCCAGTTCGATTGCTGGAGTACCCCCAAGGAACGAGAGTGCGGGGAGGAAACTCTGCATCTCCTCCGTGGATACCCGTGGGGCCTTCAATGCCAGCGCAACCGGCGTCGTCTTCCAACGCGATGGATCGGTATCGCCCCCTGGAATATTGATCGAGTCGATCGTTGCGGTCAAGGAGAGGAGAGTGCGGGTGGTCTCCAACCGGAGGTCGTCAATCGTCGCCCCTGTCGTATCAAGGTCGAGCCCGACGGAGAGGTCGATGATGCGGATGTCGTTTCGAGGAAGATCGAACGAGAGATGCTGAACGACGGCTCGTGTGCGGTTCGATTCGATTCGAGCAATCGCCGAGAGATTGAAGCGGCGCAGATCGAGATGGGAGTAGTCGACTGATCGGGTCCGCCGGTCGGGCACGGCGTTGTCATCCAGCCGAACTGTACCATCACGAATTTCAAGTGCGGTGACGTCGATTGTGTAGGGAAAGGGTGCGCCCCCCGTGTCGACACTGGTCGACGGCTTCGTCAATCTGGCAAAGTTCCAGGCGCCGTCCCGCGCGTTGCGGACGAGGTGGATTGCGGGATTGATCAGCGTGGCTCTGGCTCCGACGACTTTATCGCGGAAGATGGGGCTCAGCTGGTATCGAAGTTCGATTCGTGGGGCAGTGAAGAGTGTCGTTCCGTCGGCAGTTACCGTGGCGTCGTCGATCACCAGGCCCGTTAGCATGTTTCCGGTGATCGCACCCACGGTCACACGCCCTTGCAGGCTTTCGTTGAGCAGTTCCAGCCCGGTTTCCAGCAGGGCTTTCCTGGTCGGTTGAAACTGCGTTGCCGCCAGGATCGCAACCACCAGCAAAGCAAGACCGCTCGACAACAGGACGAGCAGTCGAGCGGTAAGGCGGACGATTGCGTTGACTCTGCGAACCATACCCCCGGGGAACCTGTGAGGAGTGCGGGGTTTAATCGTGGCCGGGAGAGGAGTCACCAGCTGCGGCGCGCGACGGATCCATCCGCTCCACGATGTCGGTCGTCGACCGCCCCGGCGTCAGCGGTATGACCACAACCTCTCCGCCGGCTGCCCGGACCGCGCGCGAACCTACAATGTAGGCGCTCCCACCGTCAGCGTCCGGGTCGTAGTCCCCCCCCTTGACCAGGACATCAGGGACGATCGCCTCTATCAGGTCGATCGGTGTCTCCTCGTCGAAGATGGTCACCAGATCGACTCCCCGCAACGACGAGACCAGGTAAGCGCGATCGTCCTGGGAGATAACCGGTCTGGATGGTCCTTTCAGTTCTTTGACCGAGCGATCGCTGTTGACCGCCACAATGAGAACGTCACCCAGACTCCGGGCCGCGACAAGATAATCGACGTGACCGCGATGGAGGATGTCGAAACAACCGTTCGTGAAGACGAGCTTCTTTCCCTCGCTGCGAAGCTCGCGACATCTCGCCAGAAGCGATTCGCGGTCAAGAACGCTCATCCGGAGACCTCGGATCCAAGAGTGCGACGTGCGTCGTCGACAAGGGCAGTGATTAACTCTTCCCGTCGAACGGGGACGGTCCCGACTTGCTCGCAGACAATGCCGGCGGCGTGGTTGGCGACGATCACCCCTTCCTCCATGGTGCTTCCGGCGGCCCCGGCAACCGCCAGCGTGGCAATGACGGTGTCTCCCGCGCCTGAAACGTCTGCCACCTGGATCGCCTTCGTCCCGATTGGCACTGGCTCTGAATCCCGGTTCGCCAGAAGCATCCCCTCGGAGCCGAGCGTCAGCACCACGTGTTCGCAATCGAGCCGCGAGATGAGCTCACGAATTCCATCGCGAAGGTCCGATTGACTGCGAAGCTCCCTTTTCAGGGCGTCCTCAGCTTCCTTCCTGTTCGGCTTGAAGAGCGTTACTCCGCGGTACTCGAAGAAGTTGTTTGACTTCGGATCGACGTAGACCGGTACGCCCCGGCTTCGCGCCAGCGCGACGGCATCATGGATTAGCTGCCCGGCGACCACGCCCTTGTTGTAATCCTGGATGATCAACGCCTCGATGTCATCGATACTCTCTTTCAGACGCGAAAGCACCCGCTCGAGTACCAGCGGATTGATCATCCGGTTCGTCTCCCAGTCGACACGGACAATGTGTTGACTGGCTGCGATTACGCGGGTCTTCAGCGTTGTTGGGCGATCGGGATCGACCTGCAGGCCGTCGTCGCCAATACCCAGGCCGATCAGGAGTGATCGGAGCGCGTTCCCGGCCTGGTCTGCTCCGATAACTCCAAGGAGGAGGGGGGCCGCGCCAAGGGTCATCAGATTGAAGGCAACGTTTGCCGCGCCCCCAGGGTACTCGGATTCCTCCTTGATATCTACAACGGGAACCGGGGCCTCCGGGGAAATCCTGCTGACGGCCCCCCGATAGTACCGATCGAGCATCACGTCGCCAACGACAGCGATCCGTCGTCCGCGGAATTGCTCGATGAGTTGCGTGGCCCGAGATTCGGAGAGAGTCATCGACGTCTGGGATGGGATGGAGGGACTAACAGCAAGCCCCGATGAGGTTGCTCATCGGGGCCGCGCAGTCTACGATTCTTCTGACCCACGCGGTCTCTACCCAAGGTAGGCTCGCAGAGCCTTCGAGCGAGATGTGTGGCGGAGGCGGCGAATAGCCTTCTCCTTGATCTGACGCACGCGCTCGCGCGTCAACTGGAAGCGCTCGCCGATCTCCTCGAGTGTCAGCGAATGCTCACGATCGAGGCCGAAGTAGAGGCGGATCACCTCTGCCTCTCGCTCGCTCAACGTTGAGAGCGCCCGACGCACCTCGATCTTGAGCGACTCCGACATAAGCCCCTGATCCGGGGCCGGCTGCGTTTCGTTCTGCAGAACGTCCAGTAGCCTGTTGTCTTCGCCCTGCGCAAAGGGGGCATCGACGGAGAGATGCCGACCCGAGATCTTTATGGTATCGGCGACTTCCGACAGCGTCATATCCAGCTCCTCGGCGAGCTCCGCTGCCGTCGGTTCGCGCTCGTATTGCTGCTCGAGCTCGGAGAACTTCTTGCCGATCTTGTTCAGCGCACCAACCCTGTTGAGCGGGAGGCGAACAATCCGCGATTGCTCTGCAAGAGCCTGGAGGATTGACTGACGGATCCACCAGACTGCGTAGGAGATGAACTTGAATCCGCGTGTCTCATCGAAGCGTTTGGCGGCTTTGATCAGACCCAGGTTCCCTTCGTTGATAAGGTCACCCAGGGAGAGGCCCTGATTCTGGTACTGCTTGGCCACCGAAACCACGAACCGCAGATTCGCCTTCGTCAGCTGTTCCAACGCGCGATCGCCATCAAATCCCCCCTTCTTGATCCGCTTCGCCAGATCGATTTCCTGATCGGGCGTGAGCAGCTCGACCTTCCCGATTTCCTGGAGGTACCGGTCCAGCGACTGACTCTCGCGGTTCGTGTATTGCTTGGTTATGCGCACTGGTAATGCCTTGAATTGTGAATCTGGTCCTGATCGCAGTCGGAAAAGGGGGGCTTACACCTGTCGGCCCCCCACGCGTTACGATGTCGTTGTAAGCCGATCCAGAAGCAGGTCGTCGGACCGCGTCTCCCGCAACCCACCCGCCTCAATAATGTGTACTCCCGTAATGCCGTTGTAGGTCTGGGCGAACGTCTCGGTAACAATCGGAAGATTGGACTCGATGGCCATCGCCGCCACGATCGCCGTTCGGTGGACGATCGAGCCATTCGCAGACGAAAGGAGCCGGCCGATTGTTGTAGCGTACCGGCTGCTGGCTCCCAGAATCTTCAGCCCAAACAAGGGGCGCTCCACTATTCTGCGCTCGTCGTCGGACACGGCGGTTCCGTAAATCTCCGACGCCTGGATGAACGTGCTGAAACAGACCGTTGTCTGCAGAAGACGCCGGAGCAACGGTGTGGAGCCGGACGGGGCCAGAAGGAACTCGACCAGAAGATCGGTCTCCACCAGGATTCCTTTGCTCATCGAGCGCTCGTCAAAAGCGATCGAAGTCGTGCCTCGCAAGCGCTTCCGAGGGCTACCCCCTCGCTTGACAGCGTCGTCAACGCGACATCCTGCTCGTAACCCTGCACGCGGGAGACACGCGCAATTGCCTCAAGATCGATGCCCCGCCCACGCAGCGCCTCAGTCTCCTCAACCTCCAAGGTGATGACGACTCGTACACGACCGACCCCGCGCGCCCGAAGCCTCGATACGATCTCTGCGGGGAGAATGACTTCCCCGTCGCGCACATCCGCGAGACATTCAAGGCGAGAGGGCATACGGGACAAAGAATTTGGCGAAAATAGGCCGCGGGCGGGGTTCTCACAACTTTCGGTCAGCGCTGCTTCTCGATGGGTGCAAGCAGACCTCTGACACGAGAGGCGTTCTGGTCTAGTGGGTGCCCCCTGACCAGGACAATCCGGTCTGCTTCCAAAAGGGCCCTGCGCGCACCGGGGAGGTCCCCCCCACGCTGAAGGATCACACTGCGGTAGACTTCCGCTTCGGCGCCCCGCGGTGTACCCGGTGCGAACATCGCCGCCAGCGTTTCCGGATCGGCAAGGAGAGGGCTGTTGCGGAGAATCTGTTCGAGGAGGAATCTGGTGAAGGATGTTGTATCAGCGCCGCCTGGCGATCTCACGGCCCGGACGACGAGTGTGTCCGAGTAGATGGAACGCTTCTCATCAATGAAAATCAGGGTTTTGAGAGTGTACACACCTTCGGGCAGACGGTTGGAGTACTCCGATGTAAGGAGAAGAAAACGGTCGCACGTGCCGTCGCCTCTGGGGAGGACGAGGCTGTCGGCTACCTCCAGCAGTCCCCAGCCGATCTGCGCGCCGGCACCATCAAAGAAGAATGGGCGGCCGTCGAAGGGGCCACACCCAATTTCCCGATCCCCGGACAGTCTGAGGAAGAGGGGTGCTCCAATGTGAAACGTGACGGTATCGGAGGTGACGTCGAGTCCTCTCAACTGCATTGTCGGTTCGCCCCAGGGGGCCGGTGGTCGGTACCGTCCCTCTTCCTCCTCGCCCTCTTCTTCCTCCCGGTCGTATTCCCGTTCCATTCGGCGCGTCTCAGGACGCTCAGTCTTCTGCGACGACGAGCAAGCAGGGAAGGAGGCAATGACTGCGACCAGAAAGGGGAGGAGGAAACGGAGTGTCATGAGAGGGAAGATAGTACAACGTTGAGCTATTGCAGGGGGCTATTTGGCATTCAGCGGCGGCGCATCTATCTTCACCGCCTGAGGAGACTTTTGCCGGGTGGCGCCGTCGATTGAGCGGCGAATTCCTTTCCCTCCGGGCAGCGTCATCTGCCATTCCTACCGGGCCACACGCCCGCCACGTTCACAACTGACTTAACACCATACCACCGGGACATAGCCCATGTTCATAACGTTCGAGGGTATCGACTGCTGCGGCAAGTCAACGCAGGCACATCTGCTGGCCGAGGCACTCCGTCAGACCGGGCGAGAAGTCATTCTGCTCCGCGAGCCCGGAGACACTCGTTTGTCCGAGCACATCAGAGACATCGTGCTGAACAAGGAGTACTCCGAGATGAACGAGCGGACGGAACTCCTTCTTTTCGCCGCAAGCCGGGCTCAGTTGGTCGGTGAGGTGATACTACCCGCTTTGGAGGCGGACAAGGTTGTCATTTGCGATCGCTTCCACGATTCCACGGTTGCCTATCAGGGGTATGGCCGCGGACTCCCGTTGGAAGACATCGACCACATCAACCGGATTGCGACACAGGACGTGATTCCCGACATGACGTTCTTCATCGACATCTCCCCAGAGATCGCATTTGAGCGCTGCCAGGAACGGGTTGCACAGATTCGCGACCGAATGGAAGAGAGTGGAGTCCGCTTCTACGAGCGCGTCATCAACGGCTACATGACAATCGCCCACCAGGACTCTGGACGCTTCTACGTGGTCAACGGAAGCAACGGCATTGACGATGTGCAGCACACGATCTGGCGTCTTGTGTTGGAGCGCCTTGCCGAGCCGGCCCAGGTCAACGGTTAGTTGGACGTAAGACGCGTGAAGGGACTCGCTGGGGAATGGCGGTGTTCATTTCCCTGCCGAGTCCCACTCCCACGACCTCCGTCACTCAGGTCGTCGACGGTTTCCGGCTCTGACCATGCTCAATCCAGCACCAGATTTCGCCCCGACCACGTTGAGCGCCACCAACTAATCCGAAGCAGGTTATGACGAGAGCGAAGAGTTTTGTGTGCGGCCTTGCGGTTGTCCTGGCCCTCCTGATTTCGGCGGCGGTGCAGGCACACGGGCAGTCTGCGGCTGGACGTGTTGCCCTGGGAGCGCATGGAGGATTATCGAAATATTGGGGATCATTCACAGACGACCAGTGGTGGTTTGGGGGTGACGTCTTTCTGCGGTGGAATATTACCGACTGGCTTTCGTTCCATCCCCAATTTGGATTGGCATTTCTGCGCTATAAAACCGCGGGGCAGGATCAACCAGACTATTTCGGAACCGCAGGGTCCGTTGTATACCCCGGCAGCACAATTCCGATCGCTGAGAAGAATCAGATTCGCGTCAATACATATTCGGCCCTTTTCTCGGTGAATCTCACTCCGAAGGAAAAACTGGTCCCATATCTCTTCGTTGGCGTTGGATTGATGAATTTCGAGCCGCGAACGCTTGCGGATCTCGACCAGGCTCTCCCAAACAGTCAACGGGGGCTGTATGATCGGAATGGCGTTGTCATACCGGCCGGTGCTGGCGTCGAGATTTACGCGTCGGATAATGTGGTCCTCAACGCCAAAGCTCAATTTCATTTTACGACCACGGACTTCCTCGACGACTACCAGGATTCCGGATCGACGTCCAACGACGTCTTTGCAACGCTTGGGCTCGGACTCAGCTACTACATTTTCGGTTCGCTCGATTGTGATGAGGATGGTCTGACAGATTCCGAGGAACGCCAGATCGGCACTGATCCGTGCAACGCGGATACGGACGGGGACAGTTTGACCGACCTGGAGGAGGTGCGGACATACAGCACCGATCCCACGAGGGCTGACACGGACGGAGACGGGCTCAACGACTACCAGGAGTTGAAGACCTACACCACAAATCCTACAAGCGCGGATACGGACGGTGACGGGTTGAACGATGGTGAGGAAGTGAACGGTCGAAAGACCGATCCAAAGACTCCCGATACCGATGGCGACGGACTGACCGACGGAGACGAGGTCAAGGTCTACCACACGATTCCGACGTCTGCCGACACCGATGGGGATGGTCTCACCGACGGAGTGGAGGTGACGGTCCACGGAACGAGCCCGACAATTGCGGACACCGACGGCGATGGACTTAGCGACGGGGCGGAGATTCAGAAATACAACACAAATCCGAAGAACGCCGACACCGACAATGACGGTCTGAAGGATGGGGAGGAGGTGAAGACCTACAAGACCAATCCGGCCAAGGCAGATACGGACGATGACAAACTCACGGATGGGGAGGAGGTCATTCGCGTCAAAACCGATCCAAGAAATCCCGATACCGATGGGGACGGTGTGGTTGATGGGGATGATCGGTGTCCGCTGGTGAAGGGTGTTCCGGAGAGATTCGGGTGCCCGGCGCCGCCGAAGGTCGGGACCATCACGAACTTCCCCGACATCTTCTTCCTTGTCAATTCGGACGAGTTCGATTTCGGTCGTCCGGAGACATCCGAGAATCTGGCGCGACTACTCCAGTACATCAATCAGTGCGATCAGCTCGGTGTGATAATCGAGGGGCACGCCTCGCGCGAAGGGAGCGACAAGAGAAACGACACGCTCAGTGACATGCGCGCGCGGAAGGTGAAGACATGGCTGATAGAGCGAGGCGTGAACCCAGGGAAGATCGACGGGACGATAGGCTACGGCTCGCGACGCAGCGCTGTGGCCGAGCCCGATCCGAAGTCGAAGGAGGCCCGACAGATGGACCCGGTCGCGCTGGAAGGTATCCGGAAGCAGAATCGACGCATCGCAGTCAAGGTCAGTCGGACGTGCGACTAGGCCCCTTGGTCGATCGGAGATGATATTCCCCGCGCAAGTAAGATCCACGCCACCCTTTTCTGAGGACCAGGGGTGACGACGCTCTATTATTATCCGGTTGGACAACCACCATCGTCCTTCCTTCTCTATTTTTGCCCCCTATGAAAGCCGGCACGTCCCCCAAGCGAACGCTCTTTGCACCATCGCTACAACACACGAAGATCCTCTGTACCCTCGGTCCGGCGTGCGCGACCGTCGAGCGGATCCAGCAAATGATCACAGCCGGAGCCGATGCTTTTCGGCTCAACTTCTCTCACTCGAGCCACGAGACGCACAAGAAACTGTTCGAGATGACGCGCCAGGCGTCGCAGGAGGTTGGTCGCCACATTCCGATTGTTCAGGATCTTCAAGGCCCGAAGATTCGAGTGGGGGGGCTACCAGGTGGACCGGTTCTGTTGAGACCGGCAACGCAGATCGTGCTTACGTCGGAAACAGTTCCCACGGGCGACGATCGGCTTCCCATCACCTACCGAAAGTTTTCCGAGGACGTCAAGCCGCGGGACATCATCTATCTCGACGATGGCCTCATATCACTGCGCGTCGAATCGAAGAGCGGCAAGAATGTTGTCTGCACCGTCCTCAACGGGGGATTGCTCAAGGAGCACAAGGGGGTGAATCTTCCGGGCGTCGCCGTCAGCGAACCCTCGCTGACAACCAAGGATCGAAAGGATCTCTATTTCGGGCTGGAGCTTGGGGTCGATTTTGTCGCCCTCTCGTTCGTCCGTTCCGCGCGGGACATTCTCGATCTGAAACGGGTTATCCGCCAGAAGGGGAAGGATACGCCGGTCATCGCCAAGATCGAGAAGATCGAGGCAATCCGTGACCTGGACGCGATCATCGCGGCGGCCGACGCGGTGATGATCGCCCGTGGCGATCTCGGGGTCGAGCTTCCGAGCCACGAAGTACCGTTGTTGCAGAAGCGAATCACGAAGAAATGCAACGAGGTGGGGAAGCCGGTCATCACCGCGACACAGATGCTGGAATCGATGATCCACAACCCACGGCCAACGCGTGCCGAGTCGAGCGACGTCGCCAACGCCGTCTTCGATGGGACAGACGTCGTGATGCTCTCGGCCGAGACCTCGGTGGGGGCCTATCCGGTCGAGGCGGTGATCGCGATGAACGACATTATCCGGTCGAGTGAGGCCGGGGTCGCCTTCAACCACACCATCCGTGGGCCTCTCGACATCTTGAGCGAAAGCAATCGGAAGGAATACGCGCTTGCCTCTGCCGCCTGCGTCCTTTCGGTTCAGGTGAATGCCCGCGCTATTCTCTGCCTTACTTACAGCGGATACACAGCGCGCATAATGTCACGGCTTCGTCCCAACGTGCCGATCATCGCGATGGCCCAGGACGAGTCGCTCTGTCGCAGACTGTCACTTTCTCGCGGGATCTACGCGATGATGATCGAACACCCCGCGAACACCGAGGCGGCAATGGCAAACATGCGCGAGCGGGCCCTGTCTGAGGGGGTTGTGGAGGAGGGAGACCTCGCGATCTTCACCACCGGATTCCCTCTTGATGCAAAGGCGAGCACCAACATGCTCGTGATGGAGAAGATATAGGGGGGCAACGATTTCTTGCCCGTGTCCTTCCCACCCGGTTATATTTGCGGTCTTTCCGAAACAACCCGGACGGGGTTCCGATCCCGCCCGGGTTGCGCATGCCGCCCCCTTTCTGGCGGAATTCTGCACTACGTGGAGCATACTCCGTGAAATCGTCAACGGTTCGACTGTTTCTCATTGCCGCCGCCCTCGTCGCCTCGGTCTGGGCACTCCTCCCTACGTTTCAGGCCAACAGCCTGGCCGATGAACGGAGCGGGTTGCGCGAAAAACTGAATGTGTCGCGCGCGCGCTGGATCAAGTCCCATTCCGGCGCCGACTCCGCCGCCTACCTGAAGGACTCCCTCGCGCTTCATAAGTGGGACTCCATTCATGGCGTCGACTTTCGCGCGCAGCAGAAGAACTTCCTCGCCCATCCCATCAAACTCGGTCTCGATCTCCAGGGGGGTATCTATATCACCATGGAAGTCGACGTCCCTGCGCTTCTCGCAGAGTCGGCGGCTCGCGAGGCGGTCGATGCGACATTTGAGGAGGTGATGGAGGCGACACGCGCGGAGGCGCAGAGCTCGGACGAGGCGGTGCTCGACATCTTCGTTCGACAGTTCGACAGGATCGCCCGCCCCCGTGGGAAGCAAATGTTCAACTACTTCGACCTCAAGCTTGGGGATGACGTGACAGATGATGTCATTATTCAGCGTCTACAGAGGAACATCGAAGACGCCGTTGACCAGGCGACGGAGGTCATCCGACAGCGAATCGACAAGTATGGCGTGGCGGAACCGACAATCCAGAAGACAGGACGTCGCGTTATCGTCGAGCTGCCGGGTGTCGATAACGAGGACGAAGTTCGGAGCCTGCTTCAGACGACGGCCCGTCTGGAGTTCAAAATGGTCTACACAAATGCGGACGCCATCCGGTTGATCCGCAAGATCGATAGAGTGCTTGCGGGAAAGGTCGACGTTGACACCGCCTCGACTCCGACGACGGACACTACAACGTCGAATGACGCCAAGCCGGGCGACACGACCGTGGCGGATACGAAGAAGCCGGACACGACTGGCGGAAAGAAGGGTGACACGACGAAGAACCGCACCGACTCCACGCCCCCGGCCAACGACACGGCGAACGGCAAGAACGATACCGGCAAGAAGTCGGACAACCCGTACGAGGGGCTTCCTCCGGCTGAGCAGCAGAAGCGTTTCGCTGCAGACCATCCGTTCGGTCGATTCCTGTTTGCCGGCACCGTTCGTCAGCAGGGTCAGGACCAGGGGCAGCAGCTGAACGAGGCCCAGATGGCCGGCCTGCTTGTACAAAGCGAGGACAAGATTCCTGCGGGAGACTACTCGCTCTACATCCCGTACGAAGGGATCGCAAAGATGCAGGAGTACCTGAATCGTCCGGATGTGAAGGCCGCTATTCCCGACAGCTTGATGATCGTCTTCACGGCTCACCCGGAGTTCGGAGGCGATCCAACGAATCGCAAGATTGGTGCGTATGGTCTGTACGTCGTCTCGGCGGATGCATCTCTCACCGGTGAGTACGTCACCGACGCCATGGAGGACCTCGATCCACAGACGGGTCGTCCAATGGTTCGCATGGAGATGAACGCCGAAGGTGCGGAACGATGGGCCGATATCACTGGGCGCAACATCAAGAAGCGAGTGGCTATCGTCCTTGACGGTCTTGTCTACTCGGCCCCAACGGTACAGAACAAGATTGCCGGCGGGAGTTCGCAGATCACCGGCTCGCAGGATATGAAGGAAGCACAGCTTCTGAAGATCGTGCTGAAGGCAGGTGCGTTGAAGGCGCCGATCAAGATTATCGAGGAACGACTTGTTGGACCTTCGCTTGGCGAGGATTCTATCCGTCAGGGCTTGAATGCCCTCCTGTTCGCGGCTGGCCTCGTTATTCTCTTCATGGCCATTTACTACGCCGTGGGCGGTATCATCGCCGACATCGCCGTGATCCTCAACGTTCTGATCACGCTCTCGATTCTTGCTGCGTTTGGCGCAACACTGACGCTACCGGGAATCGGGGGTATCGTGCTGACGATAGGTATGGCGGTCGATGCGAACATCCTGGTGTATGAACGAATACGCGAGGAACTGTCATATGGCAAGGGATTGAAGAGCGCCGTCCAGATCGGATACGAAAAGGCATTCGTCGCCATTTTCGACTCCAACGTAACGACGTTCATGACCGGTGTTATCCTCTATGCGCTAGGGAGCGGTCCGATCCAGGGATTCGCGGTGACGCTGATGATCGGTATCCTGGTAACCCTGTTCACGGCTGTCTTCATGACGCGCACGCTCTTCATGGTCCTGTTGGATCGTGGGGTCGGGTCAATCAGCTTCGGGCAGCCGCGTGCAGCACTTCAGGAGAGCTAGCACGGGGAAGCCCGGCATTCTCATCGACCGATAACCGAAACAGACACCTGACACCCCCTGGCGGGAAATACACATGCAGTTCTTCAAGAACACTCACATCGACTTCATCGGCAAGAGACGATTCTTCTATATCGTTTCTGTCACGATCACGGTCCTCGGATTGGTGGTCGCGTTTGCTCGCGGAGTCAAGTTCGGCATCGATTTCGAGGGGGGGACGGAGGCCGCCTTCGCGTTTTCGAAGACGGTTGAGACGAACCAGATTCGTTCGGCCATCAGCGCCGCAGGATTTGAAGGGGCCGAAATCAAGTCGTTTGGAAAGGAGAATCAGTTCCTTGTTCGGGTCAAGCACGCTGAGGGCAGTGCGAAGGACGTGACGTCCAAACAGAAGGGGGAGAGCCTGCAGAAGCTCAGTGATCAACTTCTTGAGACTCTGAAGAAGTCGTTTTCGGGCACGGAAGTGACGTTGTTGAAGGTCGACAATATCGGGCCGAAGATCGGACAGGAACTGAGAACCAAGGCCATCTACGCCGTTGTCGCCTCAATTGTCCTCATCCTCCTCTACATTGCCTTCCGGTTTGAGTGGGTATATGGACTGGGGGCGGTCATTGCTCTCGTCCACGACGTACTCGTCGCATTCGCTGGTGCCGTGATTCTGAACGGTGTGTTCGGCCTCAATCTTGAAATGAATCAAGGGCAGTTGGCGGCATTTCTCACGGTAGTCGGGTTCTCGATCAACGATACGGTGATCATCTTCGATCGCATTCGTGAGAACAAAAAGATTCATCGTGGCGAGAACCTATTGATGTTGATGAACCGCTCCATCAATGAGACCCTGCCACGGACCATTAACACGGCCTTGACCGTCGTTCTGGTGTTGACGATCATGGTCCTTTTCGCCGGTGATGTGTTGCAGGGATTCGCGTTTACGATGCTGGTCGGTATCATCACCGGTACCTACTCGTCGATCTATATCGCGAGCGCATTCGTCGTCGATGTAATGATCAAGCGGAAGCATCTGGATGCCAACGCAGAACGCGACTTCCAGACAAAGCGCGATCGCGAGCTTGAGGCTCGAAAGGGGAATGCATCCCTCTCCAAGTCGGGCGCGAAGGCCCGTGCTATCTAATCCGACGTCATGACATTCACCATAGAACAGGCGGACCCTACCGTCGTGGTCCTTTCGGGAGATGTCCTGGGTGGCGCTGACGCGCTGGAGTTCACCAGGACCATTTCCGATCTGATCCGCGAAGGAACACGCCACGTCGTCGTCGATCTCGAGCAGGTCGAACTGATGAACAGCTCTGGCCTCGGCATGCTCGTCTCCGCCTCAGGCGCTCTCCGGGCGGCCGGTGGCTCCATGTCGATTGCCACGGCCAATGAGAAGATTCAAGGGCTCTTTCGGATGACCCGTCTTGACTCGGTGCTGGTGAACTACCCTACCCGGGACGAGGCGATCTCCGCCAATCGGTAACAGCCCGCGCTCTGTGCGCTCCGACCGCCTCCATCTTCTGGATGCGTCGGAGCGCTCCTTTTTTCACGCCTACACAACTGCAAGTCATGAGCGTTCGCATCATCGTCGGAGCCCAGTGGGGAGACGAAGGGAAGGGGAAGATTGTCGATATGTTCGCGGCCGAGTCCGACGTTGTTGCCCGGTACCAGGGGGGGGCTAACGCGGGACACACTCTTGTTGTTGGGGGGAAGAAGTATGTACTCCACCTCATTCCGAGCGGGATTCTTCATGACGGCGTGGTTTGCGTGATTGGAAACGGCGTTGTAGTCGATCCGGTCGCATTGATGGAGGAGATCGCCCTTCTCGAATCGTTCGGGATATCGGTCGATGGGCGACTGAAGATCAGCCACAAGGCTCATCTTATCATGCCCTACCACAAGCTGCTGGACCAGTTGCAGGAGAAGGATCAGAACGTCGGGACAACCGGACGTGGTATCGGCCCTGCCTACACCGACAAGTACAACCGCTCCGGCATTCGCATCGTCGATCTTCTCGACCGGTCTACTCTTTCCCGGAAACTCCGTCATTCGATCGAGCAGAAGAACGATCTGTTCAGGAAGTTCTACGATGCGCCCGAACTGGACGTAGAGCGCACGGTTGCCGAGTACATCGACTTCGACAAGAAGATAGATGGGTTCGTGACTGACACAGCCGAGTACATGAACGAGGCCTGGAGGTCGGGGAAGAAGATCATTCTTGAGGGAGCACAGGGCGCATTGCTCGACATCGACCACGGGACCTACCCGTTCGTCACCAGCTCCTCACCAACCTCCGGGGGGGCGTGTACAGGAACCGGACTCCCTCCAACAGCGATTACTGGCGTGGTCGGTGTTACAAAGGCCTACGCCACGCGCGTCGGCACCGGCCCGTTCCCTACGGAGTTGTTGAACGACACCGGGGAGCGGTTGCGGAAGGAGGGGGCGGAATTTGGAGCGACTACGGGGAGACCCCGCCGTTGTGGTTGGCTCGATCTTGTTGCGCTTCGGTATGCGGCGATGATCAACGGCATCACGGAAATCGTCTTGACGAAGCTCGATGTTCTGAACGTGTTCGACGAGATCAAGACGTGCGTCGGATACGAAATCGACGGTCGGCGACTCAAACACTTTCCGAGCGACTGCACGGACCTGGAGAGGGTGACGCCGATCTACGAATCACATCCGGGTTGGGGGACGTCGGTTCAGGACTGCTCTACATGGAGCGATCTCCCCGAACAGATGCGCGCGTATGTGGAGTCCATCGAGACCTTCGTAGGTGCACCCGTGACGTCGATCGGAGTCGGACCCGGTCGCGAAGAGATAATCACGCGGAACACAGCGGAGTCTGTCGGGTAGATTCTGGTTCCTGGTTGGCACCTGAGGATTGTCTTCAACACCCTGGTCCGTGTTCCTCAACTCCATCTACGCACTCGGATTTCAAACTTCGTGTCGCCCGATTCTCGGATGCGGAACTTCTCTCCGCACGGGAGAAGCGTGACGATTACCTGGCGCAGGCAGTGGAGGTATTTCAGCACGAGCTGGAAACGCGGGGTGGTGTCGTCGCTGCCACAGCGAGAGTCAACGAGCAACAGGCCATCCAGGAGGCTGTTGAGATGCACGAGATCTATGCGTTGCACTCCTCGTCGCTCACGGCAGCGCACCTCCGGTACGCCTCATTCGCTCCATGTTTTGCGCCTTTACGTCGTGCGAATTGAACAGTCTCGCGAGGCGCAGGTGTCCCGACAGTCTACTACGAGCGCATCGCGGCGACTTCCGTGCTCGTGAACAGCGACCTGCGCCACAGGGAGGAGGTCGACGCAATCGTTGCGCGAATTACCGGTGTAGGGATTTCGGATGGGGCGGCGAGAAGTCGTGTGGAAGATCGACACGAGACCATGAGCAGGAGGCTGATGCGGCGACAGATCGTCCTCAGTTCGTTGCGCGCACAATCTTCGGCGGAGCGGCTGCAACGATCATGGGCTCGATCTTTGTCAGCGTCAAGCTCATTGTGGCCCAACGCGTGATCATCATTGGTTCCGTTGCTCGGCTTCGTGTGGTGTGGTATCGTGCGATGGGCATCGGGCTGGAAGAAGTCGACGGCGGTCACGATCACCACAAGGGCCGCCTTGCCTTATCCCTCGTCATCGGATCGCTCGTGATGGTCAGCCACGGAGGGCTGCTCGGATCGCCCGAAGACTCCAGGCAGACTGATGAATGCCTCTCCGATCATGAGGCTCTGCAAATCACACAGCGTTGAGCTCGCGTGTCGTTCAACACCCTCCGAAGCCCTCTCGATCACCATCAACCCAGTCGTCAACGTGTCGTGTCGGGAAGGAGCGAACTTTCCTGGACATCCGCGCTGTCCCATGGGGCAACCGGTGTCAGCGCCTGCGGAATACCGGCGCTGGAGTCACGCGTCCCAACCACACCATCTTCCTCCCTGTGTCGTGTCAGGTAGAACCGAATGAGCTTCCGCGCAATTGGCGCCGAATAGGTTCCACCGAACCCTGAGTTCTCGACCAGAACACACATGGCAATCTGCGGCTTCTCGTAGGGTGCGTAGCAGACGAACCATGCGTGGTCACGCTTTCCCTTTCCGGCCTGTGCTGTGCCAGTCTTACCCGCCACCTTGATGTCTGCCATGCGGGCGCCGGAGGCTGTACCACCCGGTGTGTTGACGACATCGAACATCCCCTGATGAACCAGGTCCATGATATCGCGGGGGATGTGGAGATCCTCCGATTCGTACTTCACCGAATCGTACGTGCCGAGCTGGACATTGCGAATCCCCCGGACAAGGTGCGGTTGGTTCCAGACGCCTCCATTCGCAATTGCTGCGACGTAGGCCGCAAGCTGCACAGGGCTCACACCAAGCTCCCCCTGACCAATACCCAGGTTCACCAGGACGTACTGCCCCCACTTCCCCTGTCCAAATGCCTTGTCGTAGTATTCGCGGGACGGCAGACGGGTCCGCCCCTCGGTTACATCGAGATCGAGACGTTCCCCGAAGTGGAACATCTTTCCGTACTTGGTATAGTTCTCGATCCCCAGTTGAAGTGCCAGTTTGTAGAAGAAGACGTTGCACGAGACATGAATCGCCTTCCGCGCGTTGACGGCTCCATGTGCCCCGTGGCATTTCCACGTGTTACCGCCATACGAGAACGACCCTGGGCACGAGATCGTCGAGGTGGGAGTGATGATGCCCTCCATCAGTCCCGCGATCGCCATCAACATTTTCCATGTGGAGCCGGGAGGGTAGATGGCCTGCGTTGCGCGGTTCAGCAGCGGTTTCGCCGGGTCGTCGGCCAGGGCCTTGTATTCCTTTGGAGACGTTATTCCCGAGAAGACCAACGGATCGAAATCGGGTGAGCTCGCCATTGCCAGAATCTCGCCGTTGGTGGGGTCGAGCGCAACGACAGCACCGCGGTAACCCTTCAGACATTCTTCAGCATACTCCTGAAGCTTGATGTCGAGTCCCAGATAGAGATCGAAGCCGTTTGAGGGGAGGCGGTCGCTACGGCCGTCGGCAAAGGGTGCAACCCTCTGTCCGCGACTGTTGACCATCACGAACTCGTACCCCTTTTCTCCGCGCAGGTAGTCTTCCCAGGCCTTTTCGATACCAATCTTTCCGATGATGTCTCCGGGCTCATACCAGTCTCCGGCCCGCTGAATCTCTGCCCGATCGATCTCCTTCGTGTACCCGAGTATGTGGCTGGCGCGCGCGTTTGACACGTATGCCCGTTTGGACTCGTCGACGATATCCACGCCTCTCAGTTCGGTATGGCGTTCGTTGAGGATTGCCCACGCTTGTGCATCCACGTCGCGCCAGATACGGACCGGCGAGTAGTCGTTGACCTTGTACTGCTCGATCTTGCTGTTGATCGTTGCCGTGTCGGTCTTCAGAATGCGCGCCAGCATCTCCTTCGTGTGGGGGGTGATTCTGTTGGGCGTGACCACGACGGCGTACCCCGGGAAGTTCCCCACGATCGGGTTCTTATACCGATCATAGATTGCTCCTCGGATGGGCATTCGGACATTCTTCTTGATACCCTGCGCATCGCTACGGACGCGATAGACCGCACCCTCGATAATCTGCAGTTGGAAGAGTCGCCCGATGAAGATGAAGAGGACGAGAGCCGTGGCAATGACGAAGATCCGGCGGCGCAAGGGGCTGCCGAAGCTGTCGCTGTCGATGGACATGGCGACGGGGAGACTGTGTTTGTGACAAGAAGGAGCCGGGTGGAAGCCCGGTGAGTCCCGGTTTGGACGGCGTTCCGGGGTTGTCGGCGAAGATACGACACTACCGGAAACGATCAGCTCGAACACGGATTGCAACGCTCCCGTCCCTTCCCCGGCCCTTCGCCATTTCGTATGTTTGCCTCTCTTTTTCCACGAACGACACACCAACACTACCGAAGGCCGAGCGCTATGAGCGTCTTGATCGACAAGAACACCCGCCTGCTGGTTCAGGGCATCACAGGAGGCGAAGGGACATTCCACACCTCGCAGATGCTGGAGTACGGCACCAATGTGGTTGCCGGCGTGACACCGGGGAAGGGTGGAACGGACTACCATCCACAAGAGTTCAAGCGCGCCGTTCCGGTCTTCGATTCTGTCCAGCAAGCCGTCGAGGCCACACGGGCCAACGCGTCGGTGATTTTCGTGCCCGCCCCCTTCGCGGCCGATGCCATCAAGGAAGCGGCTGATGCTGGAATCCCTCTTGTTGTTTGCATCACCGAGGGTATTCCTGTCGAGGATATGGTGATGGTGCACGATTACCTGTCGAGCAGGGGGACGCGGCTGGTCGGACCGAACTGTCCCGGCGTCATCACACCGGATGAATGCAAGATTGGCATCATGCCCGGGTTCATTCACAAGAAGGGTTCGGTCGGTGTCGTCTCACGCTCCGGAACGCTTACCTACGAAGCGGTTCGTCAGCTCACGGATGTCGGGCTTGGTCAGTCGACATGCATCGGTATCGGTGGAGATCCGATTATCGGTACCCGGTTCATCGACGCGATACAGCTCTTCAATGAAGACCCGAAGACCGAAGCGATACTCATGATCGGTGAGATTGGTGGATCGGCCGAGGAAGAGGCGGCCGCGTTTGTTGCCGCGAATGTCCGCAAGCCGGTTATCGGGTTCATCGCTGGTCGAACGGCTCCCCCCGGCAGGCGAATGGGGCATGCCGGCGCAATTATTTCCGGGGGAAAGGGGACGGCAGCGGAGAAGACTGCTGCGATGAGCGCGGCAGGAATTCGCGTCGTCGAATCGCCAGCCGAACTCGGCGTCACCGTCAAAGCGGCGCTTGAAGCGCGAGGCAACGGAGCTGCCGCAAAGAAGGTGGCACCAGCTGCGAAGACGGCCCCGGCTGCGAAGGCGGCCCCGGCTGCGAAGAAGGCGGCCACATCGGCGAAGGCGTCGCCGGCAGCGAAGAAGCCGGCAGCGGTGAAGAAGCCGTCGGCGGCAAAGAAGGTTGCCTCCGCAAGGAAGACGAAGTAGGGGCCCGTCCAGTCATGGACAGGTGACGGCCGTCACAGCCGAATAACATCCCAGGCGCTCTGTCGACTAACCAGAGCCCGGTCCCACGTGTTAGATAGAACGTGCGATCGTGGATCAGGCGGACGACAGAGACAACGCACGGCTTGCCGTGCGTTCGCGCTTATTCCCACGATCAATCAATACTGGAACCACGTGGAACAGACTCTTTGCATGATCAAGCCGGACGCCGTCCGTGCGAACGTGATTGGAGAAATCATCGCCATGATCACCGGCGCCGGCTTCCGCATTCTCGGTTTGAAGATGCTCCACATGTCGCGTGGCGACGCCGAGCGTTTCTACGAGATCCACAGCGAACGCCCGTTCTTCAACTCCCTCTGCGAATTCATGTCCAGTGGGCCAACTGTGGTCATCGCCCTTGCGCGTGAAAATGCGATCGCGGAGTACAGGAACCTCATCGGCGCAACCGATCCGGCCGAAGCCGCCGAAGGGACGATTCGCAAGCGATTCGCCGCAAGCAAGGGAGAGAACGCCGTGCACGGATCGGATTCCGTGGAGAACGGGCTCCGTGAGATTTCGTTCTTTTTTGCCGAGCGAGAACTCGCGAGGGTCTAACGGACAGATCGTCGCAGGGTGATTGGCGGGGTGGAGTACTTGCGCAATTGGGGAGCGAACGGTCGTTCAGGCATGTTGCGCGTCTCTGATTCGTCTCATTCAACCCAACGACGAGGGTGGCGATCTCTCCAGGTACGACCGTGTGGCCAGCATGCGGGTGTCTGCCGTGTCGGTCGCTACACACATTCGAAATCGACGTAACCGAAACGCATCGTATGAACGGACGCAACTATTCGGCTCTGATCCTCTTTTTCCTGATTCCGCTGTCGCTTGTTGCGCAGGGGACTGATCCGGAAGGACGTAATTCCGTTCCGACCTCACTCCAGTTCGGGCCACCGCTGCGGGCGCAGTTCGTCTTTGCCTACAAGTACACCGAGCGGGTTCGCACGCTCCTTGAGCTGGAAGGGACTCCGTACGATAGCACGGACCGAACGCTCACCTACTTCATGACCATGCATCAGACGGTCAGCAACGATGGCAGCCGTCGTGTCATGGTGGAACTGAACGTCGACTCAATGCAGCTGGATCTTCGTTCGTCCGGAGACTCGCTCCACTTCCACACACAGCACCTTCAGGGGGACGATTGGAACATGGTGCGGCATCGAGAGATCCTTGTCCCTTCTGCCTTTGTGAGTCGACCCTTGATGTTTCAGCTATCCCCGTATGGGGAAATCATGGGGATAAGTGGAAAGGCGCTCGCCGATCTGCGCGAGCAGGGGGAGATCCCGGAGGTTGATCCATTCACGCGAGCGCGACTGAAGGAACTCACGACGGACGACTATATGGCCTCGGTCCTCCTCCCGTGGAGATGCGTGGTTCCGCTTGGCGCGCTGGTGGAAGTCGAACGACCGGTAGTTCTCAAGAGTGTTCCCCTCACGCTGGATCGCGTTGCGTTTCGGAACAACGTCAACTCGACGCTGGAGTTCGGCAAGGACGGACTCCCGGTCCTTCGATTCGACGCGACACTTGATTCAGTCGTGACGCCGACGATAACCCTCCTGCAGTTCGATCAGCCACTCAATGTCGTGGGTGCAGAGGGGACGATTACAGGGAAGTTGAAGATGCAGGAGGATGGCGTTGTGACAGGAGGGTGGTCGGTTGCCACCGGTACGATCAATGCCGATCGGGGTGGACAGAAGGTGACGGAACGGGTCACGCACGAGGTCTTCATCGAATCGATGGGAACAGTAACATACGCTGGGGGATAGGCAACTGTCCGCCGGGGATTGAGTAGATTGCGCTCCGTCCTGTGCCGCCACCGGTACTTCTGGTCCGTCCGGCAGCGCTCCCCCATCTCCCCTGTAGTAGAACCTAGATGACCTCTTCCCCGATTCGCGTCAGGTTTGCGACGTATTCCCTTCGCTTCCTTTTTCTCCTGTTCGTAGCTGGTAGCCTGCTCATCTCCTGTGGTGACGGAGAGAAGGGACCATCCCATCCGAAGAGTGCCAAGGGGGGGAAGGACTCGACGGGTCAGGGAGCAGACACGGCGGTCGCGAATGCAATTCCCGCCGCCACGTCAGAGCAGGCAAACGAATTCGCCGACGCCACTCCCATCGCGGATACCACCGCCCGGTTCCAATTCACGCTCCGTCCCCATGTTGGTGACGTCTATCACTACCGCATCACGCAGAAGGGGAACACCCAGTCCGATTCGATGAAGGGATTTCAGGAGTCGATCTACGATTTTCATCAGACGATATCCGGGTTGAACGACGACGGTTCTATTCAGGTGGAGATGGTATACGACAGCGTGCGCTACAATCTGAACGTCCCCGCCGGACCCCTCAATCCCAAGGCACAGTCGTTCAGCTACAGCACACGACAGAAACCGGACCAGAACATTCCCGAGACGGTGCAGGCTCATGCTCTCATCGGAAGGAAAGTGAATCTGATCATCTCGGCGAAGGGTGAGGTGACCGAGGTCTCGAATGTCGAGCCGATCGTGTCAGCGATGCTTGGTAAGTACCGCGATTCGCTGAGTCCTGCGGCCCTGGAGCAGGTGCGAGGGGGGATCAAGGCGTCGGCGTTCCAGGCTATGGCGTCGCAGCTCTTCCTTCGCTCCCGTCCTGATGGTGAGGCGCAGGTGAATCAGACGTGGAAGAGAGGTGACACGCTCCCCATCGGCGGAATTCCGATGGCCGTCAACGCCCTCTATCGTCTAGCGGAGGTTCGCAACGTCTCTGGACAACCGGTGGGAAAGATCGTGGTCGATCTCACATTCTCGTTCCCGCGAAAGAAGTTTGATCTCCCGGGAGGGTCCATTACACTCGATCAGGCGGAGGCAACCGGACGTGGCGACGTCCTTCAGAATCTGGGGTCAGGCTTTCCCATTCGAAAAACGAACCGCATAGATGTCCGATTGAAGATGACGGCGCGAACGAAGGATAGGAAGGAGGGGGAGACAGGTCCCCAGACGCAGTCGGTTTCTCAGCGCCTTACACAGGTTCTCGCAATTGAGCTTGTGGATTACAAGGGGGGAGAGTAATCATGTCGTTCGATCAGCCAAAACTGGCCGACGCATTCAAGCCGCAGGATGGCGTTGCGGTAGTCATCACCCTTCTCGGCGTGGCGATCGCGCTCTTTCTGCCCGACGCCATTATCAAGCTGATTGGAGCGTCCATCGCTGTACTCGGTGGGCTTGCGCTCTATATCACGCTCCGGCAACGAATCGCCGACTCGGTATCACTCCGTCAGAGACGGACCACGCTCCCTCCCCCAGCTTTCAAGACGAGCGTTACAACGGATCAGGCGACCAGCACGACCCGCATTCGTTTCGATGACTTTCAGGAGTCGTTCTCGCCAGAGGACGATGAGGGTGAAGCTCCACCCGTCGAAGCGCGAACGCAGCCAGCCACGGTCGCTGTATCTGCTCCACCTCTGGTGCAATCACCGGCGCCCGTCTATGCTCCTGAAGCTCCTGCCGCCACGGTTCGGTTCGACGCAAGTGATGACGTGGAAGCCGACACGTATAGCGACGTGGATAGCGACGGAGATGAATACGGCGGCGACGCTGCGGAAGGGTTCCGCATCCTTACGCCGACGACACCGAAGCCGGTGACGCGTGAGAAGCCGATCGCCCGACAGAGTGATCCGGTAAAATCGGAACGTGCGTCGAGCAGCGCCCCCCCCGTAACGACCCAGGAGGCTGACCGTGTCGTTGCACGTCCCGCAGCGCCGGCCGAACGACCTGCCCCTGTCGTACCCGCGCCCGTTGTCGGAACGGACGAGACACGCGAACCGACGCGAAGAACGCCATCGCTCGATCTGGAGGAGCTCATCTACCCCGAGACCGATTCGGATGGTGCCTCGAGTGAGCCGCGTGGGGAGTTTGTGAGACTTGTTGGGCAGCTATTGCGTGCCGTGGGACGCTCGCTGGAGGCCCGCTCGATCGTCTTCTTCTGGATCAACTTCGAGAAAGGCCATCTGATACCCGAAGCTCATGTCTCGAGCGGAAGCACCGAAATCCGGACTGGCGCACGGATACCACTCGCAAACGACATCGTAAGCCAGATAGCCCGAAGCCAGACCGCCGAGATCATCACCGACATTTCCTTCATGTCCGAGAAGGAGCTTATCAGCTACTACACCGGACCATCCGCCACGCGATCATTCGTCGGCGTCCCGGTCTTCTACCGGCGTGAGGTAGTTGGTGTTCTTGCGGCCGACTCGCCGGAGGAGAACGCGTTCAGTGAAGCGGCAGTCGCGACGCTGGCCGAGTACACACGATTGATCGCCGGTCTTATCCGGAGCTACACGGAGAAGTACGATCTCCACCTTATCGCCCGCACACTCGATGCGTTCGAGGGAATGAGTCGTGATTTCACCGGGTCGGAACCTACGCCCGCTCGCGTTGCCAGGGGGCTCACCGAACATGTCGCCGAGCTGTTCGACAATCGCTACGTCGCGACGATTCTGTTTGACGACGCACATGGCGATTGGCGCATTGCCGCTTGGAAGGGTGAGTCCGGGGGTGTTGAGCGCGAGGGAATGCGCGTTGATGTCCGCGGAAGCCTTGTCGGTCGTGCCACGCGCAACGCCGATGAGGTGCTCGTACCGGGAGCCTTGAATGAAGTCCGCTTCTTTCCCGACGAGCGACTATCGGACAAGGGGACCTTCCTGGCGATCCCCCTGGTGGGAACCACGAAGTGTTTTGGGGCTCTGGCGATCGAACATCCCGTCGCCGATGCATTCATCCCGCGCGACGTGGAGCTGATGCGAGATCTGACGCGTTATGCGGCAATGGCAATCGAGGTCTTCAACACCAACCGCGCCATCGAAGCCCACACAATGGTCGACGAGACGACGGGGCTCTACAACTCGGAGTATCTCCTCCGAGCGCTCGATCGCGAGGTCTCGCGTGCGCGTGACTTCCACACTCCCGTCTCGATTGCCCTTCTCTCGATCGACATGCCGGCCTCGCTCCGCGCTGAAGGTTCCACAGATGTTGACGAGGTCATCGCAGCAAGTGTCGGTGCGATGGTGCAGGAGTCGATTCGCCCATACGATACTGTCGGACGGTACGGACAGGGTGTGCTGGGCGTCGTCCTTGCAGCGCGTGGTGAGCAGGATGCCTATCTCTGGGGTGAGAAGTTGAGGAAGGAAGTGGCGAGCCGAATAATTGCGATCGGACAGAGGAAGTCGGCCGTAACTGTTTCGATAGGCCTCTGCGATCTTGGTGACCTTGCTGGACGTGACGCAATGCTCGATGGGGCTCGGCAGGCCCTCGAGCGAGCCCGCGCCGGCGATGGGAACGCCGTGATTGTCTATTAGCAGCCGGCGAGTGAGGAGGGGGGGAGGAAT
>CAYWXV010000013.1:0-20983 GCA_964462535.1 uncultured Alphaproteobacteria bacterium
ATGGGAAGGTCGCCACAGAGACACAAAGGGACGGAGGTTCCGGTGCTCTCCTTGGACCCGCCGTTGGCATGCGGGGCATCGTGCTTCAGCGTTTGCGGACTGCAGTGCGTCTCCGTGACTCAGTGCCTCTGTGGCCTTCAACTCTTCCTGTCAGCATGGGAAGGTCGCCACGGAGACACGAAGGGACGGAGGCTCCGGTGCTCTCCTTGGACCCGCCGTTGGCATGCGGGGCATCGTGCTTCAGCGGTTGCGGACTGCAGTGCGTCTCCGTGACTCAGTGCCTCTGTGGCCTTCCACTCTTCCTGTCTGCATGGGAAGGTCGCCACGGAGACACGAAGGGACGGAGGCTCCGGTGCTCTCCTTGGACCCGCCGTTGGCATGGGAGGTATCCTCGTTCTGTGGTTGGCGACGGGATCGCTGCGCATACCAACTCTTCATATCTCATCTTTCATCTTTCATATCTGCATCTGACATCCACGCAACCGGCGTCACAACCCCCTGCTCCCAGTCGGAACGGAGGAGGCCGAAGCCGCAGCAGTCGTACATTCGCCCTTCTTCGCCGGGCCAGCACTGGCGGTAGTGCGCTTCCTTGACGAAACCGATGCGTCGAAGGACGGACTGCATGACGACATTGTCCTGTCGCGTGGTTGCCTCGATTCTGGTCTTCGCCGGATGGGCGGTGAATATCCATTCCACCAGATGCCGGACCGCACAGGTGCCGACTCCCTTCCCGCGGGATGCGGATCCAATCCGAATGTCGAAGAGTGGTGTCTCGGTGTCGTTCTCCTGCCCAAGATCCCATACACGGATGACTCCCTCCCGGCATCCATCCACGACGATCCAGAATGTCTTGATGCCGTCCCCGGTGTAATGCCCGATCTTCCAGCGCTCGTGAATGGTACGTGGCGTCAATGGTGGGCCGGAGTGAAAGGGCCAGATCTCCGACGAGTAGAACGTTGCAAGCTCGTTCCGGTCGTTGCTGGATATGGAAATCAGTTCGACGGTCATCATCCCACTCCGGTATCGATGAAGCGGTCACGCACCTCCGGCGCGGGAACCATGCAGCTCTCACGTTTGCCGAAGAGTCGATAGCGATAGCGCGCGAAGAGATCATAGCAGGCGTCGCGGAGCGGGCGGGGGAGAATGTAGAAGACGAGAAAGAGTCGCCAGAAGCCGCCAAGGTAGCGGCATATGTGGAGAGCTGCGGTCGAGCGGGAGAAAGCATGCTCATTTCCGTCTGCGTCCGTCTCGATGATAACGACCGAGTCGACGCCCTTCAACACGGGAAACTTCGCAAGCATCGCCTCTCCCGTAGGGCTCTGCAACGCAGCGAATCGTATCGATCCCTTGCGATCGTGGTTGAGAATCAACTGAACAGTCCAGTTGCAGAAGCCGCAGACGCCGTCGTAAAATAGAGTCGACAAAGAGGAAGTGCTTAAGGAACAGGACGTTGGTGTTGCGTTTCAGGGAAAGTAACGACAATGTCGCTATGCGTCGGCCAGGGAAAGATGTGGAATGCGCATCGTGGTACTCGGGTACCGGCGGTCGTCGCGCGTCAACCCGCACTTCTGAAACTCAATCGCGCAGCCTGAACCAGACAACTATCATCTATCGATGTCCGACCTCAGTGTAGACTACGCCGACGACGCTCTTGTAATCAGCAGAGGACGAAATCGCCTGCTTGCCATAGTGCTGGCGGTGCTTCTCGTACTCGACTTGGGACTCCTTTCATGGGCCGCATGGATGCTGGCGATTGGAGCGTCAAATCTGGAGACGATCTGGTTCTTCCTGTTTGCCACCCGCATCGCTCTCTTCGCGGCCATTGCCTTCCCAATCATCTTTGGAATCCGTTCGGCCTGGTACCCCGTGCGGGTCACGCTCTCGTCGCATGGCGTGTCGTGGCAGCGTTCTCGATCGCGGAGCGACTACATCGAGTGGAAGGACGTTCGGGACCTGATCATCGAACACACCGGACTCCTGCCAACACGACGGAACTATCGGATCCGCCTGGAAGGCGATCACATTCGCATGTCGGCCACAACCGAATGGTGGGCATGGAACGTTGATGAGTTGCGCGACCTGGCATTCACGCTTGGACGACGTCTCCGCAAGCACAACCCCGACGCACGCATCCTGGACTATGAGGAGTGGAGCGTCTGAGTAGGGGCTCGGGTCTGGGGAACTGCGAAGGGATGGGCGGAGCCAGTGGGGAGTGGGGAGTTAGGAATGAAGAATTTGGAATGAGGAGTTAGGAATGAAGAATTGGGAATGACGAATCGCGAAGGGATCGGCGGAGCCGATGGGGATTGAGGAAATGCGAAGTGAGCAAACAGGAAACCCCGGAAGAGTTTGGGCTCTCCCGGGGTTGGTTTTTCTTTATCGGCCCAGCAGCCCATCGGCCCAGCAGCCCAGCAGCCCAGCAGCCCAGCAGCCCAGCAGCCCAGCAGCCCAGCGGCCTTACTCGACGACGATCGACCCGGTCCCGATAAGGGCACCGTTGATGGTCAACCGATAGAAGTAGAGTCCGGCACTAGTGCCATCGGTGATCCAGCCAATTGCATGGCTTCCTGCGGGCATCCGCTCGTTGACGAGCGTCGTCAACAGCTGGCCGTCGCGACCGAAGAGTTGTACGAGTACTGTCCCAGCGTCAGCCAGGTTGAGTCGGAACGTGGTCCGGTCCGTTGCCGGGTTTGGTTCAGCAGTCAACGTGGTGCCGTTCTCGCCCGCGACTACATGAGGAACCGACGACGTGCCGGTCCGGACGCTCCAGACCTCGCTGTATGGGCTCCAGCCCGCGTCATTTCCGGCGGACACCCTCCAGTAGTACGTCCGGTCGGCCAGCAATCCTGTTACGAGAATCGACGTGTCCGGCAGCGCGGAATCGCTCTTGACCAGATTGGCCATCCCCATATCCGTCGCCAGCTCGAACCGATAGTTCGCCGTCGTACCGCTGCTTCTCTTCCACCAGAACCGAACGCTGGCAGGAGTGACAGCGCCACCGTTCACCGGCCCGGCAAGCTGAACGGTCGCCGGAATTTCCAACAGACGGAAGGAGCGCACCTCAGACCAGACGCCCCAGCCACTTGCGTTGTGTGCGGCGACGCGCCAGTAATAGGTTCCTCCCTCGGAAACGTCGTCCACGGTCGTGCTTGTGTCTGTTGCCGCCGTGTCGCGGTCGATGATGTTGTTCAACTGCATGTCGGTTGCCAGCACCCATCGGTACCTGTCGACAGAAGGATCCGTGCTGGTCCACGTGAGTCGCAGCTGCGGCGGGCGGACCACTGCGCCGTTCGCCGGAAAGACCTGCGATACCGTTGCCGTCTCTTCACCCGGCGTAAAGTCGAGTTTGATGTTTGGGCCGGTTATCGTGAGCTCCTTGGTGATCGGCTGCGCGAGTCCAGCACCAGTTGCCGTGAACGTGACCGAACCAGCAACACCGGTCATCGGGATGGAGTAGCCACCCGATGCCGTCGTAATTGCGTAGTAGGCTCCCTGCGATGGGGTGATGGTGATGTTCGGCATCCCCTCCCCCTGATCGTAGAAATTGTTGTTGTTCTTGTCGTTGTAGACCACACCCGTCACGAACCTCCGTCCCAGGTTCCCAAGATCCTGCGTAACAATCACGGGACCGACATGCCCCGGCTGCGGAGACGGCACGTTCTTCAAGCCGATGCCTATCTCAGTAGCGATCGAGTCGGTGCTGCCGAAGTTGAGCAGGTTGTGGCGATGCCCAAGCTCCGGGTTTCCCCAATCGACAAGGAATGCCGCCTGGCAATGCCAGATGCTGGTGCCGTACGCGAAGATGTTCTCACCGATCCACCGTCCAATCCCCGTGTAGCCAGCGTTGCCGATCCGCTTGTCAAACGTGAATCCGTTCGAGCCGACGTGACTCTGGAAGTTGTTGGTGGCCATGTCGTTCGTGTGCAACCGGGCGGCCTGCAGCAGCTCGGCGTTGAAGGCGAGGGGTGGTCGCGATGGATACGTCGCGAACTCCTGGCGCAGCAGTGCCGTGTCAACCTGGAAGTAATTGTAGTTCCCGGTAATGTCGGGATCCGTTGCGGTTGCCAACCGCACCCCTTCCGCAGCCGGATTCGCACGTGCACGGTTAATCAGCTCCAGCATGTACTGTTCATCTGCCGTGGGATCGCCCTGATCATACTTCAGCGTCGGAACGGACGACAACACCTCGCCGCCACGCGATGCGGCTGCTCCTGCTGAGCCTTCCATCGAAATCGCGGGGATCAATGGATGATGCACGGTGGGAATGTTCTGCGCCCGGGAGACCATCGTCGCGACAAGAAGCGTCGGGGCGAAGGCGATGGTGACTTTGCGCATCAAATGCTGCATCGTCTCCTCCTGATTGATGTGGGATGTGAGGGACTAACAGGGGTCGTACGCGCCGTGAGGAGTCTTGGAAGCGGGCAGGATCGCGGTACGGGGGCCTCAGGGAGGCGTCACTTATCGAGTGTGACCCCGGGGTTGGAGAAGGTAAGAAGATTTGTCTCGACGCGCGTTGTGACCAGACGTAACGAGTTCTAGTGGGGAAGAGCCCATCGGACCACGGTTGTGTCACTCACGACAAGCAGTTCGTCGCGTGGCGTCACCGCGATCCCTCTCCCGCCTCGTTGACGCACGGTTCCCAGAAAGCGTCCCGATGAATCGAACACGTTCACTCCCTCGAAATCGAGAACCAGCACACGCCCCTGACCGTCGACCGCGATATCCTGCGCGCCGCCGACATGTTCACTCCATCGGTCGACATAGGTCCAATCGCTCGAAAAGTGACAGACGGTAGGGGATCGTCGGCCAGTTGCGAAGATTGCCCCCTGCCCGTCGACCGCTATCGATACGTCGCTCGCCCCACCCTCCAACGCCGTGCTCATCAGCCCCTTGACTGCCTTCTTCTGTTTTCCGGAACTGGAGAACAGAACGAATCGATCGTTGGGTGCCTGATTGATGAAAAGGCCCCCTTTGGCGTACTCGTCCCAGGGAGCGATGAACGATCCGTCCGGCAGAATGGCGATGTCGGTGAAACCGGGCCCGAATGCTCCGCGAACCTCGCCCAGCATTTCGCCGGTCTCCGCGTTCACACGGTGGATTCGCGCACCACTGATCACGTAGAGATTCCCGAGGTGATCGGCTGCTAGATCACTGACGTATGAGAGGTCGAGTTTGAACTGCGTCAGGTAGACTCCGGCCGTGTCGAAGACGTTGATGATCCCCTTGTCGTAACCCGATACGTAGATCCGTCCCTTCATATCGGCGGCAACGACACGTGCATCGGTGAACATCCCGGCACCACTCCCCTTCCTGCCAAACGCTCCGAGTCTGGTGCCGAACGATGGTGGCTCTTCCGGCTTTGGTGGGTCAATTGGTTTGGGTGGTTCGGGAACGGGTTCCTCCGGTGTCGGGCGTGGTGGCGGGGGTAGAGGGGTGGGTTCATCTCGGTCACTCCCGATGGCGAAGAAGACTCCAATCGCAATCACCATCATTCCCATTGCCAGCGCAAGTACGAGAACCCGTTTCCCCCCTTGAGGCGTGCCAGCCTTTCCCGGCCGTTGATTCCGGTCGATCGCGGAAACGATTGCGATCGCCCGTTCGCTCATCGAATTGGTTCGGAGAACGCGCTCTGCATAGTACCTCGCCTTCTCCCGGTCGTCCCCCTCACCTTCTTCGCCCCATCGTCCGAAATGGGCCTCTGCCAGCGACAGAATGATCGTCGTGTTGGATGGGGCGAGGGTGGCACCCTCCATCAACTCCTGTATGGCTCCGCTCCAGTTGCGATGACGGAGAAAGCCGGTCCCGCGATTTATGCGATCCTGCGTTTGCTGTTGCACATAGGCCAGATCGTCCGAACTCATGCCGATCTCCTGCGCGATCTCGCGCAGCTGCTCCTGTGTCAACTCCTCCTCACGCTCCTTCTGCAGACGGAGCACGGTCTGAACGAATCGCTGAATAGTCTGGTCGCTGTTGTCCGGCATGACGCCCATTGTAAGAGATCGGAGCGGCGCAAGCTGATTCCGCTCACGCCAGATTGAAGAGATAAGATTACGATTTTGGTGCTCGTTGTCCGCACCGTCCTCATCGGCAAGAGCCGTCGGTTCAATCCTCAGCATTCAATCGCACAATGCCCCTTCCCATCGATTCCGCACTGCCAGAGCTGCGGGCATCGCTTGCAGAGACGCGAAACGTCGTGCTCCAGGCGCCACCGGGCGCCGGCAAGTCAACGGTTGTTCCTGTGGCGTTGTTGAGCGAATCGTGGCTTGACGGGCGTATCGTCATGCTGGAGCCGCGGAGGCTTGCTGCGCGTGCGATTGCGCACCGTATGGCGTCGACGCTTCGTGAATCGATCGGGGAGACCGTCGGCTATCGCATGCGAATGGAGACACATGTGGGGCCGAAGACGCGCATCGAGGTTGTGACTGAAGGCGTCATGACCCGAATGATCCAGAGTGACCCCGGTCTGGAGGGGGTAGGTCTCGTGATCTTCGATGAGTTTCACGAGCGTTCGCTTCAGGCCGATCTGGCGCTGGCGCTTGCGCTCCAGACGCAATCGCTTCTCCGCGACGACCTCCGCCTCCTGGTAATGTCGGCGACACTGGACGACGAGCGTCTGACCACTCTTCTGGGCTCCCAATCGGTGGTGCGATCAGAGGGTGTGGTTCACCCTGTTGAGACTCGATATGTGAATCGTGGGCGATCCGAGAGAGTGGAGCCCGCGGTTGCTGCCACTATACACCGTGCGCTCCGCGACGACGAAGGTGATCTTCTCGTCTTCCTCCCCGGTGCGGCAGAGATTCGGCGCGTGGAGGCGCTTCTCGCAACGTCGCTCCCTGCAGGCGTCACCACCCACCAACTCCATGGCATGCTTCCGAATGATGCACAGGAATTGGCGATTGCCCCGTCGGTTCCGGGTCGTCGAAAAGTCGTGCTTGCATCGTCGATTGCAGAGACGAGTCTGACGATAGAGGGGATCCGGGTCGTGATCGACAGTGGCCTTCAGCGTCGCCCCCGTTTCTCACCGCGAAGTGGAATGACACGTCTGGAGACGATGATGGTCTCGCGCTCATCCGCAGACCAACGGAGAGGTCGCGCGGGAAGAACCGCTCCGGGTATCTGTTATCGTCTGTGGAACGAGGGCGAGTATCTCCTCCCTCATACGCCCCCGGAAATCGTCGACGCCGACCTGACCCCTCTTGCGCTTGAACTGGCATCGTGGGGGAGCAGCGTATGGGGATGGCTCGACCCGCCACCCGAGGCCCATCTTGCGCAGGGGCGCGATCTCCTTCGCCAGCTCGGGGCACTCGACAGCGACGATCTCATAACACCGCACGGACGTCGCATGCTCGATCTACCGGCTCACCCTCGACTTGCCCACATGATGCTCCGGGGCGCCGAGGAGGGACGGGGAGGGCTGGCCTGTGACATCGCAGCACTTCTGTCGGAACGCGATATCCTCCGCGGAGGTCCGACAGATCCCGATATCAGTCTCCGCCTGGCGATACTCCGCTCGGACACCGGCGTCACTGTGGATGGGACTGACCGGAGACTCGTCGCGCGAATCAGGGATCAGAGCGAGCGATGGCGGAGGTCGTTGGGTCGTGCTACGGACGCGGGGCGTGGCATCGACGATTGTGGTCGGATTCTCGCTCTGGCGTATCCCGATCGCATCGCCGTCAATCGTGGTACCGCTGACGGGCGCTACATCATGCGGAACGGCCGATCGCTTCTGATCGATCCATCCCAACCCCTGGCCACGCACCGATTCGTTGTGGCTGCAGAAACCGATGGCGCGGAAGGGGCCAGTAGGCTCTTCCTTGGGGCGCCGCTCATGCAGGAAGATCTGGAGGCCGATTTTGGCGGCGAGATTACCAGTGAGTCGTTGATTGAATGGGATGGCTCATCCGGGAGCGTGCGCGCTCGGACGAGGAGGCGGCTGGGGGCTCTTGTCCTCGGTGAGGTCGCGCTCCCCAACCCGGATCCCCACATGATCCGCAAAGGCCTCCTTGATGGCGTGAGGGCGGAGGGACTCGCCATTCTCCCGTGGACGAAGATTGCAACGGTCACGCGTCAACGGATGATCTTCATGTGGGAAAGCGACCCTGAGGCGTGGCCGGACGTGCAGGACGAGAGCCTTCTGGAGACGCTCGACGACTGGCTGGGTCCATGGCTTGACGGAATGAAGCGTCGCGAGGACCTCGGCCGACTCGACATGGCGGAAATTCTGCTCTCCTTTCTGCCATGGAACAGCCGAGCCCGTCTGGACATCGAGGCCCCGACGCACATCCGGGTTCCGAGCGGCTCGCGGATACCCGTTGACTATTCCGATGCGAAGGCCCCGGTTCTGGCAGTCAGACTTCAGGAGGTGTTCGGAATGATGGAGACACCACGCATTGCAAGTGGGCGTGTCCCACTCGTCATGCACCTGCTGTCGCCGGCGGGAAGACCTGCACAGGTGACGCGTGACCTTGCCTCGTTCTGGCGGGAGGGATACTTCGACGTGCGAAAGGACCTGCGGGGTCGGTATCCAAAACACTACTGGCCCGACGATCCGCTTGTCGCCGAACCTCGTCGTGGTGTTAGACGAACGTAATATCGATCGATATCCTGGTCCGCTCCCCTTTCGTAAGTTTTCGACGCAGTTGTTGGCATGTGCGCGCCAGCGCGCGAGGCGAACGAAGTCCCAATTGCAGATAACTCATCCCATGCGTCCAGGAGAGTCTTTCATGGCTACCAGGTTACTCCACTCAGCAGTTGTTGTCGTGTTCGGCATGTGCGCCGCTACCATGTTTGCGCAGATGCCAATCGATGTCGGTACCTCGGTTACGATCGAGACGATGTCCAGTGTCAGTGTCGGCGACGGGCAGACGATTACAAAGAAGGAGATGCGGCTCAGTGGTCAAACGATCGCGTTTCTCCAGATCGAGCCCAAGGGATCATCTCCGCTGGCTCCGGCTCCCGTCGTCGACGCGGATTCGCGGCTTGAGTGGGTGGTGGTCACCGCGCATTGGACAGCCGATAAACATATCGATGCAACGTGCGAGCTTCGCGACAACGGCCGTGTGATAGCGATAATGGACGGCCACACTGGTGGTGGCATCGTGCATTGGGGCGTCACGGATCTCGATCCCCGCTACTCGGTCGCCATCAATACCTTTCGGGGGTTGGTTGAATTATATGCGGTTGCAATCGTTGCGCAAGCGGAGGCTGAGAATTCTCCAACGATCGTCCGCGTTCGATTCCCGGATGTGGTCCTGGATGGGGACGATGGCCCGCTCGGATTGCCCGGCATTCGCTAGGAGACTGTTGAATACCTCTCAGATCAAGAAGCTGTTCAGATCGGGCGACGTGAAGGCGCGCGACGACGAGCGAAGGCGACGTGCCGCAGGTGCGACGGAGTGAGCGATGAGGAGCGCATCGTAGAGATCGCGCGGATTTCAACAGCGTGCGAGGCTTTCTGCGACCATCGTAGTTCCAACGCGAACCAATCATCCCCTCCCACCGGAATTCAGGCTGACTACGATGCCCTGCGCCCAACATTGCGTGCAGGGCATTGCTGTTCGGCTACCTGGACAAAACTGGCTCGACGGTGTTGCGATACCAGGGCTGTACGACGTCGCGGATGGTTGATTCAAACAGACTATCTCCGTCGGGATCGAGGAATGTATGATCCGCCTCATCCACAACGTGGAACGAGACGTTCTGGTGTCCCGCCACGCTCTTCTGCAATTGCCTCAGGCTTTCGATGGGAACAGTCTGATCACGTCCTCCCATGATGAAGAGGGCCGGTATCGTCAGCCGTGAGATAGTGGTGGTCGGTGAATAGTCGAGGTAGCTGTTCCAGTAGAGCCACGAATGACCGTACCAGACGGAGTCGCCCACAGGATTCGAGTGTATGCGGTCAAACTGGGCACGGAGTTGATCGAGCGTTGTGATACCAATGGCGGCGTACGGTGCAGCGTTGCGGCGGAAGAGCGTCTCCAGCTCTTCGCGTTGCGTCATCCCTCCCGCGCCAAGGACCACCAGCCACTTCGTCTCAGGGATGGCCTCAGCAATATCAGGAGCGATGACACCCCCTTCGCTATCGCTGATTATCCCGATCGTCTTTACCGATCCTCCATAGACCGAGTCAATGATAAATCGAAGTGCGGAGCGGATATCGTGCAGACGCCTGGTCCTGCTGTCCGTGCGTCGGAATATGGCGGGGTTGTCCCATGCGTATTTTTCCAGATAGACAACGTCGTATCCGAGGGTCACGGCCTCGGCTCCATAGCCGAACCGTTCTCTGATCGACCCTTCCCCCGAACCCTGTATCAGCACGATCAGTTTGTCCGACGGTGGCCCATCGCTTCGCCCGCCTATGTAGAATTCTAGCCGTTCACCCGACCTGGGGGAAAAGCTCGTCCCCCGAATTGTCAGTTCGATGCTGGGACCCATTCCAATTGACTTCAGACATCCAGTGAGCGTGACGGGAAGCAGGAGGACGAGGAGAAAGCGAGAGATCATTCGGGTTGACTCCGTTTGAAAGATCGTTGTGCAGTACGTTCCCGAGAGGCTCGATCTATCGGGTGGGTCGGAGGGGGAGAGCGAGAGGGGATAGAAGTCGAACAGGAGCGTCGGAAGTTGCACCACGTCTACATTTCCCGCGAGCGGCGGGTGGGATGTCAAGGGCTACAACAATCACAGAACGGGGCGACATGCCTGAACACTACGGACACGAGCAACCGGCGCGAACAGTCGATGAAGTGCGATTCCGACACGAGGAGAACCGCGCCGCCTGGAATGAAGGGGCCACGAGATATGCAGAGTGGGTGGACGAAACGGTCGACTTCATTCGGCGTGGTGAGAGCAACCTTCATCCGTTGGAGCGTGAGAACCTCGGAGATCTGCGGCGATGGTGCCACAGGGCGATTCACCTGCAGTGCGCGTCTGGACGCGACACGCTGTCGCTGTTGAACGAGGGGGTTGATGAGGTTGTGGGTATCGACATCTCGGATGTCCACATCGACAATGCGCGTCGCACGAGTCTCGCGCTGGGGAGCAACGCTTCCTGGCATCGATGTGATGTGTTGGATACACCGGACGAACTCGACGGCACTGCCGACCTGGTCTATACGGGGCGTGGAGCCCTGTGCTGGTTGCATGATATCAACGGGTGGGGGCGGGTCGTTGCGCGCCTGTTGAAGCCGGGTGGCGTCTTTCATGTGTTCGACGATCATCCGCTTGCATCTCTGTTCGAGTTCGAGGCGCCGACGATCGTCCCGAATGGATCAGACTACTTCACCGGCGCCGAGTGGTCGCGAGGGTGGCACGACGTCTACATAGGCGATCTCGGGAAGGAGATGAGCCAGATGGCAACCAAGCACGAACAGACGTGGCCACTCTCGGCGATCTTCAACGCCCTCACGTCGGCAGGTCTTCGTGTAGATCTGTTGAAGGAGTATCCGGTCAGCTACTGGTCACTCTTCCCGAATATGCCTGATGCAGTCCGTGCCACGCTGCCACTCACATTCGCGATGCGTGGCATGCGAGCGTAATCAACATCACGGGCGACCGCAATCGCTACACCGTCGCTGTCGCTCTCGGCGATAGTGAGCAGTTGCGTATGGAAATACGAGTCCTGCACTCAATACACTACTCTCTACCATGCACTACACCAGACTAGGTCGGACGGGGCTCCGCGTCAGTCGCCTCTGTCTTGGAACCATGAATTTCGGACCGCAGACGTCAGAGGCCGATAGCTTCGCCATTATGAACCGCGCTTTGGAGCATGGCATCAATTTCTTTGATACCGCAAATGTTTACGGAGGTGAGGCCGGTCGCGGCACGACAGAGTCGATAATCGGGCGTTGGATTGCAGAAGGGGGTGGGAGGAGAGAGAGCATCGTTCTTGCGACCAAAGTCTACGGCAAGACGGGTGACGGGGTGAATGACGCACGGCTTTCCGCCTACAACATCCGGCAGGCATGTGAGGCCAGTTTGAAACGTCTCCGAACCGATCACATCGACCTCTACCAGATGCATCATATCGACCGTGACACTCCATGGGACGAAATCTGGCAGGCGATGGAGAATCTCGTGCGTGACGGAAAGGTCCTCTACGTCGGCAGTTCCAATTTCGCAGGATGGAACATCGCCGAGGCAAACATGATCGCGCGCTCTCGCCATTTCCTGGGGCTCGTATCCGAGCAGAGTATCTACAGTCTCCGCAATCGGCACATCGAGCTGGAAGTGATTCCCGCATGCCGACACTTCGGTCTGGCGCTGCTTCCGTGGAGCGCGCTGGCAGGTGGCCTGCTGGCCGGCGTTGTTGGCGGCGCAACGACGGGACGGCGAGCCCGGCCACAGCTTCAGGCTGCCTACGAGCGATTGCGCCCTCAAGTCGATGCCTACGAAGAACTGTGCCGCGAACACGACCTGCGACCAGGGGATGTCGCCCTTGCCTGGACACTATACAATCCAGTCGTCACCAGTCCGATCATCGGTCCACGGACGGTAGATCAACTCGACGAGAACGTCGCTGCCCTCGAGCTTCGTCTGGGGGACGAGTTTCTCTCGCGGCTGGATCAGATCTGGCCGGGTCCGGGTAATCAGGCGCCGGAAGCGTACGCGTGGTAGTTGGTGGTTGTAGACTGGCGCGGTTCGAGAGTCGCCCGTATGGGGTGGTGTGAGGTGAGGAGCGGGACGTGGCTGTTGCTTGTCGTGCGCGGCTGATGGTCGGTGAAGTCGTCGACATCCAGGTCGTACACTTCGTCCCTCGACGCGTACACCACATCTTCGCACGTTCCCCGGACTACTTGTTGGTTATCAACAATTCGCGGATGTCGTCGCGGGGGAACTCTGAGTCCGTGAGAATTCGGAACGCCTCAGCCACCTGTTCGAGGAGTACTTCGATTCCACTGATGCCCACGGCGCCCGCGTCATCCGCCTGACTGAGTAGCCTGGTATGCGCGGGACTGTACACGGCGTCCAGCACCACCTGTCGATCGTTGATCAAGTCGGGGATCGTGATCGGAGTCGCCTCGGTGTCAGGAAATGCGCCGATAGCCGTTGCGTTGATGATGAGTCGCGCCTCGGCAAGCAGTTGCGCGATGTCGGGAGGGAAGAGTTCGTGGGCCTCCACGACTGTCGTCGTCTTGGTCCCTTCATAGACCTGCTTCAACAGCTGTGCCTGTTGAGGTGTTCGGTCTGCGATCGCGAGGTGTCGAACACGGAAGTGACGTACAAGCGCGTAGACGGCCGACCGGGCCACAGCCCCCGCGCCCAGAACGACTGCGCTGCCATTGGCGAACGTCTCGCGATGCGGCTCGAGCGTTCGAATGATCGCCGTCGCTTCGGTATTGTGCCCGGTGGCATGATCGTCCGCGAAGAGAATCGTGTTTATCACACCGGCGCCGTGCGCCTCGTCGGCGACATAATCGACCAGTCCCGACGCCGCATGGCGCAACCGGCCGTCCAGATATACCCCACCGGCGCCGAGCGTTCTCAGTGCGCCGACGGGCGCAGCAATTTCCCGGATGGAGGCATCGAAAATAATCGGCGCGGCATCGACGCCGGTTATTGCGCATGCAGCAGAGAACATCTGATGAATCAGGTTCTCACCGGTGGGATGGCATAGCACCCCGATCAGTCTTGTCAGGTGTGTCGTCCGCATGGCTGAAGCAACATTTGTCGTTCGCGATTACTGAGAAGCGGCGATCACGTCCGACTATCCCTTCCGTTCAACATAGGCCCGGATGCGCACTATCGACTCCCGCTGTCCGAGCACCTCCATTGTTTCAAACATGCCGGCTCCAACCCGCTTCCCTGTGATGGAAAGCCTCAAGGGATGAATCAGCTTACCGGCTGAGAGTCCGAGTTCTTCGGCATAGACGCGGACCACCTCCTCGATCCCCTGCACCGTCCATCCGCTGGCTGGCACAGCTTCCAGACGAGAAGCAAGCTCAGTCATCTGCCCCGTCGTTTCGGGTCGCCACTGCTTCGCGTCGTACTCAGAATCGAATTCACGCACCGGTCCGAACATGTAATCCGCAAAAACCGGGACGTCGGCGACGAAATTGATTCGCTCCTTCACAAGATCGATCACCTTTTCAGCGTAACTCCGCTCGACGTCAGCGAAGCCGGCCTGCTCCAATAGTCGCATGGCATCATCGGCGAGCCGGCTGATCGGGAGCGCTCGGAGATACATTCCGTTCATCCAGTTGAGTTTCTGGATATCGAAAATCGCTCCCGCCTTGTTCACCTTCTCCATATCGAACATTTCGATCATCTCGCCCATCGTGAAGATTTCGCGATCCGCGGTTGGATTCCAACCGAGCAGAGCAACGAAATTCACCAGCGCCTCCGGGAGATATCCCTTGTCATAATACTCGCGGACAGAGACGTCGCCATCCCGCTTCGAGAGTTTCTTTCGCGTCGTGCCAAGTAGGAGTGGAAGATGTGCGAACTGAGGCTGCTCCCAGCCGAACGCCTCGTACAGGATGACATGTTTCGGCAGGGAGGGGAGCCATTCCTCTCCGCGTATCACGTGCGAGATCTCCATCAAGTGATCATCGACGATGTTGGCCAGGTGATAGGTCGGATAGCCATCCGACTTCACAAGAATCTGATCGTCGATCGTTCTATTTGAAAATGTCGACTCACCCCTGACCATATCGCGCGTTCGCGTCTCGCCGACCAACGGAACAAATAGCCGAATCACATGCTCGGCACCCTCGGCAATGAGACGTTCCGTCTCCTGTGGTCCCAGCGTGAACTGATTCCGCATCGACGATCGATCGTACTTCGGTGCGAGTCCGGCCTTCTGCTGCCGTTCACGCATCGAATCCAGCTCCTCCGCGGTATCGAATGCGATATAGGCGGTACCCCGATCGATCAGTATCTGAGCATGCTCGCGATAGAGTTCGGTCCGTTCCGACTGACGATAGGGCCCATAGTCTCCACCCACGTGCGGCCCCTCGTCGAATTCAATCCCGCACCAGGCGAACATAGAGATGATGTCCTGCTCCGCCCCTTCAACAAAGCGGGTCTGATCAGTATCCTCGATTCGAAGAACCGCCTTCCCGCCGTTGTGCCGGGCGAAGAGGTAGTTGTACAGACCTGACCGAAGACTGCCAACGTGGAGCATTCCGGTCGGTGACGGAGCGAAGCGAACGCGAACCATAGGTGTGCGGGTTGAACGGAATCGAACGGGGACGGTAGAAAACCCCTTGAACACGAAAGCGCAGCCCGACGGTATCGGGCCGCGCTTCATGCATGCGAGGGCGAGCAATGGGACTTGAACCCACGACCTCCTGGGCCACAACCAGGCGCTCTGACCAACTGAGCTATGCCCGCCATGGTCAAATGGGGGACACAAACATAGGAGAAAGGGGATGTGGGTGCAATCCCAGTCTGCAAAAAAGTGCGACGTCTACAACGGCTGGCTACGCCCCAACAGCTGATCAATCTCGCTGGCCATCGTTCTCCCCCAGACATCCCAGTTGAGGCGCGTGTCGAATTCGTTCCGGCTGGCTTCGCACATTGCAAAATAGGCGTCCCGATCCCCGATCAACGTTGCTATCGCTCGGGCATACTCCCGACCACCCGCGTCGTAAGGGAGGAGATAACCGTTGATTCCGTCTCGCACCATCGCGGCGATCCCGCCTGTGTTGGGTGCGAATGAAGGAATCGCGTGCGCGCTTGCCTCTGCGAAGACCAGACCAGCCGCCTCGAAGCGCGTAGGGAGAATGAAGATGTTCGCCCGTCTCCAGACACGTTCGAATTCCTCCCGCTGAGCTGGAATGCTCTTGTCCAGGAAGGGGATGACGGTCATGTTCGGGTGCCGCTCACTCTCGGGCGGAACACAGCCAAGGATGGTCAGTTCCGCATCGATTCCCATCGAGAGCAGCTCCACCAGCGCGTGTCGCGCAATCGGCCCCCCCTTGTTCTGATAGGAGACTCCGCAGAAGAGAAGTTTGACGGTGGAGTCGAGCGACGGAGGGAGGACATCACTTCGGTTCGGCGGCGTCGGGAGATTCGCGCCAAGGGGGAGCACGCGTACACGCTCGCGCGGAATGCCATAGTGGTCCGTGGCGGATGCTGCGCCCCACTCAGAGCTGAAGAACGCGAGAGCGGATCGACTCAGCCCCTGCCGTTCCGCCAATTCCGCTGATTGTGAATACCTGGGGGCCAGATTCGTGTAGCATTCGAGGTAGCCTGCCACCAGGTCCCACGTTGCATCGGAGTAGTAGACGACGGGGACATCCGTCTCAAGGAACGCGATGATCGAAGACGACGCCGGCGCAAAAACGACATCGAAACTCCCACTCTTGAGGAGCCGACTGAAGTACGCGCCTGCCCGTCGTGCCAGCAGCGGATCGTGCGGACTGCTCCAGCGTCGGTTACTGATCCGCCCGATCACATTCCCCAGGATTTTCCAGGGAATCATTGAACCAGGGTAGGGGGAGAGATCGGTCACCTCGCCAACATGGCGTTCAAGAGCCTCCTTCATGAACAGCACCGTTCCAGACCACGTCCGAATACTCCTGGCGTCCGACAGCTGCACGAGAGCTATTCTGGGACGATCCGCCTGGATTGCCGAATGTGCGGTCGGTGTGGTCAACGATGATCCCGTCACGGCCACAGAGGTTTGTTCTCGTCCTTCCTGGGAGTCCATTGATACCCGAGCGAAATACGCGCGCCAACAAAATACTGCTTCCAGTCGGCGTCGTCAAGCACGGGAGTGATAGGGATCGTGGTGAAAACCTCGAAACCCAGGTGGAAGAATTCAGCGACGAGGTTCCAGCCGAGCGCGCCAACGTAGTAGTATCGCGTCTTGTTGAGGTTTGGAAGGAGCTGTTCGTCGATCAGCGTGACCGTGTCTCGACCGTTGCCATACCTAATATCCGACTTCGCGTTTGCGATCTGCGCGAACTGCGTTGCCTTGCTCGAGACGGCATATGATCCTCCGATCCCGGCGTGGATGTAGTAGTACGACGAGAGGTCGATGGCCTCATTCTTCACGAACCCACCGTAGAATGGGATCGTGACGCCGATGTCCCCCGCGATCGCATACTCTCTCAGATAAACGACGCTTACTTCCCGAAGATCACGGACGACCCCGGCAAGCGAGAGGTAGCTTCTGGTCGTGTCATTGGAGAAGAGCATCCCCTCGGTGATTGTCAAACCTGCCGAAGCCCGAAGGATGAGAGGGACCGGGGGATTGAAATGGAAGGTCAGCCGGTGTTCGTCGTAGTTGGTGACGGGGTAGCCGTCGTCGTTCTCCTCGTCCTTGTACGGCTGCATGATCTTCCGCTCATCGGAATCCTGATACGGGTCGCACCAACCGAACGGGTTCGTTGTCGGGCGCAAGGACGCAGACCGGAGATCCATCGCTCGATCGTAGGTATCGCTGTAGAACGCATCGGTCGTGTACGACAAGCTCCACGAGAGATATGGAGTCGGGAACCACCCGGTTGACACATGCCCGAACACCTCCTCATCGAACTTGAAGCCCTCTTCATCCAACCCCAGTTCCGCCCAGGCAGAGTCGGCATTCCACGTGGAGTCGAACCCGTACGTCGAGTCGACGGCGCGCGAGGTGTCCGATCCCCCCGTCTGTGCATGGAGAGGAGGAGACGCAATCATGACTGCGAAGAGAATGCCTGCGATCCAGGTCACGCGGAAGGCTCTGAGGTCTCTCATCGCACGATGTGGAAGGGTTTCTCGGCAGAGCCGGTGTTGGTGATCATGCGGGCCCAGTAGACGCCGCTCGGCTGCGTCAACCCTGGCGTGTAGACGAACGTGTGGGGTCCGATTCCTATCAATCCCAGTTGGATCACCTCAAGCTCCTGACCCAGGTCTGTGTAGATCACGAAACGCACCTCCGACGGCTTGTCGATGCGAAAGCCAAACGTGGTCGATTGCCCCTTCCGAATCGGGTTGGGATAGTTCTGCTCGAGCGTCGCGAATCGGATGTAGGGGAGTGGAGGTCCGATCGAGGAGGTGACGATACGTGAGGAGGCCGAACCTGTCGGTGTGCCGTTCCGGAGGACGTTGAGCAACGCGATTGTGGAGACCGAGTCGCTACCGGCAAGAGCCTCCCCTGCAAGGAATACAAGCGTATCACCGGCCGTTCGAGGACCGGGTCCAGTCTTGATCGTGAACGAAAAGTCGTAGAGCGAATCCGTGATTGCCCGGAGAGAGAATCCGATTACGGAATCCCCGGATGGCGGGAGAAATCGTTCGGGATAGAAAACGGTCGAGTTCCCGAGTTTGAGCTGACCGGTGAACGTCGATGTCTCTCCGACGCTTTGTCCGGGGAGATGAACGGTAATGCGGGCTTCCTGACCCACCAGCCCACGTGCGGGGTCTATCGACAGCTGTGCCGTGGCGATAGAGGGGAGCAAGCAAAAGAGAAGAAGTACGTTCGTACGCATGGGAGAATTCGGATCGCTGACGAGGTCGTCCAGTCTGGCTGTCAGCGAGCGAGGATTACGAATTCGGTTCGACGGTTCCTCCGTCGATTGTCGTCGGAATCGTTAGGAACAATTGGAAGCGATTTGCCGAAGCCTTTGACTTCCAGACGGGTCCTCTCGATTCCCATCTCTGCCAGAGCTTGCGCAACCGCTTCGGCCCTCTGCTCCGAGAGTTTCTGGTTGTACTCTTCGCCACCACGATCGTCCGTGTGGCCGCGTATCTCCAGCCTCATCTTTGGATACGTCCGCATCGCGTTGGCGACCTGCTGTACCTGACTCATTGACTCGGGCCGTATCGTTGATTGGTCGTAGTCGAATTCAATGTTCAGGAAGACGAGCGTGCCGATCGGGTCGTAGGGGGTAAAGAGTGAGCGATCATACGTTCCACTCGCCTTCAGAGAGTCGTATCCCAGCTCAGGAATTGAGACGTATGGCGTGGCCTTGTGGATCCCTGAGCAGTCGGGAGGATCGTAGGTTATCCGGTAGTAGTTGTTCAGCGTCCGGTAGATGTCGGCGAAGACATAGGGGAACTCCTTGTAGGAGTAGATGCGATAGAATCGACCGCCGGTGTAGATGGCGATGTTCCTCATGCGGTCGACATCGGCCTGTCCGTACGCCACGGTGTAGATGGAGACACGGTTTGCACGCGCGTACCGTCGGAGCGAGTCGTCGGTCGCTTTCGATTCGCCGTCAAACCCATCTGTGAAGAGAATGATGGCCCGCTTGTGACCCGAGGGTGCTTTTGAGACCTCCTTCACGCCGATGATGGCCGCGTCGTACAGGGCCGTACCCCCCCCGCCGGGTGGACGGATGTTCTCCACGACAAAGCTCGATTGATACGTGCGGCGGTCGGGGGTGAGGGGGACATCGACTAGCGTGGCCGAGCCGAATTTCACTGTGGTGATCTGGTCACCCGGTTTGATCACCGAGAGGACGCGGGCGACAGCGGATCGGAGGCGGCGAATCTTTTCATCACCCATCGAGCCGGAATGATCCAGCACGAACCCGAGCGCGTAGGGCTCGCCCCGATCCTCGCGCACCTCCGTCACCTGGAAGGAATCGACGACTACACGCTCCCCGTTGCACGAATCAATCAGACGGGGCCATCTGGACCGCCAGTCTCCGGTCCCTTTGAAATAGGGTGGGGCAAGCCCCATAATGAAACGCCCCGCGGAATCGTAGATGAATGCCCTGAGCTCGACGCGATCCGGATACTTGCTGTCATCGACGCGCCGGATATCCATCGAGAGCAGCGGGAGTTCTCCCTGAAACGAGGTATCCCCGGCCGCACGCGACGCTATCGCTCTGACCCGTTCGGCCGCCCCTTTGTACTGTTGCAGAATGGAGTCCAGGGAGGCGCTCGAGGTCATGTAGATCGGGCGATAGTCCTTCGGCGGGAGGATCTCCTCCGTCAGATCTACCACGTGTTGGGGGCAGCCGCCGAAAAAGATCGCGCAAGGAAGGAGCAGGGCAAGAAGAAGCAGACGGCGCACGGTTTCGTCTTTTCTGATTGGATCCGCTCGGCTATCGAAACCGAATGGAGTGGGGCGTTTAATGTGAGGAATCTACGAGTTTGAACTCGGTTCCATTGTTGAATTCCATCTGAAAAACGAGAAAACCGGAGCTGGTCATCGTGGTGCGACCGGCTCCGGTTCTCTTGTTCCCGCTTTCGTTGGTGGCGCCCTTCGGGGAATCTTTCCTCTCTGTTCGACCCCTCTCTCAAGGGTCATTCTTCCTTTCCGGTGGTGGTGTTCTTCGTGTCTCGCGGCCTTGCTCTCAGTGACTTCTCGTGCCGCGTGACCGCCTGTTCGTTCTGCTAACGGATTGGTTTCACATTTAGTTTGTGAAGAGATGTCAAGGGAGGCGTCGTGTCCGTGGTGGAACAGACGACCTGAAATCCGATACTCCTTCTGGTGGTGTTCTCCGCGCCCCGATGCCCTGTGTGGTTCTCGCTTCTCTCTTACATCGGGGGCGGGACGTCATTGAAGCCCTGCGACATTACGTCTCTTCCCATTGGGTCGAGTCCGGCACCGCATTCTGTGCAGTAATACGCGATTGGGTGGACCACAGCCGCTCCGCACCGGGTGCAGCGAGGGAGGAGCGGTGTTCCACAGCACGCACAGTACTTGTCGCTTCGGTAGCCAATTGTGCCGCACTCTCCACACCGGATGGCGCCGTGTGGTAGTCTCTCGTCGCTCGAGAGGTTGCTGCCATCCATCTTGTCTCTGCGGTCCGTCATGGGAGGGTTTCGTTCCGTCTAGCTGATATCTGTTCCCTTGATCACCATCACTGTGACTGGCCTCGTGGTCTGGCCGGGTCGGTCGTGAAGGATGTGTACAATCTACGCGCAGCCGATTTCCATTTCCCCCGTCAGCGATTTCAGTTCCCAGAGTTGGTGGTTTCCACAAAAAAAAAGTCGGGTACGATCCCGAAATAGCCTGGTCACGCAACTTGGACGCGGCACCCAGGAAGGCGCGCATGTCGTCCACGTCGAATGGCTCGGCCGTGCTCCTGATTTGGACCCA
>CAYWXV010000013.1:21083-53755 GCA_964462535.1 uncultured Alphaproteobacteria bacterium
CGCTCCGCCCAGCGGCGCTCCGCCCATTGACCCAGCCATCCCTATTTCGCCAGGAACGCGGACAGGTTGTCTCCCGATCCCAGTCCCAGCTTGCGTCTGATATTCCAGCGGTGCTTCTCGACGACACGCGTTCCCACGTTCAGGAGCGTAGCAATGTCTTTCGTCCCGATTTGCGTCCTGAGGAGTGCTGACACCTTCAGCTCGCTCGGCGTGAGCTCCGGGTACCGTCGGGAGAGGTCTGCCAGAAATCCACCGTGAATTTGATTGAAGCGAAGCTCAAATCGCTCCCACTCGTCGTCGATCCGCGCTGCCTCCTTCATTCGCGTCACGATCTCATTCCGCTCGTCATCAGAGTGCATGGCGTTCGCCCCCATCTGATGCTGAAGCGACTTGAGCATCGTCGTCGTCTGATTGAGTCGGACTGCCATCGCGTTCAACTCCTGCAGCTGATGCTCGACCTCCATTTCAAGCACGCGATTCCTCTCTGTCAACTCGCGGCGTTCGCGTTCCTCCTTCTCGATGGCATTGCGCATTCTGAGTTCCATGATCTCTCTCGCGCGCTCAGCACCCAGAATCGACTGGCGTATCTCCACCCCTTTGCGATAGTGTTCCAGGGCAACCGAAGCCTTGCCGAGCGTTTCATAGCAGTTCGTGAGCTGTTCGTGAGCCTCGGCCGTTGCAGCCAGGGCGCCAATCTCCTCCGCCACCAACAACCCCGCACTCAATTCCGCAACCGCTCCGTCGGGATCCCCGCGACCCATCATCACGATTCCGATGCCTATACGACAGCGAGCGATCCCGAGCAGATCCCCCGTCTCTTCGGCCATGGTCAGGCTCTCTCGATACGACTTCATGGCCGCGGCAGAACGCCCAAGCGTCGCGAGTACCATTCCGATATTGTCCAGCGTGGTGATCTCGAGTCCGCGATCTCCGATGGAGCGAGCCCGCGTCAGGCTTTCGCGATACGACTCGAGCGCCTCCTCGTACCGTCCGACGGCATTCAGCGCATTGCCAAGATTGCCTAGAAACGATGCAATCATCCCTCGATCGTCAATCACGCGGGCTTCATCCAACGCCAGTCGCGCCATCTCGAGCGCAGCATGGAAATCGTGCGAATGACGAAACACGATACTGATGCTACTAAGCGCTCGAGCGCGCTGTCTCCGTGAACCGGCTTCATCGGCGAGGACGGTCATCCGATAGAACTGCCTGAGGGCATTGGGGAGATCCCCTGTGACCAGGTGAATCATGCCAATGAATCCGGCGAGTCGCGCAGCGAACGTCGGGTGCATAGTGGTCTCACCGGCGACCGCGCTTGCCTCCTCGGCCAGTCTCAACGCGCGTCTGTTGCGACCACGCAGCTGCTCAACACGCCCCTTCCTCACCAGAATCTCGGCTTCCAGGTCGCGGACGTGGTGACGCCGTGCGAGTCGCATCGCTGTGGTCAACAGGCGCCAGGCGCCGACAAAGTCGCCCGCATCAATCAGTCCCCCGGCCCACGCCGTCAATGCCTGCAGTTCGACACGGGTCTCGCGCGCCTCACGAGCGGCACGCCGGCACTCGTCGAACCGTCGGAATGCGGTGGCTGAGTCGCCCTTGAAGAGTCTACACACACCGTCCAGGTAGGATGCGCGGGCTCTGATCGAAGGATCGTTCAATGCGCGAGCTCCGCTCGTTCCCAGTGCCACCGCCTCTTCCATCTCGTCAAAGGCATCAGACTCCAACAGACTCTCCATCAGCCGCCGCATGGCCGCGCGCCCCTGGGAGACGTTGCCGGTTCGAATCGAATCGGCGAGGGCGTTCCGTATGTCTGAGATGGAATTCAATGCTGGCACGAAGATGTTGAGGACACAGTCGGTGCGGCCAGAAGATAGACCCGCTCCAGGTAGAAGGAAAGTAGTAGTGATCGCACCCCGCCCCCCCACATAGGTTGCTGCTCAGAAAGGAAGGGGTTTGTGAGAACGGAACACAAACACGACACAGGTGGTGAGAACCATCAGCACCAATGAACAGGAGAGAGAATCATGTGGAAGTTTCTGACGGCAGCGGTATGCACGGTAACGTTTGCAGCATGTGACGTCATTTCACCCCCCATTGGAGTACCTCCGACGCAATCGGGAGTCGTCTGTCTCTGGATCGGCTCTGATATGGATACATACGCGTCTTACGGTCGCGAGGGATCGGAGGCCAACTTGAGCTTCGGTCGCAACGGTAGTCTCAGCGTGGCGGCGGGCATGTTGTCACGGAAGATCAGCTACGTTCACTTCACTCCCCCCACGCTCCCCGAGGGAACGGAGGTGCTCGACGCGAAGCTTGAGCTCTTCCACGGTGGGAAGAATGAGGACGGCTATGGGACAGACGACGTGACGCTGAATGTCGGCGTGATTCGAAACGAGCCCTGGAGCCCGATGACGCTTACCTGGAACAATCGACCTGACAGAGGGGGCATCCCTCCGGCTGAGTACCCTCTACGCCTACGGAGTCAGGCCTGGTCGGGAACCGCCAGCATCGTGGATGCGGTCAAGGGTATGATAGCCGATCCATCGACGAATTATGGATTCGTCATTTCGTATCGCGAGAACTTCATGGAGCGACAGCTCGACAAGGGTTTCTACTCCAACAACGACTATCGACGGAAGCAGAACGATCTGGGATTGTCGCCCCGGCTACTCGTACGAATCAAACTCCCGCCGGGGAAAACGACGGACGACATGCGTCTCGGCTTCCTGCCTGCGAATAATGACCTGGGTGGTATTCAGCAGCCAATCACCATGGTGCGATTCATCGGCTCAGATTCATGGCCACAGGATTGGAACGTGTCACCGAACTAGGAGGCTGTTGAGATACACGCAATCTCTGCGTTGGGCTCCTCATCCCTCTCTGGGGCGTACCACCGGTACGCCCCATTCGCTCGTCATCGCGCGCCTTGACCTCGCGCGTTTTGAACCGGCTGCCGATCGGAGAGTTATTCAACAGGTTCCAAGAGGAAAGGGCCGCGGGGGAGTTTGATTCCCCCACAGCCCTTCGATTAGCGCCGGATTGCATCGTTGCACCGGCTTACTCCATCCAGAAGTCCCTCGGGTATATCCGCACCAGCTGTACGCCGTCCCCTTCGTTCTTCCTGAGGTACGCATCGTACAGATCGAGTTGGGTGTCCGGGCCGATGACGAAATAGATGCCGGAGTCAATGGTCTGCTTTGGCGCACCCCAACCGGGAAGAACGCTCGAGCAGACGACGGGGAACCTTTCACGGATACGGTCTGCAAGGCCGCGAGCGGTTCGGATTGCGAGAATCCGCTGACGGAACGATCGAACGACGTCCGGCGTTATTCCGTCGGCCTCGTCTGCCGCCATTGCTTCACCGCGCGCTTCGTATGTCGCTCCGGCACGTGATTCGTCGAATGTCTGAGCAATGGCATACTCAACGAGAGATTGATCGATGGGCGCCCGCTTCAGTTCGTCGATGACGAACCCGATTGTCTGCGGCAGGGCGGGGCATCGCTCCGCGTAGTATGAAATTCTTCCGGATCGAATCGACGAACGGATTCCGTTGCTGTAGGCTAGACCCGCACCCCACGTCTTCATGAATATTCCATGTGCACCGTGACCACCGTATATCATCCCCGCAAGAATGTCGACGAGTGCCGCGGTGTCGCGGGCTCGATAATCGGGGGCGGGGGCCGAATTGATGAACACGCCGCTCGACGTGCTGGGATTCACGAGTCCTACAAACACGGGACTTGTCTTCGCACCGGAACGCCTCATTACTCGATTCGATATCAGTGGCGTCGTCACACGAGCATTACCCAACGGAGGTGTCGACGACAGACCCATTGCCAACGCGGATATCGGACCATGGAGCTCCTGCAAACCTCTCGAAGAACCGATGGCGAAGAAACGCGCGCTCGTGCTCTTGAGCAGGCTCTGACGAACCATATCGAGTTCGGCAAGGACATCGCGCGGGTCCCGCATCAAGTCTCTTCGCATCGTCGAGAAGAGGTCGCGAATGTCCATTTCGAGCGCGTCATCGGGGATATCACCCAATCGTTCCAGCACGTCGGCCGTCGCCATTCGGATAATCTCTCGTGATCGAGGGGAAAGCACGTTGACGGCAGAAATGGCCTCCTGCATCCTGCGCGGGCCATGATCGATGCCCGTCTCTCCAGAGAGGAGCTTCATCAGGATTTCCACGGCCCCCCGTTTACTCCCGCGACCCGATTCGGCCAGCTTATCGAACGCCTGCCCAAGGGCAGCGGTGTCGTCGACGCCGTCAACATCCTGTAAGAGCCAACGGAGGCGAAGGAGATTGTGCTCACGCGTCAGGAAGGAGCTTGTTGTCAAAAAGAGTCGGTCGCGCTGACGTCGCCAGGCTCCGGCCGGGTCGTGCACCCATCCCTCCTCGGAACCCTGCATCGTGTTCCGGAGACCCTTCAGCATTTGATCAACGACCTCGCGCATTCTGGGGAGATTCTCGGGTCTCCAGTCGACGTGGTAGAGGAGATTGCTCATCCAGTCCAACGCGTGACGTGACTCTTCGGGGGTCAAGCCTTGACCACGCACAACCAGCTCATATCGTCGCGCGTCCGCGTTGACACTGTAGTAGGCGTTCAATCCCTGGATCTCCCGACGCATCCGTTCGCGCATGTCAGCATACTTCAACGGAACGCCATCGACATACAAACCAGACTGCGAAAGCAGAGCAGGAAGCGCAGAGAGGTAGACATAATGCATCGGCAGCACGTCATCCAGACGGAGTGCCAGGCCCACTGTCGTGCCCGACATTTCATCGAATGTCGAGGCGACGTAGGGTATCCCCTTCGAAAGCTCGGTGCGCGAGTAGTGGATGTCGTCGTCGATCGTCATCGGCGGAGTTTGAACGAACCGCGGCATCGCGGCGCGGGCGGCAATCGAATCAAGGAGACGTGTCGTTGCATCGTACTCCGACTTGTACCGCTGGATCGCCACCTGCTCGTCGTCCACGCGATATCGTCCCATCAGTCGGCGTAGCTCTCCCTTCATTCTTGCGTGCCTTTCGTCGGTCTCCCGCTGAAGCAGGGAGGGGCTCGGGCGTGCCGTCGATACGTAGGGGAGACGATCTAGAATGTTGATCTGTCTAAGAAGGTCGCGCCAGACATTCGTTCCCTCCTTGAGCCTTGCCACCAGCCTGTCGTAGATCGGCCCCATCGTCGGGGTTTTGCGGAATCCAGAGACTCTCTCCAGCTGCCTCAGCGATTCCATCCACGCGGAGCTTGCGTGTCGAAATCCGAATCCAGGCGGAGTGCCGAGGAATTTCTTCGCGTCCCTTCGCGCCTCTATGATCCGTGCCATAACGCGATCATTAAGGGCGGTCAATTCCTCGGACCCATCGGCGTATTCTGACACACGCTTGAGTTCATCCACGACCTGTGATCGAATCTCGGCGAGTCGCTCCACTGTCATCCACGAGGGATCGACGTTGCTTAGCCCGATGTAGAGGGGATGACCGTCGTCACTGTTGATCCAACCAAACACACCAGTGGCGCCACAGGAGATCGTTCGAAGTTGCGCGTCAACCAGTCGACGATACAGATTCGTCGACGGATCGCCGGCGACTGAACTGAGGAATAACCCCATTGCGATTTCGTCGTCGACCGATAGATCATCCACAGTGGTCCATGCCATCAGAACCGGGCCGGGGACGTTTTCCGAGGCACTTGGATACTCCGCAATGATGGGTGTCGTGTTCTCCGATGGCGTTCGCGCCGTGCGCGGAATATTGTCCGAACTGTTCCCGGTGCCGGGTGTAGGGGGGAGGCCGCGAAGTAGCAGGTCCAGGTTCGTCAATGTTGAATCCAGCTCCATCGAGGAGGGGAGGGCGACTATCATCCCCATATTCGCAAGCCGATAATTATCGGCATGAAACTTCCGGATGTCCTCCGGCTTCATGCGACGAATCGCCTCGGGTAGTCCTCCCGAGACGAATGCTAGCGGATGATGCCCGCCATACAAAGCGATATCAAGCGCCCGTGACATCCTGGACCACGGGCGCTCGAATGAACTCACCATCTCGTTGTATACCGTTCCCTTCTCCTCCAGTCCAAGCGTGCCGTCGGCGGATTCGGTCACACCAACATTGCAGACCTCGCGTCGGATCTCCTCGTCCGTGTAGTCGGGATGCAGGAGGGCATTCAGCTCGGCCCTCAGTCCACTGAAAAACGCCTCGGGGCCGGCCGCCGTCTGTGCATGATAGCATGTCCGCCACTGCATCGTGTAGGCGCTCGATTCGATCAGGAGCATGCTTCTGAGCGACGACGTCTCGCGCCCAACGTTCCCCTTCCCCAACAGAAGATGCTCCTGTGTGTGAGGCTCCCCCATGTCTGACGTGGGGAACGAATTCACCCAGATGAAGTACTCGGGGGCGGTCTCCATCATCAGGTAGTCCAGGGTGAAGCCGGTGGCCTCATGGCGGAAGCGGGCGCCAAATGGGCGACCGTCGTCGTCGACGTAGAGAGCGACTGCCGAAAAGCCTGAAAGCCGCGCCCCCTGACTGAGTCCCGCCAGACCTGGTGCCCCGCTGGCCAGACTGACGCAAACAAAGAGGAGCGTGAGAAGTGAGAGGAAACGTCGAAAACGTCCCGGAATCGTGTTTTGGGTACGGCGATTCATGGTCGAGAGTGCTGCCTTTAAGGATTGTTTAGGCCGTGTGCAGAGGCTGTATGATAGACGAGTGGGATTGCGAAGATAGGGCAAACACAAATCCGAGTTGCACGATGAATATCCAAGTACTGTCCGCCAGAGTTTTCATTCTTGTTGTTGGGGTGATGATGTCAGGTTGGCTCCAAATGCAAGCTGGAACGGTATCCAACGAAAGCGACCCTGTGATCGGCGATCGGGGCACCACGACGAATTGCATGGCGACGACGATCCAAGAACGGACGATCGCCTGCGGCTCAGTCAACCAGGACGGCAGTGCTGGTCGCGGTATTGACGTGTCGTCCCGTGGGTACCGTGCCCTCAACCTTCTTGCGGCGTATCATCCGGAGGGCGAGAACGATTGCAGTATCGCCCCCAACCCGTCGTCGGGCGTATCCGTGTTGAGCGTCGACCTGCCGAGGGCCGGTAATGTGGTGGTTGTCTTTTACGGGATCGATGGCTCCCGCGTCTGGAGCTTTCCAGTCGGGACCAGGGAGCGTGGCACGACCGACATACTCCTCGACTTTCGACATGTCGCGGGCAATCTCTTCTTGATCGAAGTGGAGCTGGACGGTGCCCGATGTGGCACCACGACCGTCATCAGGAAGTGATCGCTACGTGTGGTGGTAGGCAAAAGCAAGAAGGTCCGCGCTCTCCTGGATGACCGCCGATGTCGATTTGCCGGTACCATGTCCGGCGTTCGTTTCGATGCGAATAAGCGCCGGTCGACCGTTGCGCGGGACTGCCTGCAGGCGGGCAGCGAACTTGAACGAGTGGGCAGGCACGACTCGATCGTCGTGATCGCCCGTCATCACCAGAACCGCAGGATAGTCCACATCGTCACGAAGATTGTGTAGCGGGCTGTACGAGTAGAGGAGCGGAAACATCTCCGGGTCATCGCTCAGCCCGTAGTCTCGGGCCCAGTGCCGACCGATTGTGAAGTGCTGATATCGGAGCATATCCATTACTCCAACCTCGGGGATCACGCATGCTGCAAGGTCGGGGCGCTGTACCATGACAGCGCCGACAAGGAGCCCGCCGTTCGAGCCGCCGCGAATCGTCAAATGGGCTGGCGATGTGTACTTCCGGGTGAACAGGTGCTCCGCCACTGAAATGAAATCATCGAAGACGTTTTGCTTCCTATCGAGCGTCCCGGCCTTGTACCACTCTTCGCCATACTCGCCGCCACCACGGAGCAATGCCTGAACGTAGATCCCCCCTTGTTCCATCCATGCCAGACTGACCGATGAAAATGTCGGCGACATGGGGACGTTGAACCCCCCATAGCCATAGAGGATGGTTCTGTTGGTGCCGTCCAGCACCACGTTCTTGTGATGAACGATGAAGAGGGGCACCTCCGTTCCATCACGGCTGGTTGCCCACTCCTTCTTGACCACGTACGAGTCGCTATGCACATCAGCATGCGCCACGCCGAACGGCACGCTCTCACCTGTAGCCAGATTGTGGCGGTACGCGCGAAATGGGGTGACGAAGCTGGTGAACCCGTAGATGAACTCTTCGTCGGAAAAGCTCCAGTCGAGTGCAATCGCCGTACCCAGTGTTTGAAGAGGAATCTCGCCGATTGGGCTTCCATCCAGAGCATACATGAATAACTGGCTGCAGGCATCCATGGTTCGTCCCACCACAAGTCTGCCGCCTGCAAGAATCACCTGCGAGATCGGAAGATCGGACTCTGGAACGATTGTCTTCCAGTCTGCTTCAACTGGGGATGCCAGGTCGACCGCGACCACTCTTCCTTTGGGCGCGTCGCGTGTTGTGACGATGAAGAGTGTATTGTCAACCACGCCAACGGATGTGTTCACCGAATCGAATCGATTCACAATAGGTTGGAGCCTAGGGGCAACGTTCGGTGAGGCTGGATCGCCCAGGTCCGCCGCAAAGAGCATGTTCTCCGGATCCATTCCACGAATGCTGACCACAAGCCATTTACCACCTTCATGTACGCGCGCCCCAAATAGCCATTCGGGATTGTCCGTCTGTTTGTGGATGATGACGTCGTTGGTTTGATCCTCGCCCAGTCTGTGGTAGTAGACCGTGTGATTCTCGTTTTTTCCCTTCAGGAGATCGGCGTCGTCGGTTTCCGGGAAGCGGCTGTAGTAGAAGCCGCCTTCGTCCTGGGTCCATGATGCACCTGAAAACTTCACCCACCGAACCACATCCTGGAGGTCAACGCCGGTCTCGACGTTGCGCACTCGAATCTCCACCCAGTCGGACCCCCCTTCGCTGACCGAATAGGCCACGTACGTTCCGCCGGGGGAAACACTCCACGACACCATCGACGTAGTTCCGTCAGTTGAGAACACGTTCGGATCTATCAGCTCGCGAGGTTCGCTGTCGGCCGAGTCGGCGACGAACAGGGTGGCTTGATTCTGCAACCCGTCGTTTCGCGTGAAGAACCATTTGCCCCCTTCCTTGACCACAAGTCCGTATCGCATGTGGTTGAACAGGTCAGCAATCCGATCATGAAACGACTGGCGCATAGGGAGGGAGCGTAAATACGGCATGGTGACAGCATTCTGCTCTTTCACCCACGCCATTGTCTCCGGTGAGCGGTCGTCTTCCAGCCAACGATATGGATCGGCGACAAGGGTCCCGTGGTAGTCGTCGACGTGATCGATGGTTCGAGTATGCGGATATGTCAATGCCATTGCGGTTTGATTCAGAAGTCGACACTGATACCGTTGGTGATCTTCAAGTCATAGCGTCTGAGACCCGCGTGCGGTTCATTGTCGAATCGATAATTCATCGCAACGAACAGGGAGAGAAACGTCGACAGTTTGAAGTTCACGCTCCCCTCGACGAGGAGTCGGTAGTCATGGATGCGTGTTATCGCTGGTTGATAGTAGGTCGTTGCCACGACGGAGGTCCAGGGAGTGACCCTGCCGGAAATCGTCAGGTAGTTGGTTGATCGGACAAGATCAGTCCGCGCGTCGATCGAATCTGCGCTCAGCTCACTCTCGAACATTCCGCCAATACCCAGGTGGGCAAGAATTGACGTGCTGTCGCTGGAGAGATCGACGATTCGAATTCGAGCACCGGCACCCCCCAGGTTTCTATCCTTGAGACGGAGGAAGTCATCGAACTGCTTCTGTCCGAACAGCTCGACGCGAACGAAGCCCGTTGTGTCGAGAGGGATCGCGACGCGCACGTGGGCGAAGGCGTTGTTCCGGTAGGCCTCTCCTCCGCTCAGGCTCCGTCGGTACGAGCCTACTACGAACGCATAGATCCTGCCAAAGCGGCCGTCAATTCGTCCAGAGGAATTGAGGTCGAGGACGTCGCTGTTACCCTGCTCGACCGTTGCCCCTAACGAGATGCCACCATGAATCCCTTCTGACCCAGCCTCCTTTCTCATCCACTCTGTGTTCACCTGTGCGTGTGCGGCCGACGCGATGAGTACGAGGAGAATCGTGGAGATGCGCATGGCGGGGAGTGGAGGGTTGAGGAGTGAGATACCAGTCATCCGTGCAGCAATGCGAGCATCAAAGGATTGCGGGCAGCGTCATTCATCGACAAGCCACGCGTCCATTTCAGTTGCAACTCGGAGGCCGGCGTCAGCGACCATTTTCGACTCCGGTCCGTCACCGTTCAGCGGGTTGGAATGATTCAGATGAATCAGGCGCACGTCGGCCATCGTCCCGCGCAAACGGTCAATGGTGTCAAGAACGAATGGATGAGGAATTTCCGTCAGGTTGCGGCCGGGAAGTTCATTACCGCTAAAGAACGTGGCATCAACCAGGGCGACGTCGACCTGATCGATGACCGCGCGAATATCGCGATCCCATTGGTCCCAACGATCAATGTCGGGCAGGTACAGGAGCCGATGCGATCCGGTCGAAACGAGAAACGCCATTGTGTCGCTGTACTCGGCGCGGTGAGGAACAGGGAGTGGTGTGATCGAAATCTTCGGCGACAATTTGACCAATTGACCTGGCTCGATCGGGTGCGGAATCAGGTTGCCGTTGACGAACAGTGACTTCCACGGTTCGTTGTTATGGAGAAAGGCAAGGGCCCGTCGGGTCGCGTGAAGTGGCAATCCGCGTGTCGACATCGATTCGCGACCGAACTGCAGAAGTCCGCCGTAGTGCCCCATATGGAGATGCGTGAGCAGCACACCCGAGAGCTTCGCGTGTGGTGCCGCACATCTCATCCTGTATAGTTGTTCGGGGAGGGAGGGAGTGGCGTCGATCAGGAACCACGAGGGCCCATCACAAATACCAAGGGCGACCGGAAGACGTCGATGCGAGGGATCATCCCATGCGCGCGTACATGCCGCGCATGCACATCCTGCGTGCGGGACACCGGCATCTTGAGCTGTACCAAGAAGGTGGACTGACGGCACGAGGATAGCAGACTGTTAAATGATTCTCAGATCATGTGGCCGTTCCTCTCGCGGGAGGAGGAGCGCAAGGTGGGGATTGCGGGTATGTCAACAGCCTCGCACGCTACCTCACGAACTCGTAGTGCCAAGGCTCATACGGGGTGTGCAGCGGACCCGAGAAGTGTATGCTGGCAGAGTCGATCGCCTCCTTCAACTTCGCAGTCCACCCTGAGGCGTCCCAGACTGACCGGACCGACCCGGCGTCAGTCCCCGCAACGATTCGGCCCCCCGCGACGATCACGATGTCGAATGCGCGGAGCTGCCCATGCTGGCTGAATCCGGGGACAGCAACCGTCGGCACAACCGGGACCTTGGCTTTGGAGAGAAAACTCTGGAATCGCGAGAGTGCTTTCTTGTCAGGATTCTCGGGCCATGTAGTGTCAGAAAGCTCCTTAACGGTCTTCTCTAGCAGGGACTTTGACGATGCTTCCACAGACGGCGTCTGATTCCACAGGTCGACCTGATCACCGACCCCGCGAATGTCAGTGTTTGCCTTGAGCGAGAATCCGGGATTCATCTCCTCAAACACCTTTCTCAATTTCATCAGCTCGGAAATCGATCGCGTGTAATCCTTCGATTTCTTGTATCGCATTGCCTGGGCGCGTGTCCACGCCCATGAGCTCTTGATCGCCCCTCTCCTCTTCAGATAGTACTTCAGCGCGAGCAATCGCTTTCCGATATCATCGACACCCTTCAATGCCCCCTGCATCCGTTTGTCAAGCAGGCGGGCCGTTGCGTCCAGGTAGGTCTGCGTCTTCCGGGCCTGCTCCGGAACGGCATATCTCACCGGCGCGACTGAGAAATCGGCCCCGGTCGTCGGCTCAACCGATCCCATCGAGACAAACTGATCGGCCGCGTTCATGACGATCACGGCAAAGAGGTATGTCAGAATCGTGGACACGAGTGAGGATGTATTGTTCGTTTCTGATCGATTGACGGTCGTCGTCGTACGTGGATCGGCGGAGTCCGCAGCCCAACGCCCGCGGCTACCTGCGGCGCCCCTGTATTCACAGATGGCACCCGATTACTGTACCACCCCAAACTCCACAAGGTATCCGTAGAGCAGCCGATTCCGGAGCTGCGCCATGTCGATATCCTCATCCTGGCTGGATAGATTCAGGGCAAAGTACGTCACTTTCTCCCCTTTCTCCACCCATCCCACCACCCATCCAATGTGCCTGTCTCCATCGACATCGGTCGCCCATCCTGTTTTCCCGCGGACCACGTAGTCTTCGGTGATGTCCATCAACATGATATCGCGCACGATGATCATCGAGCGGCTCGAGAAGTCGAGGCGTCCGTCGTGGAGCCGTCGGAGGAAGTCGATCTGTTCCTCTGCGGAAATTCGGAGATCGCCCGATAGCCAAAAGCGATCTATCCCTCCACCAATCTCGCCGTTTCCATAACCTTCCCGCGCTATCCACTCCTTCATTCGATCGCTCCCCACGCGCCGGGCAAGAGTCTGGTAGCAGGGGACACACGACAGACGGAATGCGTCGCGGAGATTCATGTCGGTGTTCCAGTTCGGATTCGAACGAATGACGCTGTCCCAGGGTATCGGCGTGTACTCGTCCGGGATTGCCTCCGTCTGCAACGCGACAAGGGAGTTGAAGATCTTGAAGGTGGAGGCCGGAATGAAGCGTTGAGCGCATCGGTGGGCGTTCACGCGGACTGTCGTGTCACGCGACGCGTCGTAGAGCATGAAGCATCCCACGACCCCCTCACGCGCAAAGCGATCGTCCTGTGCGTTCACACTGAGCGATGCCAGCAGAATGAAGAGGCTGAGGATTGATCGTCGCATGAGTCGTCAATTGATAATGCCTGACACTACAGTTGACCCATCACCCCATCGGGCGCGGATGAGGTAGAATCCCGGGATATGTCCTACGAGGGGGGAGGGGATCACCAACCTTCCATCCACACTAAGTCGCTCAATGATCGACTCGATCTTCTCTCCCAAAACGTTGATCGCATCGATAGTGATAGAACGAAGTCGGTCGGTTGAGATCTCGAGCACATCGTTGTGAAGACGAAGCCGGACAGGTGGCTCGGAACCACTCTCCGAACTGGTCACATCGAGCGGGTCGGCTGCCATGAACACTCCGTCTCCCCCCGTTCCCACGACAACGTAGCCCGAACTTCGACGCGCGATGGTCATTGCGTTGGCGCGAGGGAGTCCCTTTGTATTCGTGGTCCACGTAGCTCCACCGTCCGCCGACAGGCTGGGCCGTCCATTGAAGGTTCCGAATAGACCGTTCCCGTCGCCGCCGATGACCTCGGTCAATCGCCCGGCAATGGTGTCGTCGATTGTTATTGTTCCCCAGGTCTCTCCATTGTTTGTCGAGCGGAGCGTGACGGTCCGCGCGTCGGGAAGGACCGCGTCGATCAGAATTATGCCGGGACGAACGAACAGGATTGAGGTCGGTATGGTGTCGACGAGCACCGGTTCCAACGTGCCATCAGTAACCCGCGACAGCGCGTCGTTCGACAACGTGGAATCGCCGTCCTTCAGACGAGCGTGAGCCGTGATGGCGATTGCGACGTCGGGTGCGATCCATGCGATCGCACGGGCCCCCACGGAATCGGATATGATTGTCCACGTCGATCCCGAATCCGAACTCTGCTGCATTCCCAGGTAGCGGGGTGTCGTTCCCTCGACCTCGATAGAGCCGACCAATATTCTCTTCTTGTCGGCGGCCATTGCCGTAACGCTATTGGCGAGTGGGATGGAGTCCCAGGTGGCGCCAGCGTCGAACGTGGTGAGAATCCCTCCGCCACGGGTGGTTGATCCGGCAGGCCATGCGTACCCGATCACAGCACACGACGGGCCGATAATGGAAGGCGGCGTGAGCAACCCGCCACGCCATTGTTCCTTCCATGTATCACCATTGTTCTCTGATAGATAGACGACGTCCTCGGCTGGGAATGGGGGGAGTGGGCTCGTCTCTCGGCCCACGGCCACGATGCGCCTGTTAGCGGTCGAAGGCCATGCTGTCAACCTGGACACCATGGGAGCACCATCCAGGAGTGACCATTCGCCATCGCCAGATCGGTAGCGGTAGAGGGCGCTGCGCACGATCGCGAAGAGGTCATCATCGAACGCGAACATCGTGCCAACGTCGGTGCTGGTCATACCAACCTCGCCGGCACTCCATGAATCACCACGATCGGTCGAGTAGAGCGGGAGGGTGCCGACGGCCAGCCAGAGATTATTGTCGCGGTCGAGGGCAATCGATCTGGGAACAACCGAGGTTACTCTCTCCCATGCGTCTCCGAACGTTCCGGTCCGATAAAGACCTCCGTCCGGTCCGGCCGCGACGGCAGCAAATATCGCTCCCCCATCAAAGACGATCTGTCGCGCGCGCAATGTGTCGGCGACTCCCCACGATCCTCCGTCGTCGTGTGTGACAAACACCCCCGCGGCAGACGCCACATAGACGTTGCCATCGTTCGTGGCGATATCGTAGGCAGGATTGGCGAACGGTGTCGCTTCCCATGTCATGCCGTCATCACTCGAGACGAAGACGCCGCTGAGGGTCGCCGCAAGCGTAATATTACTCTTCCCGCGCGCGAAATGGACGTCCCCGGACAACCCGTCAACGATCGTTGTCGGGTTCCACGTCGATCCACCGTCAGTAGAGCGTCGGACAATCATCTCGGACGGTACGGATTGCTCTCGACTGCCGGCCACCAGAAGAACGCCGCTTTCCGTACTCCCAAACGTCCGTGCGTACAGAGTGGTGTCGACGGTTCGCCAGCTCGTACCGCCGTCGTCGCTCAGGTAGATAGTGTTATCGATACCACCCAGGAACAGCCCGTCCCTGAAGCCGGCCACGCCACCGGCGTCGCCACCCCCAAGCACCAGCTCCCATGTCATTCGATCGGGGTCTCGGCGATAGATTCCCCCATTCGTCGCCGCGACAAACGTCCCGCGGTCATCACGGGCAAACGTGCGAATCGATGCGCCGTAGAGACCTGCGTTGAACGACGACCAGATGGTCTGTGCGGTCAGCGTGGAATTGAGGAGGGCAAAGGAGAGGAGGAGGAACGGCTGGAGGACCGTGCGGATGCGAAGTGTGGATTTCGCCGCGCTCATGGCTGTATCCTTCGTGTGAAACAGGCCCGGTCTGGACTGCGGGATTGTCCGGGTACCTATCGGAGGGACCACTCAAGATAGCGAACGACACCGGAACGGGAAGTACTACCACCTACGACGATTGTATGGTAATTCGGAATCGCAGCCTATATTGTCCCGTCCAACTCTTCGAGGGTCCAGCCTTGGGGAGATTCAGCAGAGGTCCAGTCCTACTACCAATGTCCAGTTCTGCATCCGCAGCTCCGGTCGTTCCTGCCATGCGTGGCACGAACAGACGTACCACATCCTCGTCCACCCGCACACCGCGCGACGCTACCTCCCGCAAAGGAAATGGAGACGAACTCCATGCCCGAATAGACAGATTGCTCGCCGAGGCCGAGTCGATCAGGCTTCGTGATCCTGTCACCGCGCTTCGTATCGCAACCGAAGCTCACATGCTCGCCCGAGGGTCGGGGTACAACAGCGGGCTGGCTGCTGCGCTCCGCGTACAGGGGATGTGTGACGTCGCAGCCGGATACCACGATCGGGCTCGTGATCTGCTAGCGGAATCGGCAACGCTCTGCGATGCTGCCGTCCGTACACGCGATGATCACGGAGCGGCTGAGTCGTTCCTTGGACTCGGCACGCTGTTCGTTCTTCAAGAGAACGCCAACGACGGCCTGGAAGTCCTCGAACAAGCGATACGCCGCTCACATCGAGGCGAGAATCGGGGGGTGGAAGGGGAGGCACTTGTTCTCCAGGGAGAGTGCTACGCACTGCGGGGAGATGGCGAAAAGGCCATGGACTTCTTGAAGAAGGGAATGGAGATGCTTGACCGGCTTGGCGATCCGGTCCGTCTTGCGTCGGCCACCGTTTCTGCTGCTCGCACGCGCCGCAAGCTCGGCGCCTACTCGCGCGCAATGATTCTTGTGCGACGCGGGCGCCAGCGAGCGGAGAGCCACGGGCTGGAAGTACTGGTACGCCAGTTTCAGGTCATTGCAGCATCGATCCGAATGGAAATTGGTGATGAGACTCGAGCCATGACGGAGTTCACCGAGGCGGCGTGCGCGGCGGAGTCGTATGGAGCACATCAAGTCATCATCGACGCAGCGCTTGGAATCTCCATGATCTACCGCCGCGCCGGCAATCAGGCCGCAGCGATAGAATGGGCAAATCGACGTCTGGAGCATGCACGAACAGTCGGATCGATCTATCACCAGGCGGCGACCCTGAACACGTTGGGAAACATTCACTTCCGGCTCGGGGACTACCCTGCGGCAACAAGTGCATACATGGAAGCTCTCGCCTTTGCGACGGAGATCGGGCGGCACGACATCGAGGAAATCTGTCTGGAGAACCTTGGGAACGTCTACCGCGACTCGGGGCGGAGGCAGGAAGCGATCGAAAGCTACGGGCGGAGTCGTCGGCTTGCGTCATCGAGAAAGAATCGTGCGACCACCGCTTCGTGCTACTACAATCTGGGATTGCTCGATCTGGATCATTCAGACTACACCGCAGCGATACAACATCTCAACACCGCCGCAATTGCCGCCGAGGCAGCGGGCGATCGCGCACTACTGGCGGATGCTCATCACGAGCTTGCCCGCGCGTACGAAGGGAGGAATGAGTCAGGAGACTTGCGGAAGGCGTACGATCATTACAAGCTCCATCATGAATGCCGAACCGAGGCATCGAACCAGCGCTACGAGCGACTTCGGAAAACGATGGAACTTCGTGCCGAGATAGATCGCGCGGAGTTCGAATTCGAGCTGGAGAATCGGCCTGCCATCGGGGGCGGCCCTCAGGCGGCCTATGCCGACATGCCAACCGGGGACCATGAGATACCTCAGGATTCGAATAGTGTCGTCAACGCACGCGACGCTTCGCCCCATGCAATGCCTACATCGACAATGAATCCCTCGGATTCCAGCACGGAGTCCAGTGCAGCGGATGGGAGTAACGTCGACCGGAATGTGGAGGTGCTCAGGCGAGAGGTGGAGTTGCGTGAAAGGGAGGGGGCGTTTATCGAAGAGATTTCGAGGCGACATCCCACGATCAGCCCAGGCGAACTTCGTGTGCTCCTATTCATGCGAGCGGGAATGAAGACACCCGACATGTCGGCCTTTCTTGGCGTCAGCGATAGAGCTGTCGAGAAGCATCGGTACAAGATCCGCCGCAAGCTGGCACTGCCAACCCACGTCAACCTCGCTGATTACGTGAGATCAATCGGCATGTAGTTCGGAACCCACGTTCACCCTTACCCCCCCCTCGCTCATCATTGCGCGAGGGGGGGGGCTTCGTGTCGGGATCCCTCAAATTCATCGCCGCTACGCTGCGCCGCCATCCCCTTGGAGATTGTTGAAATCGACGTGATAGATATGCTGCGCTCCTTGCCGCCCCTTAACCTCACGCGATGAGAACAACCCCGTGAACTGTGGGTAGATGAAGAGGCTGCTAGAAGCGGTTGTGGCTCCCCGTCAGGATCGATTCGACGCTCCCCGGTGCGGCACCTTCGTTCATTTCGCCCTCCCGTCCACAGACCGGACATCGATGCAGTGACGAGTCGAACCACGACATGCATTGATCGCATCGCTCCGGCTGGTACGGTGCGCCACGTCTGTGCTTCTTCTCCACGCGACGACCATCGATGGTATAGTTCGAGAACAAGGAACCCAGATTCATGGCTCGAACCTGTGGCTGGATCATAATGGAACGGACGAACGGGCGGACCATCTTCACCATGCGTCGCGCGACACGGGCCGGATCTTCTCCGCGCTCCTCACCCTCACGTAGAATTGCCCGGGCAGCATCGATCCGATCGCGAAAGAGTGGATTGAGAAGGTCGTGGACGTACGGGTCGTTCTCGCGGTATTCCATTCCCCGATCGATGATGTCCGTCGCCCCGAATGCCAGCTTCAACATGAACGCCCACTCGAATGAGTCGACGTGGCGGAACGATCGGTAGTAGAGATCGGTCTCGCTGATCAACGCCGAGTAAATCTCTTCCATGTACTTCTCGAATCGAGAGAATCTCCTTCGACCGACGTCTCCACGATTCAACGCATCAACCGTATCGCGGGCGGCCATGTAGCATCCACCACTTCCCAGATTGAGGCCAGGAGAGAATAGTGGATTGACGAACGCTGCGGCGTCACCGACCGTCACCCATCCATCGCCCGCAAATTGCGTGCTGTCGTGCACAAGATCCCGGAATGATCCGTACGGAGGCCGTCCTTCGTACGGCGTTTCGATCAGCTCGTAGTTCTCCATCACCTTGGCCACGCCGGGATACTTCTCCACATAGTGGCGGAAGGCGTCGCGGGCATTCAGGCCTGCTGCCGAGTCATGATCATCACGCACAACAAACCCCACACTGACAATCCGCTCGCTTCGACACCCAAAGAGATCCGAGACCTGCTCGCGAGTCGGCACGTCGGCCTCGTCTGCGTCGCCGTGATCGAGGAAGTAGTCGACCATGCGTTCGAGTCGATCCTGTGGTGTCTGCTCCCACGACTCGACGTTGATGAACCACATCCATCCCTCGGGGAAGCAGATGTGTCTGGTTGCCGGTTCATCCCAGTGATCGACCTGCACATCCTTCTTCAATCGAAAGTAGGCGTAGTATGAGTTCGTGGTGAACGCACGATGACGTGCGGGATCACGACGATAGTGACCCAGGTGTCGGCCCAGGAGCGCCGCGGGGCCGCTGGCGTCGCAAAGCATACGCGCCGTGAGTGAGAACCGCGACCCACTCTTCGTCTCGCACGCGATCAGATGACCATCTCCGCTTATGAGAGAATCCTTCAGATGCACCTTTACTCCGTTCAGAACCGTGATTCCGTTTCGACGGGCCGATTCGATCATCGCCGTCTCCAGCACACGTCTCTCCACCTGATAGGTCTCCTCGATACCAACCACGTCGACATGACGCTGCAGGTTGTCGGTCTCCTCGCCGGTCCACCAGAATCGGATGCCCCCTTTGTTTCCGAAGAGGCGTCGAAGGACAGGCTGCGACAGCCCGAGCGATATGAAGCTCCGAGTTGCCGACGAGAGCGTGCTCTCTCCGATCTTGTATCCCGGCGATTCGAGCCGATCGATCACAGCGATACGCGTGTCGGGCCTCCACTTGCGAATCCAGTTTGCATACGTCAATCCGTGCGGCCCCCCGCCGATGACGATGACGTCATAGTCGAACATGGTTGGTAGTTGGTGAATCGTGGTTGTTGGTGAACAGACATCATGCGGTGATCGGTCGTCGGCGTTCGGGCGTCGTTGGGATGGAGGTGGGGCTCCGTTAGCATCCAACGCTACCTCAAGCGTCGAACGATCAACCACCAACCTTCGTGCCACGGATGCACACACCCCGGGCGCCGTACCGTGCGGCCGAACGGGCGATGCGGGCGTCCGAGAAGACATCGTAGACAGAGTAGATCGCGAAGTCGACGAATCCGGTATCCTGGAGCATTCGGAGGTAGTCCTCGTCCAACAGGCCGCCGGCGACGCAGTCGGTCCAGAGGTGGATGAGATCCACAGAGGCCGTCGGCACGGGGTCCGTAAGGAGGACATCGGCAATCTGAATGCGACCGCCCGGCTTCAGGACGCGATAGATCTCGTCGTAGACCTCCGTCTTGCTTGGGCACAGGTTTATCACGCCGTTGCTGATAACTACGTCGACGCTCTCATCGGCGAAGGGGAGAGACTCGGCGTAGCCCTGTTCGAATCGAACGTTCCGGGCATCCATCTGCCGCGCATTGTCACGGGCTCGTTCCACCATTGCGGAGGTCATGTCGATTCCGACGACCTTCCCATTCGGGCCGACAATTCGCGATGCGATCAGTGAATCCATGCCGGCCCCGGAACCGATGTCAAGGACGACGGCACCCTCCGGAATCGGGGCGATAGAAAACGGATTACCCACTCCGGCGAATGAGTCGATCGCTCCGGATGGAATTGCGTTAAGCAAGTGTTCGCCGTAACTCAGTCGCTCTGCCAGGGGACGTCCCGTCACGAAATGGAATTCGCATTCGGGTGTTCTGGCCACTTCACTGTACTTCTCCTGGATGGCGCTTCTCAGGGCGGCGCGGTCGAAGTGCGGATTCTGTATGTCGATTGCGCTGTTCATATGAGTCTCCATGGTGTTTTGCCGGCGTGCAGGTTGCGCCGGGTCGGCGTAATCCGACCCGGCACTCCGCTGCATAGCCGTCGTGTTAGTTCTTGTGGATGCGGGTGATGATCTGATTCTCGTGGCTGACCATCGCGTGGACAGGCGAGCGACCGGCCATGTTGCGCAGACGGGCGAGATCGTCCTCGTTCAGGTCTCCCTTCACATGCACGTCGACCTCTATCATCTGCAGGCAGGATTTCGATTCCTCAATGGGGACGATTCCAAGCAGGACGCGTGGATCGACTTCGGCGCGGGCAACCACCTCAAGCTCGTCATAGCTCACCCCCTCGAGGGCAGCGTTGATGCAGATTGCCCATGTGATGCATCCGCAGAGCGACGATAGGGCGACCTCAACCGGCTCCAGGCGATCCGTGGGCCCCTCGACGCCAATTGCCTCCTCCACTTCCTTCCATGCCCCGAACTGAATGCTGTAGTCGCGTGAACGCTTGACGATTGTCTTCTCAGCCAGCTTCCACGGTCCGACCTTGGCAAGACTGTTTCCACCCTTCCCCTCCCAGATCGTCCGAGCCTCCAGACCCAGAAGGACCTCGTTGGGATTCTCTGCCGCGAAGGCATTGAATCCCTCCATCTTCTCTACGTCGATGCCGGGGAATGCTTTGACTTCGGTGTTCATTGTCTCTCTCCTTGAGTATTGGTGTGTGATGTGTTGACCGATAGTGGTCATGTTCTCTACACATACTCAAGGCGACAAAACGGGTCAATGTCCCAAGTCGAAGAATGTAATCGAGTGTGGCGGGCCAGGCGATCAGGTCTGGGTGGATCCGTTCCCAGGGTTCGGTGTTCAGGCGTCGGCCAGGCCCCTCCTCGCGAGGGGGCCCCCTAACGGCCGAGCTTGTCGAAGCCAGCGTGGCCGGAGTTGGCCCTCTTCCAGTGGTACAACTTCATTCTTCGCCGTTGCCCGTAAGGAGGCTGGTGAAGCACGGGTGACATCTACGCTGCGCTCCTCATCGCTTGCCGCGTACCTCCAATACACCGCATGCGCCTGTCGTAGTGCGCCCTGACCTCGCGCGATTTGAACAGCATGAAAAGACTGAGAGTCGTTGCGCAGTCTTCCAGGATCGTGACTCGCGTAGGGTAACTCTCGTCTCTATCTACGTACCACCGAATCCATTTCCATTTCGTTCCTCTTCGTGATAGGGCTGTCCGGGCCGACGACCTCCCGGTACAGATCGACTCCCTTCGCCATGTACCGGAGAGCATCCGCACGGTTACCAAGCTTAGCGTGGACCCTCCCCATCAGCATGAAGGCACGCGCTGCCAGGTAGTGCCGCTCACCATAGAGTCGGATGCGGAGATCGAGATTCTCCCGCAAGGGATCCAGCGCTTCCCGATAGCGCCCCTGATTGATGAGTGATTCGCCGAGGGTCATCAGTGCCTCCGCGACGTTGCGGTGCCCCATCGGGTGGATCACGCGATAGATGTCGAGCGATCCCCGCGCCGACTTCTCGGCATCCACGTGCCGCCCCTGTGCAATCAGAATCCATCCAAGCCGGTTCAACAGACTTGCGACATGGTAATCGCGTGGGCCGTACAGCCGCTGGTATATCTCCAGCGCGCGTCGCATCGTGCGCTCTGCTTTCGCCTTCTCTCCCCTGACGAGCTGCATATCCGCGAGACTCCCCATGCTCTCCGCCAGATCGGGATCGTCGACGTTCCATGTCGCACCGGTAAGGAGTTCCCACTCGCGCAACACCCGTTCGCCTTCCTCCGGGTGTTTGATGTGGAGAATCGCCGCCAGATGATAGAGTCCGAGGAGATAATGAGGATGCTGCTTGCCGGTGATGGACTCTTGTATGTCCAGATACTCGCGGTAGAGTGCGAGGGATTTATCCAGATTCCCACGCATCTCTTCGATGTTCCCCAAAATGAACACCGCCTCTCCCAACTCCTGACGCGGCGCGTCAGGAGTTCGTCGCAGCAGATCGATCGACTCGGCGACGAGCCGCGCCGCGCTGTCATTGATAGCGAGCGTGCGATACGCGTTTGCGACAGCGATTGTCATGCGGGCGCGCTCGATAGGTTGATCCGCGAGTTCTGTTCGAATGCGTTGAATACCGGCGTCCAGAAACGTGCGAGGGGTGAGCGTATCTGCCGGGTGTTCCAGCGGGTCAGCGGCATTGAACAGGGAGAGGGCGAAATCGGCCATCTTCTCGGCTCGTTCCGCTTCGCTTCGCGCTCTATCACGTTGCTCGGCGGTTTCTGACGCCTGTCGCAGCGAGAAGAGGGCGAAGAAGAGCAGCATGACAACCACGATAGCCGCTGCAGCCGTTTCGAACCTCCGTCGCCTGACGAATTTTCCAATCCGATAGCCGGCGGAGTCTTTGTGGGCGACGACGGGGAGTCCTTTCAATTGGCGTTCGATGTCGGCGGACATCTCCTCGGCCGACGGGTAGCGTCTGGATGGCTCCTTGCGGAGCGCCATCATGACGATCGTGTCGAGGTCGCGTCGGAGTCGGCGTCGCAGGCGATCGCCGGTCGTCGCGCGCCCCCGGGCAATGGCATCGAGGGACGGTCGCGTGTCGCTGTCCAACCCTCCCTCGCCATGGGATACGCGCTGACTTGGCCGCTCGGGGTCTACCTCGGAGAGGAGTCGGATCATCTCGGCGTGTGAAATCGCCGCTGCAGGGAAGGGGGGAGAACCGGCCAGGATTTCGTACAGGATGACACCCAGGGAGTAGATGTCGGAAGCGGTGGTTAGCGGCTCGCCTCGAGTTTGCTCGGGACTGGCATACGTGGGCGTCAGCATGCGCATTTCGTACCGGGTCTCGGGTCCACCCACGCGCGCAAGGGTGGGATTCAAGAGCTTTGCAATGCCGAAGTCGAGGAGCTTGACAATACCGTCGTTCGTGACGAAAATGTTTGACGGCTTCAGATCGCGGTGGACGATCAGATTCTGATGCGCGTGGTGAACCGCTGAGCAGACCGTCTGGAAGAGCCGGAGTCTTCCATCGATGTCAACGGTGCGAGTATCAAGCCACTCTGTAATCGGTTGACCTTCCACATACTCCATAGCAAAGTAGGAGAGGCCGGCATCGGAGACACCGCCATCCAGCAGTCGGGCAATGTTGGGGTGGGAGAGCGAGGCCAGGATCTGTCGCTCCATTTCGAAGCGACGGAGTACCTCGGCCGAGTCCATGCCACGCCGGATCACCTTCAACGCAACGTACTGGCGGAACGGCTCCTCGCGAGCGGCCAGGTAGACCTCCCCCATCCCACCTCGCGCGAGTAGCCGGATTATGCGGTAACTCGCGATGTGGTCCCCCTCCACATATCCCCCTTCGGTTTCCTCTGCCACGACAACGTCGGGAAGGGCGGGTGGCGTGTCGAGGAACTCGTCACGCTCGGCGGCGCGATCGGCCTGTAGAAGACTCGCGATTTCATCCCGAAGATCCGCGTCGTCGGGACAGGCCGCATCCAGGAATGCTCGCTGTTCATCGGGAGGATGAAGTAGCGCCGCACGGAAGAGGCGGTCCATGCGATCCGCTCTCTCGCTAGGCATCTCCTTCCCCCATTTCTCGGCGGAGCCAGGCTCGGGCCATGCGCCAGTCGTTCGAGACCGTTGCGTGCGAGACGCCGAGCGTCTCGGCCGTCTCTTCGATGCTAAGTCCCGCGAAGTACCGACACTCAATAATGCGGACCCAGCGGGGGCGCTCCTGTTCCAGACGCTGCAATAGATTGTCCACTTCAATCAGCCCTTCCATTGTCGTCGCCGACTCCACGTCGGCGTGTGTCAGGCTGACTAGTTCTCCTCCTCGCTTGTCACGAGAGCGTGCCCTTGCCCGGTCAATGAGAATTCGTCGCATCGTCTGCGCAGCCGCTCCAAAGAAGTGACTCCGTCCCTTCCAGTCAATCGCCTGATTCCCCGACATGCGGAGATAGGCTTCATGGACAAGGCCCGTCGCGTTCAACGTCTCAGCGTTCCGTTCCTTCCGAAGCCGCGAACGGGCGATCTTCTTCAGCTCTGGATATACATGTTGAAGGAGTCGATCGCGGGCCGACCGATCTCCATCGTCGATGTCCTGAAGCAGTCGCGTAATGTCGTCCATGGACACGCTCGGATGGGTGAGTGGTTAATTGAAGGAGTGCTGACAGCACTGCTGTGGTCGGTGTCGGAAGCTAACAAAAGTCACTGTGGAACCGAGTGCGTCAACAAAAGCGTCGGGGTTTTGCTATGACATCCAAGAGTTTATCTTTGCCCCTGACCATTGTATTGCGGATGTGATTGCGCCTGTCCTGCCACTTGATTTCCGATTCACGACACGTCCTTGAGCCCACTTCGGGATGCCGCGAAACAGCCGATCCCGGTTCACATGCCCTGGCAACGGGGCGATCCCATCTCCCGCTCCCTCCCCACATCAACCGATATTCCACAAGCAACGCACGTGACTCCACAAGACCGCATAGCAGCCCGCACGGCACGCAACATGCATGCTGCCCTCCTGATTGATATAGACGACCTTGTCCGGCTGATGCAGGGACGAGGGTTCGTCACGCCAGCGCGCGTCATGCGCGGCCTGTTGCAGAGACTCTTTTCGTACTTGAAACATCGGGGCGTTGAGTCGGTGACCCGGGTGATAGCGGTGGGAGATTTCGATCGCGCGGGCGACGGTGTTCAGAGAACGCTTGTCCTTAACGGCATCGATCCCGTGCATGTCCCGCAACTCGAGGGGACGCCATCTCTGGGTGCGATGCAGCTCGGCATCGAGGCGACGGCTCTCGCCCATTCGACACCCGACGTCTCGACCGTCGTTCTCGCCGTCGGAAAGCTTCTCTACCTACCCCTTGTTCAACAGCTGCAGCGGGCGGGGCTTCGGGTCGTTATCGTCTGGGACAGGGACCAGGTGCCGGGTGATCTTGTTCTGAACGTCGGGCGTGACGCCGTGGTCGGTCTCTTCGAACCAACGTTCAACGGGCCTAGACGAGAAGAAGCGTCGACATTCAAGCGGAGCGCTCCAACGCGGCAGCACAAACAGGTCGCTCACAATGATGAAGACGAGGTCGCAGTGCTTGAGGAAGAAGCGGATGATGGGTTTGCGATCGAGACTATTGAACCAGATCAGCCGCTTGTTGATGGTGGGGAAGACCTGGGAGATCTTGCAGTTGGGCCTCCAGTCGGAGACCCGGTGAGTGGTGATCACGAGCTTATGGCGCTCCGCACGCTGATCATGAATTTTGGTCGCCACGCCGAGGTGTTTCTGACCCCCTATCTCTTCAAGTTGAACGCGGTGCTCCCAGATCTGGAACGCTTCGAGCGCAAGGCGGTCGTAATGCGGCTGGAAGAGGCTGGCGCGGTGAAGATCGAACGTCGGCGGGGGATCCCCAACGATTATTCCGTCATTATCGTGAACTACAATCACCCGACCGTACGAGAGATGGCCGGGTAGTCCCACGGCGCGTGAATCAACCGAGGAGAGATTCATGAAACCACGCACAATGATTCAACTGGCGTTGTTCGCTCTGACGACGACGCTGATGCAAGCGCAGATTGTTCAACTTGATCACGCCACAATGAGTGATCTACGGATCGACGAAGACCTGGCGACGGGTGGCAAGGGACTGTCGTATTGGGGAGAGGGACTATTCGGGGAGAACTATGCCAACGGGAGACAATTCATGCCGCTCCAACCCGCGTTTACGATCGTTGAGTATGATGCCTCCCGTCGAGCGCTCCATATGGCTGGGACCATTCCGGTCGAGTTCCAGGGGAACGTGCGCCCTGCAGCGGAATTCGTGGTCGGGTCGGGATTACTGAACGAGTCGAGTTGGACGGAGCGCGTCACAATGCATGTTCGGCAGACTCATCCGGTGATGTCTGACTACATGTTCGACGTCGTCATCACGGATGTCGCAAGTGACGACTGGGTGGGTCTTGGAATGCTACCACTAACCGCCAAGGCGGGGGCGATTCTCACGTACGAGTCCCAGTGTCCGATCTATCATGTGGGGAAGCTGGTGGGAATGTTTCCGGCGCGGCCTGTTCCGCCCACGCCACAGCAGAGCGCAGGGAGACCCACGATTCGATAGACTGCTGCTAGTGCGAAACGAAGAAACCCCCTTGACGCGTTGTGCGTCAAGGGGGTTTTCATAGCAAGACTGGCGTACGTTTTAGTACCGCGAGCGGCCGCCTGAGCGACCACCGCCGTTCGACGAGGGACGTGCCTCGTTGACGACAAGCGAGCGACCATTCAAATCCTTGCCGTTCAGATCGCGAACCGCGCCAGCGCCATCGGCCTGGCTGGACATCTCGACGAATCCAAATCCGCGCGAGGCGTCCGAATCACGCTCGGTGATCACAACGGCCGAATTGACTGTGCCGCTCTTGGCGAACAGCGCGTTGAGATCGTCGCTGGTCGTTTCCGGGGCCAGATTTCCAACATAAAGTTTGATTGACATAACAATGTCTCCTCTCCGATTGGAGAAAATATGAAGCGAGAACTGAGAAGACTTCGGAGAGGCGGTGGTATCGAAGATCCCGGTCCCTGTGCTTCCTCAGGAAGCAGCTTCAGGGCGTTAAAGGTTGATCGCAGAAGATTCGGTCCTGGACGACGTGTTACGGCTTCCTACCGCAGACCGAAAGGGCGATCGTAGACCACAACAATACGGCGACAAGCCTGAGCATCCTACGAATATCTCCTCCTGGGATGTGCCGAATGGTAAGGGGGAGAAGAGAGTAATGCCTCAGGACGCCCTTCGTACGTGTTCGTCAGGGTGGGGCATCAGGCGCTCCTGCACGTCTAACTCCATGACTTCGATCATGGACCCACTCTGCAATCGACCCCATGTTGCGGTCGATGACGCATCCACAGCGCAAACCGAAGGAGATGCAATGGAGCTGATTATCAACGCAACCAACGGCACGTTCACATTTCACCTCCCCGAATCGCACACAGTTCGCTTCAAAGAGAGCGGGCGGGGAGTGGCAATCGTGATGCACATAGGGCACAAGAAGCTGATTGAGCTTTCGCTAGATCACGACATTGACGCGGCCCGCGTCACGAACAGTCATGGCCGAACCATCATCGACTGGCCTGAGGAGCTGACCGAGCGAGTGCAGAGCGACCTCACCACAATGGTGGAATAGGGGCCGTCGAATTGTCTTCGGATGCAATCGGGCGATCGCCAGCCGTTAATGCGGTGCATGGAGAGTATGACATTCATCATGTCCCAATGTCCGCGGGTGGGCCAATCTTGTACTGGCATGCGGGTGGATTCGCAGCGCCATTGACCAACCTGGGAGTGAGAGCTATGGAACTCGTCGTTAATGCGAAGAACGGTCCCTTCTGCTTCCGATTACCTGATAGACACAGCGTTTGGTTCCGCGAAGACAAGAGAGGAATCATTATCGGTCTTCATGTAGGGAAGGAACGGGATGTGGAGTTTGTGTTGGACCGCGACATCGACAAAGCAAGCGTCACGAGCACGGCACATAAGACGATACTCGAATGGCCGATTGAGCTGACCGAGCGTCTTCAGAGCGATTTGACGAGCCTGATGCCGTAGCGGGGGTCTGTCGAAGGGACGGCAATCCGTTGTATTGTTGCGCAAAGATCCAGACTGGGATCGCTGGCCGCTTCAACCTCAACGGAGAGATCGTATGGACCTTGGGCGCACGAGGATCGTCGTCATCGCGATTCTCACGGTACTTGCAGCAACCACCGAGGCCGGAGCGCAGCTTGCGCAGCCGACGCTGAGTGCCGAGAACGTTGGTTGGGGGTGGTTCGATTTGCGCATGACCGGCAACTCAATCACCCCGACGGGGACACACTGGCTGATTACCAACGAAGACGGCACGCAGACGCTCTTCGATTCGTGGCGTCATCGCGCTGAGTGTGAGCAAGAGATCTTCCCCGGAGTCATCGAGGGGGATTTCGTTGCGGACACGCGTGACTTGACTTCGAAGAGCATCCTGGGATGTCATGACAACAGGACATTCGTTGCTAAAGTCCGCTATACCAACGGAACGGAATGGTCACCGTTCAGTGAATCGATCACCATCAACACCCCTCCTGAACCGACAAGGAGCGACGACACGGTCTACATTGTGATGTATGGCCATTCGCTGGCGGCCTACAGCAGCAGCTGCGGCATGAACATCGGCGATGGGATCCTGATTTCAGAAGACGATGGGTACTCGATTCCGGGTGGGGGAAACACTTTTGGCCATTCGCTGCAGACTGAGCTCCGCCGTATCACCGGACGAACCGTCACGATCATCAACTGGGCAATCAGCGGATCCAGGCAGTCGCGCTGGATGAGATCTGGCATTGGTGGCGATACGGCCGTCGATCAGTTTGAGGGCGAATCGTACGAGAACTTCATTCGATTCTATCGCGCGGGTGATGGACGGTATCTGGATACGTCACGATATCGTATCGCGGCGTTTGTGTTTGGGCAGAACGACGCACGCGAGCCTCAGTATTGCGCAGCGCGGAGCTACCCGCCGGGTCTGTATGCTTCCGATGCGGCCAGCATCATCAAGGAGCTGACCGATCGTGGCGTTTGCGTAGTGTACAATTCGATCCACTACGGGAGGCCCAAGGAATGCGAAGATCCGTTCCGGTGGTTCGCCGCCCCGCTTGACGCGCAGCTCGCCTACTACTCTGCGTGGGACTCGCTGATGAATGTTCTTGTCCCGGCGAATCCCAGACTCTGGCGCGGTCTTGACTTCTTCACGCTGTTCCGAAGCGACAGCGTGCGATACCACTTTCCCGACAGGATCCATCCCAATCTGTCGGAAGGGATTCCGGGCATCGTACGTCCCATGGCGTTGATCTTCGCGGACGCGATCGAAGGGAAATCGTCCTCCGTCACTTCCCACGGCGCTACGTCGGTGGCGGGGCTACGCGTTGCCATCGCGCCAAACCCTACGATGCGTGGCGGATCTATTACGCTGTCAAGTGACCACGAGCGATATGCTACGGTAGAATTGCGCGATGCGCTCGGGCGATCGGTAGGGCTGCTCTTTGCCGGATACCTCGGTACCAGCGAGCAACGTCTTGATCTGTCGAATGTACATCTGGCGGCGGGGGAATACTTCTGCCTGGTGAGCACCAACGGTCGAACGGTGGTGCGACGAATGGTGGTGACAAAGTAGCTCAACTGGCCGGCGTCAGGTGCGCGCGCGCACGAGCCGTACCAGGTTTTCGACGATGGTCTGATCGACCACGCCGTTACGCTTGAGACTCGTTCCTATGATGGCTCCATGGCAGATGTCGAGAACGACATTCACGTTTTCAGCCGTCACACCGCTACCCGCGAAGAGGGGTGCGTCGATAGTATTCCGAACGGCCCGGAGCGCGTTCACGTCACACGGCGCGCCGGTACGCATGCCCGAGACAATGACCCCGTCCGCGCATCCTCTCTCGATGATATCGGCTGCTTCCTCCTCTATCGATCGAGGAGCCACGGGCTGCGCATGTTTCACGTGGGCGTCAGCGAGAATGGCAACATCCGCCCCCAGCCGCGTTCGGGCCCCCAGTGTCGCTCGAGCGTCCCCCTCTATGATCCCCTGATCGGCAACAACAGCGCCGACGTGAACGTTCACGCGAACGAACGATGCGCCAACGACCGCAGCAATTCCGATTGCGGCGATCGGGTCGTTGCGAAGAACGTTGATGCCTATCGGTACCGACGTTGCGCGCCGAACTTCGAGTGCTACGCGGGTCATAGCGGAGACGGTCTCGGGACCAACGACCGTTCGGTGAAACGGAACGTCGCCATAATTCTCAATCATCAGTCCATCGAAGCCACCAGTCTCGATTGCCATAGCGTCCTGGACCGCGCGTTGAATGACTTCGTCCATCGAACCGTTGAAGCGCGGCGCTCCGGGAAGAGGGAGGAGATGGACCATTCCGATGAGCTGGGGGAGCATGCGCGTAAAGAAGCGATGGAGTATGAGGCGACGCAGGGGAGGGGGGGGTGTTCGCCAGGGTAGAGGATTCGAGCCGCGCGCGGCGGACGATCGTGTGGAACATCCGCCGCGCGCTACGAGTCGTGATCTACTGCTTGATTACGAGAACATTGAACTGTGCGTTATTTGGAATCGCAACGTTGTTCTGGTTGAAGATCTCCCACTTGCCGCGAACGGTGTTGTAGTAGACTCCGATTGCACTGTTGTTGTAGGTGATGCTACTCGGATTGAGCTTCTGGGTCACTATGAGGATTGCATTGGCATCTCCATCGCACATCGGGTTGGTGATGTCAGTACCGTTTGCGCTGAGCTTGTTCGCCGCAGTCGCAGTGTGCACAAACGCCGCCTTGTTCACCCCAGCTACGCGAAGCCCTCCGTTGTCCAGTTCGAGCGCGATCCCCACTCCAGTACCACTGTACTTTGCTTCAACTGCGATTCCGTTCGTTGAGAACGTTTCGCCACGCACGCCAACACTGGCAGCGGTGTTATTGGTGCTCAAACCGTAGACACCAAATCCGCTCGGCACTTCGCCGTACACGCCCCATCCGCTCCCTCCCTGGTAGCCGATAACGCCAACGCCGGTTCCCCCGGTCCCCTGGTTGATGCCACGTACACCGGCCGAGTATCCGCCCGGCGTCGATCCCAACACACGACCCAGGACGCCGGTTACCCCTCCATTGGCTCCGATGCCGTGCGACGTGGACGCCGCCTCGCCAAGCACGCCATACGTCGCACCCCCGGTGGTCGCTGTGTTGCGGCCGGCGACTGCAGCTGTGTTGGCATTCGACACGCCCTCTACGGCGTAGACTGAGCCTGCGCCATTGTTGAGCTCACCACGAAGAGCCGTAGAGTTAGCACGCTCGGTAATGTTGAAAGCCGTTGTGAGACTGCTGTCGTTCGCAGTGAAGGGAAGCGTCAGAATCCCGACCGGGTTGCCCCAGACAATGTCGGATCCATTGAAGGTCAGTGCCTTTCCTGAGGTGGCCCCAACAGCCGACAGCTTCTGAGGAGTGACCCCGCCGTCGGCCACCGACAGCGTCGCGACAGGTCCGTTTGGAGCCGTGATGTTGATGCTGCCGTCAGTGTTCTGAACGCCGGCGATGCCGCTACCGCCACCTCCGGTCGAACTAATCGTGATTTCATTACCCAGCCGAGATATGGTAGTCCCGCCACCGCCGGTAAGTACCATGTCGCCGGTAGCACCGTTCAGGCTGGTTACGGCCCCGGTTGCATTCGGCGCAAGCCCTTCGGCGACGGAAGCCCGCAGCGCGTATGGCGCAGCCGTCAAAGGGGCGCGCGGTGACAGCTCGGCACCACCGTCAACACTCACACCGAGAAAATAGGCGCGGTCGAACGCTAGCGATGGAGGGATCGGCGTGACGCGACCGAGAATGGCATTGAACGTACCGCGTACCACTGTGACGGTTTGCGTCTCCGTCCATATTGCGCTTCCACCGCTGGCCTGTGTGTAGAGTCCGATCGAGAGAGTCCGATCGCCGTCTGGCACCAGCTGCCCTGACCCATCAGTCAGAACCCCCTGGTAGCTCATCTGGCGTGGGATCTGCGCCTGGACGCCGGTAGCTGCGATTATCCCCAGTAGCAGGATGAAGCGAAGCGAGAACCTCATTAGTGTGCTCCGTGAACAAGTGAATTCCACATGGGGCCGCTCCGGGAGGCGCGGCGGTTGATGTTTGGCACGGGTGTGGTAGATGAGGGACCATCAAAGATAGCTGAAGGGGGAATACGATGAACCAGGAGCGTCGAAGAATCTTGTCGTCACCCGAATACAACCCTCTCTTCCGTCGACCTTGCTATCCGCATTGCTTGTTCGATGGTCTCGCCAAGGGCAGTGACATGACCCATCTTTCGTCCATTCCGCTCGCTAGTCTTGCCATAGATGTGCAGGTGGGCTGACCTCTCCATCAGAACGGTTCCGTAATTCGCAACCGTGCCGGACGCGTCTCCTCTCCCCAGGATATTCGCCATCACCACAGCCGGTGCCAGGAGGTCCGTAGCACCGAGCGGCCAACCCATGATCGCCCGGATGTGATTCTCGAACTGTGACGTGACGCATCCTTCGATCGTGTAGTGCCCGCTGTTGTGTGGTCGTGGGGCCATTTCGTTGAACAGTACCGCTCCATCGTCGGTCAGGAAAAGCTCAACCCCGAATATCCCGACGCCGTCGATGGCCTCGACGGCACGTTGCGCAACCATGGCTGCCTGATCGAGAATTGCTGGATCCGCTTCAGCAGGTGCGAGCACGTAGTGGCAAATGTGATTATGCTGAATCGTTTCAACTACCGGGTATCGAACCACCTCGCCATTCGTACTCCTCGCGATCATTATCGCGAGTTCCTTGACGAAAGGAACGTATGCTTCGGCATATATACTGACCTCATCACGGCCACGCGCAATCTTCTCCCACCCGGTT
>CAYWXV010000013.1:53855-81973 GCA_964462535.1 uncultured Alphaproteobacteria bacterium
TTCGGCATATATACTGACCTCATCACGGCCACGCGCAATCTTCTCCCACCCGGTTCCAATATGCTCTGGCGTTGCGATCGTGGCATTGCCGTACCCGTCATAACCGTCGCGTCGAGTCTTCAACACGAAGGGATAACCGTGCTCTCTGCCGAACGCGCGCGCGTCGTCTTGCGAGTCGATCACACCGAAAGGCGCGGTAGCAACACCGACCCTGCTCACGGTCTCCTTCTGTCTCAGCTTGTCCTGGATCAACCCGACGGAGGATGGAGAGGGAAGGATCTTGTGTCCCGACGATTCGGCAACACCGAGATGGGCCTCGTTGACGAACTCGCTCTCAAGCGTTACGACATCGCACTCTGACGCGAAGCGTATCAACGTCTCATGATCCGAGGGCGCACCGACTGTCTCGTGGTGAGCAATCTGGCCGGCGGGCGAACCCGCCGACTTCTCCAGAATGTGCACCCGAATTCCCAACCGGAACGCGGCATAAGCAGTCATGCGTGCTAGTTGCCCCCCCCCAAGAATTCCTATCGTCGGCATGCCTGGTTATTCCTCGTTGATCACGTCGATCATCCGCACCACATCGGGATGGTCGTGGTTGATCAGGATTATCGAATAGTCGTAGGGCTCGCCACGACGCTTCTCGATCTTGATGGCTCCCTGTGCTTCCAGTGATGTCAGGAGGGCCTTCCGTTCGAAGTCCGCAAGCCGTGGTAGCGCGTCGGTGAGCTTTCGCAGGTATGGGCTGATCCAGACTTCGCGGTGATGACCATAATTGCGGAGAAGGACGTCGAGACACGTCAGTTCCGTGTCCGACTCGATTAGGTTCGGATCGGCAAAGACCGCGTCGGTCGGATCGGTGGGGGCTACGATTTTCCGATTGCCACGGGGCTGCATGCGGAAGGGACCGTTGCCGTTGTACGACTCCTCCCCCTCCACGACCTCTTCTTCCTCCTCGTCAAAGTCCTCATACTCGTCATCAATGATCTCCGACGAATACTCTTCACCATCGAACGTGTATTCCGCTGCCTCCCGAGCTTCGAGTTCCGCCGTCTGCCGCTCGTCTCTCTGCCGCTCAACCACATCCGCTTCCCGTTGCCGTTCAGCCTGCTGCTCCAGACGCTTGATCGCCGTTGGGTCAAGAAGGCTGACGGCATCGATGAAATAGCGTGAGCTGACGTTCATCATCAGATCGCTCGAGATGTTGCCGCGGAACGCGACGGCATAGACATGGCGGGCCTGTCGTTTCAGGTGTTGAATGACCGGGATGTAGTCCCTATCACCGGCGACGAATACGAATGTGTCAATCTCCGGTCTGGTGTAGAGCGTCTCAACCGCGTCAATCGACAGCCGCATGTCAGCGGCATTTTTGTGATCCGTTCCCAACACATTATGAGTCTCTACGCCCATCAGGTAGAGTCCCCCCTGGGGGGCGATTTTCAATTGTTCGAAGTCTGCATACGCTTTTGTAAGAATCGTCTGAAGCCCGAGACGTCGGTCCAGATAGGCTCGAAGATTGCGAAGCATATCCAGAATGTAATCGTTCAGATCAGGTAGGTCTGCGTAGCTCTCCTTCAGGTAGTAATAGATGTTCTCGAAGTCAATGAAGACCGCAGCGAAGCCTTTTTGACGGGGCGTCTGCTGCGACTTTGCACCGGAACTGGATTGCATGGTCGGGCGACTCCTGTGGATTGTGGTCGTGTCATGGAATGGGCCTGCACGACCGGGGATTGGTCTTCCAGGGGGGGGAAGATAATGTGATAGAACAACTGGCGCCCCGGTCCGGCAGCAGGGTTGCCGTTCCAGGATCGGTTGCCTGACTGACTGCTGAATACCTCTCGGTTCGTATGGCTGTTGAAATCGCGTTAGAGATCGAGGCGCGAGACGAGGAGTGCAGCGTAGAGATCAGGTGGACCTTAACGGCCTCCTAGAGGGCGCGCCGGAGGCGAGCCACGGGCAGGTTCAATTGTTCTCGATACTTCGCAACCGTCCGTCTGGCCACGTTGTATCCAAGACGCTCCATCTCCTTGCTGATCGCGTCGTCGCTCAAAGGGTTGCTCTTGTCTTCGCCCGCGATCATCTCCTCGATCTTAGCCCGAACCACCTTTGTCGATACCTCCTCGCCTGTCACCGTCTCCAGACTCTCCGAGAAGAAATAGCGGAGCTCGAATGTGCCGTAGTCGGTCTGAACGTACTTGCCATTGACGACTCGGCAGACGGTTGAAATATCCATATCGATCCTCTCCGCCACGTCCTTGTAGATCATTGGACGAAGGTGATCGGGTCCATGTCGAAGAAACTCGATCTGTAGATCCGAAATCGCGCGCATCACGCGCTGCATCGTCTGACGTCGCTGGTGGATCGAGGCGATGAACCACTTCGCTGCCTCGAATTTTTCCTTGATGAAGCGCCGCGTATTCCGATCGACGTCACGCGACCCGCCACGGCGAAGGAGCTCCTGGTAAGCCCTGTTGATTCGGAGTGGGGGGACTCCACGATCGTTGGAGACGATGACGAAATCGTCTCCATCTCGCTCAATCACGAAATCGGGAGTGACGTAGTTGTCGTCGATGATCGAGACCGACCCCTCACCCGGTTTCGGGTTCAAGGTGCGGATGACCTCGATTGCACTCCGAAGCTCGTCGGTGCTGCACTCCAGCCGGGCACAGATCTTCTCGAAGTGCTTCATCGTGAATTCGTGGTACGTCTCCAGAATCACACGACGTGCAAGAACATGAGCGGGCGTAGGGTCCGTAATCACCGCGAGCTGCACCGCCAGACACTCTTGCAGATTTCTGGCTCCTATGCCGGGCGGATCGAGTCGCTGGATCCTCTGCAGAACCCTTTCTGCCTCGCTGAGTGTGAAGACCTCTTCGATAATCTCCGGCTCGGGGGAGCTACCCGACGTCTCTTGCTTCGTATCACCATTCTTCGCCAGGGCAGTTGTGCCCTGCTCCAGCAAGCGGGACAGCTCGTCGATCGACAATCGAGACATCTCCTGAAGGGAAAATGATTCGATTGACCTCTCGGGGGTAACATTCTCCGGCTGTGGTTCCTCGGAAGAGAGGACGACTGAGTCGCTGTCGGCGAAGATAGCGGCCCTGTGCGACAGCCTGTCTCGCCCAAACGGTTCATCGGTCACGGAACCGTCGTAGGTGTCGAATACACCGTCGCCGGGTACCGGCTCGTCCCGTTGCTGCACGGTGCCGCTGCGGGTCGATGCGATGAACTTGTTCAGATCGTCGACGATCTCGGATAGGGGGCGACGAAGATAACCATCGTCGTCGATGTTCCCGATAATCTCCTCGGCAAGTGCGATCTCGTCATCGGTGATGTCCTGAAGACGGAGCTGGGCCAGCAGGATCTCGGACAGCGTCTCGTACGCCTTCTGCGGCAGCTCGTCCTGATCTTCATTGTCAGGGCCGGTGAAGCTGGGTGCCTTGTACCCCTCGGCATCATCATTGGCGAAGTCGCCCCAATCGAACTCGTCGTCCCCGCCTGGCTCGTCATTCCGTTCGTCGGCGCTGTCAACGTCGTCCCCGTCCTTTTCGGTCCGTTCCTCGGCCTCAGGTGCTGGCTCTAACTCACCCTCCTGTGTCAGGTCGTTCTGCTCCTCGAGCAACGGGTTCATTTCCAGTTCCTGCTTGATCCGTTGCTCCAGGGCAATGATCGGCAACTGCAGCATCTTGAGATACTGCACCTGCTGCGGCGAGAGGCGTTGCTGTAAGGACTGTCGCTGTGTTAATGAAAGCATGGGCGCGTGACGTTCAGTACCGGTGGGGGAGGCAAAGGGGGTGGAGTCACCAGCGCATGGGACGAAAGAAGATACATGATTCTGAAAAGTAGACTATTCAAATGCTGGTCGGCTTTGGGCCGCTGAAACTCGTTGCATGTTGCTGATGCGAGATCCCTGTCTTCGGATTACTTCTCTGCTGCCCTCCTCAACTCTTCGTAATACTCCTCCCCAAACGCCCTCACAATCGGTTCACGCAGAAACTGGTAGAGGGGGATCTTCTCCTTCTTCCCACGTGCGATGGCCGGGCGACATTCGTCGATGCGTTCGTAATCAAGATAGGGCGTATCGAAGAGTTCGTGAATACGGATGGGGAAGAGGTGACAACTGAGTGGTTTGCGGAAGTCGACTTTCCCGTCCTGCCACGCACGTTCGATGGCGCATTTGGCGACGCTCTCCTCGTAGTAGACGTAGACACAGTCACGATCATCAACGCACCGTGTGGCGTAGTCACCTGGCTCTCCCTCGGTTCCCCCCTCCGCCTCGATGATCGATCGCTTTCTCTCATCAAGATGCTCCATAGCGGCTGGAGTGGCGCGCGTGATGTGATCGACCTCATCGTCAGTCAGTGGCGCCCCCCGTCCCCCGGGCATTGTGCAACAGGCGCCATGACAGGCGGAGAGGTCGCACGCGAACCGAGATGTGACCAGTGCGCCGTCGGCTAGTGTGTCGAGAATAGTGAACATGAAGAGCAGGTTACAGAGCGTCGCAGACGCCTCAAGATCGACATAATGTTACAGCGGCTCGGAGGGGTCGTTTGTAGTATTGCCCCCCAGTGACGCTCCCGCCGCGAGGTCTTTCTGTGCGTATGTTTTTTGTCGGTGGGGAGAGTGCGACACGCAGACCCGAAGCGATCACGATCGATCCCAGCGATGCTCTTACGCGACGAAATACCGCAAGGAAATCAACGCCCTGTCCCCCAGGGCTCCACATCGGCTTCGCGCGTGGTGGAGAACGAGTCCGTCATGGAGTTTGCAGAGACAGTTCCGGAATATTTGCGCGAGGGATACCGCGCGCTGATGCAGGGAGATGCGTCAACCGCAATCACGCTCTGGCGGGATCTGTTTGATCGCTACCCGTCAGCGGAGGTCTGCAGCCACATTGCCCGCGCATATTACTACCAAACGTTCTTTCTTGGACAGGGACCAGGTCACCCCAGGCACTGTGAGCATGTCGCCCAGATGAGGCACTGGGCTGAGAGGGGGCTGAATCTCAATCCCAACTCTCCTATCGGCCATGCCATGCTCGCCGCAGCACTGGGGCGGCAGGCGCAGTATTGCAAGTCGCAGCGCGAATCTATCAGGCTCTTCTGGTCGGTTCGCGAACATGCCACACGCTCAATTGCGATCGGAGACTGCTGGGTCGGTCACATGGTGATGGGTATCTGGCATCGCGAGATGGCCTCCGTCAGCTTCGGCCTGCGTGCCCTGGCGAACCTTTTCCGACTCGGTCTTCCGGCCGGCTCCCTGAAAGAGTCGCTTCGCCATTTTGATGAAGTCCTGCGTCAGTATCCCGACAACAACACCATCTACGCGGAGAAGGCGCAAACGTACGAGCGCGTCGACGACCTCGACCGAGCGCGACAGATGTACGAGAAGTGTCTCACGATGCCCCTCTTCCGCCATCCCCTTGCTCCCTACCTGACCGACGACGCTCGCGTACGCTATCGCAAGCTGCTGGAGGATGCCTGAACGAACCAACCAATCCTCTGGTCAGCGCGATGTTGACCGACCTTTACCAGTTGACCATGGCGTACGGTTACTGGAGGAATGGGATTGGCCAGAGACGGGCAGTCTTCGATCTCTTCTTCAGACGGAACCCATTTGGAGGAGAGTACACCATCTTCGCCGGCCTGCACGAGGCCCTGAACTACCTTGAGTCATTTCGGTTTGACGACGAGTCGATAGCCTGGCTTCGCCGACTTCCGAATTTCCGCCATGCCGACGCTGCGTTCTGGGACTGGCTCTCCGCGCTAGACACATCTGAGCTGACGGTCGATGCCGTAGCCGAGGGATCACCCGTCTTCCCGCGTGTCCCTCTGCTCCGTGTACAGGGTCCACTTGCTATCGCACAGATCGTTGAGACCGCCCTCCTAAACATCATCAACTTCTCCACGCTCATCGCCACAAACGCGGCGCGAATTCGGCAGGTTGTCGGCGACGACGTCGAGTTGATGGAATTCGGACTTCGTCGCGCGCAGGGACCGGATGGTGCCCTCACAGCGACGAGATCGGCAATCATCGGCGGATTCGATTCCACAAGCGACGTACTTGCGGGGAGGCTGCTCGACGTACCCGTTGCCGGGACACATGCCCATTCGTTTGTTCAGTCGTTTCTGCGCGTCACGACCGATCTTCTCAAAATCCGGGACGCAGACGGGAACGAACGCGATGTATCCGCCCCCCTGGCTGAGCTCCGCGCAGCAGACGGACTCATCACCAACGAGGGTGAACTTGCCGCCTTCCTTGCGTACGCGCGTGCGTTTCCAGATTCGACGCTGCTGTTGGTAGACACCTACGATACGCTAGCCTCCGGCGTGCCGAACGCAATACGTGTGTTCAAGATTCTCCGGGCGCTTGGACATCGTCCACTGGGAATACGTCTCGACTCGGGTGACCTCGGATATCTGAGCCGTGAAGCCCGACGGATGTTCGTGGCGGCGGGTCTTGATGATCTCAAGATCGTTGCAAGCAATTCCATTGATGAGGACGTTCTGGTGGCGTTGAAGTCGTCTGGAGCCGAAATCGATTCGTACGGCGTCGGAACAAACCTCGTGACGGCAGAGGGTGATCCGGCCCTCGGCGGCGTCTACAAGCTTGTTGAGATCGAGGGGGAGCCGCGCATCAAGATCTCGCAGGATCTGGTGAAGGTCACCATCCCCGGCCGAAAGAGGGTCTATCGCCTTCGGGGCTCGGAGGGGTACGATCTGGCGGACGTGCTCACGCTCCACGACGAATCGCCACCCCGCGTTGGCACGCCATACCTGTGTCGCCATCCCTTCATTCCCGAGCAGCAGGTCCGTATAGAACCGACCGACGTCGTCGAGCTTCTGCAGCCGGTCTTCCGGCAAGGACGGTCGCTCATGCTTCACGAACCCGTGATGGAGATTCGTGCAAGATCGCGGAGCCTGCAGGGGTTCATCAGGCCAGATCATCGCCGTCACCTGAATCCGACGCCCTACAAAGTCTCGTTGTCGTCGTCACTCTTCGAGTACATGTACAGTCTCTGGCAGAAGGAGACAGCGGTGCCGACGATTCGCTAGGGTTGCTTGATCACACCGCCATTCGTATACCAGCAATTATCATCACGACGCCGATCACCAGTTCGAGCGTTGCGTCCTTCGATCGGTTGGAGAGATTCACCCCCACGAACGCTCCAATACATGCACCGATCGACGCCAGGAGGGCGGGAACGAGAAGGTCTTCGGTGTACGACCCGTTAATCCAGAACGAGATGGCGCGGAAAATTGCGGTGGCGCCCCCTACGGCGCCGTTGGTCGCCGTCCCATCACGCACCTGAAGGCCAGCTGCCATCAGCGCTCCACCATTGATGGGCCCGTGCCCTGCACCAATCACCGTCCCCACAAATCCAGATATGAAGCCGATGACTGGAAATGTCGTGCGGTGCAGAGACTTCGGTTGGGGTAGATCGACGTACAGCCGGATCACGTAGTACGCGCCGAACAGGATCAACATCCCACCGATGAATCTCTTGAGCATCAGGCCGTCGATCGAGTTCAACGCAAGCGTTCCGATGATCGTGGCCGGGATGATCCCGACTGCGAACAGTCCGACGTGACGCCAGGAGATCCAGGCGCGAGTCAGGTACATGCGGGGGAGACTCCAGCCAAGTGACACCAGCGGTGAGAGGAAGACTGCCTCCTTGTCGCCAACCAGCAGGACCAGGATGGGGAGGAGGAGGAGGGCGCCGCCAAAGCCGACGACCGTGTCGAGGGTTCCTGCTATCAATCCGGCAAGGAGGAGTTCAGCGAGATGCACGAGGTGTTTGTCGGTTGGTGTGGTCCGGACGCGAGCGTCGGACGGCAAGCGGAATTTTTCGTGGGTGTGGTACGTGACCCCTCCCCACACGGCACGAGGCTGATGAAATGAGCACGATCTCTGCGTCGGGCTCGCGATCGCTCAGGGGAGCGTACCAGCGGAACGCCTCATTCGTTCCTCGTCTCCCATATCGACCTCACGCGGTTCGAGCGGCCTCATGATTTGAGATTTATTCAGCAGGCTGCTATGCAAGAGTATAGTAGTCCTCGCTCTCGTCGGTGAAGATTCTGATAAGACCGGCGCGGACGAGACGGACAAGGCTTCTTGAGGCCCGTCGTTGCGAGATGTTGACCAGATGGCGGTATTGCCGAAGAGTGACTCGCCCATGCTGTTCAAGAAACGCGAACAGAATCCGTTCGATGTCCCCTATTTCCAATCTGAGGGGTGGGGAGTCGGGAGATGAGAGGGAGAGGACGCGAGCAACCTCTCGGCTGGCAATGACACTCCGGTCGTTTTGACGGATGTAGACCCGCGTGTCGACGGAATCCTGGCCACGCCCGTCTCCGTTCGTGTTCTGGTTCGCGAGCTTGTGTGGCTTACTGCGGCTCTCGGGGATTTCAATCGCCACCACATCCGTACCCTCGATGTCCACAATGTGAACCTGATGCTCCACCGGGGGTTCGCAATAGAATTCCGCAGCTGTGGTGGCCAGTTCAATCTCGGATTTCTCGCTATCGACGCCAACGACGCTCCCATCATCGTCGATGCCAATCATCAGCCAGCCCCCTCGGGTATTGGCGAGGGCAATCATCTCTTTGGCGATCTTATCGAACCCCGAGAACTTTCTCTTGAACTCGACGGTGTCGGTTTCGCCACGCTCGATGATTGATCTCAGTTGTCTGGCAGTCATTGGGGGTCGCAGGTAGTGGGATCGTTGGCCGAAGAAGATACGAAGTTGATGATATCCCTATCGTCGTGCGCGACGGTTGACTGTTTTACTGCCCTTTAGGTGGACATGCCGGTCGCCGACACCGACCGCCGAGGTTCCGTCCTCGCTGTGTCGGGCCCTTTCGCGTTGGTGGCGCCAGCGGTCGCGACGTGTCGACCCAGCCCGATAAACGACGATGTTTCACGAGTAGTGTCCGGGCTTCGCTGCGCGAGCCTCTCTTTGTAACTTTGCCCCCCAATCCGGAAGGCGTTGGAGATTCGATCCGGGACAGAACGACGAAGAACTCGATTCCACCTCGAATAGAATTCATGTCACCTAGCAACGAAGATCACGACCAGCACGTGTCGTCCTCCACGATGCCCTCGGATGGAGCGGACCCGATTCTTCGGGAGGACGAGGCGCTGGACAGGGAGAGAAGAATCGGGTGGGGGAGGATCTTCCTCTATGCGGTCGGTGGCACCGTCGCGGCCATCCTCCTCCTTATGCTCGTCGATGCGGTCGTCATGCCGTGGTACGTTAAGCTTGGTCAGGTGGAGTCAGTACCAGATGTCGTTGGGCTACCGTTTGCGGAGGCACGGAAGCGACTGGAGAAGCTCGGCTTTGAAGTGAAGAAGGGGGAGCCCCGTTTCGACAGTCGATACCCGACTGGAACGGTTGTATTACAGTCTCCGTACGGCGGGGCGCAGACGAAGAAGGGGCGACGCGTCTACTTGACGCTCAGTAGAGGTACGGAACTCATTCCAGTTCCTGATCTGCTGGGCATGCAGATTCGGGACGCCCGGATCAACTTGATGAGATCGGGACTCGAGCTTGGTGAAGTGATCTACGATCACAATGACACGATCATGAAGGGATTGGTGTTTGCGCAAAACATTCCGGCGAAGATTGGGGCGCGCCCTGGAACAGTCGTCGATGTCATGGTAAGCCGCGGTCCAAGCACGCGATTCACGATGATGCCGAACCTCCTCTCCCTCGATATAGATCAAGCTCGATCCCGCCTGGAGAATGCTGGACTCGTTCTTGGCGTCGTCCGCTTCAAGGATGACCCGGCATTCGTGAAGAACACGGTGATTGAACAGGGGGTCACGCCATACGCTCAGGTTGCCCAGGGTGCAGCCATTGATCTCACGATTTGTGGCGTCGCTGAGGAAGGGGAGGGGCTATCCACTGACGAAACCGCGCCAGACGAAGAGACGACACCTCCCCCGCGGAGGTAGGTCGATCACGCATGAGGATCACTGACCGACTCTACGAGCGCTTCTTCCTCTCGCGCCGCGATCTTCTCCTCCTCTGGGTCGGTCAGCTTGCATCGGGTTTCGGGGATTCGCTTGCGCTGATGGGTTTCGTCTTCCTTGCGCTGAAGCTGACCGGATCTGATGCGGGGCTGGGACTCTTCCAGATGATTGCCTACGTGCCAATCATCTTCTTCGGTCTTGCGGCCGGTGTCTATGTCGATCGTCGGGACCGACGGCGTGTCATGCTGGTCGCAGACGCGGGTCGAGCGATCGCCCTGGCCCTGATACCCGTCGCACTTGTGCTCGGCACACTGGACATACTCTGGGCCGGCATCACTGTCGTCGTTGTCACGACGCTTACCACCTTCTTCAATCCTGCCTACAACTCCTCGCTTGCGATCATCGTCGACAACCCGGCGAAGCTCTTCGGCGTGAACGCCATCATTGCCTCCTCGCGGCAGTTCGCGGCAATTGCCGGGCCGACGTTCGCCGCGCTTGGCATCGCAGCGAGCGGGCCGGAGACGCTTCTCGGAATCAACGCGATCACCTACGTCCTCTCCTTCGTCTGCATTGCGATGATTTCGCGCTCGATCCGATCGACGGAGTCGACCACCCGCATCCGATACGCGGAGCTGCGGAGTCAAGTCGCGATCGGGCTCCGAACTGTCATGAGGCACAAGGGGGTTCGCGGAGTCTTCATCCTGACGTTGATCAACAACCTGATCCTGATGGGCCCCGCAGTCGTCGGGACACCATTGTTGGTCCGAAAGGTTTTCAATGGATCTCTCGGCGACTTCGCAATCGTGGAGGCGATGTACGCAGTGGCTATGGCCATCACCGGATTCGTTCTCAATCGCATCGGCAACATCCGGCGGTTGGGTGTTCTCTGGTCGGTCGGTCTCCTGCTAGATGGCTTCACGTTCATACTCTACCTGCCGGCTACGGAATTGCTACACGTCTATGTCGCAACGTTTATCCACGCTCTGGCTATACCATTGATCATCGTTCCGAGAACCACGCTTATCCAGCGTCTAGTTCCAACGGAACTGCTTGGGCGGGCGTTCGGCTATATCGACATCGCAGTCCTTGGTGTGACTGCGCTCTCGGCCGGTCTCGCCGGCCTCGCGAGCAATGAAATCGGACCTCGGTTAACATTGGTCTACGGTGGTGCTTTAGCCGGCACGTGCGGAATCGCTGGTCTTCTCTGGCCCCGCATCCGGAATATCGCGGCAAGTCGGGATTAGGGCCGGTCGCTGATCTTACGACGTCCCTTGCCTGAGCTTCTCAACACCGAAATCTGCGATAAGATCAGCGGGGGCGCATGGCTCCGGCCGATCTATCAGACCGATCGAGAATGCCAGTTCACCGGTGATGTCTTGAGCCCGCTTGCCGGCCGCACGGAGTTCAGCCAGCGAGATACCCCCATGCCGTTTGGATAGTCTTTCGCCATCGTCACCGTACATCAGTGGAACGTGGGTGAACTGCGGGGGAGTGTGTTGCATCGCCCGATAGAGCAGGATCTGTCGCGCCGTTGACGAGAGGAGATCGTCGCCGCGCAGTACGTCCGTGATACCCATCCCGATATCGTCGACCACCACGGCAAGTTGATAGGAGACCACCCCATCCGCACGGGCAACGATGAAGTCACCCGTCTCCACATCAACACGTTCAGTCTGTACACCCCACACTCGATCTACGAACGAGACCTCACTACGCTCATGGACTGCAAATCGAAGGGATGGACTCTTCGACCGCCTGAGCGACTGTCGTTCCTCGTCAGTTCTGTTTCTGCACGTGCCGGGATAGACGGGGTCTCGACCGTGCGGTGCCGAAGCGATATCGCGGAGTTCTCTGCGCGAGCAGAAGCATTCGTAGAGGTCGCCCTGCCGCTGCAACCGATCGAGGGCGCTGAGATAGTGCTCACCCCGACGTGACTGATAGTACTCGTCAGTGAGATCGTTGTCCCAGTCGAGCCCTAGCCAGCGCAAGTCGCGGACGATGTCGCTGTCGGCATTCGCAACGCTTCGCCGGGCATCAATGTCCTCGATGCGAAGAAGGATCTCGCCACCGCGTGATCGCACGTCGAGCCAGGCAAGCATGAACGATCGTGCATTCCCAAGGTGGAGGTAGCCGGTGGGGCTTGGGGCCAGTCTGCCTCGAATCTGCATGATGTCAGAACCGTCCGTATCGATCGAATAGATCGCGTGCATCCTCTCCCGCAACCAAGCCCTTCTGTGTGGAAGATTCCTCGTCGAAGGCCCGGTTCAGTTCCGCGTAGACAGATGGAATCGCCTGCTGGGGAATGCGGACCACGCCATTTGCGTCGGCGAAGATCAAATCGCCGGGGTGAATCGAGGCGCCGTTGAACGTGATTGGGACATTGTAGGAATGCATGTAGCCTCGACGACGAATGTCCTGAAGAGATCGCCCGGTCCCGAAGACAGGGAAGCCGAGTTGAGCGATTTGCTCGATATCCCTCACGCCTCCGTTGACGACAGCACCCACGGCACCACGAGCTCGCGCCCGCGCTGACATCATGCCTCCCCACAATGCTGCGTTCACGGGGGCATCCGATGCGACTACCACCACCGACTCGGGAGGAATGGAATCGACCATCTCCAGAAGCGTTGATATCTCGACGTACTCGTCAGTGGGGACCACACGACAAGGATATGCGTAGCCCCACACCTTGCGCGACGGATCTGTTCCGATATCCTGGACCGCGGCATCGAGCGCCGGCGATTCCATCCCCATTCGCTCCATCGTATCGGAGACGAGAGGCGTATAGAAGCGGGAGAAATCTGGGAGCATGATGCTGATGTTCGTTGTTGGTAATCAGTGGCACGGAGTTGATACGTCTTCGACCGCTCCTGTCCCGGAGCATCAACGTTACACGTATGCAAACAAAGAGGGCACTCGGAGACTGTTGAACACCTCTCGGATCCCGTGGCCGTTCAACTCGTGCGAGGTCGAGGCGCACGACGACGATCGAATGCGGCGTACCGGACGAACGGCGCCGTTGGCGATGAGGAGCGCAACGCAGAGATCACTCGTTTTTCAACAGTCTCCTAGGAATAGCCATCCGGTACGGGGGCACCTTCGAGCGATACAGGGACCCGGGGCGCGCAGCACGCGCGGACTATCCGCTCGCGATCCTGAGCCATCTCCGGATCGGTGGCCAGCCGGGCGAGCGTCTCCTCGAGTATGCGACGGAGACCTTCGTCGACTGGCGTTGCGATCGAATAGTGCATCCATTTCCCATCGCGCCGCGCGTTCACCATCTCCGCGCGTCGTAGGTAGGCAAGGTGACGTGAAATGGTCGGCTGTGGTGCGTTCAATCCCTCGACGAAGTAGCAGACACAAATCTCGCTCCCCCTCATCAGGTTCAGCAGGCGCAAGCGCGTTCGGTCAGCGAGCGCGCTGAAGAACGTCTCCAGCTCTATCGGTCGGGGCTGATTCGCACGTGTTGTCGGTCGTGTCATCGCTGTCATATCTCTTCACATCGGAAATTTCATATTCGTCTTGACGAATGTGTTGCCATTTTCGTATGTTCGTGTCGCATTCGGATTAGCGAATATGTAAACTGTAGAGGAAAGAGCAATGAACACCACAATGGAGTTTCCGGTCCGTGCCTTGAAGGCACATGTTGGATTGAATGTCGGCGACGTTGATGCAAGCATTGACTTCTATCGTCGACTCTTCGGGGTGGAGCCGGTCCGGGTCCGCAATGACTACGCGAAGTTCGATGTCGAGAATCCTCCGCTGAACCTCACAATGAACCTCCACCCGGCGACGGGAACAAACGTGTCGCACATGGGGATCCAGGTCTCGTCGACCAAGGACGTCCTTGCCGTGCGCGACAGGTGGTTGCAGGCAGGGCTGGAGCCTCTTGACGAGATGGGGACGGCCTGTTGCTACGCCCTTCAGGACAAGGCCTGGGTCACCGATCCCGACGGCAATGAATGGGAGGTCTTTACGGTCCTCCAGTCTGATGTCGAAAACACAACGGAGTGCTGCACTCCGCAGCAGAAGGAATCCATGGTAGCGGAGGGGGACTCTTGCTGTGAGCCGGGGGCCGGTTGTTGCTGAGACCTGGGTTGCACACGAGTCACTCGTAACGTTGTGGGTGCTTCGCGTCGGCGCGGAGCACCCCTCCGGTTTTCACGGATAATCACTCACCAGACATTCCTGCCGGTCGAGAACACTCGGATCCCCGTTCCGACTAAACACTCGCTTCCCCCAATAATGGATAACACGAAAGCAGGATCAGCGCACATCCAGCAGACATCACCGCGACGACTCTCTGTTCTCGATCGACAGCTGAGCTTGTGGATTCTGCTGGCGATGTTCTGCGGGGTAGTGATCGGCTACCTCTTCCCGAGCGTTGCGTCAGCGATTGACCGAGCGTCCGTCGGCACGACCAACGTCCCCATTGCGGTGGGTCTCATATTGATGATGTTCCCCCCTCTCGCGAAGGTCAGGTATGAGAAGCTACCGGAGGTCTTCCGCGACTGGAAGGTGCTATCGGTTTCGCTGGTATTGAACTGGGTCGTGGGACCCGTCCTGATGTTCCTGCTTGCGATAGCGCTCCTCCCGGATATGCCTGACTACATGGTAGGGCTGATACTGGTCGGTCTTGCACGCTGCATAGCAATGGTACTGGTCTGGAATGACCTGGCGTGCGGGAGCAGCGACTACGCTGCAGGGCTGGTTGCCTTCAATAGCATTTTTCAGATTCTCTTCTTCGGACTCTACGCCTGGCTCTTCGTAACGGTGCTCCCACCGTTGGTTGGATTGAGGGGCGCACACGTTGACGTAGCATTCAATGACGTGCTGGTGAGCGTACTGATCTACCTGGGCATTCCGTTCTTTGGAGGTATGCTCACCAGGTGGATTCTCCGTCGGGCGAAGGGCGATGTCTGGTACTCCACCGTGTTCATACGCAGGATCTCCCCTGTCACACTGGTTGCTTTGCTTGCCACGATTACAATCATGTTCAGTTTGAAGGGGGATAAGCTCATCGAATTGCCACTGGACATTGTTCGCGTCGCGATTCCTCTAGGTCTATACTTCGTGATCATGTTCTTCGCCAGTTTCCTACTTGCTCGCAAAGTCGGCGCCGATTATCCGCGGGCAGCTACACTTGCGTTCACCGCTTCAGGGAACAATTTCGAGCTTGCCATCGCGGTCGCGATTTCCGTATTCGGAATTGGATCGCAGGTGGCGTTCGCGACCGTCGTCGGTCCCCTGGTTGAAGTGCCGGTCCTTCTGGCGCTCGTCTCGGCATCGTTGTGGCTCCGGAGAAAATTGTACACCAACCAGGTTCCTACCGCGTGATCGTCCGACAGCGACTATTCACACGTCTCCAGCTTCATAGCTAACCCACGGATTACAATGGCCATACGCGTCTTGATCCTATGTACGGGAAATTCAGCCCGAAGCCAGATGGCCGAAGGCCTTCTGCGGCACGACGGTGGTGGCGAGTTCGAGGTCTTCAGCGCCGGCACGCATCCATCAGCTGTCCGGCCCGAGGCAATAGCCGTCATGGCTGAAGTCGGTATCGATATCTCGAGCCATTGGTCCAAATCCGTTGATGAATACATCGATCAGGAATTCGATGTCGTTATGACCGTCTGTTCCCGTGCGAGCGAGAACTGCCCGACGTTTCCTGGAAAGTATCATCGAGTCACGTGGGACTTCGACGATCCAGCATCAGTCCAGGGAGACGAGGCAGTGCGCCTCGATGCCTTTCGTCGCGTTCGCGACCAGATTCGGTTGCGGTTGGTTCATTGGAAAGACGGAATCACGCGGGGCAATTAGCTCGTATTGCTAGTCTCCCATCGTGTTTCGCCTATCTAGCCCACGCAGAGAGCGACCTTGGCCGGGACCACGGCGCAGGGGAAACCCCTCGCCGCGCGCGATGTGAATGTGGGCTCCGGGAGCCACCCCGCTAACAAATCCCGTTCCACGGGGTTAGAGGTCTGTCGTGTTGCACGCGACTGCACGCAGTTCATGCTTCACGCGCGCTGCATGGGCCGCACAACGGCAGGACGGCCCAGGTGCCTTGTGCCCCGACCGGTGACGAGCCCGTGTCGGGGCACGTTTGTTCGCTGACCGAGTCCAGCCACCGCCGCGGCTTTGTGCACCGAATCCACCAGCTATCCACATATCCCTACTTTCGGCGCATGCCAATATTCAACAGTCGCGCGGCCACAACTACTTCACTTGTTGTTCTGATTCTGGTATGGGCTGGTTGTAATCCGCCGGACCCACAAAAGTCGAACGACTCGTCGGCCAGTGTCGGCGCTGCCAAAGGAACGATCGTCGATCGCGATAGTGGGAACAATCGGTCCACGCAGAAGGACGACGACGTCGACGTGGCGTTCGCGGACAGTGCGCAGACCCTGAACCCCACGCCGAGCCGGTGGAAACTCTACAAGGGGGAGTGGTTCGATATCCGATATCCGGCCGGATTCACGACCGTCAAAACGGGCGAGGAAGATGGCGTCGCCTTCCGTTCTCCTGACGGCGATGTCGAGTTCTATGTCTTTAGTCCCCTTTGGAATGGTACGTCATTGGTTGCCCGTCAACACGACGTGAAAGAGGATGTCGAGACGATGACGGAGGAGCGCTCGGGAAGCGCGGTCGTACGTCGGTTTACGTATGTGGCGAAGGACGGGACGTTTCGACGATCCTTCGAGGACACGGAGGATACGACCCACAATACCCGTCACATTTTTGGTGTGCGGTACAGGTCATTGAGTGCGCTCGCGCGTTACCGTACCAGTTACTTGAGATTCAAAGAGTCTCTTCAGCAGTATTCCGACTAGGAGACATCGGGGTCGAATCATGATCGACGTCATTGAACCGGTCCGCAGCGCGGGGTAGCATTGCGAGTAATGTGCGCGGGCCAACTGGCCGGTCGACCAGTCGGCTACGTGGCCGCAATGCGACGCTCATGTGGAGGAATACTATGCGACAGCTCGCGGCTATAGTCCTGGTCGCCGCCATTCACCTGGAGGCGACGTTCGGGCAGGGATACGATGGGACGATGCTCCGTTTCGGATTGGGTGTTGATCATCAGCAGGTGTATGACCGCCTTGTATCTCCCGTGCGCAGCGCCGGATTCGTTACGGCGCTCGACCTGGGCGCAGAACTCCACACCGGATCATCCATTCACGAGGTTTCGCTCGACTGTTCCGTTGGTGAAATCTCGAACCGATATGGTCTTCCGGCATTTGGTGCCGGGATACATCTCGGTTACGAGTATCGCTACACATTGCCATCCACCCTCGGGTCCGGGTGGGCTCTCGACCTGGGAGGCCGACTGGCGTGGAACACCACCGTCCACTTTCATCGCATTCTGGACGAGGCCCATCTCTATTGGTTGACCGCAACGGAGCTTGGACCCAGAGCTACCTCGAGATGGCGGTCTGGCGAAGCCGGGGAATTCTCTATTCGCCTCGGGCTACCGGCGCTGGCGCTTGTCTCGCGGCCACCTGCGCAGCGTTACTACAACAACGATCAGCCGAACCCCGGTGACGTCCTCGATCTTGTGCATAGTGACCTGTCAGTGCAGGGTCCCCCTGATTACCTGGGGCTTGATGTCGATGCCGAATACTCATTTGACATTTCTACTCGGTTGAGCGAATCGCTGCGATATCGCGGGTCATATCGACGAAGCGACACTCCAATGGTAGGTGAGTACCTGTCGCACTCGTTCGTGATCTTCATCAGATACCGGTTGTAGGAGGGCTTGGCGATGATCGAGAACAAGAGCCTGGGCGTGAGCGGAAGCGCACTTCTCGCAGCAATTCTGCTGGGCGGCTGCATCGCCGACCCGGAATTGAAGCTCACCAACGAGCACGTCCCCGTCGTCAGATCCGACGGATGGATCGTTTCCACACCCGAATCGGAGGGGATGAATGGTGTGCTCGTCGACAAGGCGTACGACCTTTTCTTCTCCAACGACCGATATCGAACCGCGATCAGCCTGCTCGTGGTGCGAAACGGAAAGCTGGTTGGAGAGGGCTACTGTCAGAATCGTAACGACATCGATGTCAAGCGCAACATCAAATCATGCACGAAGTCATTTACGTCGTTGCTCACGGGTATCGCGCTCGACCGCGGGATGATACGCGCTCTTGATGATCGATTATCGGACTATCTTCCCGAATTCTTTGAGGCAAATTCGAAGAAGGCTTCGATCACGATCGCTCAGGCGTTGACCATGCGTACGGGGTTGCCCTACAACAACGACGAGGACAACGAGGATCTCCTCGTGGATCCGCCAGAGTCGAGTTTGAGATATGTTCTTTCGGGTGACTTGGAATATGATCCCGGAGAACGCTTTCATTATTCAGATGCACCTCCGCATCTTGTTGGGGCAGTGATTGCGCGTCAGGCGGGAACTTCGCTCGACGCGTTCGCCGATTCAACGCTTTTCAAGCCCTTGGGAATCACAGATTACCTTTGGGAAAAACACAGAGACGGATTGTGTTACGGCGCGTTTGGCATTTATATGAAGCCGCGTGACATTGCAAAGATCGGCCAGATGGTTCTTCAGGAAGGGCAATGGGAAGGCCAGCAGATTGTTCCGGCGAGTTGGATACAAGAGGAAATGCAGGTGCGAGCATACGGCGCGATCGGTCCCTACGGATATTACTGGTGGATTCGACCGGACTTCAGCGCCTTCACAATGGAGGGGCACGGCGGCAATTTTGTCTATGTGATTCCGGATAAACGGCTTGTTATCGTCTTCACAGCGAACCCTTTTGTTCAAGGATCGATTGCAATCACCACGAGTGAGTTTGAGGATATTGTCGAGCATCTCGTTTCTTCTGTCAACTGAATCATGATCAAACCACATGCCCTTTCAAAGGGAGACCGCGTAGCGTCCATTTCGCTTTCATGGGGGGGGCCGGCAACCGTACCAGCTCGATATCTGGCTGGGAAGAATGAGTTGGAAAAGGTGTACGGCATTGAAATCGTGGAGGCGCCGCACGCCCTTCGCGATGCTGACTGGCTTCGCGCAAACCCACGTGCCCGGGCCGACGATCTCCATTGGGCGCTGACCGACCCCTCAATCGCCGGTGTTATCTCCACAATTGGTGGCGAAGAGAGTATTCGTCTCCTGCCGTTCCTTGATCTCCACGTGATTCGGAATCACCCGAAGGTCTTCATGGGCTTCTCGGATACGACCGTAACGCACTTCGCATTTCTTGCCGCCGGCGTGGTGACCTTTTACGGGCCATCGATCCTGACAGCCTTCGGAGAGGGGGGAGGTACGTTGCCGTATACGAGGGACTCGGTTATGCGGACACTCTTCTCGTCCAACCCGCTTGGCGTCGTTGAGCCGAGCAATGAGGGATGGACTACCGAGTTTCTGGACTGGGCGGACCCCGCCTCATTCTCACGCCCGCGCCGGCTCCTTCCGACCAACGGATGGAGATACGTGCAGGGGTCGGGCAGTGTGGAGGGGAGGTTGGTCGGAGGCTGTATTGAGGTAATGGACTGGCTGCGAGGGACGTCAGTTTGGCCGTCGGACGCGCTCTGGGATGGCGCGCTCCTCTGCATTGAAACCTCCGAGGAGGTCCCCGGCCCGAACGAGGTTGCAAGAATGCTCAGGTCGATGGGCGCACTAGGCGTGATTGATCGGATCGCTGCTATCCTGGTGGGGCGGCCGTGCAAAATGCTGCGCTCGGATGCCGTCGCAAGCTTTGATCACGAAGCGTGGGAAAGATGGGTGGGCGAGTACGACGAAGCCATTCTCATGGTCGTCCGCGATGAACTTGGTCGAAATGATATTCCGATCGTCACCAACATGGATTTTGGTCACACGGATCCGTTCTTTGTACTCCCGCTCGGAGTGACGGGGAGGGTAGATGTTGACCAGCGTCGCTTCTCAATTATTGAGGCGTGCGTGTCATAGCGATCACCGTTTCTCGCTTAGGCAGTTTTCATGTCTTGGAAATAATCATCACCCGTCAGGCAATTATTACGTGAATGGTCATTCTTCATCCTCGCAAGAGGAATGGAGCCCTCCCGGTCTGTATCTCCCACTACAGCGCACGCAACACACCACAGGTTCCGTGTAGTTGGTAGCGGCAGAGCAAGGGCTCTCCGCTGACGTACGCGCCGATTCGATCGAGCGCGCAGTTCATCATCTATCCTACACGGCGCACACCATTCGCATCCTCGCCTTCCTAATGATCTCGATGTTCCTGATTGCAGGAACGGCCTCCTTCACCGCATGTGCCGACGACGATGGGGCCACGAATCCCCCCGCAGAATTCATTGCCGGGGATGCCGACTTTGCCGGCTATGCTGGGTGGACCAAGGTCTCGGGGCCAATAAGCGACCCGGACCCAGGTGGACTGCTGAACGGAGGTGCACATGAGGGAACGAATCCTGTCATGTCACGCGCGATCTATGTCAGTAATGGCTCGGCGTCGCGAAGCAACGGCCAGTTTGCGAATGGGACCATCTTCCTCAAAACGATGAGCGACTCCAGCGGGAGGGTGCTCGGCATTGCGGCGATGGCAAAGCGGGGTGGAAGCTTCAACGCGTCGAACAAGGGTTGGGAGTGGTTTCTGGTCAACGCGGACGGAACGATTGCGTCGCGTTCCGATACACTAATGGGAGGCATCTGCAATACCTGTCATGTCGCGAGTACGCTTGGGGACTTCGTCTTCACACGGTAGCTACGATGGGCGTCCTGATGCGTACCCACAAGGGGACAACACGCTTGGAGCTCAGTCTCACGCGCCGACGACAGCGTCGGCGCGTGAGACTATTCACCGGACGTGGCCGTTGTTCCCGTCCGCTTGTCGAGAGATGCGGGCTGCATAAATGGCGTGCATATGCGAATGGGATTCTTCATCTTCATGTAAATAGTCGTCGAAACAAGAAATTTTCGATAGGGGTGTTACCTTTGGCTTCACATCGTGGTCTTGTAAGACGACAATCCATCAGTAACCAGACATGAAGACTATGCGCTACCGCTTGCTCCTGCCGGTCCTTGGTGCTCTCCTTGCGCTGCCCGTTGTAATCACCGGTTGTTCGGATGATGAAGGAACAACGAACCCCCCTGCCGAGTTCACCGCGACGGATGCGGACTTCGCATCATACGCGTCATGGACCCGCGTCGCCGGTCCAATCATCGGACCCGACCCCTCCGGACTCGAAGGGAATGCTCATCTGGGCAACGATTCTACAAAGAAGCGCGAGGTGTTCGTGAACAACGCGTCCGCGACGCGTGGATCGAACAATCAGTGGCCAAACGGCACAATCTTCGCCAAGCGGATCAGTGATACCTCCGGAACGCCTCTTTTTACGATCGCGATGGCGAAGCGGGGGGGGAGTTTCAACGCGAAGCACAAAGGATGGGAGTGGTTCCTGATCAATCCCACAACTGGCGCCATACAGCAGCGTGGTGATTCGCTGGTGGGTGGGTGCAACGGATGTCATGAGTTTGCCACAAACGACTATGTCTTCTCCAAGTAGAGAGAATAATTCATGCGAACGATCTCCGCGTAATGGTCGCGGAGATCGTTCAGAGCCAGTCGACGACAGCAGACGCGAAGTCCTTCGCACGCTGTCGGGGACCTTGGGTGTCATTAGCATAGTCGGAGTCATCCCGGCAATGAGCGGATGCGAGATCTCTCGCGTTAACAACGTCGGTGGGGGTGATCTGGCAGTGGACACCTCAACGCTTGCTCAGGACAACGATGCGCTGGTTACGAAAGACAACGGACCGGACGGTGCGCCGATTCTGATCGTTCGAGTGTCGGCTGATTCGTTCAGAGCCCTCTCGATGAGATGCACACATCTGGGGTGTACTGTTGGCGCGCCTTCAAACGATCGACTTGTGTGTCCGTGCCACGGCTCGGTCTATGCCCTCGACGGAAGTGTGATCGCCAGCCCCGCAACGCAGGCACTCCATCTCTATCAGTCCACGTTCGACCCGTCCAGCAAGATCCTAACGGTGCATCTCTCATGATGAAGCGTCAACATCGACCGTCTATGCAAATGCCGGGGTGGCGGGCTTGTCTTCTCCTTATCACACTGGCGTTGTCAACGTCCAAGGCGAGCGCGCTCCCGCGATTCGCACTCCTTTCGGGGGCACGATGCTCTGGATGCCACGTGAACATTCAGGGGGGAGGTCCCAGAAACGAACTGGGTTGGAGCACAATGAACGCAGTCGGCGCGTGGACGTACGACGAGCTTGGAATGGAATTCATGACGGCAGAGACGAACCTCTTCGCCGACGGTCTCTACTGGTTCGGTCTGGACACCCGGCTTCAGATGGCGAAGCTCGGTCGTCCACCGGAAGACAAACGGAAGATCATTCCAATGCAGTTCGCTCCATCCGTTTCGGTTGCGCCCACTGATTGGCTGACGATGTATGGTCAGTACAACACTGGTCCCCTCCGGTATCCTGGCCAGACTCGATATGAGGCGGCCGCGATCATACAGCCCGACTTTCTTCTTCCTTCGTTGAAGGTCGGCCACTTCCAGCCAACAACGGGTCTGCGGTGGGATGATCACACACTCTTCGTGCGACGCGACCCGGCTGGTGGTGGCAGCCCAGTCATAGCACCGAACTACGCCGAGTACGGAGCTGAACTCTGGTACGAAGGTGACGCGCTCGTCAGCGCCACAGCGGGTGTCTTTACGTCCAACAATCTTGCGCGCGCGAATCCCGGGACGGATTCATCGAAACCTGCGTTCTCGGCTCGGCTCATGCTCTGGCCCCAGTGGCTGGATGAGGGAATCAATGCAAACGTTGGCGCCTCCATCCTCACGAACAACGACTTCGAATTGGTCACGGCATTTGGCGGCGTGGGATTGGCCGATGTGGGAGGTATTGAGGGTGAGCTCGCAATGATCAGGAACGGCTCGGACCTCCGCGTCCGAAACTTCTCAATCAATGGCTACCTGCAACTCTGGACCTGGCTGATCGCCGAGGGTCGGATAGAGAAGGGGGAAGCGTTCCCCGCCGCGGATGCGACATCGTTGACGGCCACGTCATACGTTGGGGGGATCGAGTTCTTCCCGTTGCCGTATGTCGAGCTCCGTCCTGAGTATCGGTATCTGGACACGGAAGAATACACTCTGGCGCAGTACTCTCTTCAGCTCCATCTCTTCTATTAGGCAGCCATGGAAGTGGCTAGGGGGGAAAGGGGGATTGAGGATTGGAGCCCCGATAGTCGATGGGCCAGCTGAGAGGACTGTAAACGCAAGTTTCCAACAGGCCCACAGTCCGAGCGGCCCAGCAGCCGAGTGGCCCAGCAGCACAGCTAAACCTCACACGCACACACATGTCCGAGCGCAGATAATGCATAACAACACTGGAGAATCATGATGAATAATCTCGTGAAATCGATGTCGATCCTCGGGTTCCTCTTGATAAGCGCTGTGTCGCTGTCGGCGCAGGGGCTGTCGGTGCAGGCGTCGGGACAAAAGACCGTACGACTTAATGATGCGGTGGGAAAGAATCAGTTCTCGTGGATGAGCGATGCACCGCTCGAGAAGATCAGAGGGACAGCGGGCGGGGTCAGCGGCACGATCACGATGGATCCGAAAAACCTCTCGACCCTCAGGGGTACGATCTCGGCACAGGTCAATACGATGAAGAGCGGCAACAGCACTCGCGACGGACATCTCATGAGTTCGAACTGGCTGGACGCATCGAAGTATCCGACGATCACTTTCGTCATCACCTCCGTCTCGAACATTCGCACCAGCGGAAATAGTGCGACCGGAACCGTCACGGGCAACTTCTCCTTGCACGGTGTGACCAAGAGACTGTCGTTCCCCTTCAATATCAAGTACGTCGATGAATCGGCGCAGACACGCTCGCGCGCCCCTGGAGATCTGGTGATGTTCAACGCGCAATTCGATATCACGCTGAAAGACTTCAACGTGTCAGGGGCCCGGGGTATGGTTGGAAGCAGGGTGGGTGAGACTATCAGTGTCTCGGCACAGCTTTTCGGCTCAACAGGTAGTTAGGGAGAGGTCCCTATCGTTCGGTCACTCTGCGGTGGGACCCCGTACGCAAACCCTCCACATCGCAGAGTGACCGGACTCAATTTCGCGGCCTCCACTGTCAACAGGTTTCGTCGGATGAACGAAGCAAGCCGACGGTGGAGGTTTTTCGTGGTGTGCCGCCGTGAAAACGTCCGTGCGGATGGTCCGGTGCCCGGCGACGGACATCTGGGCCCTTGGTCGGTACACACTTCAGCGCCAACGATATCGACCGAGGATGCGGGAATCCGTGGAAGGTTACGATCGTCGGTGAGTATTCATTCTATGACAACAATCGCTCATTATGTTCAGGCTGGCGAGCTCCGCATAGAATGCTTACGCGTCAGCAACAACCACACTGCACTCCACCTCAGGCGCGCCACGCAATGTTTGCAGCACGACGCAGTAGCGCTCGGTCAGCCGCAGAAGATTGATGATCTGATCTTCTGCCGCATCGGTGTCTAGCTGGAAGTAGAGACGGATCGAACGAAATCCCACCGGCGCCTCCTTGCTCACACCAAGCGTTCCCCGGAAATCGAGATCTCCTTCCGATGTGATCACGCCGTCGCGCAATTCGATTCCGATGGCCGTCGCCACCGCGCAGAGTGTGACACCGGCGCACGCCACGAGCGCTTCCAGGAGCATGTCGCCGGAGCAGATCTGCACTCCCGTTCCACCCGTTGCGGGATGGAGTCCTGCCTCTGCGATTCGTTGTCCTGTCTCCACGTTGCAGCTCACACCTTCCCCAAGTCTACCCGTCGCCTTCAAGGTGATCAACGCCGCTTCAGGCTCGTTCCGATAGCGTTCCTTGAGTGGGGCCTGGAGTGCTTTAAGTTCCTCTGTGGTCATCGTGGCGATTGAGTTATGATGTTCAATTGGTTGTGCGGATCCCCCGACCTGGCATGCTAGTCTGCCCGTTGATAACGCCGCACAACTCAAACGGTCCCGCGGCCCATCCGCCCAGCCGCTATTGGCCTGCCAGCTTCTGTACCAGAATGGCAATGGCGACTACGATGAGAAACCAGGCGAAGGCTCGCCGCAGGGACGTGGAGGAAATTCTGTGCGCGAGAAGACTGCCGCCGATGACGCCGACGATGGCGACTGCCGTGAAGACGAGTGAATAGAGGAGAAGAGGTGTGCCGCCGATCGACAGCCCTTCGATGTTGGAGCGAATCGCCGGCTTCAACCAGTAGCCGATGAATCCCGCGCCGGAGTTGATCGCGATCACCATCAGACTTGTTCCCGCTGCCTTCGACATCGGCATGTCGGCCATCAGCACAAGGGCCGGCACGATCATGAACCCGCCACCGACACCGACGAATCCAGTCATCACACCGACGAAGAGAGCAATTCCCAGCAGCTGGATCACGTCCCGCAGGTTCCGGATTCTATGATGCTCCCCCTCCGCGGTTTCCTTCCTTCCACGCATCATTAACATCGCCGCCACCAGCATGACGACTGCGAAGACGACGAGCTGAACAGTGCCGCTCACAAGACCGGCAAGAGCCGAGCCGCCGAACGCCCCTGCAGCTGAGCCGAGGGCGAAGAGGAGTCCCGATCGAATCTCGACTCTCCCGGCGCGGGCGTGGGGGATCACCCCCGCGGCGCTCACGATTCCAACAACGCCCAGACTGACGGCTATTGCCGTCTTGGGATCGAGGCCGAGGACATAGACGAAGATCGGGACGGCCAGAATGCTCCCGCCCCCGCCAAGGAGACCGAGGGAGACACCTATGGCGAGGGCGAGTGCGAGACCTAGAAGAGGCACGTTACCTGCTCTGATGTTCCAGTTCGTTGACCTCGATGTACTCCGGACCAAGCAGCTTGGCAAGCGATGCGAAGTCCCCGCGGACACTCACCACACGTCTTCCCATTCTGCGCAGCCACGAACTGGCTGCCGACGATCGGGCGCCAGACTTGCAATGGACATAGAGGGGATCGGCGTTCGGTATAGCATCGATCATCGGCGCAAGACGCGTATGGGCGACGTTGTGCGCGCCGGTGACATGCCCCTCGCGGAACTCGCTTCCATTCCGGACATCGAGGATTGTCGGCTGCGAAGTTCGGATTATCTCTGAGAAAATCTCCATGTCGATCTCTTCAATCGTGTTGCAATCTCCGCCGTCGTGCACATAGGCACTCATCTCCTGCGGTGTCACGTACCCATCGATTCGATCCAGTCCGATCCGGATCAGCGGTACAACTGCTTCGGCCACACGGTCTTCGTCGATCACCAGATAGATCTTCATCTCGGGCGTCACATATGATCCGGCGAGGGTGGCGAATGACTTCCCGAGCGGGGCATTGATTGCACCTTCGAGATGTCCCGATTGAAAGAGATCCCATGCACGCGTGTCGATCACAGCGACGTCTCTGTCGTCCACGTCGATATCGCCCGGCTTCACGGGGGTGGGTCGAGGGAGATGACCGAGAATTGCCGGACCGTCGCGGTTCTCTTTCTTCATCCGCGCGAAGTAGGGTGGAGGCTCCGGCTGTCCCTCGATGATTGAGTCGACGAAATCACCTTCGTTGCCCCTCGAGTCGGCAAGTGGAGAATTGAAGCGCTTCTCGTACCCGACGGTGGATTGCGGCACTGCACCAAGCGCTTTGCCACAGGCCGACCCTGCGCCGTGCCCCGGCCACACCTGCAGATAGTCCGGGAGCTCGTCGAAGAGGCGGAGCGATTTGTAGAGGTTTCGAGCCGAGGGATCGGCGACACCCGACAGTCCAGCCGCTGACTCAAGGAGGTCGGGGCGACCGACATCACCAACAAAAACGAAGTCGCCGGTTGCGATACCGATCGGTTCGTTCGCCCCCCCACCCAGGTCCGTTACCAGATAGCTCATGTGCTCCGGCGTGTGTCCCGGCGTGTGGACCGCCTGGATTCTGATGTTCCCGACATTGAACGAATCACCGTCGCGAAGGAGTTGATGACGATACGATCCACCCCCCGATTTCGCGTCGAGCCAGCCATAACTCCAGTCCGGGCCTCCTTCGGCAGAGAGATGAAGCGTGGCGCCGGTCTTCTCCGCCAGCTCGCGCGCGCCGGAGAGGAAGTCGGCATGGATGTGCGTCTCGGCGATGTGTGTAATCCTGAGTCCCTCGCGCATTGCTGCGTCGATATAGCGATCGACGTCCCGTTCCGGGTCGATGATAAGTGCTTCGCCCGTCTTCTGACATCCAATCATGTATGCAGCCTGAGCCAGGCTGTCGTCATAGAGCGTTCTGAACAGCATAGGTATCTATTGATCTTGGTACGTGTTGTCGTTCAATTCAGGTCGTCGCACCTCAGTGAGACCGAAGCCAGCCCATTGTGCCACCATCAAGGCTGGCAAGATCTGTGTAGCCCATCTTCGCAAGGATCGCGGCACCACGCTGTGAACGGTTGCCGCTCTGGCAGACAACCACGATTGGAGTCGACTTGTCCTTCGGGAGCTTCGAACCACTCCGTCCCAGGTCACCAAGTGGGATGTTTATGATCCCGGGGATCTGACCGAACGCCTTCAGCTCAAACGGTTCACGGACATCGATCACTATCATGGAACGAAGCTTCTTCCGCATTGCGTCGAACTCGCGCGCGTCGATGCGGCGAAATGGGGTCTGGGTTCTACTGAAGAGTCCTAGCATCTACATCTCCTTGATTGATGAAATCCCTGTTTTAACAATGGGATGCAGCGATTTGGAAAAGGATTCAGGACGGCAAGGATGAAGGATGAGGGATCAAGGATGAAGGATCAAGGATCAAGGATGAAGGATCAAGGATCAAGGATGAAGGATCAAGGATCAAGGATCAAGGATCAAGGATGAAGGATCAAGTATGAAGGATGAGCGCAGGGGCCAATCCTCTACCACACGATTGATCCGCGTTGACGGATCAGCCGATGCGGACGGCGTCCGTAGGGGGGGAGAGCCTAGGGCGCGCCGGTGAGACGCTGTTCCCAGGGCAGACATGAGATATGATAGACGAAGGTCACGTCCATATCCCCCCTCTCTCAGAATTGAGAGAGGGGGGGCCGGGGGGTGAGAGCAGGCGCCGATCAGTCGAGGTACGACTGCATATGGTCGCGCACCTTGTTGCGGGCACGGTGCAGGCGGGATTTCACGGCGGCGGGTGT
>CAYWXV010000014.1:0-42069 GCA_964462535.1 uncultured Alphaproteobacteria bacterium
GCCATGAGAAAGGGCCCGCACGATGTGCGAGCCCTTTGTGTACTGCGGAGAGGGCCAGATACGCCGTCGCTACGCTCGGCAGCCCTACGGGTCGAGCTCGCGGCAGCGGTGGGACGAACATGAGAAAGGGCCCGCACGATGTGCGAGCCCTTTGTGTACTGCGGAGAGGGCGAGATACGCCGTCGCTACGCTCGGCAGCCCTACGGGTCGAGCTCGCGGTAGCGGTGGGACGGCCATGAGAAAGGGCCCGCACGATGTGCGAGCCCTTTGTGTACTGCGGAGAGGGCGAGATTCGAACTCGCGGTAGCGGGTTTACCACTACGACGGTTTAGCAAACCGTTGCCTTCAGCCACTCGGCCACCTCTCCAAAACCTGTGCGGTGTCCACCTGCCCGGCTTGTGCTGGTCCCCGGGCGCGTCAATTACAAGGCGCGACGAACGTGTCCTAACCGTCCATACGCTCTTCACCCTTGCCAGGGTACCGGAGGAGGGACTTGAACCCCCGACACGTGGATTATGATTCCACTGCTCTAACCAACTGAGCTACTCCGGCATTTCGTTCCCTTCGACCCCCCACGAGGTTTGAATGTTGTGGGCGCTGAGGGGTTCGAACCCCCGACCTCCTCGGTGTAAACGAGGCGCTCTGAACCAGCTGAGCTAAGCGCCCCTGTATCCCCTTGGCGAGGCTTCGATCAGAGAACGGAGGTGCAAATATAGACCGTACGTCCAAGCCAGCGCAAACGTATTTTCCCACCACTTGTAAAGACATGTCCAATCCCAATGCCCTCATTTCGCTCAGCATCGACGGTGTTGAGGTGACGGGCCGCTTTCTCTATCGATCCGAGAATGCGATCGAAGTTGAGCTGGTGGCACCGTTCGGGCCACTTTCGATGTGGCATCGAATGCCGGCGTTCTCGCGACGTTTACTCCCAGGAGGGCTTCTCGGAAACGAGGGAACGCGCCAGGCAGCGCGGATCGTTCGGCGACTCTATCATCTGCTGAAGCGCATCTCGATTGACGTCGACGCCGTTCGAGCGATGCTGACCGCCTACGACGCCATTGCGTCGAGCCATCATACAAACGAAATCTCCGACGAGTTCTTCATTGCGTTCCGGGATCAGATCGCCGAAAACGTAAAGGCCGGAGAGATGGACAAAAGAACGGCCGCGCGACACATGAGCCACGCCCGTCGACAACACAGCCGGTATCATGAACGCGTATATGAGGCCCGCGTGGTGCTGGTCGAGCAGATTTTCGGAAAGGGTGTTCCACCCGAACTGCACGAGCAACTGATTGCCCACGCAAGGCGAGCATGAGCCGACGGGGGTTGTCGGCGCTCAGTTGTACTTCCATATGAACATGCCGCCTGCTACTCCGACGATCATGCAGGCGAAGGTCCATGGGTCCCACATCGCCATTACCCAGGCGGTTTCCATCAGCGTGGCGGGCAATTGCTGACCCCCGGTTTCGAGGAAGAACTGTCCCGGAACTGCGCGCCCGACCAACCCTTCTCCTATCGTTATTGCCAGGATCGTGAACGATGACGCGATGAGTTGGAATATGGGTCCCCTTCCGTGTGCAAAACCGAGGATTGATCCACTAACAATAATCCCAACCACCGCGGCGAACAGCGTAAAGCCCCACGCCGTCCAGATCGTGAATCCATACCAGAGAAGTGCGACCGATGTCGCCGTGAGTCCTCCATAGAGGAGCGCAAGGTCGAGCCTCCCTAGATTGCGGCGGCATTCTATGCACTGACCGGCAAGGGCATTCTTGGTCCCGCAAAACCGACAGACAATGGTGGGCACGGGGGGCCTTTGTTGTTGTAGCTGCGTCGGTGAGACCTTCGCCCTGGCGGGCGTGGCGTGTCTTGCACCGCAGCAGAGTTGAGCCCGACCAAAATGTCTTTGAATGGGTTTCAGGCCGGAGTGCATCAAGACTATCGAGCGTGAAAATAGGCTACATTTCGACCGCAAATCAACACCCCACCAGCACCCGAGTTCGAGCCCAACATGGTCTCGTCCCGAGCGAGTCGACTATCCCGGCGGCGCCCGTGATTCGAGCAATGATCCGTTTTGGAATGCTACGGCGCGTACCCTACATGCGTGGTCACATTCGACACTCAACATACATGTCTATGAAACAGCTTATCTACCTCCTCGCCGTCGTCGCAATCTCTTTCCCGGTGCACGGTCAGACTCGACTCGACGTTACGATGACGGTCGATTCGGTTCAACGACAATTCATTCTGGTGAAGCCGAGCGCTCCACCGCCTGCGTCGGGGTATCCGGTTGTCTTCATGTTTCACGGATCCAGTGGGGACGGGGAGAAGTTCTACAACAACTCCGGATGGAAGGAGAAGGGGGAGCGCGAAGGGTTCGTAACCATCTTCCCTTCGTCGCTCGAGTACTGCTTTCTGAATGACAGTGGCCGACAGACATCGACAACGCGGTGGAACAACGGCGAGTCTGAGGAGGAGAAATGTCCCGGGGTCGAGTTGAAAGACGATGTCCATTTCGTGCGGCGGATTATCGACACCGCAGCCAGCATGCTATCGATTGATCGCACGCGGATCTACGCGTCTGGCTTCTCGAACGGAGCCGTCTTCACCAGCAAGCTCGCCATTGAGGCGAGCGACATTTTCGCCGCCCTCTCCGCCTCCGCCGGCAAACTGCATCCACTTGACTCCGGCGCCTCCATTCCTCCAGTCCCTTTCGTCTCCACGATTGGCACTGATGATCGCAATGTTGTCGCATCGTTCGGACAGCCCGTACCGTTCAACGACTCGGCACTACTCGTACTCGGCCGTACGATCCGAATCTACCTTGCCGCATTCAACCTTGCGGAGGTTGTGGACAGAAAGGACTCCACGGCCATTGCGATCACGTGGGTGTTCAATACCCCTGCGAATCCGAACATGCCGTTTACGCAATACAGCTACACCGTGCTGAAGGGTCTCGAGCACGAGTACCCTAACGGGAGCAACTATCCAATTGCAGCGGCTGACTATCTGTGGGCGTTCTTTAATCGACACTCGCTGGCGGGCGTCGACCCGGTCGAACGTGCGGGACCGTCGCGTGCAAGTGTGTTCCCCAATCCGGCCAACGACTACTTCGTGATCGAAGGCACGGGAGAGGCCTACGTCACAATCCGATCGATCCTCGGGAATGTGGTGTTCGAACGGAAGGAGATGCTTGGGGAGGCGATAGCCGTGCGTGGAATTCCGGCCGGCGTCTATCTCGTTGACGTCGTCTCCGGTCGTGAGCACTCGACACAGACTATCGTGATCCGATAGCAGCGCGTTGAACTGGTGATCTCGTCAAACTCAATCCTGACCATCATGAAATCATTTCTACTTCTCGTTGCGCTCATCGCGCTCGTATCCGAATCGACGGCACAGATTCGAATCGACGCCGTCGTGAACGTCGACTCCGTTAATCGGGAGTTTATCGTGGCTGTCCCCACGACGGCCCCTCCGGCCGCAGGATATCCAGTGGTCTTCATGTTCCACGGAACTGCACAGAACGGCGAGATATTCTACAATGAGTCGCAGTGGAAGGAGAAGGGGGAGGCGGAGAACTTCATCACGGTATTTCCGACGGCACTGCGTTATTGCCTGTGGGACGACGGACAGCAGCGGACCACCACGAAATGGCACAATGGAGAACTTGATGACTCCGCTTGTGCGGGACAAGTCCTGAAGGACGATAACAAGTTTGTGCAGGTGATGATTGATTCTATTGCTGCCCGGTATCCAATCGACCGTGCCAGGATGTTCGCCAGTGGTTTCTCGAATGGTGCCAGCTTCGCGAGCAAGCTTGCCATTGAGATGAGCGATGTATTTGCCGCAGTCGCAGTCTCGGGAGGGTCAATTCACAGGCTCGATTCGGCAAAACCCATTCGGAACATCCCCTACTGGTTCGTACTCGGAACTCTGGATGACAAATGGTTGAGCGCGTACTCTGCCATCGGACTGACCGAGTTCCCATTCAGTGATAGCATCCTCGTCTACCTGAGGACCTCACTGAAACGGGATCTGGGTGTCTTTGGTCTGGATACGACATACGCCAAGGACTCGGTTGGCAGAACGCTGACGTACACATTTGCTACCTCGGCGATTACCGATCCAACGACACTCATGCGATTTACTATTGTCAACAACATGTTCCATGTCTATCCCAATGGCAACAACGTTCCGTTTGCGGCGGCAAACATCTTCTGGGAATTTTTCAAGGCCTCCGTTGCGCCGTCGAGTGTCCCGGACACACGGAAGGCGTCGGGCGAAATCGCTCTCTACCCGAATCCGGCATCCGAGTACCTGATCGTCGATGGAGAGGGAGTGACGGAGCTGACGCTGCGAACGATGCTCGGGACCGAGGTCCTTCACACCACCATCGTCCGGGGATCACGTGTCTCGCTTGTTGGATTACCGCGAGGGATATATGTGGCAGATATGGGAGACGGGCGGGTCAGGATGGTCGCAGTCAGGTAATACTCCAGGAGTCCCTAGTGCTCGCGTCATGGTGCCGTCTACAGCATGACGCGAGCACGTAATTGCAACCACCTGAGGTGCCCGAGCGGCGATAATGTGTGCGCACGACGCTGTCTCCATCGCACGCGACTGTAAATGAGAACTATTTCATTGCCTCGTCGTCGAGATACGTCCGGTCGTTATGCCTTGAGCTTGGGCCTGGGAGTCCGTTGAATACCTCTCAGATCACGAGGCTGTGTACGTCCCGCGACGACGAGCGAAAGAGGCCCACCGGAGCTACGGCGAAGTGAGCGAGGAGGAGCGCAACGTCAATGCCGCGTGTATTTCAAAAGCCTTCGGGTCGTCGTCGTTTGACAGCCCCATTAAAGTGCCTCCCCTGAGCGGAGAAAGGGTCTTGAGGCCTACGATTGCGGCCATCAATGAAAGAGCCGCACAAACCATGTGGCTTGGCGGCTCTGTTCGGCAGTCTGGAAAGTGGAGATGGCGGGAATCGAACCCGCGTCCGAAAGGCAACTCCTGACGCTACTACGCTGCGTAGTCGGTCATTTGATCTCGCTCATACCACCCGGATCGACACGGTTAGACATGAGCCAGCTGGCTGAAGATTCGCGGCCACCACCGCCCGCCGAGCGGGACCGCTATTCTGTCAAAGTCGACACCCCGAATCCGAAAGGGACAGAAACCTCGCGGTGGGATGCTCACTAGCTAAGTCCTACTTAGGCAGCGAGGCGATACTCGTAAGAGTTCGCAGTTGTTTGTTTGCTCGTATGGAGATAACGCGCACAACGAGCAGGCGCGACAGCGCAACGTCAAGCAATCAACCCCCCGTCGAAACCATTGCATCCCCGTGTAGCCGACCAATATAGGGGTTCTGGGCGACTGGGCTTCTAGGCGATTCGTTTCAGATAGCGGCGGAGGGGAGTGCGTTTCTGCCAGATCAATGACCGTTTGTTCCGGGTGTCTTTGACGATGCGGTCCGAAACAAACCCGAGTACTCGAGCAATCTCCAGAACGGTCTCGAGTTTCGCGTGAAACCCGAGCGGGATGGAGCTCGGATTTGCATTCGCCGAGTCCGTATGTCTCCCTTTCCCCTTGGCAATGTTGGTTGGAATGGATACTGCTGATCGACTGGGCTGCGATGTGAGTCCGAAAAGCTCCGCAGGCGCGAAGCTATCGGGCAGTCGGTAGAGCATTGCAACGCGCTCTATCCATTCCCGTCAAACTTCGAGGTCTCTACGGCTTCGGTTCATGACGTCAACATCCGAATGAAACGGAAGGCAGTCAACGGACCCTTCCCTGCCCACGCGCCCAGCTTGCTTCGGTAGGCCCTTCGACATGCTCGGGGTGACACTCAGCCAGTGCGCTATGCCCAGCGGCCTAGCCGCCCAGCCACCCAGCGGCCCTGCGCGCTCCCTTGCCGCTCCACCCGCAATCGGTAGATTCGCCCCCAATTACCAGCAGCCTGGCTGGCTTCAACCGGCCCTTCGTGCATTTCGGGGTGCCGATCGGCCAGCGCATCGCTTGGACGCCCAGCAGCCCATCGGCATGGACGCCCAGCCGCCCAGAACTATTCTCGCATGCCTACAAAGAAGATCGTCGACTCCTGGCTCCGTTCCCTTGTCGACTATTCATACTCACCGTCGGAGCTTTCGGATCGACTAACGCATCTGGGAATTGAGGTCGAGTCAATTGATGATCGACGTGTATCCCTGGCGGGCTATGTAGTCGGCGAAGTGTTGACGCGAGAAGCACACCCAAATGCTGACCGCCTGTCTGTGTGCACGGTGAACTACGGCGCCGGGGATCCGGTCACCGTAATCTGCGGTGCACCCAACGTGGGTGCAGGTCAGAAGATCGTCTTTGCGCCGGTTGGAACCCACGTCGCATCTGCCGGATTCACAATCGAACGACGAAAGATCCGTGGTGTGACCTCGGAAGGGATGATCTGCTCCGAGAAGGAGCTGGGACTGGGGGATGACCACGACGGAATCATGGTCCTCCGAGACGATTCCGAGGTTGGGACGCCGATCGCTGATCTCTTCGGTGACGTAATTTTCGAGATCGACGTCACCCCTAATCGCGCCGACTGCCTCAATCATCTTGGCGTCGCACGCGAGGTGGCCGCCATCACCGGCAATCCCCTTCATTTTCCCAAGACTCCGATTTCGGAGAGCGAAGAATCCACATCGTCGGCGGTGACGGTCGAGATCGCCGATGCCAACCTCTGCGCTCGGTACATTGCCCGTGTCGTCAGGGGTGTCCGTAACGGGCCGTCGCCGATGTGGCTCCAGGAGGCTTTGCGGAAGCTGGGACTCCGACCGCGGAACATTCTTGTGGATGTAACCAGCTACGTTCTGTTTGAGTGTGGACATCCTCTTCACGCGTTCGATTACGATCGCGTATCCGGTTCGCGCATTGTTGTCAGAACCGCGCAGCCAGGAGAAACGTTTGTGACGCTCGATAGCAAGGCGCACACGCTCCCGCCGGATGCCCTTATGATATGCGATGCGAAGAGGCCGATCGCAATTGCCGGTGTAATGGGGGGCGAGAACTCCGAAATCATCGACACGACCACGAGCGTCCTCATCGAGTCGGCCTGGTTCAATCCCTCTTCGATTCGGAAGACGGCCCGCCGTATGGGGATCTCCACCGATGCGAGCTATCGGTTTGAGCGGGGTGCTGATATCGCCATGGCCGAGTGGGCAATTGAGCGTGCTGCGTCGCTGATTCAGCAGCTGGCTGGAGGGGAGGTGCTATCGGGACGCGTTGATGAGTATCCGGGGATGCGTGCGCGCCGGGTCGTGAGCCTCCGCCCCGCGCGTACCGAGGAGATTCTCGGAATTGGGATCGACGACGCGATCCAGGTCTCCTGTTTGGAACGACTTGGCTTCGGCGTTGACAAGGTCGATGACATCTCCTATAACGTCACTGTTCCCACGTGGCGCGGAGACGTGGTGGAGGAGGTCGATCTGATCGAAGAGATCGCTCGTCTCCACGGATACGAACACATTCCCGACGATGCCCGTGCCACGGTCTCGTTTTCCTTGGAGAGTGATCCTCTGGGGCAGCTGGTCGATATCACCCGATCGTTCTTCGCCGACAATGGTTGTGCGGAGATAGTCTCGCTCTACCTGACCGATCCTGATACTGCGGGCGCATACGGACAACCAGTGCATCTGCGAAACGGACTGGGGCACGATTACTCGGTCATGCGGACGAGCATGGTGCCATCGATGGCGGCCACCATTGGTCGTAATCGGAGGCACCAACGCGCCGACCTTCGTCTATTCGAAATCGGGAGCGCCTTCAGGCGCGGTCGCCCGGATCAGGGCGTGATCCCCGGCGTCGTGGAAATGACGGAGGTAGCGGTCGCATTCTCAGGTGCCGCGGAACCCGGAGGGTGGGGGATCCCCCCTCGCGCGGCAGATCTGTATGACCTCCGCGGATTGATCGAACGGTATTTCGCCAGAACATCAGTTGAGCAGATTACGTGGCAAGCTGTTGAGGGTGTAGCTTGGGGATTCGGAACGCCCTCCCTCGCAATCTTCGCTGGTGGCGACGAGGTTGGCCGCCTCGGAACGTTCGATCAAGCATTGATCGAGCGTCACGACCTCGATCCCTCGTCAGTGATCATGGTGATTGATCTGGAGAGGCTCCTCCCGCACGCCGCATCTCACCGGAAGTACATCGCGCCATCGAGATTCCCAACGGTACAGCGCGACCTGTCATTTCTTGTGGAGGAGGCAATCCCTGCGGCAACGCTGGAGGAGACAATTCGATCGGCGGGGGGCGCACTCCTCAGCGATGTACACCTTTTTGATCTGTACAAGGGGAAGGGAGTCGACCCCGGAAGGAAGTCGATGAGTTATGCTCTCAGCTTCATCTCTTCCGAGCGGACTCTTGAGGTTGCGGAGGTCGACGGGGCCGTCCACGACGTTGTTCAGGCTCTTGCCGCGAAGCACAATGCTGAACTCAGGGGGGGATAGACGGTCGCGTGGCCTCTGAGAATAAGAGGGAGGAGAGCAACATCTCTCCTTGTCGGCTCCTCCCACCGACGTCAACTGATCGGCACAGAACTCGTCCAGTCGACACGAGACTGGAGGTGGATATAACATCCAACGGTGAACCAACTCACTCGCGCGGCCTGCTGACTGTTGCCGTGGCAGAAGATCTAACGACCAACAACGATGACATCGATTGAACTAAACGATCTCCGCCGCTCAATGGAGCGCATGCAGAGTGCGTTGGAAACCCTGGGCGACCGGTATCGCGATCTTCGGCGTGAACGTCGCCAGTTGCGTGAGCGCATCGACGAATTGGTGAACGAGCGCGAGTCGTCGAGTGCCGCTTCCGCCGCAGAAGTAGAGCGCGCGGCGTCTGACAGACGCCGCGCTGCAGAGCTGGAGGAACGGGCCATTCGTGCCGAGAAGAGGCATGAAGAACTCTTCAACCGGATTAGCTCGCTCGAAGCCGCGGTCGCCGAACGGGAGCGAATGCTCGCTGAGCAGGAGGACATGATTTCCAGGCTCAGCCTGAGCAGAACCGAAGACGCGGCCCGCGCCAAAGGGGCGGACGTTGAACGCATGAAGGAAATGGAAGAGGAGGTCGGGGCGCTCAGAGCTTCTCTCGTCCGTTTGCGGGAGGAGCGCACGGAGCTGGAGTCCAAGCAGGATCAGACCATCGCGAAACTTGACGCCGCCACGCGAGCTGAGGCGATGGCACGAATAGAGCAGGCACGGTTGGAGCGCGAGCGTGACGAACTGGCGAGGACGATCGAAGCCCGCGAGAAGTCGATATCTGAGTTACGGTCCGAACGAGACGCGGCCCTCGCAAACGTTGAGACGCTGACCCTTCGGTTGAAGGGGCTGGAATCGAGTGACGACGAGCGATTGAAGGCGCAGCGGGCTCGAATTGAAGCACTATCGAATGACCTCGGAGATGCTCTGGACATGGCCGCGCGACATGAGCGAGAGTTGAACGAAGCGCGCGCCGAGGTCGAGATTTTGAAGCGGCGGGAGATTGAGCTGGCCGACGAGATCGCGTCGGCTCGTTCGGCCGTGGGCGGTGTTGGAGGCGATCTTGAAGAACGCCAGGCTGTCGCTCGACAGATCGATGCTGCCATCGAGCTGATCGATCGTCACCTTGGTGAGAACTGATCCGGAGCGGTTCGTCCTTCAACGATTGCAGCCACGCCTATGCAGAATGCACTTGTCATTACCGTCAGCGACCGAGCGTGGCGGGGAGACCGCGAGGATAGAAGCGGTCCCGCGTTGAGGGACCTGCTGGACACGAGCGGATTCAGCGTAATACGAATCGACGTCGTCCCTGATGATCAGGAAGCAATCTGTTCAGCACTCCGAAAGGGTGTAGACCAGCAGATTGCGTTGATCGCGACCACCGGTGGGACTGGCTTTGCACAACGCGACGTCACGCCTGAGGCCACGCTGCAGGTCATCGAACGCCGGGCCGACGGACTGTCGGAAGAGATGCGCCGCCAATCGTTGCAGAAGACCCCGTTCGCGGTACTGTCGCGAGGTGTCTCCGGTATCGTCGGCACGACGCTGATTGTCAACCTCCCAGGGTCGCCCAAAGGGGCGTGCGAATCTCTCGAGGCGATTCTCCCCGTACTCCCACATGCTCTGAAGGTGCTTCGCGAAGAGAACATTCCGGATTCCGACCATCGCTCGGAACGGTAACAGGTGCCAGGTCCAGTATCCCCAGCCAACACGACTCATGACTCATCGATTGCTCCTGCTTCACGGCGCGTTATACACGTCGGTGGAATTCAATCCGATCATACAGATGATTGGTTCCAATCGCGACACGTTGACGTTCGACTTCGCTGGTCACGGAACTGCGCCGGTGCCGGATGAGCCTCTCTCGATCGAATTGTTCGGACGACAGGCGCTGGCAAGAATGGACGCGATGGGAGTCGACTCCGTCGATATCATGGGATATAGCATGGGGGGATACGTCGCTCTCTGGATGGCCCGTCACGTTCCCGAGCGCGTGGGGAAAATCGTGACGCTAGCGACGAAGTTGAGATGGGATCCTCAGACCTCGGCTCGCGAGGCCTCGATGCTCGATCCGGGCAAGATCGAGGCAAAGGTTCCTGCATTCGCCGCCACGCTCGCCGCACGGCACGGTGCCAACCGATGGAAGGATCTTGCAAGGGAGACGGCCGCAATGCTTCTGAGTCTTGGCGAGAGCCCATCTGTCCCCCTTTCCTCAGCCCCCACGATTCAGTCTCCCGTCCGGCTGATGGTGGGCGATCGCGATTCGATGGTCTCGATCGAGGAGACGGTCGACTTCTACCGCTCCCTTCCGAATGGGGAGCTGGCGGTCCTCGCCGGGACACCACACCCGTTGGAGCGGACCCGCCCGCGAGATATCGTGGATGCGGTCATGGATCAGGAGCGCGAAAATTAGCCCCGCGCCATGGTGATCCCGGTGTCATGGTGGCAGACCTCAGGGTCAACACGAACACCATTTCGGTAATGCAAAACACGCATACACTCAACGCCAATCATGTCTCTCGCTCTCTATAACACCCTCTCGCGGCGAATCGAGCCGTTTGAACCCCTTGATCCCTCCCTGATCAGAATGTATCGGTGCGGTCCGACAGTCTACAAACACATGCACATAGGGCACGCCAAGACGTATGTCTCGTTCGATGTCGTACGGCGCTACCTGATGTACCTCTATGGCAAGGACCATGTCCTTTATGTGATGAACGTGACAGACGTTGGACACCTGGTTAATGACAGCGACGACGGAGAGGATAAGATGGAGGCGCAGGCAAGGAAGGAAAACAGATCGCCGTTCGAGATTGCGCTCTACTACGAGGAGAGCTGGTTCGAGGATTTTGCCCGCCTGAACGTGCTGCGCCCCGATCGGGTGCCACACGCTACGGACTTCATTAGGCAACAGATCGAGATGACGGAGACGCTAATAACAAAAGGGCTGGCCTACGTTGCGAACGGATCGGTCTATTTCGATGTGACGGAGTATGAGAGTCGTGATCTCCCGGATGGATTTGTGCCGTACGGCGGTCTCTCGAATCGGCGCACCGAGGAGCAACAGCATGGCGGTCGCGTCGACGTTAAGAGCGAGAAACGCGGGCCGCACGACTTTGCCCTTTGGAAGCGAGCCGATCCAGAACATTCAATGCAGTGGTATTCTCCATGGGGTTGGGGCTACCCGGGATGGCATGTCGAATGCTCCGTGATGTCGCAGTACTACCTGGGGGAGACATTTGACATTCACGTCGGTGGGCTCGACAACATGTTTCCTCACCACGAGTGCGAGATAGCACAGAGCCAAGGGGCGAATGAGAAGCCGTTCGTCCGGTACTGGATGCACAACAACTTCGTGAACGTCAGCGGACAAAAGATGGGGGGTGAACTCGGCAACGCAACCAACATCAAGACCCTCTTCCAGCAATTCGATCCGATGGCCATCAGGTTCGTTATCCTGCAAAGTCACTATCGCTCGCCGTTGGAGTTCGATCCTGGAACCATAGAGTCTGCACAGACCGGTCTGGAAAAGGTGCGTGGGACGATGCGAAGGTTGAATGAGGCCGTCGAGCGAAGCGGCGCAAACGACGAAACGGATCCCGCGATGCCGACCCTGCCGTTCATGGAGAAGTTCTTCTCCGCAATGAACGACGACTTCAATACGCCCGTCGCTCTTGCGGCGCTCTTCGAAGGAATCGGAGACGTCAACCGGATGCTTGCCTCCGAACAATACGACGAGAGTGCTCTCCTGGACTATCGCCGCGCATTCGCGATTGGATTGGACGACGTTCTGGGCCTCAACGTGATGTCATCTTTGGAGACGGATAATGCCGGGGGTGGCGCCCTCACCGAGGGACTGATGGAACTCCTGATTCAGCTTCGCGCCGAGGCGCGTGCCCGCAAGGACTTCGCGACGAGCGATGAGATCCGTGACCGGCTGAAGGAAATTGGTGTAACGCTGGAGGACGGAAAGGAAGGGACTCGATGGGTTGCCGGAGGCGGGGGATAGCGGATGTCGGCCGCAGCATGGCTCGTAAAATCATTGAGCCTTGATCAAACCCCTGCTCGCAAGAAAGTCGCGGGCTACCTTCCTGGGGTCGTGGTGTTCAATATCCACCAGGCCATTCAATCGCCGCATGGTGGGAGCATCGAGTACACCGTTGAGTCGTTCGATGACGCGGCCAATCCGCGGGTGCTTTTGCAGGAGTTCCGACCTGATGACGGCTGCCGGATGATAGGCCGGGAAGAAGTGCCGGTTGTCAGTAAGCACCGTCAGATCGAAGGAGGCAATTCGCCCATCTGTTGAGAAGCCCATGCCAATGTCAATCGCGCCGGTGTTCACACCCTCGTAGATTAGACCCGCCTCCATCTTTCGCACCCGCTCCAGCGGCATGTTGTACTCAGCAGCCAGCGCCTTCATACCATCCGCCCGCTCGTAGAACTCGGCGTTGACGGCAACAACCAGCTCGTGGTTCTCTCGCATGTAGCTGGCTAGATCATCGAGCGTCCGGAGCCCCAGCTCCGTCGCGCGGTTCCTTCGAGCCACCAGTACGTATGTATTCTCGAACGGCAGGGGACGAAGCCACCGCAGACCATTCTCGATGCTGTCAACACGTCGGACTGCGGCAAGGACGCGTGCCGAGTCAGCCATCACCGCGCGATCATCACCATGCGCGTAGACCGCGTACGCTGTCCCGGTGTATTCCACGTAGACATCGACCTGCCCCGTAACGAGTGCGCCGCGCATAGCTGCGCTGGCGAGACCAAATTGCTCGTCCACGTCGAACCCAGCGTCTTTGAGCAGTAGCTCAACCATGTGACCGAACAGATATCCCTCAGTAAAGGCTTTTGCGCCGACGACGATCGTGTCGCCCCGTGAACAGGACGCGATGCCGCTGACGAGTGCGAATGCAGCAATGCTCAACAGTCCTTTAGCGCGCATGATCTCTCCTCGTCACCCTCCGTTCGAGCCGATCGAGCATGCGGTCAACGGTTATCGCCATCACCACAGCAGGGATTGCGCCAGTCAGCATGGCGACGGGGAGGAGCAGACTTATACCGGTGAAGATGAATTCACCAAGCCCCCCCGCGCCGATCAGGTAGGCAAGCGCAGCCGCCGAGACCGCGCCGACTCCGCCCAACCTGAGCCCCCCGACGATGCCGGGGAGCGCAAGTGGTAGTTCGATCGCCCGTATGATTTGGAAAGATGACATCCCGGCTCCGCGCGCGGCGTCCACGACCGAATGATCCACGCCAAGCAGACCGACAGTGGTACCGCGCGCGATCGGGATGATGGCGTACACTGCAATTGCGAGAATGGCAGGAAGTGCGCCGACACCGATGAGCCCTATGGCCAGCGCGAGGAGGGCAATAGACGGAATTGTCTGTCCGAGACCCAGAATAAACAGGACGAACCCGCGCACCCGGCGAGCGGCTGGCCTGGAGAGAAGTACACCTGTGATCAGACCGATCGGCGCCGATATCAGAAGGGCAGCTGCAGCCAGCCAGACGTGCTCCAGCGTCCGCATCCCTATCGACGGAAGGTTCTCGATGACGTATTGAAAGGGGCCGTTCATATACGCCTCCGTCGCATCGCCCGAATTCCTCTCGGTGTGACGAGCGCTTCCGCGGCCCAAAGGATGAGTTCGGCGGCCGTCGTGACGGCAACGATCGCGATAACACCACCGACAATCATGGTCGACCACGTCGTGGCAATGCCCCGTTGAATAAAGTCGCCCAATCCGCCGGCTCCGATGTACGAAGCGATCGCGGCAACGCCGATGCCTCCAGTGGTCGCAAGGCGGATACCGCTCATTACCCCGGGAAGTGCCAGAGGGAGCAAGACGCGCCGATTGATTTCCCGGTCGCTCATGCCGTTGCCGCGTGCGGCTTCGATAGCTGCGGGGGCTGCAGTGCGAAGGGCATCATAACTCGTGCGAACGATTGGGAGAAGGGAGTAGAGCACCAGCGCGATCGTCGCGGGCACCTCGCCGACGCTCCGATCGATTGCGACCAATAGGGGGATCATCAGCGCGAAGAGGGCGATGGACGGGACCGTCTGAATGCCGTTCAGGATGCCGAGCGTGACACTCGCAAAACGGCTTGACTGAAGGAGACGGAAGGAGAGGGGGATCCCAACGGCGGCCGCAATGACGACCGAGAGCGCAACGAGACGAAGATGAACCAGCAGTCCAACCGTGAGGCTTGCGTCGTACTCGCGAAAGAAGTCCACAAGGTTCATGTATCCCTCCTCTCAGTCGCCGCAAGACAACCGCTTATCGACTCGAGTGTGACGCGGCCAATCGTCGCTCCGTCGTCACCTGCCACGAGAAGTTCCGGCTGACGATCTCGCAGCAGATGAATGAGTGCCGTTCTGAGAGAGGCCTCTCGATCAATGCGGAGGAAGGCGTGCCCCGTTTCGACCCCGGTTGGCGGGACGAGTGCGTCCGCGACACACAGGACATCGAGCAGCAGCTCGTCGGGGTTACCGAAGAAACCAGCAACCATGGGATGATCGCTGGCAAGCACGTTCGCCGGTGTGTCGTGGATTATGATGGACCCGTTGTTCATCAGCGCAATGCGATCCGCAATCGCAACGGCCTCGGCCACATCGTGACTCACAAAGAGCACCGTGCCACCCAGGGAGCGATGGAGCGTTACGAAATCGGAACGAATGGCCTGGCGATTGATCGGGTCGACGGCACCGAAAGGTTCGTCCATGATGACCAGCGCCGGATGAGCCGCCAGAGCGCGGGCCACACCGACGCGTTGCGCCTCACCCCCCGAAAGCTCTGCGGGATAACGATCACGATAGGTGGTGGGATCCAGCCGGACAAGGTCGAGCATCTCGTCCACGCGCCCCTGAATGTCCGTGCGGTTCATTCCCAGAAGACCTGGTGTCAACGCGACGTTCTCCGCGACCGTCCAGTGGGGGAGGAGTCCAACGCTCTGAATCACATATCCAATTCTCCGGCGAAGGAGCACGGGGTTTTCCGACATGACGTCGCGACCATCCACTCTCACTACACCAAGGTCCGGTTCGACGAGCCGATTCGCCATGCGCAGGAGGGTCGATTTCCCGCACCCACTGGGGCCGAGTAGGACGCAGATCTCGCCCCGCTCGACACGCAATGACACATTCCGCACCGCTTCTGTGGTGCCGTACGTTTTACTGACTTCGTGGTATTCAAGCACGAAGAAAGATAGGGCATTGCTTCACCACCCCCTACTTTCACGGTTCTCCACTCAACGCTCTACGCGCTTCATTCTTATCTTCGGTCCCCATGAACACACACAAGATCCGCGTGGCCGTCCTGTATGGCGGACGCTCGGGAGAGCACGAGATCTCCCTTCTTTCGGCCGCTTCGGTGATACGGAATCTCGATCCGGAGCGTTTTGAGGTAATTCCAATCGGGATTGACCGGATGGGGAGATGGCGATACAACGACGTGGGTCTCCTCGACGGCGTCTCTATGCCCGAGCTGCCGGACGGCGATGATTCCCCGTCACTCCTGCTTCCTCCCCACCCGACCGGTGGAAAGGGAGGACTCGTCGCCCTCGATACAGATGCACTTCCGCCACCGATCGATGTGGTCTTCCCGGTTGTTCACGGTCCCCTTTGCGAGGACGGAACGCTCCAGGGAATGCTGGAGCTGGCTGAGCTCCCGTATGTGGGGAGTGGTGTCCTGGGGTCGGCGATTGGAATGGACAAGGACGTCGCAAAACGTCTGGTGGCAGCTGCCGGAGTGGAGGTTGCACCGTTCATCACGCTACGCCGCGAGCGGTACCGCAGAAACGCTTCAGCCGCGGTCGACGACCTGGAGAACCAGATCGGGTACCCCTGCTTTGTCAAGCCGGCAAACATGGGATCAAGCGTGGGCATCCACAAAGTACACGACAGGGCCGAGCTTCTCGCCTCCATCGACGACGCGTTCCTGTACGATGTCAAGATTCTTGTAGAAGGTGCGATTGATGCTCGTGAGATAGAGCTAGCCGTGCTCGAAAGCGCGAACGAAGGGGACGATCCGATGGTCAGCGTACCCGGAGAGATTCTTCCGACGCATGAGTTTTACTCGTACGAGGCGAAGTACCTGGACGAGCAGGGTGCGGCTCTCGAGATTCCCGCGCGACTCGATCGCGAGCAATCATCCGAGGCACGGAGGATGGGTGCCCTCGTGTTTCAGACGTTGGAGTGCGAGGGGATGGCGCGAGTGGATCTCTTCCTCGATCGCGCAACCGGGCGATTCATGTTTAACGAAGTAAACACAATCCCCGGTTTCACGAGCATCAGCATGTATCCAAAACTCTGGGAGGCTACGGGAATCCCGTATCGCGAACTGATGACGAGACTTATTGACCTGGCTATCGCGCGGCATTCCCGTCGGTCGTCATTGCTGAGGGAGCGGGGGGATGTATCTGACGGCACAGCCGTATCGAGCAATTCGACGTCAGAGAATTCAACAGGAGAAGGTGAGCAGTGAACTCTGTTCCGATGATCGGCGGACGATCCGCGCGCGACCTTGTCGGCGAATTCGGCAGCCCTCTGTACGTATATGACGCCGAGAGCATCAGACGTCAGTACCGTCGATTGGCATCCGCATTCGGCGACGTCCGCCTGCGCCTGTTGTATGCCTGCAAGGCGAACAGCAACGTCGCGATCATTCGACTCTTGCATGAACTAGGATCGGGGATCGATGCGGTCTCGATTTACGAGGTCGAGCTAGCACTAAGGTGTGGCGTAACCGCTTCAGATATTCTTTTCACGCCAAACTGTGTGGCGTTCGACGAGATTGAGCGTGCCCACGACCTGGGGGTCGGAATTAACATTGACAACATTTCCGTACTCGAGCGCTTTGGGCAGCGCTTCGGAGACGCTCCCTGCGCGATCCGCATTAACCCGCATATTCTCGCCGGCGGGAACGCACATATTCAAACCGGTCACATCGATTCCAAATTCGGAATCTCGATCCATCAGATGCGCCATATCCTCCGGGTAGTGAAGGGATATGGAATGAGGATCAACGGGCTCCACATGCATACTGGATCGGATATCCTGGATGCTGAGACGTTTCTTACTGGAGCAGAGATCCTATTTGATTTGGCCGGTGATTTCCCGGATTTGGATTTTATCGACTTCGGAAGCGGATTCAAGGTGCCCTACCGTCCAGGCGACGTTGAAACGGATGTCGAGGATTTGGGGAGGGCCCTGGGAGACCGATTCAGGGAATTTTGCGCGGCCTATGGGCGCGACCTGGAGCTTGCGTTCGAGCCGGGGAAATTCCTGGTGAGCGAGGCAGGGTGGCTTCTCACAACGGCGACCGTCCTGAAGCAAACTCCGTCATGCGTGTTTGTCGGCACCGACTCCGGGATGCATCATCTGGTGAGACCGATGATGTACGATGCGTGGCATACGATTGTCAATGCCGATCGTGCCGAGGGGCACGAGAGGATCTACACGGTCGTCGGGTGTATTTGCGAGACGGACACGTTTGGCGTCGACAGACGACTGGTCGATGTTCAGGAGGGTGACGTTCTTGCGATTAGCAACGCCGGCGCGTACGGGTATTCGATGGCTAGCAACTACAATTTCAGACCAAGGCCGGCGGAAGTTCTCGTGGACGATGACGTGGTCCGTTTGATCCGCCGTCGCGAGACTATCGATGACCTCCTCAAGACTCAGGTGGATTATGAACGTGCACGGACTTGAGGCGTTTGGCTCGCTGGAGGACTGTCTGCTGAGCCTTGAGGGTTCGCGCAGCGATCTCCTGGACCTGCTCAACGGATTGGACGAGGAATCGCTCGTCGATATTCCGATTGGCGAGACTTGGAGTGTCTCAATGATAGCGGAGCATATCGCCAGGGCCGAGAAGTCGGCCGCGAAGGTGATACGATACATCCGCCGTCACGCCGATGCGGAGTCAATGCCGAAGCGCGGCGGACAGGAGGGTCGATGGCGACCCGACGGAAGAGCGATTGCGCCGGACGAAGTGGAGCCTCGGGGAAATCAGGGGTCCGCCGAGATCCGGGCCGCTCTTGACGAATCTCGACGGCTATTGCACGACGCGATCCAGAACGGCGAGCATCCGTTCGATCGGGATATGAGCTTCCGCCATCCCTTTTTTGGCGACCTGACCACGCTGGGGTGGGTGAGAATGGCGGCCTACCATGAACGGCACCATGTGGAGCAGATACGAACCAGAACAACGCTAACGACATCATCATAGACTATAATGAGCGAGCACCAGGACGCAAACGCTGCAAAGCGCAAGCGCGTCTTCAGCGGAATACAGCCGACCGGCGTCATACATCTTGGAAACTACCTTGGCGCCATACGGCAATGGGTTCAACGACAAGACGAACGCGACAATTACTTCTGTATCGTCGATCTCCACAGTCTCACAGTCTACCAGGAGCCAGAGGCGCTGCGGCAGCAGACGCGATCCCTTGCGGCGATCTACCTGGCGGCTGGTCTGCGTCCCGAGACGTCGTGCCTCTTTGTTCAGAGTCACGTGACCGCACATGCCGAGGGGTGCTGGCTCCTCAACTGCGTGACGCCGATTGGCTGGTTGAACAAGATGACGCAGTTCAAGGACAAGTCTACGAAGCAGGAGTCTGTGCTGACCGGCCTCTTGGATTACCCCGTTCTAATGGCGGCCGATATCCTCTTCTACGACGCCGACGAGGTTCCTGTGGGAGACGATCAGAAGCAGCACGTCGAACTGACGCGCAACATCGCCGAGCGATTCAATCGCCTGTACGGTGACACGTTCGTTGTGCCGACGCCCATGATCCCACAGGCAGGAGCACGCGTGATGGGGCTGGATGACCCGACGGCCAAAATGTCCAAGAGCAGCGCGGCCAACAGCGGCCATGCGATCTCATTGCTTGATCCGCCTGACACGATCCTGAAATCGTTCAAGCGGGCCGTAACGGATTCGTATGGCGAGATCAAGTTTTCGGACGACCCAGAGCGGGCTGGCGTCGACAACCTGCTTGGAATCTACGCTGCTACCACGGGGAGGGGGAAGGACGAGACGGAGCGCGATTTTTCCGACGCACGAGGTTACGGCGATCTGAAGATCAGGGTGGCCGAAGTCGTAATCGAGGCGCTCCGTCCGATCCGCGAAGGCCATGACCGGATCATGGCTGATGTTGCATCACTTGACGCCATCCTGGAGAGGGGTGCGGAACGGGCACGAGCGATTGCCATGCCGAAGCTTCGCATCGTGAAGGAGAAGATGGGACTTGTGGTGTAGGGCTCGGGCTCGTGCCCGGCTCCTCGAGGGAATCGTGCGTTCAGCCGCGATAGATCGTTTTCCGTCAGGCGCAAAATGAAGAGAGCGTGGATTGGCAATCGCCATCCACGCTCTCTTCGTTTCATCCAATCGTTACGCCGTCCGTCAGCGTCCCTCGCTCATCGCATCGTAAGACGGGCAATACGTGCGGCTTCGGGGAAGAGCGTCAGGGCCTTCTGGTATTGCCTGTCGTCGTTCAGGACGACCTGGTAGTACTCGGAATTTCCGAACAGCCCACGAGCGATCTGCGCCTTCAATCGGATCGCGATATGCTCACGGTCGGCCGCGACATCCTCCGGCTTCGCGTTGATTTCTTTCTTCTTTGCCAGTGCCATCAGGCGATCCCACATGGCGTCACTGATCTTGAACTTCGCGGCGAAGTCGGGGAACGAGGGATATGTCCGCCGGATATTCTGACCTTCCGTTGATGAGAAGAGATTCTCGGTGAATTCCCAGAGCACGTTCTTACGGAAGATGTCTATCCCAAAGGGGGTAAGTGTATCCATCTTCACCACGTAGTCGGGCGTAATGCCCCCACCCCCCAGCACGTTTCGACCGCCGAGCGTCTTGTAGACAGGCTTCGTCGAATCGGGTGTCTCACTCGTGTGATTGACATTGTCCCCTTCTTCTCCTTCGTCTCGTCCCGCAAGACTGTAGTAAGCGTCGCGTCCTCCATCGTAGGGGCGTTGGATCAGTCTGCCTGATGGCGTGTAGTAGCGGGCGATTGTCAATCTGAAAGCCGAACCGTCGTCAAGGCTGAACTGCCGTTGGACCAGTCCCTTTCCAAACGACGTCTCACCAACGATCAGGCCACGATCGAGATCCTGAATTGCACCTGAAACGATTTCAGAGGCGCTCGCCGATCCACGATTGATCAGAATGATGAGGGGAAGCGACTCGTACTCCTGCCCTGGCTGCGCGTAGTAGGCCTCTTCTTCGGACGAACGACCGCTCTTGGTGTAGACGATCTTCTTTCCGCCGGAGACGAACTCGTCGGCCATCCGGATGGCCTTGTCCATGTAGCCACCAGGATTTCCGCGGAGGTCGAGGATCAACCTCTTCATCCCCTTGGCTCTCAAGTCGGACATGTTCTTCATGAACTCTTCGTAGGTCGGCTCGGCGAAGCGGTTCACGGACAGGTAGGCCGTTCCGTCTGGGGCCACAAATGCGGCGTCGACCGTGTAAAGAGGGATCTTGTCCCGCTCGATGTCGAAGATGAGGGGCTCACCGACTCCGGGGCGCACGATTCCGACGACGACATGCGTCCCAGCACGACCCCTCAGAACCTTCGGCACATCATCACGCTTCATGCCGATGGCATCCTTCCCGTCAATCTTCACAATCTTGTCCCCTGCCTGAATCCCCAGGGCTTCGCTTGGCCCCCCAGCGATGGCGGTAACAATAGTAATGGTGTCGCGGACGACGTCGAATTCGACCCCAATGCCCTCAAATGAGCCTCGGAAATCCTCTTCCACGCGCTTCTGTTGCTCGGCCGGAATGTATACCGAGTGGGGATCAAGCTGCCCCAGCAATCCAGTAATGGCCGCCTCGACCAGCTTCGGCGTCTCGACATCGTCCACGTAGTTCTTCTCGACGATGAAGAGAACCTCCCGAAACTTCTGGAGCTGCTCGTAGATGCTGTCTCCCGAAATCAGCGGTTCGATTTTGATGCCGATTATGATACCGGCGGCGAGTCCCAGGATCGCAAGCCACATCTTTCTGCGTGTCATCGTAGCAACGAGGTTAATGGAGTCGGAAACGTCCGGAGGGGAGGTCGGTGAACATGGAAGCGACCGTTGTCCCATACCGTACGGCGTACAAGCGGCCACGAAAGTGTAGCCACCGGGTCGAAGCCCTGGATCCGGCGGGCGAAACCGCGGGTGTGCGACCGAAGGGGAGACAGGGGACTAACTTAGTCAGACGGCGCCGTACTGGCAATCCCCGTCAATCGCTCCAGCGCTTCCCGATAGCGCGCAGCCGTCCCTTCCAACACGAAGTCTGGAAGGGTTGGGGGTGGCGGCGTCTTGTTCCACTCGATCGACTCGAGGTAGTCCCGCAGGAACTGCTTGTCAAAGTTCTGTTGCTCGCTTCCAGCTTTCCAGGCCGACGCGAGCCAGAACCTGGACGAATCGGGCGTCAACACTTCGTCGATCAGAATAAGCTCCCCTGACTCATCGACGCCGAACTCGAATTTTGTATCGGCGATGATCAAGCCCCGCGCCTCCGCGATAGCCGACGCTCGACGATAGAGCTCCAGCGTATAGTCTCGCGCACGTTGTGCGACTTGGGCGCCAACAAGGTCAACGGCGGCTTCGTAGGAGATATTGAGGTCGTGACCCTCTTCGGCCTTGGTCGCTGGCGTGAAGATGGGCTCCGGGAGCCGTCCGGACTGCTCCATGCCTTCGGGTAGAGGAACGCCACAGACAGACCGTCCCAACTGGTACTCCTTCCAACCGGACCCTGCAAGGTATCCTCGTGCAACACACTCGATTGGCAGAGGGGAAGTCTTCCGCACGAGCATGGACCGTCCGGCGAGGATGGTCCGATAGGGGGCGCAGACATCGGGAAACAGATCAACATCGGCCGTGATGAGATGGTTTGGAACGACATCGGCGAGCCGCTGGAACCAGAAGAGGGACATCGTTGTGAGGATCTCCCCCTTTCCTGGAATGGGCTGGTCCATTATTACGTCGTACGCGCTGATGCGATCGGTGGCGACGAAGAGGAGCGCGGTTCCCAGGTCGTATACATCCCGCACTTTGCCGCGGCGCCACAGCTTCAGGTCAGGCAGATCGGTAGTCAGGACTGGTTCCACGTTCATGTGCATTGCTTGTAATGGGGGAGGCGCGATGTACTGCTCTCAAGGGTCCGCGAATATTGGTATTCGCAATGGATTTTCGTATGCTTGCCCAAGAGCCGTTGCCTGATGCGCATCGGCTTTTGCCGTATATGACATCTGTACACGAGTAAACGGTCTCGATCATGTCCGATATTGTCTACCTGACCCGCCAGCGGCTCGTTGAGCTGGAGGAAGAGATCCGCGCCTTGAAGACGGACGGTCGTCGCGAGGTTGCAGAGCGTATTGCCGAGGCGCGCAGCTATGGCGATCTCTCCGAAAATGCCGAGTATGACGCCGCGAAGGAGGCACAAGGACTTCTGGAAGCACGTATCTACAAGTTGGAGGAGACGATCTCGCGCGCCAGAGTGCTGGACACCACGAATCTCCCCAACGACAAGATCTACATCCTCTCGCGCGTCAAGGTCAGGAACATCGACACCGGTGCGGAGGTGGAATACACGATGGTGTCAGCGGAAGAGTCTGACATCGAGACGAGAAAGATTGCAACGACGTCACCGATCGGGAAGTCGCTAATGGGGCGTAAACCGGGTGATGTCGTTACCGCAAAGGTTCCCGCCGGTGAGATAACCCTCGAAATCCTGGAGATCCAGCGCTAGGACTCCCTTCTCCCCAATTCCGTTAAACGGAGGCGTCCGTCCCTGGTCAGACCGGCTGTTCCCCTATGGCAGCTATGACACTGACAATCGCGACGGCGCCCGTACGAGGCGCAATGGTCGAACTCGACGACAGGCAGCTGTTGGAACTCTACCGTGATGGCAAGGTTGAGCAGATGTTCAACGAGCTTGTCCGGCGATTTCACAGCCGCATCTACTGGGCAGCGCGCCGCATGGTGAAGAACCATGAGGACGCCGACGACATTGCTCAGGAGGTCTTTGTTCGCGCCTACTCATCGCTCCCGGGTTTCCGGGGAGAGTCGGGCCTGTACACCTGGCTCTATCGTATCGCCATCAACCTCTCAATCAATCATCTGCGCAGGCAGAAGGTGCGGAAGATCTTTGATCTCTCCGACTATCTGCCATTTGTCGGTACCGATGCCGATCAGGATCGCGAGATGATCCACGACGAGAACGTCTCGCTGATTGAGGAGGCGATCGAAACGCTTCCGGAGAAGCAGCGGGCGGTCTTCATCATGCGCTACTATGACGAGATGCCCTACGAGCAGATCTCTGCGATTCTCGGCACCTCCGTAGGGGGGTTGAAGGCCAACTTCCATCACGCCGTAAAGAAAGTGGCTGCCCACGTGCGGAAGCATCATGGCAGCTTCAACGTTGATGCGCCAGACGAGGCGAAGAACGACGGTGGTGGAGACATCGAAGACTAGCGTGAAATTTCCCAGCCGCGGGACGCACGACCCCGTTCGGCACACACAGATAGAGTACGCACCATGAATTCCGAACACAGGCAGATCGATTCTCTGGATCAGGAGATCGAGCGTGATGTTGCGGAGCTCCGCCAGCTTCTCGACGGCGTCGAGGGGCCAAAGGAACCCCATCCTGCCTACTACCAGAACTTTCTCGTCCGCGTTCGCGACAGAATCGATCTCGATCGATCGCGGCATCGCAAATGGGGCCGGGTCGGGCGCTTTTCGGCTATTGGTGCTGCAGCCGTCGTACTCGTTCTAGTAACCACGACGGTCATGCAGAACGGAGGCGGACTTCCCCCGGTCACCGATCGACCCGCGAAGACGGAGACCGCGATTACCGAAGGAGAGGGGCGAAGCGACTACGCGCCCCTTTTCGCCGATGAATCATCGAGCATCATTCTCTCCAAGAATGATGTCCGAATGTTGAATGCGATCATGTCAGAAGACGACGACGAGCTCTTCAGAGCAATCGCCAGCGCCGACTGAATCGCGACAATTTCTTCCCCGACGCACGCGTCGTGACGAGACGGGCCGATACTCTTGTGCGAGAGTGTCGGCCCCTCTTCTTGTCAGCCAAACGTGCACGATTGCGATGTCAGTCCGTGGAGTGATCTACCTGCTAGAGACGCCGATTACAGCTTTGAAGCGATGCTCCGCGGTGGCGTCCAGGTAGGGTGATGATGCAACTAGAGGGAGATGAACGGATAGTGTCAGGGGGGAGGGGAGATCCAGCAGATCGACGACGTTTGAGGGGAGTAAGTAGGTCAGATCGATCGAGGCGGAAAGACCCAGTTCGTTTGATGCCTGACGCGAGAATTCACGAAGGGAAATATCTCCGTCAATGTTCCACCCAACTGCGGCATAGAGCCGGATATCGTTCAGACCTACGCGTCGCATTTCGCCGACGAGGGGTAACGTCTGGAAGCCACCGATACTCAGTTTGGTGTTGAAGATGCTCCTCCCGGGTCGTACAGCTTCGATGTCAATCAATGAAAGGAGGAACCCCTCACCCGGCGCTACGATCCGATTCGCGTGCGCAAAGTCCGGATCTGCGTTGGTGGCGAGTCTGGTGAAAGGATCCATCCACGTCGTTCGCGATGACGAACCTGCGGGGACAAAGCGGCGCTGCGATGGGAGATCGCCCACGGACGCACCCACGAATGACTCCGATTCAACGTCGAGACTGAGCACTCGGAGGCGTCCAATCGTCCGCATATGTCCTTCTGTCCAGGGTCGCGTCGTTGCTATTGCACTAGATGCGTGAAACTCCCCGTGAAATGTGACGGCGCGCTGGGGACTTCGAGCGTCAAACTCATATGACAGCCCGACCGAGGTGAAATCACCCGCGTCCCATGGCATAACGATGCTCGGGATGTCGGGTCCAGCCATGTGTTCGTAATCCATCGAGACCGAGAAGACGCTTCGCGGACTCGCTCGTGGTCCGGCGGCAGGGTTCGATTCTGTCGAGAGCTCGCCGTGAATGCGACGCAACCCATCCGTCATTCCGGCAACAAAGTCCACCCTGCCAAGGGAGCCAAACAGCCGGACAGGCGTCCCGTACCGCAGGTCGTAGTCGACGTTGTGCGACCGGGCGTTATACGAGACCGATGCGGCCGATCGGTATCGTTCAAACGTGTACCCTCCATCGGCAAGGACTCCAACCTCGGGGCCGTCGCCGTGGGAGTACCAGAAAAGGGGCCGGAGGCGTATCGAATATGCGTCGGGGGGGCGATTCAGATCCCATCGTCTAAAGAAGGCCACGTGCGCTCCGGGGACGATGCCGCCGAACAGACCTGTGTTGCGCCTGTTGTCGGTCCGGTCAAGATCCAGAAGCGTTTCGTCCGGATCGATCACGACCGACACCACCCGCTCAGGTGTAGAAATCGATGTTGTGTATCTGCGGTCTACCCAGTCCCAGCGATCGCACACAAGGCGGATATCCGGCCTTCGCCATCCGTCGATTGGAACGAACGCTCGCTCTCTCGTCCCGGAGGCATATGTCAGCTCGATGATCAACGGCATGACGATTTCGTCGGTGCGTGACATCGCAATTGTTGTCGTCCAACCGTCAATCGATTCAGATGATTCAACGGCATCGACACCATAGTCACAATGGCGGTCGAGTGTGATCCATTGCGTGAAGAACCAGTCGAGACGTATCCCCGATGCTCGCTCCATTTCGCGTTCGAAATCACGAGTAGTCGGTCGTTTCCACCTCCACGCACTCACGTAACGCCGCATCCCAACGTCGAACAGGGAATCACCCAGAAGCGTCTGGAGCATTCGAAGAACCGCGTGTCCCTTGTGGTAGACAAGTGCGGCGCTGGCGTCGCTGGTGAAGCGATCATGCGGAGTGGAGAGTGGCTCGTCTTGACCCAAGAGAGCCAGACGGTGGTACGACTCGAAGGCCGAGTACGGCGATGACCACCAGGCGTACACCACCCTGTCCAGACCGACGTAAGGATTCGCTTCTTCTATGATCCCGAGCGTGTCACGCTTAGCCTGGGCGGTGAGATACTCCGCGAATCCCTCGTCAAGCCACGCATCATCGGTTTCGTTGTTCCCAAGCATTCCATAGAACCACTGGTGCGCGAGCTCATGGGCGATGACCCCTGCCAGCGATTCCTCAGTGCGGTATCCGGTCACCAGGACGATCATCGGGTACTCCATTCCTCCGTCACCCCCCTGCGCTACCGTGAACGACGGCCATTCATAGTCCCCAAATCGCCGACCGTAGTACGCCATGAGCCGGCGCGTAGCATCGGCCGCACTCGACCAGTTGGCCCGCACATTTCGCTCAGCGATCAGGTGAATCGTGACGCCACCGAAGTGAGCGATCTCATGGAAGTAGTCGGGGTCGGCACTCCACGTGAAGTCGTGGACATTCTCCGCGTGGAATCTCCACGTCTTGGATCCCGTTCCCGAAGCAGGGTAGAGGACAACGGTATCTCTGTGGGAGTATTCGTAGCCACACTTGATCGCGTCAGGGTTGAGAAGTGTGCCTGTTGCGGCGACGACATACCGTGCGGGGAGTGTGATGGCCACGCGGAACGTGCCGAAGACACCATAGAACTCACGCTTCACATAGACGTCGGGGTGCCATCCGGACTGATCGTACGCGGCAATCTTCGGGTACCACTGTGCCATTGAGAACTCTACCCCCTCCGGACTCTGATATCCCCCCCTGCGAATCAGAAGTGGAATACGGGTGAACCACCGTAGTTCCAGAACGGTCGAATCACCGGGGATGAGTGGATGATCCAACTCCGCGCGCATAATCGTCTCGTCGATCGTCCACTGGAGAGGATCGCCATCCTGTGTCATCGTGTCGATCTGGACATCCCCCTGGAAGCGTGGGTCGAGGTGAGCATGAGCCTCGGTCCCATTAAGCCTGAAGAACATACTTCCGGACCGGAAGGCACGATAGAACAGATGATAGTAGACGTAGGTGATTGTGTCAGGCGAGTCGTTGTAGTAGACCAGCCTTTGCCGTCCAACAAGGGACCGTTCTTCGGGATTCAGACGGACGTCCATCGTGTACGAGACACGCTGCTGCCATGCGTGCGTCGTAAACGGAAGAGTGAGGACAATGAAGAGTGGGAATAGAAGACGTCGGGAGCGGGGAGTGGTCATACCGAATACGCTATCTTAGGCGTCCTTTGAATTCCAGGACGTGCATCATCGAACCATGACTATTTACCAGCCAGATCCAGATCGTTTCGCGTCAGCCATCTCGCGTACTGTGAGCTACCGTCACAAGCGCGGAGTGCTCCTCGGGACGGGCGCTGATCGTCTCGATCTACTCCATCGACTCTCAACCAATGCGTTGATCGACTTGAAGCCGGGTCACGAACGCTCGACGGTCTTGACAACGGAGAAGGGGAGGATCATCGACCTGGTGCGCGTGGTGGTCGTCGAAAATGAAATCCTGATGGTTCTTGCCAGCGAGGAAGGGGAACGGGTACGTCTCTGGCTGGATAAATATACCATCATGGACGACTTCGAATGTCGAGATGTTAGCGACCTGTGGCGCATCGTTGGTGTGTATGGTGAAGGGGCGCGCGCGCAGTTGGCTATTGCGTTCTCGTGTGACCCACCGGATGCCGGGAGCCATGTGGATGTAGACATGGCTGACGGTACGGGACGACTGCTTCGCGATTCTCGTCTCAACGGTGCAACGGGATTTCTTTTGCTTGTTCCCTCCGCGGCGGAAGCCAATGTCATGCAGACGCTTGCCGATGCAGGTGTTCAGGAGATAGACGACGCTTGCTATCAAACGCTGAGAGTTGTTGCAGGCGTGCCGGAGTCAGGTACTGAATTGAACGACCTTTACAATCCCTTGGAGGCGGGTATTTCGCAGTACATCTCGTGGACCAAAGGATGCTACATCGGGCAGGAAGTGATCGCACGACTTGACACGTACGACAAAGTTCAACGACACCTTGTTGGGCTCCGCTTCGTGTCGTCACCCGACATCTCTGCCGACGATCGCCTCACGCTCCTTAGCCTGGACGGCGACCAGCAAATTGGGCAGGCGACGACGCTTGCCCGACGGCCGCATGAGGAGGCACCCGTCGGCCTCGCGTACGTTCGCACCGAATATGCGGTCCCCGGGCTGGAAGTGCGCGCGGGAGGTTCACTGGCAACTATCACAAATCTCCCCATCGAGTCGTGAATCGTGTTGCCTTCATCACGGGGGCCGGGCGTCGAATCGGGCGTCACCTGGCGATTCGCTTCGCGGGAATGGGGTGGAACGTGGCCGTACACTATGGAGAGTCCCGTGCGGGAGCGGAACGAACACTCGCCGATGTGCGTGCTGCGGGTGGCGACGCTTACCTCGTCCAAGGGGACGTTCGCAAACGGGTTGATATGCAACGCTGCGTCGAACAGGCGGCCGACAGGTTTGGGAGCATCGACCTGCTTGTAAACAACGCCGGCACCTATCCAAACCCGGTGCCGCTGCTCGATATCGAAGAGTCGATGTGGCGGGACGTAATTGAGACCAATCTCTACGGTGAGTTTTTCACTGCACAGGCGGTTGCGAGGGTCATGCTTCGACAGACCACCGGGGGGAGTATTGTTAACGTCGCCTCACTGGGTGCGTTCCAGACATGGAAGAACAGGATCCCCTATAACGTCTCAAAGGGGGGCGTTGTACACTTGACGCGCGCGCTTGCGCGGGCGCTGGCTCCGGACATCACCGTAAATGCAGTCGCTCCAGGCGTCATTGAGATTCCTGATGAGCCCGCGACCGGTCAACTGCTGGCGCGCGAACGAATCCCGATGCGACGTCATGGCACGACAGACGACATTTTCAATGCTGTTTGGTTCCTCGGCACACAGGCCACGTACGTAACAGGGCAGGTTATCCTGGTGGACGGCGGGCTGAACATCGGGCAAGAAGCATCCCAGGATTAGGTCCTGGATTTCATACGAGCCGCTTACGTAACTCCGAGCACATGCAGTTTGGCGACCCGCCTCTCAAGGCATACAACAACCCCGACTTCGTCAACAGTCCCGAGGCTCGCGTCATCAGGATCATGGCGGAGTACATGGAGCCAGTCGCACGGTTCGATCGCTTCAACGTCTCCGGGACCGTCGTCTTCTTCGGATCGGCCAGGATCGTACCACCCGAGAAAGTTGATGCCGAGATAGCGGCGGTCGAGCGTCAGATGGCGCAGGCGACCGGTACCCACCGTGACCTCCTGCTCGAGACTCTCGAGGATCTGCGCGGCAAACGGCTGACAAGTAGGTATTACAACGACGCGGTGGAACTCTCGAGGCGAATTACTGAGTGGGGGAAGAAGCATACCAAGGAGGGCGAGGCGCGGCGATTCCTTGTCTGCACGGGAGGTGGCCCGGGGATCATGGAGGCGGCCAACCTTGGTGCCCATCAAGCCGGTGGCGAATCGATTGGCCTGAACATTTCGCTCCCGTTCGAGCAGACCCCCAATCAGTATATTTCTGCGACGCTCAACTTCGAGTTCCACTACTTCTTCATGCGCAAGCTCTTCTTCGTTTCGCTTGCAAACGCACTCGTTATCTTCCCCGGCGGATTTGGAACACTCGACGAACTGATGGAAGCGCTGACGCTGGTGCAGACGAGGAAGGTCGTGAAGCCACTTCCCATCGTCCTGTTCGGAACAGATTTCTGGGACGAAGTCATTAACATCCCCCGCATGGCCGAACTTGGAGTGATCTCACCTGAGGATCAGCGCCTCTTCCACCGATCGAATGACGTCGATGACGCCTTCTATCACCTGACAACCGAACTCACGCGCTATCATTCGCTGGATCAATGACATCGTCGGAACATATCGAAGCCCTCTTCTCGCTGCTCGACGATCCGGATCCTTTCGTGCAGGAGGCGGTTCGCCAGCGAATGCTGGATATCGGCACGGATGTCGCAACAAGGCTTCGTCAGACCGTCGGTAGCAGTGGGGACGGGCGGGTGAAGGAGGCCGCGACGTCCATTCTGTCGCTTCTGGGCCTTGACCGGTTTCGCAATTCGGTGGATCAGATGCTCAAGCAATCGGAGGGGAGGGACGACATCGATCTGGAGTCCGGCGTACTGGCCGTTGCCTACATTGGATGGCCCGAGTTGAACGGTTCCGACTGCAATCAGCAATTGGACACCATGGCGTCGATGGTGGAGGACCGCGTACGACGATGTGACAATGGTTACATGGTTGTCCGCGAAATGAATCGGTATCTGATTGATCAGCTCGGGTTTCATGCGTGCCGTCCCGAGCCGGATTCGTACTACGATCCCGATCATTCGTTCATCAACCGGATTCTGGAAGAACGAACCGCCAATCCCGTTGGCCTCTCGGTGGTCTACCTGTTGATCGCGCGTCGACTCAGGATACCGTTGTATGGTGTGGGGTTCCCGTCACACTTCCTCCTGAAGTACCGATCGTTGGGCGAGGAGTTCTTCGTGGATCCGTTCAACGGGGGGCAGATTCTAAGCTCGGTCGACTGCCGCAGATTTCTTCGCGATCTCGATATCGAGTATCGGCCGTCGTATCTGGACGCAATCAACAATAGGCGTATCATAGCACGGATCATGAGAAACCTTGCGGAGATCTACAGCCACCGGGACTCCCGTGTTGCCGCCGAATTGCAGCGTTCTATTGAGAAACTGCTGGATGACGCGGCGTGGGGGGGGCATGCTACGGAGTCGCAGAGGCCATGGCCTTGATCCGACGGTACTCCGCTTCAAACACGCGCGCCACGTCGGGACTCTTGATAATCAACAGGTTCTCGTCGTTTGAGCTGGCCGCCGAGGCGGTGAAATTGTAGCTGCCGGTGATTGTCCAGAGTCCATCGACAATGATGACTTTGTGGTGCATGAGCCGATTGTTCCCGTCACGGAGAAGTTGGATTCCGGAACTGTCAAACCGAGCCGCCTGGCTCCGCGGGCCCCTTGACCCGACTGTCTCTATCACCCCCTCCACGTCCACACCATCCCCTGCCGCTTTGATCATTGCCAATCCGATTTCCTGATCGGAGAAGCTGAACGCCATCAGGTGAATCGAGCGCCGCGCTGTCCTGACGATTCGAACGATCTTGGCTGGGACATCGTCTTCGGGAGCGAAGTATGAATAGACGTCAGCGCTTCCGACCTTGACTGGGTTGTGAGGGAGGAGGCTCGGCGACCGCGGTCCGAACTTCCCATCCAGAAACATCTCGTCGAACTCGAGTTCGTAATTCTCCGCCAGGTCGCGTGAGGCGATCTGCACGGCGTTGTTGTTGTTGCGAAAGGAGCAGTTGTCTGTGGCGTTATACGAACCCGTCCAGACTCTCATCCCATCCGCCACAAAGAACTTGTTGTGCATTAGCGCCGATCGCTGGTCGAACCGGATCGGAATGCCCGCGTCGACTAACTGCTCCATCTCGCGGTCGTGCATGAAGTCGGCATCGGAAACGACCCTGACCTGCACGCCCCGCTTGTGGGCTCGTATCAGAGCCATGGCGATTCGCTGCGACCCAAGCTGGAATATTGCGGCATCCAATGCAACGCGCGCGTCATCGATAAATGTCTCGAGATGGCGGTCAATGTTGTCTTCGTCGTTCTTCGGCAGCTCTGGGTCGTTTCGGTAGGTGTGACTGAAGTAGATCTGTAGTGGGCCGTCGACTCGGTGTTCCGACGTTGTTTCGCGACTTGTGGCTGCCGGTGAATCGTGGCCAACGGTCGGCGTCCCCTTCCAGGATCGAATTGCGTAGAAGACGCCTACCGAGAGGAGGGCGACCAGCAGGATTGCGTAGGAGCGGCGGGGGAGGGGCATGTTCGCGCGGTAGTTCATGGTGCGGGTCCGACGGACCCGCAAAGACCTGGCACAACGTGAACCGGAAGCTACGTCTACAGGGGCGCAAAGCCCACGTCTATTGGAAAGACTACACGACGCAGGAGCCCTGTACGTCGCAGTCGAACGTTCGTCCACGCGATTCGCGCATGGATAAACAGTCGGTCGTTACCTCCGGGGCCGAAAATGGTCAGTGGCGCGTCGTTGTGCACGTTTTCGGCTATGAATTGAGGCAGGTGATGCGTGTGCCGCCTGGTGAGTTGACACTCTGTAACTCATGCCTGGTGAGTGTGTACCTCTCTCAACAAACCACGGTGCAGCTCACGGGTCGCAGTAGGCATCGACGCCACCTTGGAATCGAGACGACTGAGTGAACAAAAATTAAGCAACCTCCCCTCCCGATGAAGCGTCAGGCGGCGTAATTTGGGCGGCTCTTTGGGTGTTCGTGTAACCGGGCGCCGGCGTCGCCCGAGGGGGTGTTCGACAGACATGCGGAGGTTGAGCCCGCGCCAACAGGACGACAGCACAGTAAGGACTGAATGAAAAGCGCGCATTTTAGACTATTTATGACGGTATCGCTGGCCATCGCGGGATATGGATCGGTCCATGCCCAGGTGGCCGCTTCAGATGCACCCGTGGACCCCGCGCCCGGCGTGGTCACAGCGGTGCCGAGCTTGGATGTTGTCGCGGAGAGTGAGTCGGCGTCCCCCGCCGCAACGACGTCTCTCAACTTGACGTCGAGCGCCGTCGATCGCGTTGCTGCATCGACTAGTCGTCGAGCCAGGGTGTCTGGCCGTGACACTCTTGGGCGAAGGTCGTTCGATGCAGCGATTGCGCGCGAGCGGATTCCGACCGGTCAGCTAGTCGATTCCTATACAGAGTTCTTCCCGGGGGAGGACTACCTCCCTATCCTGGCAACTCCCAATCGTCGACCGGTGATCGCGGCCCCATTCCGCATGCGTCTTCGGGCACAGAGTGCCTCCTCGTCGATGCCGGCGGTCCGATCGGCAACGATGGCGAGGCGGTTCCAGCTGGACACGACCGTTCAGGCAATCGCGGACTGGTATTCACGGGAATACGGTTTCGAGTTCAATTGGCAGGCTATTCCCTATAGTGAGGGGGCTGCCGGTGCCACCATAACACTGGCACGCGGTGTCCGCCGGGTCGAGGATGCTGTCGTTTCAATCATGATCTGGAATCCGTCCTCGTCCAAGGGAAGACGTGGTGCCGCGTCGTTCTCCGCGCGAGCGACCGTTGAGATTCAGGAACGGGTATTCCGTCCCCGAGCCGACCTGATTGCCGAGGGACCTGACGCCGTCGTCGAGTTCACATGGAAGGTCCCGTATAGAAATCTGATCAGTCAGGCGAGCCGTCGTTATCAGCTTGACCCTTACCTCCTTGCGGCGCTCATACAACAGGAATCGAACTTCAACGCAAACGCAATGTCTGTTGACAGTGCGATGGGCTTGACACAGATGATTCCTTCCACGGCGGCCATGCTCGGTGTAAGCGATCCCAACAACCCTCGGCAGGCAGTCGACGGTGGGGCACGCTACCTCAAGATGATGCTGAGCCGGTTCAAAGGGGATCCACAGCTTGCGCTTGCGGCGTATAACGCGGGGCCTGGCAACGTAATCAAGTACAACGGTATCCCGCCATTTCAGGAGACACGTGAGTACGTGCGACGGATAATGGACAGGTATCGCGAGAAGGCCGGGGGAGGACATGCAGCGACGGCGCGCGTCGTTCGACCGGGTTCGCGCGGATAGGTCTTATCCAACCGGAAAACGCGGCGGAGCTCTCGGGATAAACCGGTTGCTTCGCCGTTCGCATTGCAGACAGGCCGAGCGTTGCGACTAACTTCGCCACTCGCAGACGTGTTAGAACTACCGGGCCCGGGACCACCCCCGGTGCCTCCCCGATCGTCCCCTTCAACGGACAGCTAACCCGATGACTTCATTCCCGCGCCGCCTGGCATTCTACAGTCTCTTCCTCCTTGCGGTCTCGTGCACGCAAGTCGCTGCGCAGCGCCGGCCCGATAACGGATCGCCACCCCCCCCGAAGAATGCTGCTGCCGCCATCGTCAATGGGCAGAGCATTTCGCTCTCCAGCTACGAAGACCTAATCCGCGATCAGATCTCCTACCAGCGTCGTGAAGGGGGGTTGGAGACCGTGGAACAGGACGTTGCGGATCAGCTCTTCCTTCAACTGATTGAAGCGGAGCTGATTCGCCAGGAGGCAGCCGCAAAGGGCATCACAATTGAACGCGACAAGGCTGTTCGACTTCTGATCGAATCCCCTCCTGAATTCGTTGTGCGCAACTTCACCGATGCGAAAGGGAAGTTCCTCAAGGACGTCTTCAAGAGTGTCGTTCTGAAGCCGGAGCTGATAACACAGGTCTTACCGACCGAGCGCCAGTCGGAGGATGCGGTCGGCGAATGGAAGGCTGACCTTGAGAAGCTGATTCGATATGTGCAGCAGACGGAGTTGAAGAATCGCCTGGGGGAGAGATTATTACGCGACAAGCCGTTGAGCGATGCGATGATTCGCGCTCGCTATTTCGCTGAGAAGACGGTCTTCGATGGATCGTTTATCAGGATCCTATACTCCACGGTGCCGGATTCAGCAATCACCGTCACCGAGCGCGAGGCCAGGGCATGGTACGACTCGCACACCGACGACTTCCGGTTTCCGGCGCAGCGTCAAGTCGCCTCGATCATCATTCCCCTCTATCCGTCATCGCAAGATTCGGCGATGAACCGTTCAGCTATTGCAGACGCTCGCACGGCTATCACACAGGCCTCGCCGGCCGAGCGTCCGTCGGTCATCAAACGGGTGCTGGCGGGCCTCCCTGAAGGGCGGCTTTCAAACGATCGGGCCGTGCCGCTAAGTATGCTCCCCGACGAAATGGCGACAGGCGTTGCGGGGGCCGGCACCGGCGACCTCCTGGGACCGTACAAGGTTCAGGACGAGAACGTACTCGTCTTCGTCGAGGGGCGTTCACCTACCGAGGATACGGTCGTTCATGCACGACACATGCTTGTGAAGGTGGAGGGAGAGGAGAAGAACGCTGATTCGATTGCCCGGGCGTTCATGCAGGCTGTCAAGGAGAAGATCACGAGCGAAGCCGATTTCATCGAGGCGGCAACGACACTAAGCCAGGATGGTTCTCGCGGCAACGGTGGTGACCTCGGGTATTTCGCTCGTGGGAAGATGGTGCAGGATTTTGAGGATGCGTGTTTCGGGGCACCCGTTGGAAAGGTGGTTGGTCCAATTCGGACCCAGTTTGGATATCATCTCATCTGGGTGTCGGATCGGACAACCATGGGCTATCGACTCACCGAGCTGCGCTTCCCGCTAGTGGTGACGGACAGTGCCAGAGAAGTGGTGATGCGCAAGGCTGTAGCGTGGGCGAATGCTACGTCTGGTTCGAGTCCTGAGGCCGATAGCCTCTTCTACGATTTGCGGGCGCAATACCCTCACGCCGTTCTCGACACGTCCGTGCTCAAGCGGCTTGAGGTCTACGGAGATGTTCTTGCCCCGGCAACGTTTGCATTCAGTTCCAATCCCGGGTCAGTGGCGGTGATTCCTCTCCCGCACGACCGGATCATGATCGTCAAGCTTCTGCAAGCCTGGCCGAGCGGTATTGCACCCTACGACAAGATCAAGTGGAATTTCATCGTACCACTCGTCACGCGCGCAAAGCAGCTCGACGTTCTCGCTCCCCTTGCTCGAGCCCTGTCGGACACACTGCAGCCTACGACGATGCTCGGGTATATTCGCGAGTCGGCCCCCATGGCCGAGGCATTCGTGATTCGCAATCAGACAATGCCCGGAGCGGAAGATGAAGAGACAACCCTTCTTGACTCGCTCGTCGAGAAGACCAGCGCCGGAAGGGTATCTGTCCCGGTTCGTGGTGTCTTCGGGTGGTATTTACTCCGAGTCGAATCGAAATCGACTGCCCCAACGGAGGCGGAGTACCGTCGCGATCGCAAGGAGTATTCCGACGACTACCGCGCCCGATATCGCAATCGACTGGTGGATGAACTGATCGAGAGAAAGAGGAAGTGGGCGGAAGTCCAGGACCTAAGACCCCGTGCTGTCAGGGGTGAATAGGCCAAGGCTACCGAACAACCGTCATGAGGCATCTCCCCAGGAGCGTGGAACCCGCGACGACGGAGACGGTGTAGCATCCCGGTGGAAGAGACGGGCTAACCTCGAAACGCGACTCACCATCTCGAATCGCTCCGGTGCGTTGGGTCAGACAACGCCGTCCTCGCATGTCGTGAATTTCGATCGATCCGTCCGCCACGAATGTCTCTGCGTTCACAATAACCACGGCTCTCCCTGACGTCGGATTCGGTACGACTGATAGCTCGGCCCGCCGCATGGAACGCTGATCGATCGGAACCGAGGTTGGTCCGCCCGTCACTTCAAAATTGTCTATTCCACAGTTGACGAGGGAGAGTGCCCGTGCGTCGGAGGCCCGGAATCGAACCAGCATACTATCCGTTAGTGGGATGAATCGGGCAGGGCGGAACGAAATCGCGTCCCATCCCTCACGCCCCTCACCTTCCACGTAAACCGTGGACCAGGTTGCACCACCGTTGTTCGATATGTCAATTCGAAGCGAGTCGACGTCGAGCGAGTCGTGGTGGTACTGCACGTACCACAAATTGAATCGCACCTCCGGCTCGACATGCCGCGTCAGGTCCATTATCGGCGTCGTCAGGGTCGTTGTCCCGTTATTGACATCGTTCAGTTGTGGAGGGGCGCCTGCGGGGGGCCTCCCTGTGACGAAAATCAATCCGTTGGGATCGCCTGAAGGCTCGGTGGGGGGATGAATCCAATTCGAACCAACATAGCCCAGGTACGGGACGATGCGAACCCATTGGCCGGACGTTGCCTTGTCGCTGTCGGATGAGTAGCTCCATCCAAGGTCCAGCGTTGCGTTGTCGTAGTATCCTCTTGCGACCGTCACCGTGAACTCCTGACCATTGACGCGTATCGCGATTGGCGCCACCGTTGTCCGATATCCCCATGCGCCGACGGTTAGGTCGAACGATGAATCACGCGGGAGAAGGAGAGTCGCTGTTCCTTCGTTGGACGGGGTCGATGGGAGAAGGCCCTCTATAGCGTACATGAAGTCTTGAAGAGTATCACCGGCAGAGGTTACCACGCGAACCGTGGCCCGGTACAAGGGGATAGGATTGATGTCGATGTCGACGGTTGTGTCCCCTTGAACACCAATGGTGACGGCTCTATGCTCATAGCCGAATAGCGAGGTTCCTATTGTCAACGATTCACCGACGACGGCGCCGACATAGTAACGTCCAGCGGCATCGGTAACGACCTGCTCCTGTCGCCCGGATACGGTCAGCCGTACGCCACTTAGGGGATCACCAGTCTCGCTGTTGCGCACGACACCCGAGACGGATCCGGCTACCGCGTTGTTGAATCGAAGAACATAGAGACCGGTGTTCCTGTCGAAGGCGATGAGTTTGCCGGATGGGAAGAACCCATACGCCTCCCAACACCCGAGGTATCCACCCCCCTCGCCCTCAAACGTATCATAGTACCCAACCTCACGCGGATGACGAGGGTCCACGAGATCGATGATTCGAACGCCTGCCGTATACCAGGCGACGATTGCGTATCGACCACGAACATGAACGTTGTGGATAACGTCACGCGGACTCGGAGAAAAGTCGGCCACCTTCGTCACTTCGTCAGGATCGGATATGTCCCACACTTTCAGGGTCTTCGGCGTGAAATTGACCTCGTCCGTGGTCAGGACATATCGACCGTCCTGGGTCAGCTCTGCGTTATGTGTACCACTGTAGGGGTAGGAGATCGTTGTGATTTTTCGGGGCCGGAGCTTGTCGCTGATGTCGTACACGTCGCACCCCTGACCCCCGATGGCGGCACCGAGCAACGTGTCGTTCCTCGCAAACGCATCGTGAAAGTAGTATGGCGTCACGGCGCCGACTTTCCGGGGGCGCGTTGGATCGGGGAGGAGATCCATGATGATTGCACCGCCGTTCGCCCCGGCCTGCGCCTGGGTTCCCATAGCCATCAGGAAGTGGTCGTACACGTTCACGGTGTGGGCGGTGGTGAAGATCGATGAGTCGGATCGGATCAGCGTGGCGGAGTTGGGGAGGTCCGACAGATCGACGATTTGCAGACCATTTCCCGAGTCTCTCGATTCGGTGACGATGTAGGCGTAGGTACCCCACGTCTTCATCTCTCTCCAGTTACTCTTCGGGCCCCAGATGAATGCAACCTCCCGAACGGGACTCTCAGAGATGTCGACGATCGACGTCCCTCCCTGTACGCCGAGAATGGCGTACTCGCGCCCGTCCGGTGCCGTGTATCCCCAACAGGCCGAGTGGAGGCCCCCGGTGGAGTCGGGGTTGAAGTGATCCAGCAGCGTCATGTTCAGTGAGCGGCCATCACCTTGTGCTAGACCGGCGCCGCCCGTGAGCACGAGCAAGACGATGGCGAGCCATGCTCTATGAAGAGAATGTGATGCTGCGAACGATCGCTCCATTGCGTCAGGTTTTCAGCTTGATTGCGTGTTGGCAGGGATGACGAATGTGAGTTTGCGCGAGGGGCACCGCAAGGGGAATCTCACTGCCGTATTGCTACGCCCGCGGCGAATCCCCCGACCTCGATAACCCGACGGATGGCCCGTGCTCCCACGTCGACGACGTATACCTTCCCTGGAACGACTTGTGTACCCGCCGTGGGATGGTGGGCATCTCCATTCTGATTCTCACACGATACAAATGCGAGTCGTCCATCGGAAGTAAATGCGACGGCATGTGGTTGCTTGTCCAGACCGGAAATCGTAGCCACGACCTGTCGCGTGGATGCATCGATGATCGAGATCGAACCTGCGCTTTGCCCAGGCACCCAGTACTCACGATAATCGGGTCGGAAGGCAGGAATCAGCGGGCGTGCCGCAACAGGAATGCTGTCGATGACCACCCCCGCCTGAACATCCAGTATCCTGACTTGCGCTGCCGCGCGGCATGTGAACCAGAAGAACCGCCCGTCGGCCGTGAATGCCCCCTGATACGGCTCCAGCTTCGCCTTCGTGCCTGGCGGAAGCGGATTCGCAGGTGATGCCGGCACACGCTTCGTAATCTCCAGGCTCGCGGCGTCGATCAATGTAAGATCGTCACCGAGCGCGTTCGTCGTGATCAACACGGAGCCGTCGGGGGAGAGGGTGGCGCCGTGCGGGGCGTCGCCCACGTCGGCGATCGTGTCCGTGACGCGCATGCTGGAGGCGTCGACAGCCAGGACGAAGCGTTGCTGCAGGGTGAGATCAAAGTTCGAGACGAAGAGTCGTCCTCCGTCCGGTGACACCGTGATCTGCGCCGGACTGGTCCCTACGGCGGTCGAACCAAGCTTCACGAACGTCCGTGCATCGAACTTCTCGATCATCCCGGAGGCGATGAGATTTACGTAGATATATGCACCATCGGGTGAGAGCACAATGTTGTGGGGTGCCTCTGGATTGCCGCCACTCCGCACGCCAACCCCGATGTAGCGCGTCAGCCGTTCTGCTGCAACGTCAATGACGGCGATCACGTCCTCCGACTGATTCGTCACAAAGAGGCGAGGTCGTGATTCGTCACCCAACGAGACCTCCCCAGCATCATTCTTTGCTCCCTCGGCGATCCATCGTCGTACGGCTAGCACGTAATCACGGGGGAGGGGATCCCGGCTCAGAGGCATGTGAGGGTAAGCTATCGGCCCGAGCGCTGTGTCGATGTTGATATGCTGAAACAGATGGCTCCGTTCCGGTGAGAACGGGACAACCTCTGCCCCGTACGACGATGAACCTGTCATAACTGCTTGCCACGAGTCAAGCGAGAGACCTCCACCGACATCTCCGTTCCGATGACAACCTGCCGAACCACATGAAGCAGCGAAGATCGGTTCAATGTGCTTTGAATAGACGACGGGCTCGGTGCTGTCGGGGACAATAACGACTGGTGGTGCCGTCGTGGTCTCTTCCTGGCACGCGGTAAACAGCACCGTCGCGACTGGAGCTAACAACAGGAAAAAGTGAGAGGGACGCATGAGGGCGTTCAGAGGGGTTCGGTGTTGGGAGAGGAGTCAAATTGTCCACGGTCTCCGTGTCCATCAAGTCGGAAGTCAAGACATAGTGCAACGGCTGGCTGAACGAACTGTAGTCCGTACCTTTGCGCGCCTTCAAAGGTCTTCCCACCCGTGAACCGCTACTGTGATGGCACTCGATCAGCACGACAGACTGCTTGAGGTCGACGATGAACTCGTCGAGAATCTCCGTCTTCTGATGGAGATTCGGGATGGACACGCCCTCTCCTCTCTTCTGATCGACCTGCACGAAGCCGACATTGCGGAGCTCCTTAGATACCTCGACGAGGAGGAGCGCCACTACGTACTGGGCCTGCTCAGCGACGAGGTCGTTGGCGAGGTGGTCCTCCACCTTTCGGAAGAGCAGCGGGGCGAGTATCTCTCAGTGCTAGCCCCCGAGAAGATCACCGACATTGTCGAGGAGCTCTCGACCGACGATGCAGCCGACATCGTTTCAGAGCTCGATGACGATGTCGCAGAGGAGGTGCTGCAGAATCTGCAGCGCACGGACAGGGAAGCTACGGAGGATATCCGCGAGCTACTTCGCTACGACGAGAACACCGCCGGCGGGAGGATGACGACCGACTTCGTCGCCGTTACACAGACGACGACGATCGGTGGGGGGATAGAAGCGATCCGCGAGTTTGTTCGCGATGAGGAAATCGACGTCTACGTCCTTTACGTCGTCGACGAGCAGGATAGTCTGGTTGGCTACATTCGCCTCCAGGATCTGGTGCTACGACCACCGACTCTCCCCGTCTCTTCAATTACGATCACGGATATGGTCACGGTCCCTCCGGAGGAGGACCAGGAGTTGGTGGCGCAGGTTATGCAGAAGTACGATCTGATCGCCGTCCCAGTCGTAGATGACGCGGGACGATTGCTGGGAATCGTGACGTTCGACGACATAGCGGATATCATCGAGGACGAGACGTCGGAGGACATGCTCTACCTGGCAGGCGTTACCGACGAGGATGCGCTGTCGACGTCACCGGTGCGTTCGCTCCGCCGCCGGATACCCTGGCTGACGATCAATCTCGGCACGGCATTCATGAACTCGATGGTGGTTATCTACTTCACGTCCACTATCGAGCGCGTACCCCGTCTGGCAGCCCTGTTGCCTATCGTGGCAGGGATGGGAGGGAACGCCGCAATCCAGTCGATCACGGTGATGGTGCGCGCGCTGGCATTGGGAGATGTCGCGGCCGGGCGCGAGCGGCGTGCGATCATCAAGGAGGGGGCAATTGGCCTGATGAATGGATGCGCGATGGGGACGCTGGCAGGGTGCGTGGTGTGGTGGATGTATGGCAGTCCAATCTTCGGTGGGCTCATAGCGCTGGCCATGTTCGGAAACATGCTTATCGCAGCGCTCGCAGGTGCGTCGGTCCCGATCGTTCTACGACGATTCAATTTCGATCCCGCCCTCTCATCCGGGCCAATCGTCACAACCTTCACCGATATGACGGGCTTCTTCATTCTTCTCGGGCTCGCGACGCTTACACTGGCGTTGATATTGCCATAGTAATGTCGCGGTGGCTTGTCAAACCACGCCGACCGTGCGTCGCCAGTGATCTAGCCGCGAATGGGGAACGCATACGGCGTTGTCGCCGTG
>CAYWXV010000014.1:42169-80959 GCA_964462535.1 uncultured Alphaproteobacteria bacterium
TGCGTCGCCAGTGATCTAGCCGCGAATGGGGAACGCATACGGCGTTGTCGCCGTGTTGGTAGTCGCGCGTATGACTCATGCGGAACACACCTTCCCAGCCCCGTTCGATTCGAAAAAAGGAATAGGCCCCTCTCGACGAGATATAATCAAGCAGATCGTGGGGCGAATGCCCGAATCCCGCAGACGTCTCGGTATTCATCTCTATGATCCAAACGGGCGGCGACTCGAGGTCAAACAGGCGCGACGCCCCCTTCAGTACTCCCATCTCAGCCCCCTCGACGTCCATTTTGACGAGGTCGACTCGAGTTATTTCCCGCTCGTTCACATAGGAGTCCAGTGTGGTGAGGGGAACCTTCCACGTCGTGTAGTCCGAGCGGCCGCGCGTCGAAAGCGAGTTGTGACCGTGCCCCAGGGTGTCAAATGAATAGAGCGTTACCTCACCCGCGGCGTCGCCCAACGCTACTTGGTTGAAGGTAACATGGCTGCTAACGTTGTTCAGATCGCAATTGTGCTTGAGTCGATCCATCGTAAGGGGCATCGGTTCAAACGCATGACACGATCCATCCGGGACGCAGGCCACAATGTTGACCGTATACCACCCTATGTTGGCGCCAACGTCGAAGACAACATCGTCGGGCCGAAGTACCTTCTTCAACACATCGATTGTGCCCGTCTCGTAGGTATGGCCGAAGAACAGGAATTCCCACCCTCTATCCTCGGGAAAATGGAGTACAAACAGATTGCCGTCGCGAGATCGTGCCGTGATTGCAGGTGAATTGATCAGCTTCAATCCGAGGGTCTGGAGTTGAGACTTGCCGGCGAGAATAGGGGAATGGACGGAGTACCAGGAGATCGCAGACACGACCGCCTTCTTCACAGGATTCATGTGAACGTTGGAATGGAAGGGAGGGAACAGGGGGAACGGAGAGGTATGTTACTTGCGCTTCTCGCTCGCCAGCATGTCGTGGAGTTCACGCATAAGCGCAAGACGTGGACCTTCGCGCTCTTCGGGTGTCAACGCATCGGGGTAGGGGCGATTGAGTATCTGACATGCAAGGTAGGTCGCGAGATCCCCGACACAGTACTTGTACTCCCGGTTCTTTGGAGCGTCGGGTCCGATGTACGTTAGGGGAGTCGGATCGTCCATCTCCTTAACAAGATGCTGCAGCGCCAACTCGCCATAGGCAAGAATCGTCTGCCCGAACTTACCGGTCACGTGCCCCGGCAGCCCCCACCAATTATGCATGAACGCACCCGAGATAGCCTCGCAGTAGATGCGGACAATCCGATTGTCAGGGTTCTTCCCACGCATCAGCTGCAGCTCATGCGCAAGGACACGCAGCCGGTGGTCCCCACGCTCAGACTTGACAATCTTCTCCAGCTCCTCCTCCACCTTCGGTCGCTCAAGTAGTCGATCGGCCTCTCCCCGGACAAAGATGGCGTCGACCGACGTGGACTGAAGCTCCTCGCGTAACGAGGACAGACCGGTTACTGCCATGTGTTTTTCTCTCCGTGACAATGTCGCATACCACTATTGTGATGTCGGCTCTGGATCGCCGTGGCCGGAAAGTACAATCAAAGATGGACGAAACGCAAGAATAGAAACGGCATTGAGTTTTTGGCTCGTGATCGCGGCAAGCTCCCATAGTCATGGTAACTTCGTCCACATGCTCCCATCCTTACTATCCGCCCTACCATATCGCCCCTACTTTGCGGTTGTCGATTTCGAAGCCACGTGCTGGGCCGACGCATCGAGGCGAGGGGACAGCGAGATCATTCAAATCGGCTGTGTCAGGATGCGGAGAGACGACGCCGTCGTGAGCGACGAGTTCGAGATACTTGTTCGGCCGACCAGGTATCCGGTACTGAGCGAACTATGCAAGCAGATTACCGGTCTGCGGCAGGAGGCCGTGGACACGGCGATGACCTTTCCTACAGCTCATGCTCGATTCACCGAGTGGATCGGTGATCCATCGACGCATACCTTCTGCTCGTGGGGCGCCTATGACAAGTTCCTCCTTCGCGCGGCCTGCGCGTTCCACCGCCTGCCGTTTCCGTTCGATGACCACTACTTGAACATCAAGCCTCTCTTCAGTGGTCAGTTCACCGGTCGCGAAGTGTCTATGGAACGCGCCTTGGACATGGTTGGTGCACCGATGCCTGTTCGCCGACATCATGCCTTGGACGACGCTCGATCAGCCGCACTTCTCCTCCGTGAGGTGCTCCGCTCATGATACTCCGATTTCCTTCACGATATCATCGCGCATATGAGTCTTGAGATAGTCAACCCATACAACGGTGAGACCGTCGCGACGTACGAGGAGCACTCCGAAGCGGAGACGAACGCCATAATCGAACAGGGCGCGCAGGCACAATCCGCGTGGAAGCGCGTTTCGTATTCCGATCGAGGTCGGGTGATTCGGCGTGCGGCCGAATTGCTGCGTGAACGACGCGACGAGCTGGCGCGCCTTATGGCCGTTGAGATGGGAAAGCCGATCCGCGACGGGAGGGGAGAGGTGGAGAAATGCGCGTGGGTCTGCGAGTACTACGCCGACCACGCAGAGACCTTTCTCTCGCCGACGAATATTGAAACCGAAGCGACGCGATCGTACGTAGCCTATGAGCCGCTAGGTGTGATTCTGGCGGTCATGCCCTGGAACTTCCCTTTGTGGCAGGTCTTCCGATTTCTCGCCCCTGCTACAATGGCGGGAAACGGCGCTCTCCTGAAGCATGCATCGAACGTCCCCGGGTCCGCTCTCGCAATCGAGCGAGTTGTTCACGACGCAGGATTCCCTCGGGATCTCTTCCGCACGCTCCTTATCGGCAGCAAGGCCGTTGCCGGTGTGATTGCACATCCACGCGTTGCCGCGGTGACGCTCACGGGAAGCACACCGGCTGGAAGGTCCGTGGCTGCGACGGCCGGTCACTTCCTCAAGAAGAGCGTATTGGAACTCGGGGGCAGCGACCCCTACGTCGTGCTTGGAGACGCAGACGTGGACATGGCGGTCGGTGCGTGCGTGAAGAGTCGGTTGATCAATAGCGGTCAGAGCTGCATAGCAGCCAAGCGCTTCATCGTCGTCGAGACAGTGCTTGAAGAATTCACCGCGCGATTCGTCGAGCTGATGTCCAGGGCCGTTGTGGGTGATCCATTGAAGGAAGAGACGGAAGTTGGGCCGCAGGCACGGGTCGATCTCCGCGATGAACTTCATGAACAAGTCAGCAGGAGTGTCGAATGCGGCGGAAAGCTCCTACTTGGCGGTGTCGTGCCAGATGGTCCGGGCGCCTTCTATCCACCGACGGTTCTCGCGGACATTCGCCCAGGAATGCCCGCGTTCGACGAAGAACTCTTCGGCCCGGTGGCCGCAATCATACCAGCAGCGGACGACGAGGAGGCCATTCGTCTGGCGAATCTGTCGGTGTTCGGCCTGGGTGCTGCGGTTTTTACGGGGGACACCGAACGGGGCAGAGTTATCGCCGAGAAGGAGCTTGAGGCGGGAAGCTGCTTCGTCAACGCGTTCGTGCGGAGCGATCCACGACTTCCGTTCGGCGGAATCAAGGAGTCGGGCTACGGGAGAGAACTCTCCGACTTCGGTATCAGGGAATTCGTAAACGTCAAGACCGTGTACGTCCAGTAGCAGCCAGCGGCGAACGTGCCAGGGCCAACCCGCCAAGAGGATTTGCTCCTGCTCCCGCACGAATCGGCGGTGATGTTCGAGCCGCGCTGGGCGCGAATGCATACAAGGCGGAACGTCACTTCGCGGAGCGCCCTGACGCCCCTCGCTCCGCTCAAGACCTCTCTACACCTCCATCCATACAGACTTGCTCTGCGTGTAGATGTCGAGCGCGGCCTTCCCCTGCTCGCGACCAATACCCGACATCTTGTAGCCCCCGAACGGGAGTGCGTTGTCGGTCATATTGTACGTGTTGACCCACACGGTACCAGCCTTCACTCCGCGGACGAATGACATCGCAACGCGCATGTCGCTTGTCCACACGCCGGCCGCCAGACCGAACGTCGTGTCGTTGGCTATCGCGATGGCGTCGCTCAGGTCCGAGAAGCGAATAACGGAGGCAACCGGCCCGAAAATTTCCTCGCGGCCAATTGCCATGTGATTCGTTACGTCATCGAACACGGTCGGCGACACGAAGCACCCGGTATCGCCCTGGCGAGAGCCCCCGACCCGCAACGTTGCCCCTTCCGCCTTCCCCTGCTCAATGTACGATAGCACACGGTCCATGTGCTCAGTGCTAACGAGCGACCCCATACGTGTCTTCGGATCGAGAGGGTCCCCAACCACCATTTTGGCGGCACGCGCGGCAAGGATCTCCATGAACTGGTCGTGAACCGAATCCTGCACCAGTATTCGGCTACCGGCGGTACACATCTGACCTTGGTTGAGGAAGATCCCGGAGAGTGCCACCTTCGCAGCCATCTCCAGGTCGGCGTCGGCGAAGACAACGTTTGGTGACTTACCGCCAAGTTCCAGCGTCACGTTCTTCATCGTCTCGGCAGCAGACTTCATGATCATCTTGCCAACCTCGACCGACCCCGTGAATGCGATCTTGTCGACGTCCGGGTGGGCCACAAGGGGCGCGCCAGCCGTCGTTCCCATTCCTGTGACGATGTTGAGCACCCCGTTCGGGAGACCCGCCTCCATCATCAGCTCGCCCAGTCTGAGTATGGAGACAGGAGTCTGTTCGGCCGGCTTGATAACAACGGTATTCCCGCAACAAATGGCGGGCGCGAGTTTCCACGTCGCCATTTGAATCGGGTAATTCCAAGGGATGATCTGACCACACACGCCGAGCGGCTCCCGCAGAGTGAATGTGAACGCGTTCGAACGAGCGTTCGGTTCGAACGTCTCACCCATGGTCTTGCCAGCCCAACCGGCGAAATACCTGAAGCATGCAATCGACTGCGGAAGGTCAATCCGAATGGTCTCGAAGTATGGCTTGCCGGTGTCGAGCGTCTCCAGCTCTGCCAGCTCCTCGATGTGCGCCTCCATCAGGTCTGCAATTTTCGCGAGGACGCGACCGCGGTCGGCGCCGTTCATCTTTCTATAGTCACCCTCTTCGAACGCCCGGCGTGCTGCCTTGACCGCGCGATTCACATCCTCGCTGTCACCGTCAGCTACCTGGGCGATCACCTCTCCCGTCGCGGGATAGTAATTGTCAAAAGTCCTTCCCGAGGCGGCATCAACCCATTCTCCGTCTATCAACATGCGTCCCAGGCGAAGGAGTCCCTGGTCGTTCAACTGGTTGTAGCTGGGGCGCAGAGTGGCAATACCCCCGGTCGTTACCATGTCGTCCATGATGCCCTGTCTAAAGCGGTTTGTGAGGGATGGATCCGATGCAATGAGGGGCAAAGATAGGGCTTTGCGGGGAAGAGGCTGGTTGTTGGTCAGAAGTTCCATTGACCGGACATGAATGCCCAGAAGCGGGCAGCATCCCCCAAACGTGCTTTCAACTGCTCACCCGGCATGAAGAGCGATGCTCCACCGCTCAGCTCGAATCCAGCCGCCCCCTTCCAGACGATCGTGCCATCGACTTCTGTACCGAACGGATCCGTACTTCGTCGTTGCGCGCGGAACACGTGTCCGTCAAGCGACACGCGCGTGTTCCGGAAGAGATTGGTTGCGACACCGACACCAAGATCGACGAGCCCGGCATCTGCGGATAGCGATGGGAAATAATCCATTGACCCGTAGAACTTGTGATTCGTTGCGAAGAGTGTGTTGAACGTCTCGTTGATAGTGTCGTTCGCACTACCATCGCCGCTCAAGACCGTTCCAAGGATGACGACCTTTGTTCCACTCCCCTCATCGACCGCTATCGCGAATGTGCCGCTGACCAGATAGGCCTTCAACTCCTTGCGTGCCAACGAATCGCTCACGCCCCCATAACCATTCTGACCAATCGCTTCAACGAGCACGTTGACGGGCCCAACGTCCGAAGCGATGTTGAAGCCAAACGTGTTCCGGGCCAGAAGGCTCTTGTTCGAGTCGGACCCTGCTACGATTGGTCTGGTGTTGTCGTCGTGCAATGCAATGAGGTCAACGCTCACACCTCCCACCTTCCACGCGCCCCATATTCCGTAGAGGTTCTGTGACATGGTGGGCCCGGCTGCGGGTGCAGAGAGTCTGGCGGCGAAGAGGTCGAGCTTAATGTCATCTCCCACGTTCAACGTGCCTCGAGCCGCATCGAAGGATCGTCCCGTATTACTCCACCCAAACGCCCCGATCAATCTCTCGTTTGCGAACGACAACTCCTGGCGGCCTAGCCGCAGTGTCGCCGCCAGGTCTAGCGGTCGCTCAATTTGAACAAACGCCTGCTTCATGTCGAGCCCGTCCGCCGTGACATCCGTCGTCCCGCGTGCGAGTGCCGGGTCACCGGAACCAAGAAATCTGGAGTCTTGAACCTCGACGACAATTGTCAATAGGGGACCGGGGTGTGCGGTCGCCCTTAATCGGGTTCGCAGAAGATGCGCAAGCACCGTTTCGTCGAACGTGAGTCCGCGATCGTCGAGTTCACTGCGCAATCTCACTTGTCCAGAGAGTGAGACCGGTGGTGGGGCGGGATCTTGCGCGTGTGCCGCCAGCGGCGCCAGCAAGAGGGCGACGAGTAGGATGAGGGCAAACATGTCTGGTCAGGATTGAGTAATTGCGCGGATGTCTACATCAATGTCCGGTCACTGCAGAGACGTGAGGGTGCTCGAACTTCTCTGAGACATGTGGAGATGCCGCCCGCAGGATCATCAGTACTGTTCGATGCATCCAGAGGAACCCTGCGATCGTGACGACGAGAAGGATGGCGAACGTGGACTGCGGGAGCCCGGTGATCTTGAACGACCACGCGAACATCGGCGGCAGGAAGAATCCTCCCAGGGCGCCGATCAGACCGACCAACCCACCAACTGCCCCAACATCGTTTGGGAAGTACTCAGGGATATGCTTGTAGACCGCAGCCTTCCCAATGCCCATCCCCACACCCAGTAGGATGACCGCCACCGTGAAGGGAACAACTCCAAGGGAAAAGGGGAGCACCTCAGTCAGGCCGTCGGCATCGAACGACTGGGAAACCTGAAGTACGATGTGCCCGCTAGGGGCGCTCAGGAGTATCAACGCACCGGTCATGATTGCGAAGACGAGATACATGATTCGTCGGGCGCCAAAGCGATCCGACAACCACCCACCAAGAGGGCGAAGGAGGCTTGCTGGAAAGATGAAGAGCGCTGTGAGGAGTGCGGCAGTCCCAAGCTCGAGGTGGTACACATCGACGTAATACTTCGGGAGCCAGGCGGAGAGGGCTACATATGCGCCAAAGACGATCACGTAGTACAGGCTGAACCTCCAGACCCGAGTGTTCCGAAGTGGCCGCATCAATTCACGGAGAGATCTGCCGTGACCAGGACACTTGTCGGCAGCTGGAGTGCCGAACCAGACGATGGCTGCCATCAGTACCAGAAGCACGGCATACAGGACTGGAACGAACCTCCAACCGCCGGGGAAGAGCCCCCCGAGCAATCCTGCCGCAGGAACAACCGAAATGAGAGTTGGTCCGATCAGTTTGGTGACGGACGCACCAACGTTTCCCGCCCCGAACACCCCCAGAGCCGTCCCCTGACGCTCGCGTGGAAACCAGGCGGAGTTCCACGAGATCCCAACGTTGAACGCATTTCCGGCAAGACCAAACAATAGCGCAAGGACAATAAGCTGCTCATACGTCTCTGCACGCGACACCATGTATGTCGGAACGGCGATGGCCAACAGCAGGACAGTCATGATCTTCCGGCCCCCAATTCGGTCGGTGATTATCCCGAAGGGCAACCGCCAGAGGGAGCCGCTGAGGATGGCTGCCGCGACAAGCCAGCTCAATTCAACGTCCGTCAGACCGAACTCCTTCCGAATAGGAATCCCAAGCACTCCCAGCATCAGCCACGCCGCGAACGCCAGCGTGAACGCTATTGTCGAGACGATGAGTATTCGTCGTGGTCGATGATCGGAGACTGCGTCGCTAGTAGTCATTAGCAGGGGACCTCCGCGCCCCTTCGTGAGTAGTACCACCACGTAGTTGCCACACATGCGAGGTAGAAGACGCCCAGCCCAATCATTGCGGGGATCGCAGTTCCGTCCCACGAGATCGAGGCGTTGAAGAGGAGTGGAATCAGGAACGCACCGTAGGCGCCCATCGCCGACGAGAAGCCCAGGGTCGCGGCCGATTCCTTCTCGGCCTGTCTCGTCACGACGTCGGCGTCGGCCGCTGGGCCGGCATCCCTGAATCGTTCCGTACGGAAGATCACGGGGATCATCCGGAACGTCGATCCGTTACCGATGCCGGTAGCCAGGAAGAGAATCAGGAACGAGGCGAAGAAAAGAGTGAAGTCAGGAGAGACGCCAGCGACAAGAGACCAGATCACGCCGGCGACACCAATTGCGAGAAGTACGAACGTCCAGAACGTGACGCGGGCGCCACCCAGCCGATCGGAGAGCCACCCGCCAATAGGTCGCACTACAGCTCCGACAAGTGGACCCAGGAATGCGTAGCTGAGTACGGGAACCTGGGGGAAAAGCGTCTTGATCAGCAGGGGGAAGGCTGCGGAATAGCCGATGAATGAACCGAACGTCCCGATATAGAGCGCGCTCATGATCCACGTGTGCCGACGCTTGAAAATGATCGACTGATCGCGGAAGGACGCTTTGGCCGTTGCCAGGTTGTTCATTCCCAGCCAGGCGGCAAGTGCCACGATCGCGATCAATGGAATCCAGACGATCGCCGCGTTCTGCAACCAGATCTCGCGCACGCCCTTTGCGGTCGTCGACGTCATAGAGGCGCCACCCATGGAGCCGAAGAGCGAACTCCCGATCACGAGTGGGACGATGAATTGGACCGCGCTCACGCCAAGGTTCCCAATGCCTGCATTCAAACCGAGGGCGATGCCTTTGCTTCCCTTCGGGAAGAAGAAGTTGATGTTCGCCATGCTCGATGCGAAGTTTCCTCCCCCCAGTCCTGCCAGCAGCGCCAGAAGTGCAAAGACCCAGTATGGCGTCGACACATCTTGCACGAACCACGCGATCCCAAACATTGGGATGAGAAGCGAGGCGGTGCTGAGTGCTGTCCAGTTGCGGCCGCCGAAGATCGGCACCATGAATGAGTAAAAGATTCTGAGGGTGGCACCTGAAAGTCCGGGAATGGCGGTGAGCCAGAACAATTGCGATGTGGTGAACTGAAAGCCGATCGTGGGGAGGTTCACCACGGTGACGCTCCAGACCATCCAGACCACAAATGCCAGAAAGAGAGCGGGAATGGAGATCCAGAGGTTGCGGTAGGCGACGCCTCGCTCCGACTGCTCCCAGAGCAGAGCATCCTCCGGGTTCCACGTTGTTATGGTTGCCTGCATGATTGCTCCTGTTGCGTGCGATTGCTCTGTCCGGGCCCAGGTCGGGCCGGGCATGCCGGCAATCTAGCTGCAACGGGAAGCGGCCCCTCATGATCTCGATCATAAGGGGCCGCTCATCTCGGGTCGTGATTTTGGAATGTCGCTACAGGTACTTGGAAAGGAATCGCTCGATTGCACGGTGAACGTCGATGCGGTTCTCTTCGTTGTGGAAACCGTGCCCTTCGTCCGCATTGGCAATGTATTCCACGTCGACGCCCCGGTTCCGCAGCGCCTCAACGATCTGCTCCGATTCATTGACGTTGACACGGGGATCATTGACCCCCTGAATCACCATCAATGGGGCAACGATCTTATCTACATGAAAAACAGGCGAGCGAGAACGCAAGAGGTCGGCGTCGGCGTCAGGGTTGCCAACCATTTCATACAAGATCTGTCGATGCGATTCCCAATAGGGTGGAAGCGTCTGCATGAAGGTGAAGAGGTTCGAAACGCCGACGTAGTCTATCCCGCACGCATAGAGGTCGGGCGTGAATGCGAGACCGGCCAGTGTCGCGTAACCACCGTAGCTGGCGCCGAAGATCGCTACTCGCTTTGGGTCTGCGATCCCTTGGTGCACCAGCCACGCCACACCATCGGAGATATCGTCCTGCATCGATAGGCCCCATTGTTTGAACGAGGCCTGGAGGAACTTCTTCCCAAATCCCGTTGAGCCGCGAAAGTTCATCTGGAGGACTCCGTAGCCACGGTTGGCAAGGAACTGCACACTCGGTTGGAATCCCCACGCGTCCCGAGCCCACGGTCCGCCGTGCGGGTACACGACGATCGGAATATTGCGACGGGGACTCCCCGGCGGGAGTGTGAGATATCCGTGAATCGTCAGGCCGTCGCGTGCGGTGTACGTGATCGGTTCCATCACGGCAAGTTGCTGCGGATGCAGCCAGGGACTGACGTCCCCAAGTTCTTCAAGCCGATCCTGTTCGCGATCGTAGAGGTAGAACGCCCCCAGCGATCGGTCACTGTACGTGCGAACGATCAAATGCTGCTCGTTCCGATCGAGGTCCACAACGACAACGTCCGTTCCGGGAAGAAGCTGCTGCAATCGAACCAGGATTTCTTCCCACTCGGAATCAAACGCATGAAGCTGCAACTTCCACGTCGTGTAGTGCGCCAACCGCAGGTTCTTCGTGAGCGGTGAATAACTCGCCCCCTCGACGTCAACCTCCGGGTGTTCGTAGATGACATCCAACTCACGTCCAGTCGCAAAATCAAAAACGACCAGTGCCATGCGATCTCGTCCTAGGTTCGACAGAGCATACGCATTCACATTATCGGGTGTGAAGCAAATCGGCGCAAGTGACTCGCGAAAGTTATTGGTGAGGACGGGGGTGAATTCGTCCGACTCGACTGCTCGATACAGCACCGTCGTGGTAACGCCATCAGTTGCGATTGCGACCCGAAGTTTCCCGTCATGATCTGTGATCCAGGAGTCGATGTTGCCCGGGTTCTCTGCGACAAGGGTCATCTCACCGTTCACGGTGTTAAGTCGATACACGTCAAACGTTCTTGGGTCGCGATTGTTGAGGCCGACGAGCACATCCGTGTCGGACTGTTCTTCCAGGTCGTCAATCAGGCGCGCGCGCACGCCGGGGAAGGGGGTGAGATCTCGTCCTCCGCCCCCGGAGACGCTAACACTGAATAGGTGAAAATTCTCGTCCCCGCCGAAGTCACGAAGGTAGAGCAGCGTGTCGCTACCCTTCCACAGGATGGATGAAATGTCGCGCTCAGTCTCGGCGGTCAATCGAAGCTCACGATCCGACCGGAGGTCGCGAACGAAGATGTTCATCCGCTTCCCGTGGGGCTTCAGGTAGGCAAGACGCGTACCATCCGGTGAAATCCTGTAGACGTTGACCTGGGGATTGCGGAAGAAGTCCTCAACGGGGATCTGTCCCGGAGCCGGCGCGATGTCTTGAGACGAAATATTGGTTGAGCTCATGATGGTTAGGTGAATCAAATAAATCGATCGACGAAGGCGGGCGCATCGATCCAAGACGCGCCCAATATCACGAATATCGTTTCAATGTCATAGTTGCCCCGGCCGCGGAGGTGGAATGTTCCGGAACTGATATAGATCATAGACACCCGTCCAGTCGCCCCCTTAGTTTGCACACTATCGCTGGTAGCAGATGAATCCCGAATCGACATCCCCATATAGCGGCTTTGAAGGCCCCGTTGTGCCCGACGACCTTCTCCGTTCACACAACGCAACGTTGTTGAATGTCGATCGCGGCAAGACACTCTTTGAACAGGGCGATCGGGCACTCTATTTCCACCAGGTGGTTGAGGGGCTGGTGAAGATGATCGTGACGAATGACCGCGGGCGTGAATTCGTACAGGGCTACTTCGCCGCCGGCCAGAGCTTCGGCGAGCCCCCCTTCTTCCTCCGCGGGGCATATCCCGCTTCCGCAATCACCGTCGAGCCGAGTGCAATCTATCGGATTCGGTACGAGGACTTCCTGCTGTTGCTCAGGTCAGAACCCAGGATATGCCTGCGCGTCACAGAGGTTCTGAGTGCCCGCCTCCTCTACAAGGCAATGATGCTGGGAGAGATCGCAGTGGAAGAGGCTGAACACCGACTGTCAACGATTATTGAGTACTTCCGCGTAAACGACGGTGTGATGATGTCGGATGCGTTCCGTGTTCCTTTCACCAGGCAACAGTTGGCAGATATGACCGGCCTGCGCGTCGAGACCGTCATCAGGACCATCAAGGGTATGGAAGAGAAGGGGCTTCTTCGCATCGAGGATGGGAAGATCATCTGGCGCCCCTGAATCGAATTCGACAACGGATGAACTGGAGCATACTATGGACACCTCTGCGAACACAATCCGCGACATCGTTACTTCCGACTTTCGAACGGCAGCCGTCTTCCAGAAATATGGGCTCGATTTCTGTTGCGGTGGGGGAGTAACCGTTGGCGAGGCTTGTGACGAGGCCGGACTCGATCGGCACCCGATCGAGCGCGAAATCCTGTCGGTACTCGACACTCCACGAGACGGCACACCAGATTTCAAGTCGTGGGAACTCGACTTCCTTGCCGATTACATTGTATCCAATCACCACTCCTACATCCGTCGCGTGCTTCCGGTCATGAGACATCATGCCGATAAGGTAGCGCGCGTTCATGGTGTTCGTCATCCCGAAACCGTCGAGATCGCCAGCCTGTTCAACGAGCTTGCGAATGAGCTGGAGACTCACATGATGAAGGAGGAGGGCATTCTGTTTCCCTACGTCAAGACGTTGGTGGCCGCCGGTCGGCGAGGGGAACCCGTAGTCCCGCCAATGTTCGGGACAATTGGCAACCCAATCAATGTCATGGAGATAGAGCACGACGCCGCTGGTGAAGCACTCCACGAAATACGGCGCCTCAGCTCAGGCTACACGCTCCCTGATGATGCCTGCACGACCTACAGCGTCCTATATCAGGAACTGAGCGAGTTCGAGGCCGACCTCCATCGACACGTTCATCTCGAGAACAACATTCTCTTCCCACGGACGATCGAGCTGGAGCAAGAGTTGATGGGATCGTAGGGAGTGCGGAGTCGCGGTAGAGTCGGGCTACGAGGTTGCGGCAATCCCCGCGACGACGACAACAGCGGCCAGAGTTTCGATGATGCCGATACGTTTCAACGGGAGCTCCTGCCAACGCTGGAGCTCCGCGTGTATTATTCCCAGTCGAACCCAGGCAAGCCCCATCGGAAGGAGGAGTGGAACGGGTGGTACGCCCAGCGCTGTGAGCGCTACGAGGGCCACGGTCGCACCAATGTGATACAGGACACCCGGACCTGCACCGACTGCACTCGTGATGCGGAGTCGCACGACAAAGATTGAGGCGCAGAACCAGGACGCAACCATCGCCCATGTTGACAGCAGGGCAAGGACTGTTGCGTCGGGGTTCGAGGTGAGGAGCGTCGCGGGCGTTATGAGAGTGGCAGCCAGGAATCCCGTGATCGACAGCGCGATCATTGACACCCGTCTGTGAACACCAATTCCGTAGACGATTGCAAGAACCAGTCCGAGTGCGGCGATGATGGCGACGGGAGGTGTGCTCGCGATTATGACCCCGCCACCCGCGATGACGGAAACGGCAAGCAACGGAATCACGACCCGATCGTGTGTTTGAAGTCGAGGAATGCGTCCACCTATTCGGCTACGGAGCAGGTCGCGCGCGGGGGCAACCAGGAAGAGCGCGAGCGTCGTGACCACCAACAGGAGAATCGCTGCTCCCCAGTTGCGATTGCGCGCAACGACCAGCCCGGTCAACCAACAGCTGGCGACGACGACGTATAATCCGTGTTCACGCGGGATCTTCATTCGTTGCGACAATCTAGGAACCGACGAGGCGACGACGCGACCGGCCGGTTGAGTTTCCACACCTCGTGACAACTCTTCTCACTTGCGGAGGCGATGTTTGTCGCACGCACAGAAAGCGATGGTCGTCTATACGCAGCGAGCGGCGGTCCGCCTACGCGACCTCCAACCGTTGCCCCCCCGGCAGGCGACTCAAGTTTAACCTCCGACTCCCCACCTGCTTGATCATGGACTCCCTACTTGCCGACATGCGCCGCGACTACAGTGCCCGCGAATTGAATGAGGCAGATGTTGACCCCGATCCAATCAATCAGTTCCGGACGTGGTTCCAGGAGGCAGTTGCGACCGAGGTGCTTGACCCAAACGCAATGGCGCTCGCGACTGCCGGTCGGGATGGCAGGCCCGCTGTTCGAATTGTGCTGTTGAAGGAGATCAGCCATGGCGGCTTCGTGTTCTTTACCAACTACGAGAGCAGCAAGGGGAGGGACCTCCTGGAGAATCCGTATGCGTCCCTCTGTTTCTGGTGGGGTGAGTTGATGCGACAGGTGCGAATAGAAGGAAAGGTGGAGCGTGTTCTATCTGAAGAATCCGATGCCTATTTCGCCAGTCGTCCACTGGAGAGTCGCCTGGCGGCCTGGGCTTCGGATCAGAGTAGCGTCATTGCCGACCGACCCGTTCTGGAACACCGTATGCAGAAGATGAAGGAATGCTACGCGGACGAAGACGTTCCTCGACCGCCATACTGGGGTGGGTATCGCTTGATCGCCGACTCGATCGAGTTTTGGCAGGGACGCCCCAGTCGTCTTCACGATCGCCTGCAGTACCGAATGCAGGACGGAACGTGGACGATGCGTCGACTGGCCCCGTAAGGTCACACCGGAGTCGGCAGTCTTGCGCGTCTCATCGTAACGTCGACGGCGCCATCACACTACGCGTGTCGGCAGGGCGACGCTGTCAGGTGCCCCCGTGTCCACAATAGCCGTCTGGAACGGGTCACAACTCGTCCGCAATGTCTCGCATTTCAAGACAGTCCTCGCTCAGGGCCAGGTACTGCCTCTCGGCCCCCAGCCAGCTTCCCAGGTTGACGTATGTACCGCCGTCATAGTCCACTCGTTTGACCTTGTGACTATGACCCATTACCACCAGCTCGAACCCCTCCTCTAGAATCTTCCGCTCGGCGAACGCGTGGAGTCCATCCGATTCCCCCGGACGTTCGCCCGCATAGTGCTTCCTGTTGGTGTAATCTCGACTTCGATGTGAGGCCCTTGCCGCAACGCCGATACCGATATCAGGGTGAATCATCCGGAAAGCGAACCGGGATACCCTGTTCCGGAGAACCTTCTTGAGTATCAGATACCCCGTGTCGTTGAAGGCCTTCCCATCACCATGTGAGATGTAGCAACGTTTCCCCGCCATCGTGATAGGCAGGTCGTCGTGGTGCACGGTCACTCCCAATTCCACTTGAAAGAAATCGCGATGCCCGAAATCGTGATTGCCGATGACATAGTCGATAGGTATGCCGGCGTCGATAACGGATGCCAGGGCCCCCAACGTCCGGACAAAGCCCCGCGGGATGACTGTTCTGTAGTCGAACCAGTAGTCGAAAAGATCGCCGACAATGAAGAGACGCTCGATACGATCCCTTCTGCACTTTGCAAGAAAGCCGACGACGGCCTCCTCGCGCTCACGAGAAGCCTCGGGCGTACCCAGCCCGAGATGAACGTCGGAGAATAAGTAGATCACGTCAGCGAAAGAGGGTAAACGTTGCCGTCATGGCGTCGCCCGAGTCAGTCGTCAAACGGACGACGTACAAGCCCTGACTGAGACTCGATGTCTCGACGGGATACGAAGTCAGGCCCGTCCCTAACGTTCCATCGTGCACGAGCCGGATGCGCCGACCCAGTTGATCGAAAATCTCCACGCGGGCCGATCCCGACCGCGCCATTGCCACATCGACGACGCACCGATCTGTCACGACGTTTGGCCGAACGGAGAGTGCACACATCTCGATGCGCGTATCATCCGCGGACGCACTTGGATCGACGGCAAGATCGACCGCGAACCAGACGGCGTGCGTCTGGCGTTGGTCGATGGTCGCGCTGATTCCGTTCCCCTTTCGGACGACGCGAATCGGGTCGCCCAGCGGCCGGCCCGTCGAGTCGAGCGGTTGGATGTTCGCAACGTTCACACTGTCGGCAGGCCGGAAATTCAGTCTGACCTGGACCGGATCTACGACCATCGGTCCGCTCCCCCAGATGTCGGCGTACGACGAATCGACCCAACGCATCCCCTGTCGTTCGGCGCGCGAGACGATTGTGAGAAACGACCTGCCGGGCTGATCCAGTCGATTCGCTGTGTCAGTAGCCGCCCAGAGTATCGTGGCCGTTTCGTTGACAGTGAGAAGCGTGATGTCCAGGTTTCGGAGAGCGATACCCCCTGCACGATAAAGACTGCCACTCGCGCCTTGAACACGAGGTGCATCGATCTGAATGTCCCCGCGTTGAAACTCCCAGAGGATCTCTCGTGTGTCCGATTGCACTTCGCCAGGCACACCAGAGGGGAATCCGAGGTCGGGTAACTGAGAGAACTCACTGGCGTTCGTCGAGTCAATGACGATCCGGTAAAGGGCAGGACCGAATCCAGGGAACCCGCCCGGCACACCATAGTACCCCCAGAGAGGCTCGAACCGCGGGTAGAGCCGAACCTGCCTCGAGGTCCGTTGAAGCGCCAGAGTGGTGGTCGCCTGCTTCAATAGACTATTACGGAGCATCAGGGCAGCGACGGGCGACATCGCTTCGATTACAGGATTGTATCGCCCGTCGTAGTGTCTAAGGGAGTCTACAGCGTGTGACGGGCGTATCGTTCCCTCATCAGTGTATTTCTCGATCGTCACACCATCCCAACCCTGATGCAACGCGTACGCGGGCATCATGGTCATCGATTCTGCCTGATACCGATTTGGGTATGGATGACTGAAGTGTGCAAGGAAGGGAATGTTCTTGCGGGTCAGTCCGGCCAGGCTGAACAGAGCTCCGGCGTATTCTGCCCTGAGCGGTGAGTAGTTGAAGACCTGCCATGGGTGGTCGTTTGCAAAGACATAGTCCCAGTACCCCGTCCCCGATATCACCTGACTCGAACCACTGACATCGTTCTCGAGGAACCCGGACGCCCAGTAGTTGGACGCGCCCGTGGTCAATTGGCGGGCACCGATCGAATCTCGCACGTATGACATCATGCCCTCCAGATACGATCGCTCCAGGCCGAGGTAGAAGTCAGTCTGATCAATCAGACGCTGTTCCGTGACCGCATAGTTCGCGTCGTGTCTCCAGGGAATCCTTGCAACGTTCACGCCCTCGAGTGACTCGTTCGCAGTCAAACCGACCAGGGGAATCTCGCGGAGCACGATATCGTCGAGGAGCAGGTCACCATCGACCTCACCGAAATAGAAGATCAGATTGGCTGGAGCGGACGATGAAATCGGGACATGAAAGGAGCGTGAGTATTCACTCCACCATGGAGTGACGTCGAAGCTCGCACTAAGGCCCGCACCGAGGCCGGATTCACTGTTGTATGTATTGACGATGAGCCTGCGGCCGGTTGGGTTTGAACACTTGGCCTTGAAGGAGAGAGTATATGCCTTGCCGAATTGAAGTGGAACAAACTCCCTCATGTAGCCTGTGTAGATATTGCCCTGCGTGCCCCGAACGCGAAGCTTGGCGGCGAGTATCCCTTCGGGCGTGGAGTCGGCCTGCGTGAGGATCGTGGTGACGTTGGTGCCATCGTACCCTTGAATTTCCCAGAAGCGGTCGAACTCCCCTTCGAAGCCCCCTTCGGAAACCACGTTAGGGCCACCGCTGTCGGGTACCGCCGACTTCCAGGCGCTCGTCAATGCAGCGGTGTTTCCGTAACGACGCGTCAGATAGTCAATCCACAGCGTGTCAAGTCTTCGGCTGTGCCTCCACGAGAACCCGTACTGGCCCGATCTGTACTCAGTGTAGTTGATACGGTAGAGCGAGATCAAGCTCCCTTCGTGAGCCATCTCGAGCACTGCAATCCCGGGTTCATTCTTGTAGGCGTTGCCAGTGAAGGGGTTCACGTGATCGAGGATGGCGCGGGCAACGACTCGATGCACCTGAGCGGCCCCTGGATAGAGATAGTTGAGCGACTTGTCCAGGTAGAGGGCGCTGTCTGCGTCACCGCCCAGGTCGCCCGAGGTTGGTACCCGTGCCGACTGCAATGGCAGGTAGACGTAGATGCCGTTCTCGAACAACTGCGCCACGAACCAGTCAAACCGGCGCATACGCCCAGCGTGAATTGATCGGAAGCCGTTTGCGTCGTCCAGGATCGTGACGTCGGGCGTTAGCCATCCATAAGCATGGTCGAAATAGCGCAGGCGGACGAGGTTGACTCCGATCTTCCGAAGGTGGCGCGCCGTTGCCATGGCGGTGGCACTGTCGGGAAAGCATGCACCAGCTTCCAACGTGGTTCCGAAGAACCGGGCGGGGGTGCCGTCAGAAAATCGGAGGCGCCCGTTGGGCGAGCGCTCGATAAAGCCATTGGTGCCAGCGCGCTCCCGCGGGAACGACGGTAACCAGGACGATTCCGTTGTGTCGAGAGGATCAACCCCGTACGCAACACCGTTCTCGATGCCGATCGTTTGCGACTTTGCAACGAGCAATGGGGCCAGCAGGAGTACGACGGTAATGATTCGCTTCATGGAGTGTCTGCTTTCTCTCTGGGTTGGCGTTCTGGGACCGAAGAAGATACGAGAATGGGGGGTTGGCACGGTCGGATCGATGCCGCCCATGGTGACTGGCTGGACCATGCGGCTGACGGGAATGAACCACTGCAAATGGGGACGCCGGTCCCCCTTTCATCCACATCCAATTGTTGGCCGTTCGTATCGGTTTCGTCTTATATTGTCGCCCCGACCCAATCGAAGACCGTGTTGGCAGATGTCCCTCCGACCACCCCCTCCCGGGGGATGGGTCCCGCTCCTGCATGATGGCTGCCCCTCGGCTTCGTTCCCCGCAAGCAAACGGATCGTTTGAACTGAAGACCATTCAATTCGAGAGGATAACCCGATGATGCATTCCGCAAGGAGCCTGAGGGGGGCGTGGCTTGCCCTCATGGCCGTGTCGCTTATTGCCGCTGGCTGTGGCGGCGGAAAGAAACAGGACGATCAGGGAATCGGCGGCGGTGCCTCGATGGCGGTGACCACAGAGGATAAGTTCAAGGTCCCGCCGGGTGCGGATCCTTCGGTCCCGGCGGATCAGGGGGGAAACGGGTTCGACGACATCGCTGCAGCGCAGGGGTGGAAGACGGGGACGCTTACTGAGGAACAGTTCAAACTGATCGCGGACGAGAACGCCAAGAAGGGGGGGATGCTCAAGTTCGCCGTCTCTGAATTTCCGGCCACCTTTCGGCAGTATGGAAAGGACGAGAATTCGTCCACCACACGTTTGATCAACAACATGGTATACGAGAGTCTCATCGGGATCAATCCGATGACATACGACTTTCTTCCGTCTCTAGCCTCGCATTGGAAGGTCGACGCTGATGGGCAGACGTACTGGTACCGCATCAATCCCAACGCGCGCTTCTCGGACGGCCACCCAGTTACCACCGATGATGTACTGGCGACGTACAAGCTCGCTATGGACTCCACGATCCTCAGTCCGTACACGAACTCGTTCTATCAGGAATTCGATGCCCCCGTGGCAGTGAGCAAGTACATCTTCAAGGTTCGTTCCAAGGAAAAGATGTGGAGGAACATGCTCGGCTTTGGCGGCACTACGATTCTTCCGGCGCACGTTATCGGCAACCTCAGTGGGACGCAGTATCTGGAGAAGTATCAGTATGAGATGGTCCCGGGAACAGGACCCTACATTGTGCTGCCGAAGGACGTCGAGAAGCAGAAATCCGTCACTATGACGCGGCGCACGAACTGGTGGGCCAAGGACGAGCGCGCCAACAGGGGACAGATGAACTTCGACAAGATTCGCATGGAAGTCGTGAGAGAGGAACGCCTCATGCTTGAGAAGTTCAAGAAGGGGGAACTGGATCTCTACATCGTCTCGCGGGCTCAGTGGTGGCGAGAGGAGTTCGACTACGACGAGATCAAGAGGGGGATCGTACAGAAGCGTCGTGTCTTCAACGACAATCCGGTCGGCGTCTCCGGCTTCGTCTTTAACATGCGTGAGGAGCCGTTCAACGACCCGCGCGTCCGCGAGGCCTTCATCCTCCTTTTCAATCGTGAGAAGCTCGTTGAGAAGCTGATGTTCAACCAGTATATCCTAACGGACTCCTACTACCCCAACTCCGTCTATGAGAACCCCAATAACCCGAGGTTCAGGTACAATCCGCAACGTGCGTCCCAGCTTCTGGCCGAGGCGGGCTACAACCAGCGGAACAGCGAGGGTATTCTTGTCAAGAACGGAAAGCCATTCGTCATTGAGCTGGCGATCACGGAGGGGATGGAGCGAATCGTAACGCCGGTACAGCAGGATCTGAAGGATGCCGGTATCATGATGAAGCTTCGAAACATCGATGGCCCATCGAACTTCAAGCTGATGAACGAGCGGAAGTTCAAGATCGCGTGGATCAACTGGGGTGCCACGTTGTTCCCAAATCCGAAGAGTTCGTATCGCTCGGACTTCGCCGACGTCCCGAACACGAATAACCTTGCCGGTTTCAAGAATGCGCGCGCCGACGAGCTTATCGAAGCCGAGCAGGTCGACTTCGATGTGAACCGGAGGATTGCGATGCTCCGTGAGCTCGACAGCATTCTGATGGAGTCGCGGCAGTACGCCCTCGCGTGGTACGGTCCATACACGCGCATGGTGTACTGGAACAAGTTTGGTCAACCTGAATTCTACTTGGGGCGCGTGAGCGACTGGTACGAATACATACTGCCGGGGTGGTGGTACGATCCCGAGAAGGCCGAGACGATGAACAAGGGGAGGAAGGACAAGTCGGTCACCATGCCTGTCGGTGAGACGGACGTGATGTTCTGGCCGAACTACAACAAGACCCATCCTCCTGTCCTCTCGATCAGCGCAACGCAGGCCGTACAGAGCGGAGGGGATTCGACAGCCAAACCTGACATAAAGTAGATCCAAGAGAAAGGCGGGGAACTCAGCGTTCGAGTTCCCCGCCTGTCAGTGGAGTCAACGAGCGTATCCTCCATACACCATGTTCAACTACTTCGTCCGTCGATTCCTGCTCATTATCCCTACGTTTCTCGTAGCCACCGTCGTTGTGTTTGTCATACTGCAGTACACTCCAGGCGGTCCGCTGGAGCAGATCGAGATGCAGATGAAGATGCAGGCAATGCAGAAGGGGGGGGAAGTCAGTTCAGGCGGAGGGTCCGAAAGGGGTTCAATTGAGATACCAGAGCAGTCAAAGGCCGAGCTGAAGAAGTATTTCAATCTTGACAAGCCGGTTCCGATCCGCTACCTACAGTGGCTGGGCAATTTGCTCAGCGGGGAATTCGGCAAGTCGTACATCTATTCTGAGCCCGTGCTGGAAGTCGTGATTCAACGCCTTCCTATTTCTCTTCAGTTCGGGTTGACCGGATTCATCCTGACGTATATCGTCTGTATCCCACTCGGCATCTACAAGGCGATCCGTCATGGTTCCAGTTTCGACCTGGCATCGTCGGCGATTGTCTTTGTCGGTTACTCGATTCCCGGTTGGGCACTTGGGGCGGTCCTGCTGGTTATGCTTGGCGGAACCTGGTTCCCTCTCGGTGAGTTTCAGTCATCAGGATGGGAGTATATGGGGCTGTGGGAAAAAATCGTCGATCGTGCTCAACACGCGGTGCTTCCAACGATCGCCTACATGGCGGGTGGATTCGCCACACTTACAATCCTGATGAAGAACTCCCTCATGGAAAACCTGGGGCAGGATTATGTCAGAACCGCGTTTGCGAAGGGACTCTCAGAACGGCGCGTCATTTTCGTCCACACGCTCCGCAATTCCCTTATTCCCATTGTGACTGGGCTTGGTCACGCGCTAAGTCTAATCCTCACCGGATCTCTCTTCATAGAGCGCGTGTTTAACATCGACGGGATGGGTTTCATGGGGTATCGATCGGCAATCGAGCGCGACTACACGCTGTTCATGGGGGTACTCGTAATCGGTCTTGTCCTGTCGCTCCTGGGTAACATTTTCAGCGACATGCTCTACGCCACTACCGACCCGCGTATTCGATTCCGCTGACCAACACTCTGAAGTAAACACTCTCGGAAGAGATTCATCAATATGGATCAAGTACAGGAACACGTTGCCCCGACGGGGAGTCCGTCCGGTGGAGGGAAGAAGGCCCCGGCGGTAGGCGGGCAGCGGTCATTATCGGTGATGCAGAGGCGTATCAGAAAGTTTAAATCCCTCAGGAGGGGGTATTACTCGTTTCTGATTCTCTGTTTCCTGTATGTCGTCTCATTCGCCTTCCCTCTTCTGATAAATAATCGCGCTCTGATTATCAATTATCAGGGGGAGTGGTTTTTCCCGGCCTTGTCCGGAAAGTTCTATCCAGGTGAATTGTTCGGCCAGTCGGGCGTGCAACGAGAGGTAGATTATCGAAATCTGGAGGCCGATTTCACGGAACGGGGGGTCGATGGGTGGGTGGTGATGCCACCATATACATGGGATCCCTATGAGAGCGATTACGAAAACGTGATCCAACCCCCATCTTCAACTCATCTGTTCGGAACGGACGATACCGGGCGGGACGTCTTCGCCAGAATGTGCTACGGCTTCAACGTCTCTATCTCGTTTGCTCTCCTGCTGACGATTCTCGTTGATATTCTTGGCGTTTCTATCGGTGCGCTGATGGGCTATTATGGTGGCAAGTTCGACCTGATTGTCCAGCGGTTCATTGAGATCTGGCAGTCGATTCCGTCGATCTTCATCATTATCATTGTTGCCACGATCATCTACCCGAATTTCTTCCTCCTGGTGTCGCTCCTGACGGTTTTCGGCTGGATGGGAATGACGTACTTCATTCGTGGTGAGTTCTATCGTGAAAAGGCGCGCGACTACGTGTCGGCCGCTATTTCCCTTGGGGCATCGGATAAACAGGTCATCTTCAAGCACATCCTCCCGAATTCGCTGACACCGGTCATCGCGTCGTTTCCGTTTGCGATCATCGGCGGCATTTCGGCCCTGGTCGGCCTCGATTATCTCGGATTTGGTCTTCCACCTCCGACGCCGAGTTGGGGGCAGATGGTCGATGTCGGTCTCAAGAACTTCAGTGGCGGCTTCGAGAACTGGTGGCTGATCATCATGCCCTTGGCCGCTATGTTCGTCACACTCCTTCTTGTCACATTCATCGGCGAATCGATACGCGAGGCATTCGATCCCAAGGTCTTCTCCCGTCTGCGGTAGACCGACATCTCTCCATACCGGATATCGATTTTGAGCGCTCCACACGAAACACTTCTGGAAGTCCGCGACCTGCGGACGTATTTCAAGACCGAAGGGGGAATCGCCCGTGCGGTCGATGGCGTCTCGTTCGACATTTACAAGGATGAAGTCCTTGGCATCGTCGGCGAATCGGGTTCGGGTAAGTCGGTGACCGCTCTCTCCGTTATGCGTCTGATTCCCAATCCTCCGGGGGATATTGTTGGCGGATCGATACGAATGAACGGAACCGATATCCTGAAACTCCCTCTGCAGGAAGTAAGGAATATGCGCGGCCGTGATGTCGGGATGATCTTTCAGGAGCCGATGACCTCCCTGAATCCGGTCTTTACCATCGGCTTCCAGGTCACCGAGACGATTCTGCGGCACGAGAACGTTTCTAAAGAGGAGGCGTTCAAGCGGGGGGTGGAGATGCTGCAACTGGTCGGCATCCCTGACGCGGAAAAGCGAATGGGCGATTATCCGCATCAGTTTTCCGGCGGCATGCGGCAGCGCGTAATGATCGCCATCGCCCTCTCGTGCAATCCGCAACTCCTCATTGCTGACGAGCCCACGACAGCCCTCGACGTCACGATTCAGGCGCAGATCCTCGAGTTGATGATGAAGTTGAAGAGCGAGAGGCGGGACTCTGCCATCGTCATGATCACGCACGATCTGGCCGTGGTTGCAGAGACATGCTCCCGTATCGTGGTCATGTATGGAGGAAAGATACAGGAGGTGGGGGCGACGCGACAGATCTTCAACAACCCGCTCCATCCCTACACGCAGGGGCTGCTTGATTCGATTCCCCGCCCGACGACTGGAGCGCGGGGCGGTCGGCTCAGGGCCATACAGGGGAACGTTCCCAGCATCTTGAACATGCCCACAGGGTGCAAGTTCAACACTCGTTGCGAACGCGTAAAGGAAGAGTGCTATCACACTGAGCCCGAGTTGATTGAAATGGAGCCCGGGCATTTCGTCCGGTGCCATTTGTATCCGTAGGAGTGAGGAATCTGGAGGGGGAGTGTAGAGCAGGCAGTGGGGAATGGGGTAGGAGTATTGGGTCGCTTGAGAATGATGCTTTTGCCTGTGCGCACGCCCCTACATACTACCATTCGCCGGTACACTCTCGGTTCTATCGACCACTTCCAACTGACGGCGCGCCGCATTGCATGGATCGCCGTTGTCGCTCGGAGCGTCTGGTGCGTCTGGGCGTGGTTCTCTGGTGTACGCCCAGCAAGCGACGCACGATGGTACTACGAGCGGGCACTTGAAATAGCGGCCGGTCACGGTTTCTCAATCAACGGAAATCCCACGGCGTATTGGCCGGTCGGATATCCGGGTTTCCTCGGGGGTCTCTTCAGCGTCGTTGGCGATTCGATTCCGATTGCCATGGCGATGAATGTGCTCTTTGGTGTTGCGATTGTTGAGGGTACCAGACGACTGGCAACGATACTGTTCAAGTCTGAGCGGGCAGGGCTGTTCGCCGGATTGATAGTCGCGCTTCATCCGAATGGAATTGCGTACTCGTCCCTGCTGATGGGCGAAACACTGTCTGCTGCGCTCATTGTGTGGTCGGTCTTGTTCTTGTTGGAGATTCGAGAGCGGGTTGGATGGAAGGTCGTAGTTGGTGCCCTATTGCTCGCCGGCGCGATTATCGTGCGCCCACAAACGGCGCCGATACCGGCAGTGCTGATCCTCACCGTCGTATTTGTGGATCGCCCTCGCGGACCTAAACGACTGTTGCTGGGATTCGGGCTTGCCTACGCGGGCGCGTTCCTGTTGCTCGTCCCGTGGACGCTCAGAAACCAGTCGATTTTCGATGTCTGGCCGATACTGTCGAATAACGACGGTATCAACCTCCACATCGGCAATAACTCCAGAGCCAACGGCACCTACTACATTGACTTCGTAGTCGAGAGCGCCTATTGGGATGCGCCGAACGAGTATCTACAGAACGTCCAGGCTCGAGACTCAGCGATTGCGTGGGTGAAATCACATCCTACGGCGTTCCTGGGTCTGATCCCACGCAAACTGTGGTATTTGTGGAGGGCCGACGCCGAGGGATTCAGCTGGAACAGACGGTGGTTTCGGCAGGAGGTAGTTACGGCGGTAACGCGCGTCTATGACGCGCTGAAGTGGGGATCCCAAGCGTGGTGGATTGTATTCCTCGCGCTATTCGGCTGGACGATTCTTCGGTATTCAAGGAAGGGGCCGTACTGGTCATGGGTGGGAGTCTCCGTTGTCGTGTGGATTTCCATACTTGGAAGTGTTTACTTCGGAGACGGTCGATTTCATTTCGTGGCGATACCATTCATGGCAACGCTCGTGGGACAGGGACTCGCCGTGCGTTCATCCGAACTAACAGAGAAGAGCGTGTAGCAGAGGGTCTTACTTCACGAGGGAGAGGGCCAACAAGGCGCGGAGGGCTCCCACCAGGTTGACGGTTGATCAGTCTGGCAACGCAAGCCCCCACCATTCAACCAGGATCAGTAATGACGACAGCGACCAATATGACGGAATCGGAATCACGTCCTGCGATGGGAAAGGGGAGTGTCCTCCTGGAAGTCCGCGACCTGAAGGTACACTTCCCAGTGTATGGCGGGATTCTGCAACGGCGCGTTGCCGACGTCAAGGCCGTCGATGGGGTGTCATTCACCATGTATCGCGGCGAGACGCTTGGATTGGTGGGGGAGTCCGGCTGCGGCAAGACCACCATCGGACGGGCGCTCATCAACATTATTCGCACGATGTCGCCCGATGCCAACATGAAGGGGGAGATCCTCTATCATGCCGAGGATGGATCTGTCGTCGACTTCGTGAAGCTCAGCAAGTCGGAGATGCGTCCGTTCCGCCGCAAGATCCAGATGATCTTCCAGGATCCCTACTCCTCCCTCAACCCGCGTATGACCGTTCGTCAGATCGTCGAGGAGCCACTGCGCCTCCACACCAGCATGGGGAAAGGGGAGTTGGAGGAGCGGGTCGCCTGGCTGATGGAGAAGGTGGGTCTCCTTCCCGAACAAGCTTCGCGGTACCCTCACGAGTTCTCGGGCGGTCAACGACAGCGAATCGGCATCGCGCGGTCGTTGGCGACAAATCCGGACATCATTGTCTGCGACGAGCCGGTGTCCGCTCTCGACGTCTCAATTCAGGCGCAGGTCATTAACCTGATGATGGAACTCCAGGCCGAGTTCGGTCTGTCGTTCCTCTTCATCGCGCACGACCTTTCGGTGGTCGAGCACATCAGCTCGCGAATAGCTGTGATGTATCTGGGGCATATGGTGGAGTTCGGGGAGGCGGAGCAGGTCTATTTCAATCCGACCCATCCATACAGCAAGGCGTTGCTCTCCGCAGTGCCTGTAGCCGATCCCGATAGTGGTAGAGAGGGCCGGACCATTCTCCAGGGAGATGTTCCGACCCCTCTAGCAAAGCCGAGCGGATGCCCGTTCCGGACCCGTTGTCCGATCGCCCGCCCTGAATGCGCCAACGCGTTCCCCGATTTTCACGAGGCGGAGCCGGGCCATTACGTCGCCTGTCCGTACGTGTAGTTCACGCGCAGTCGCAGGGGTGGGGATGATGCAGCGCCGGACGACGACTGTGCGCCTCAGCGTCGCGTGTCGATCTCAATCTGTACCGTTCGATTGTAGAACCGCCCTTCGGGTAGGTCGTTGCTGTAGAGGGGAGCCGATTCACCAACACCACGCGCTATCAGCTCTTTGTATCCGTTAGGACCCTTCTCCGCCATAATCCGCTTCGCCACTGCTTCCGCCCGCTGCTCGCTAAGTCTCTGATTCCGGTCCTCCAGCCCGATCACGTCGGTGTACCCGATCACCGTCACGCGTGAGCTCGGATAGATATCAGGGACGATCTCCTCGCGGAGGAGGCGCTCATTGTGCACTCCCAACGTCGCGTCGTCGATCTTGAAGAGCGTGAGGGAGTACCGACAGATTTCATGGACACCGTTGGACTCCTGTTGCGCCACCGCTGCGGGCGAAGCCAGGATTGCAAGGCCCAAGATGGTGATCATAGACCATGCGATTCTCTTTCCCATGTGTGCCTCCGGAATGAGGGTTGAGTTGGTCGGGAGGGTTAACAATGGAGAGACCGCGGTAGACGCGAAGTGTCGCATCGCCAGTATTGAAAACGAAGACGGGCGAGGTCGCCCCAACCCCGCCCGTCGGCCGCGATTGTGCCACCCGTTGGGCGGTTCAATCGTGTAGCCAGGTGTCGATATGTTCTATTCGTGCGAGATTCGAATCGTCTCGTCGATTCGGCGGCACGTGGTATAGGTGAACGAGACCGTTTTAGTGTGGTAGCCCGACTTGCTCACCGTCACGGTGTATGTGCGGTAGCCGCACAGCTGCTCGCGCAGATAGTATCCGTCTCCATTCGTGGTCCCGGTTGCGATCGTTGTGTTGCCGTAGGCTATCACGATTGTCGCGCCGGAGATATACCCGCCATCGGCGGCGGCTGAATCACGAATCCGAAGTGCCATGCTCGCCGTGCAGCAGGTGTCCGGCGTTGTCTCGTTCTGCAGCAGCTTGTAGGTCAGCTCGCGATTTTGATTGCATCCCATCTCGAGCGACGCCTCGCGTGATCGATAGCCATCACGTGTGAAGTCAATGCCGTAATTCCCCTGGCATATCCCTTCGAACACGACGTAGCCGTTGGCATTGGTGGTTCCGGAACGGTAGACTGCCCCGTTTCGCCAGACTCGCACGGTGACGTTGGAGAGGGCCGCGTTTGAACTCGAGTCACGCATGTTGATCTGGAGCCGACCGTTGCAGCAGGTGTCGGCGCTCGTGTTGCGGGCAAGTGTTTTCGAGATCTCGAGACGCTGATCACAGGTGATGTCAAAGTCGTATTCCAGACCGCGATACCCTTCGCGAGTGATCGAGATGCTGTAGTTGTCACCCTGGCATAGTCCCTCGAAGACGGCATTGGCCGTACTGCTGGTCGTCCGCGTGTTGACAAGCGTGCTTCCCCTCCAAAGCTTAACCGTCGCTCCTGAAATCCGCTCGCCCGAGGCCGAGTCACGCACGACCACTTCGACGCGACCATTGCAGCAGGAGTCATTACCGTTCCCGCTGGAGGCCGACATTGTCCGCGTTATGGAGGTGTTCGAGTTGCAGTCGAGTTCGATACGGAACTCGAGAACGTTATATCCTTCGCGGGCGATGCGGACGTTGTATGTCCCCTGGCAGACTTCGCGGAACGTGACGCTGCCGTTCTCGGTGCGGAGTGTGCGAGCAGTGCCGCCGATTCGGGTGATCCTGACCTCGGCGTTGTTGATGGCACTTCCGCTGGCGGAGTCGTTGACGGCGATGGTCAGCGTTCCACGACAGCAGGTGTCACTGCCGTTCCCTTCCGGGATGGAGCGATACATCACCATGCTGTAAGCGTTGCTGTCGCATCCGGTCAGGGAGAGACCGCCACGCTCAACCACGCGATACCCCTCGCGCGATAGACGGAAGTTGAACTCACCTCCACAGACTTCGCGGAAGATCACGATGCCATTTGAGTCAGAGATGCCCGTGCGGTAGGTTCTGTCACCCCGACGGAACTGCACCATGACTCCACCAATTGGGCTGGAGGTTGAATCCGTGACGGCGACCCTGAGTGTGCCGCAGCACGAATCGTCCCCCGTCATTTGGATCGTGCCGCCGGTCCGACCACCAGCTTCAACAAGGTATCCAGTAAGTCCAACGCTGAAGGGGGGAAGATCGACCGGAGTGACCTTCAGGAGGTAGCCGTCGGGATTCGACGGAATGCCCGATAGTTCGAATCGACCCATGACATCCGACGTGTCGGCGGCAACCGTCAATCCTCCGGGATTGACCGCCTCGACGAGCGCCTCGGGGACCATGTTTCCATGTCGGTCAAGAATGGTACCTGTGACAGTGTTCCCCTGCGCGTCGGGGGGCGAGACCTGTGTGTCGCTACATGCGGCGAACACGAGCGCCACGATTGCGATCAGTGCCGCCGATGCCAGCCGCTGGAGTGAATAGACCTTGTGCATCATTGAATCGGCTTCCAAAAGTTGTTGTGAAGAGCGCGTCCCGGGTGTGGGAGAGAGTTCGTGCGCTACAGCGTTGCCTGGCACGGCGACTCTGAACCGGGTGGGGAGGAGGCGGACGTATTGTTCCTGCTTGGGGAGAAGACACAGGAGGACCACCAAAGTTACGGCCGTCGACTCAAAGTTGAGCCACCCCCTCCGCCGCAAGGAGGGTAGCACCCAACAGGGGACTATTCTGTCCTAATTCGGCTGTTTTGAGCTGGATTCGGTCAACCGGGATGTAGAAAACGTGGTTCTTCAAATGCTCACGAACTGGGTCCGTCAAGTGGAATCCCGTGGCCGCAACGCCACCCCCCAGCACAATCATCTGCGGCGAAATCACGTGGATTACACTCCCCAGACCGATTGCCAGGTACTCCGCGGTCTCTTCCCAGACGTCGGTGCTGAGGGGATCGCCGTCGATGTAGCAAGCCGCGACGAGCTCCGAGGTGATGTTCGAAGGATCGTTTCCTGCACGCCGCAGAAGTTCTGTTCCCCTCTCGGGCTCCCTCCGAACCCACTCCCGACCGCGGCGGGCAATGGATCTTCCGCTAGCCATGATCTCCAGGCACCCTCGATTACCGCAGGGGCAGACCGGCCCATCGGGGGCGACGGTAACGTGTCCAATCTCTCCGGCACCCGAACCTACTCCGTGAAGTAGGCGGCCGTCGATAATGACTCCCCCCCCGATGCCGGAACTGATGGTAACGTAGACCATGTCGTTCAAACCCTTGGCAGCGCCGAGCCGATGTTCGGCAAGCGCACCCAGGTTGGCGTCGTTGTCGAGAAATGCTGGTGCGTTGAACTGTTGCGACAAGATCTCGCGCAACGGAATGTTTGTCCATCCGGGCAGGTGGGGGAAGTTGAGGACAACGCCATCCATGTGATCCAGTGGTCCCCCTATCGAGATTCCGATGCCCCGAATGGCTCCACCATGTTCGGCGATCAGACGCTCAATCATCCGGATCGCCATCGCAATCACTACATCGGGGGTTCCATGCGGTCCGACAGGCTCACGGATCGACGCGATGAGCCGGCCGTCAATTGGCACCTGGTCCGCATCGGCGATCCCGACGGCAATTTTGGTCCCGCCGATATCGACCGAAGCAATCACACTCTTCATGCTTCACTCACTTGTGTAACTTTGGCACCCTCAACGGGAGCCGCGCGGGGGGATAGCACGCCCTCCGCTCTTCTCTTGCCGATAGAATATGCTTCTTGACGCCCGCAATATTCGATTCCGGTACGGAACCGCCTTCTCGCTGCACATTGATGCTATCAGCGTGCGTGCGGGGGAGTTCGTGGGGATAATCGGCAGGAACGGGTCAGGCAAGACCACTGTGATGCGGATCATCGGCGGCCTCCTTCCGCCTGCCTCCGGCACGCTCCTTCTGGATGGCGAGTCGTTATCGCAAATGACACCTGCGCGGCGAGGTCGGAGGATCGTGTATGTACCGCAATCCCATCGACCCGTATTCGATTTCACGGTCGAGCAGACGGTCCTCCTCGGGAGGATACCTCATCGACACGGTGCCGGGGGATTCGAACGACGCGAGGATATTGAAGCTGCCGATCAGGCGATTGCGCTGATGCACCTGGAGTCTCTCCGTCGCCAGGCAATCACCCGCCTTTCGGGCGGGGAGCTGCAACGGACTATTCTTGCCCGCGCCCTGGCGCAATCGCCTCTGGTCTACCTTCTCGACGAGCCGAACACACATCTGGACATCGGCCATCAACTCGATGTTCTCGACCGCATCAGGAATGAAGCAGCCAGAAGGGGAGCGGGCATCATTGCCTCGATGCACGATCTCAACCTCGCCTCCATACTGTGCGACAGGCTTCTTCTGGTGGAGAGTGGAAGCGTAGTGGCTGAGGGTGCCCCCTCCGACGTACTCAGTTCAGACCTGTTGAACCAGGCATTTCAGGCGAGACTGGAGATTGATGCCGGAGCGTATGGAGACGCTCCGGCAGTTCGATATCGTTATGACCGCACTGCCCGATCGTGACCCGAAGTCTCCTATTCTTCCATCGATCCCTATCGATGGTGGGGGAGACGCGACAATACCCGTTCTTCTAGGCGTCTCCCTTGCGATGGAGCTGGCTATGATCGTCTTCATGACGATGATTCGCTATCGATCGCAGAACCTGGAACCGGTCTTTCTCGACCTGACCCGAACAGGAAACGTCGTCTCGCTGCTCGTTGCGCTCCCGCTCCCCGTCCTCATGGTGGTCAACGCCTTGAGGAGGAAGAACTGGACGCGGGGACGGGGGGCGGCCGCGGCGGCATTGTCCGGCACGTCACTTGCGCTTCTGACGGCTTCGCCACTCCTCACGACTCTCGTCCCCTCTATTCCCCAGTTCGGCTATCTGCTCTTCATCGCGTCCCGCGTCGGCGAGTTGTCGGTCCTCGTCGAGTGGCTTTCGCGTCGCCAGGGGCGGTCGTGGCGGAGAAGAGGGGTCGATGTCTTCGGCCGCGCGGTTGCCATTGCCGTCTTCTCGTTCCTCGTGGTGATCGCGTCTGTCCTGATCAGCCCCTTCGGTGGATCGATCGTACAGGAGCCGAGGGGATCGTACGATGCCGGTGTGATTCTTGGGGCGGCGGTCTGGAGCGGCGATCGTCCTAGTCCGGTGCTGCGCGAGCGGATAAATGCCGGCTACGATCTCTATCGCAATGGGACCGTGCAGTTTCTTGTGCTGACGGGTGGACACGCACCGAACGAAATGGCCGAGGCGGACGTGGCCAGGCGCGAGCTCGTCAAGCGTGGTGTCGATCCGACACGTATCGTCGTCGAGACCAATACCAGTTCAACGCTGGAACAGATTCTCTACCTGCGCGACCAGATCAACAAGCGTCAGGGGTGGGATTCGTTCATCATCATTTCTGATCGCTTCCATCTGAAACGGGCGTTGGAGATCTGTCAATTCAATGACCTCAACGCCGTCGGGTTCTCTTCTGAATCACCGCTCGGTGCCCAGAATCTTGCGTTCTACCACATCCGCGAAAGCGCCGCGCTGGCGTTGTACTGGCTGTTCGGGGTGTAGCGGTGGAAATGTGGGGGCTGAAGCAGATCGAAATCCATTCGCTGCTGAAATACGGCGCGACCGGGGTTGTTCCGACCGCTCCGCGGGGTGATCCCCTCGTTGTCGGCATTCATCCCGGTCGCATCGGCACGCTTAGAGCCCGTCCATGACGCCGACGGAATCGGCGAGATTCCACACGTTCGGAAAATCCTCATTGAGGACCGGGCGAACTATTTAATACCCAATCGTGCAGCCTCTTCGGGCGACTGTTTCTTCAACAGATCATAGTTGGCGTATTGCGTTATGATGTTGAAGTCCATTATCAGCTTGTGCAGCTGCTGATCCTGGAAATAGTGCTGTTGGATATCGTTGAATGAGGCGAACACGGGCGTGTTGTAGAGGGCGTTCATCTTCGACAGGATCGCAGCGTCCACAGCTGATCGACCGGCAGCATCGAGCGCTTCACGTTGCTTACCCAGCGCAACCATCCTTGTAATACACTCACCTCTCATCGACTCGATGTCGGCCATCACGTCGGCGGCGGCCGGCATAGCCTTCAGTCGTTCGACCAGCTTCGACATGTTGTCGGTGTACAGATTGCCAATTGCGTCGCCTAGCTGCGCTGGTGTCATGTCCTCAGATTTCTCGACAGCCTCACCGCCGGATCCGGATGCCTGATCGGCGGAACCTCCGGCATCCTTGCCACCGCACGATGCCGCTAGCGCAACAGCGAGCGCGATTGCTGGAAACAGTCCCCACGTTTGGCTCTTCATTGTCTGATCCTCCAATGGTACATGGAATGGTTATCCATCTTCGAAATGTGGGGGTCGTCGGATGGTAGGCGGGATGCTCCCCGGCGTGGTGTTGGGAGCGCGGATGGATACGCGGATGCGCTGGAAGGTGTTGGCAATGTAGGGGAGTCAATTCAATTCCCCAACGGTGCGCGGCGTTGCACCGGGCGGCCGCATTCCACGTGCGTGCAAACAAGGTGAGTTGGCCGCGTCCCGACGGTCTCCCGACTAGCAATGATAACGCAGCATGTTCGCGGGCAATGCACACCGCCACCTGGCGGATGACAGTGTCCTTCCGGCATCCTTATGGTGGACGAAGTTCGGCGTGTTGCAGAATCATGGTCTCATGGTCATCGTGCCGCCGTGAAGACATGTATCTTGCGCACTCCCTCTCATGTCACCCCGCCAGCCCTTTGGTACGTAGATCCCAAGAACACCGACTCCAGTCGTTGATGCTGTCACTCGGCTTTGCCGCCTTGGCACTCGCAATCATGGTGATTCTTCAGCGCTGCTTCGACGGACGATCCCCCGAGATGATCCGCGCACTGTTCCCGTGGTACGGGAGAACAGGTCGATATGCCACGGGTATCTACTTCCTGCTAATGGTCGTCATGATTGTTCTGTCGCGAAGAGAGCGGCTTCGCCCCTGGTACACCTTTATTGGATTCGGAGTTGGGTGCTCCTTCCTCTTCATGGTGCATGCGTTGTTTTGCTGGTACGGCTGGATGTTCACGGGCGGTGATTGATGCTCGCGAAGGGGCTATGGACGTTGCCCCCTCTCAGCCGCTCTACACACAGGACCGATAGCAACGTCGAACTGTCATCGCCCAATGCAATGACCATAGAAATCCGCTGCCAGACCGGTAGGCGAGTCCTGCGTTTCTCGAACGTCCGCATGACGGACGACGAGTTCGGCCTCTTCGACATTACGCTTGAAGCGGAGGGGATGCGTATAGAAATCCCGTGCACGTATTCCGTCCCCGGGCATCAGTACCTTTTGAGCTTGCTGCAAGGAATGGTCGTGAGCTGGCCGGCCGGATGGACAGGTGTCCAATCATGGCGCAGCATCGACGGCGAGTTAGGTCTTGATTTCGAATGGCGGAAGACCGGGTCGATTGACATGACCGTGGAACTGACTATGGAACTGGTCTGGCTGACGGAGGTGAAGATGGTTATCGACTACCAACACCTATCTGACGTAGCCCAGCAGATGACTCGGTTCGTGTAGGTACACCGGCTGCTGGGGGAGACCGACAGCATCTTTGGCTGGAAGCTGATGCATCCCTCGTCGCGCTACCGGGCGCAGGTGGCGCCGTCTGCAGGGTACGACGACTTCGAGAACATCGCGCGGCATGGTGAAGTGCGCAACCACCTCGGGAAGGAAGCAGCGATAGCCTATCGCGAGCATGCGGGCGATTCGACGCGGTCTACTTCGCACATCTGAGGTGATGTCTGGGTGTGGTGGTCGCATTTCCGACCGGATTGCTGGTCGGCGAGCGAATATCACACAAAGGCACAAAGGCACAAAGGCAAGAAGGTGGATCGAGGCATTGCCCTTCGTCACTTCGTGATTTGGCGCCTCCGTGTGATTGTCCCGTGCGCACTTCACCGGGGTTCCGCTCTTCTTCTCATTGTTCTCTCTTCATCTCCAAAGTTCAGCAAGTAACCGAGCTTCAAACCGGACATCAGCAGATAGGCGAGCCCCTGGTTACTGCTGGCACGAGAGAGCAGCTTGATAATGAAGCCGCTCTCTGCTGTCGTATTCGTGCATCCGAGGTGATGTCTGGTTGTGGTGGTCGCATTTCCGACCGGATTGCTGGTAGGGAGGGCATATCACACAAAGGCGCGAAGGCACAAAGGGAAGAAGGTGGATCGAGGCAGTGACCTTCGTCACTTCGTGGCTTTGCGCCTCCGTGTGAGTGTCCCTGCGCACTTCACCGGGGTTCCGCCTTGGCTCGATTCGGTATCGGCGACGCAATCGGGTGGCCCGCTGTTCAAGCAGGCTCTCGCGTATGACTCCAGCGGCCAGATCCTGACACAGCGGTATCAGCACGGCGTCGCGTCTGAATCGATACACAAGTACTACTTCGACAACGTCGACCGCCTGGCGGGTGGTGGATCGACGGCGCGCCCGACACGACGAGGTATTGGTACGACGCCGATGGCGCCGTGACGCGACGAACGATCGTGGACTACCGGTATCTGACGATGACGGGAAAGGACCAGGTCTACGCGTGTCGGAGCCTCGTGCCGCTTTGATTACTATCGCTCGCTGTCTAGGCCCTCTCATATTATTCGACTACGCCAACGATCGTAAGGAAGTAGTGAATGTGTGCGATATATGTTCCTCAAATGATCGTTGCGCAAGAGGAGAGCACGATGCTGCGGCGACGTGTCATACTCGGTCTATCGATTTTCGTAGTCGTTGCACAGTGCACTATGGGTGGATGTACGAGCGGAGATCGGACGATCCAAGACGCGGACTTGGATGGCGACCCGAGTCCATACTTCCAATATCGTATGGCGACGATTATTGCTCATCGCATCGTCGATTATCTCTATGAGGTTCGCGCCAGCGGCGTGACGATGACTGAGCCGAACTATCTCTTGAGAAACGGCGAGCCCGTGATTAGGTTCGAATCCGTCTCTTCTGCGTGCGTTCGGAGTGACTGGCGGTATTACCACTACTACTGGAGAGATTTTCAGACGATGGATCGTGCAACCGGGCGCAGGTTGTTTCCCGCTTGGCTAGTGAGAACAGACCTCGAACGCGGGCTTGTCGCAGTCGACTACCATGACTCTTCGATCATCATAATCAGTGGCCCTCTGCCTAGTGTGCACGTCGACACTTTTGCGCTGCCGATCGGAGATGATTTAGAAGAATGGCTCAAGTGTGTTGCTCACCTGAGATGTGCGAACTATCAGATTGACAGCGTGATTGCCGTTGATACGTCGTTGGCATCCGTGACCTTTCGATCCAGCGACTCTCCAGACCTGTATCGCTGGTCAATCGATTTGTCTCGAAGACCTTACCGGGATACAGTTGTCAACGCGAAATGATCCAGACTCGATTCCGCTCTTGTCGAAGGGATCTGAGCAAGCAGCTGCGGTGCGTTGAGCTGCAACTCGGGGGATTCAAGTGGTCAATAGTGCCTGGGACATGTAGACGAGTTCACCACCGACACATTCTTTGGCGGAGTGAACTATGTCTACGATGGTTCGGGGAACCTGATCCGAGACTACCAGGACGGGACGCAGATCCGATGGAACAGTCAGGGGAAGGTGATCCAGGTGCGGAAGGTGACTGCCAGCGTGAACAAGGAACTCTACTACATCTACGACGCTGCGGGGCAACGGGTCATCAAGAAGGAGATCGACTATCTTGCTCTGCTTGACAGTAGTTGGGCGACGTACTACGTGCGGGACGCGAACGAGACGGTGATCGCGGTCTACCGTCAGAAGCTGCACTACAATGGCGACACCTCGGATATCTGCACGCCGGTGGAGCCGGGGACGGGAACCGACACGGACAACGACGGCGTGGATGGGACGGGTGCTCCGTGCGACAACTGCGCGCAATGGAATCCGTGGCAGGAGGACTATGACGGCGACGGTCTGGGGGACGCGTGCGATCCCTGTCCGTTGGCCGGCGGGGAGTGCGAGAGCGTGACGCCGGGTCCGATGGTGGACACGACGAGTCTGTGGCAGGCGCAGGGGGAGACGGTCCTGGCGGAGTGGCACATCTACGGAAGCGCGGCGCAGGGACGACTGGGGATTTGGAAGCCGGACCGGAACCGCGACACGACGGCAACGGCGACAGTCTATTTCACTCGCCAGGTGAACCTGAAGGAGTACGAGCTGAAGGATCACCTTGGGAACGTGACGGTGGTGATCAGCGACCTGAAGGTAGCGGACGCGAACGTCGGGATGGGGGCGTGGCCGCGTCCGTTCTCGGTGGAGGTACGCTCGTACAGCCACTACTACCCGTTCGGGATGCTGCAACCCGGTCGTCACGGAAACAGCGAGGGGTATCGTTACGGGTACAACGGGAAGGAAGGGGATAACTCGTGGAAGGGAGTAGGGAACGTGTACGACTATGGGTTCCGGGTGTATGATCCGCGGATCGGGAGGTTTTTGAGTGTGGATCCGTTGGCGATGGAGTACCCGTGGTATACACCGTATCAGTTTGCGGGGAACAAGCCGGTCCTATTTATCGATCTGGATGGGCTGGAAGAGATGGGGAGTATACTGCAAAATGCTGGCGCAGGCCTCACGTCATCTGGAGCAAGTCGTTTGAATACCGAAGTAACCATGGATGCAGGGCACGGCGACATTGCCGCCGGGTCGAACCTCAGCAAAACCATATATCAACCCGGTGCTTCGTATCCTCCCGGTTCAAATAATCCCGAAGCTAGGGAAAAGGATTATGCGCTGAAGGTTGAACGAGATATTGCTGGTTGGCTAAGTACGTTTGGCATCTCAGTAGGCCGCACCCGAACAGGGGATATTAATGTGCTGCCGGAACGCGCCGTGCAATGGAGACTTGATAGGGCTAACAAAAGCAACTCAAGAGTGCTGGTGAGCATTCATCTTTATCAAGATGAAGGTCTCAATGGTATGTTTGTCTACACTCGTAGTGATGACGGTTCCGACCACTTCGCAAATAGCAAGAAATTGGCTGAATTCATTGCCGCGGAACAAGATGTCTTACCGGAGAATCCAAATGGTGCTGTGGTCGATGAGAAGGTTCGAGGCTTCCGACTTGGGCTGCTGCATGGATTTCACGGTGAAGCGAGTGTAATCATTGAATTAGGTCGAATTGACGACAAGCAAATAAGAGATGCAATCAACAACCCTGACACTAGGAGTAAGTTGGCTTATCAGATCGCATCCGGCATCCGTCGGTATTTGCAACATTCGTCAGCAGATGAGCGGGTTAATTCATTGCTCAAAGCAAACGAAAATCTTTTCCCTCAGCCACTACTATCGTGGTGACAATTCTAATAGATGTTGAAAATCAATCGACTCTATTGCACCCTGCCAATGACCTGCCAAACTGCTTTCAATGATCGGGTTTTCTGCGTGAAATCAGTAGTCAACAGATTACTGATAATCGTGATTTGCTTGTTCATCTCATCCTGCGTACAAGATTCTAGTTTACATCAACTAGGTAATCACTCTGATTCTGTTAAACAGGATATCGATTCGACTCTCTCTCAACTAGAATCGATATTGCCGGATTCATCATCGGTTTCAGTACCTGATGTGTTTATTGGTACGTGGGATGGTTATCTGCAGTTCGTCGAATACGATACACCGAATCCTCATCATGTTCGTGTGACGTTCAAATCGCATGATTCAACAATGTGTGTTTTGTGGGTAACCAATGGATGTACATGCTTGTGGAAGTTAACCGAGTCCTATTCGGAAGCGGTGTCCAAAGAAAAGTCAATAGATAACATAAGTTCAATTACTACGCATTGGATTAGCGCAAAGTCTGCAGATAGCTGCCATTGCAGCATCTCGCAGCTTACAAATATTATTGTTGAAAAGTATTACATGCATCCTGAGAACGAACTCAGACTTCAGGCGAACAGCTCCGAAGGCAGCGGTGCCTTGGTATTCGCAGATCTGCATCGGGTGACAGGCAAATAGTGTTGCTCAGGCCCTCCCAGTCAATACCTCTTGGACACTCGATGGTGATTAGTTTAGACACCAAACGAGGGTATCAGGAGATGGACAATGAGCGATGT
>CAYWXV010000015.1:0-46910 GCA_964462535.1 uncultured Alphaproteobacteria bacterium
ACCTTTCAATCAGCCGAGGTCAAACCTTTCAATTGGCCGGGGCACGACGTAGATTCGGGCACTTCGCCGCAAAGGCGATCGTATCGTCACCAGCCCTGCACAGATCTCAGTAATGGCATCAATCTCCAGCTCCGAAATCGCCGATGGAGTCACGCAGCAGTTTGTGCGGACCATGGGCATTCTTCGCATCGCGCTGATCAGCGGCGTGACCATGTTCTACCTCGCCATCGCGGCTATCTCATCGCAAGGGGCGTTGAAGAGCGGCGATGCCCCTGATGTTGCGCAGATCGAGCTTCTGTCGATGATCCACGGCGCGATCGCACTGGTCGCCATCGGTCTGGGTATGGTGATCTCGAAGAGCATGCTACGGAAGGAGCGGATCACAGAGACAGAGTCGTCGGCCGCAGTTGGTCAGGCTCTCGCGTTCTACCGCTCCAGTACCATCCTGCTGATTGCGCCGATCGAAGGGGCAGCACTATTCGGCGCAGTAATCGTTCTTCTGGCCGGACAGGGGGGGCTTCTGGAAATCAATCCCAACTACTGGCTCAATGCTGGCTCGGCAGTGCTCCTCCTCCTTGTCGGCCTTGCCACCTTCCCCACTCGCGAACGGATCGTGAATACCGTCAGCGCAATGCTGACGTAGTGAAGGCCCAAAGGCCAATTCCGTACTTTCGCGGCTCTTCGTTCACATCAACGCACACTCAGTACACGTCATCACGATGGCAGATCAATCTGTGTCGGCCGAGCCGACGACTTTGAAGAAGACCGCGTTCTATGATATCCATGTCGCCCTGGGAGGGAAGATTGTCCCCTTCGCCGGGTTCGAAATGCCGGTATCCTACAAGGGGATCGTCGCCGAGCACACCGCCGTCCGCGAGCGGGTCGGACTCTTCGATGTCTCTCACATGGGTGAGGTAACGGTCACCGGGCCGAGTGCCCTCGACTACGTGCAGAAAATCTCCGTCAACGACGCCTCCGCACTGGCAATTGGTCAGGCACAGTACAGCGCCATGTGCAGGGCAGGGGGTGGTATTGTGGATGATATGCTGGTCTACCGCCGCGGCGATAACGATTACCTGATCGTTATCAACGCCTCGAACATCGACAAGGACTACGCCTGGATGGTGGAGAACACTATTGACGGCGCCGAGCTGCGGAACGTCTCGGATGACTATTCGCTCCTTGCTGTGCAGGGGCCAAGGGCGCTCGAGACGGTTCAGAAGCTCACAGACGTCGATCTGGCTTCGATCGAGTACTATCACTTCCGCGAAGGGAGCGTTGCCGGAGTGCCGGCTATCGTTTCGCGCACGGGATACACCGGTGAGATGGGATTCGAGCTCTACTTTGCCAGCGAGATCCCGCTGGCCGAAAAGGTTTGGGGTGCAATCATGGAGGCAGGGGCCGAATTCGGAATCGAGCCAACCGGGCTCGGCGCGCGTGATACACTCCGTCTGGAAATGGGGTACTGCCTCTACGGAAACGACATCGATGAAACCACCAATACGATAGAGGCGGGGCTTGGGTGGATCACGAAGCTGGCGAAGGGACCGTTCAATGGAAGCGACGTTCTTGCCAGGGTCAAGGAAGAGAAACCAACCCGAAAGCTGATCGGTTTCGAGATGAACGAGCGCGCGATTCCCCGCCAACACTATGACATCGTTGCCGACGGTCGGAAGATCGGCGAGGTGACGAGCGGGACATCATCCCCCACTCTTGGAAAGGGAATCGGCATGGGCTACGTCGAGAGTGCATATGCAAAGTCGGGAACGGAGATCGCGGTCGTTGTGCGCGATAAGCCGGTCTCGGCAACCGTAGTGAAGATGCCGTTTGTGAAGAAGTAGGCGACTGGGCTACTGGGCATGTGCGGTCCAATAGCCAGCTCTCCCAGCGAGGACAGACCTGCGATGCGAGGCGCGGGTAAGCGTGTCGACGCAAGCACGCCGTAAAGGCAGTCCAGCCTGGCGGTGTCCGAGCTTCTCGAGAGGTTTGTCGGCGCCAGCGTCGTGTCAGCGAGGCGCGAACGCAATCGGCATGCTCCACTGTCTTATCTATTGCCTTCGCAAATCCCTACTTCCACTTCCGCAGCTCTCAGGCGCAGACAATGGCGACCAAACGACGAAGATCATTCCTGTGGCGCGTGGTCGGCGCAACGCTGGCCGCGATTGTCATGTGGGGATTCGTGTCGATGTCGGGGTCGTTTGAAACCATGGTCGACCTTCCGCTGCGTGTCGATCTCCCTGGGGGACTGACCTTGACGCAGGAGATTCCGTCCACCCTTCGCGTGCTGGTCCGTGCATCCGGATGGTCCCACTTGAAGTCCATGTTCGTCGAGAACCCCGCATTGGTTCTGGTTCCGGTTGGTCGTGGGGTCGTTGCCAATGGAAGGGTGGTGTATGGACAGCGCGACCTCTCCGAACGCCTCCGCTCGTCGCTCCCCGATGCCACCGCTCTCACGTTCTACCCCGACTCGCTAACGCTCGCGTTCGGCACAATGACCAACCGCCGTGTTCCGGTACGAACGAATGTCATCATCCAACCACGTGCAGGCTTCCAGATCATAGGAAACCCGTGGTCCGAGCCCGATTCGGTGACACTTATCGGTGCCCGATCGGTTCTCGACAGCTTCAGGTCATGGCCAACGTCGACCGTGAGCATCCCGGATGTCCACGGCGCTGTGTCGCAGGTGGTGAACCTGAGCGACTCCTTGCGGATGCTCGTTCAGCCCCAACCACGTTGGGTTGAGGTCCGAGCGGATGTGCAGGAGATAGGCGAGAGAACGTTCACCGACGTCCCGCTGATTGACAGAGTTACCCTCAGCGATTCCACTCGCAGAGTCGTTCTTCGCCCCGATCGCATTGACGTACAACTCCGTGGTGGTGTCCGTGACCTGAGCCTGCTCGATCCGACAGCGATCCGTGCATACGTCGAGGTTGTCGAGGGTGTGGATACGCTTGGCATTATCGCTCCCCGTCTGATTCTTCCCCCAGGGGTTCGACTTTCGGTTGTGAGGATCGCCCCCGAGCGAGTCAAGTATGTCTTTCGTCGTGAGGAGTAGGGGGCGTGCCGCGACATATCCTTCAACAACAGCGTGTGGTCGGGGATCGGCTGAAGCGGCATCGGACCGATTTCGAGTGGACGGTCGAGAGGCTCGCGCGGGCGGCAGGGATCTCAAAGGCCTATCTCTCCATGATCGAGGGGGGCAAGAGGAAGGTGCACTGGTCGCTGATCATGCGCCTGCTGCACGCTCTGGACACAACACTCTGCGCATTCCTGACCGAACACGAAACCGTCGAGAGTGCCGAGGATGGCGTTCGCAGTCGACGTCCAAATCGGCTGGTGCTGAGTGGTGTCCCACCCGACGAACGGGGTATGATTCCCCTCCCACCCCCTTCCAGCTACACACACATTCTGACGCCCTGGCACAGTGAACTGGCAACCGAAGTGTTGGAGGTCTACCTGGAGCCGCATACCGAGTGGACGCCCGAACCGGTGGCCTTCCCGGGGCGTGTGGTTTGTGTGGGAACGCAGGGCCGATTGTTGCTGGTGACACGTGGGACCGAGTATGTCATGCTGGAAGGGGAGACGATGGAATACGACGGCAGCCATGCACACTCCCTCCGCAACTACACCGACAATCCGGCGCGCGTTATCATGACGGTGACACCGGTGGCTATCTAGGAGACCGTTGAAATACGCGCGATCTCTGCGTTTCACTCCTCGTCGCTCACTGCAGCGTACCTCCGGTACACCTTACTCGCATTTCGGCGCGTGTAGTGCGTCAGGCTCACACGGAGGTGGGAAATGCGTGCTGCGCAACCACCACGTGCGCACAGGAGTTCTCGACGTCTAGGCGCTCGATTCCATCTCTCCGGCTGCCAGTAAACCGTGAAGACCACCGAACGACCCGTTCGACATGACCACGACGACATCGCCATGGCGCAGATTTCGGCGGAGGTGATCGGCAATCGCTCGCGGATTGGGGAGGAAGATTGCTTCGACGTTTCTATCGCGCAGGTCGTCTACCAGCAGCCTTGGGTCCAACCGTTCGTCCGGGGGGAGTTCCTCTAGTCGGTCGATTTCCGTCAGGAGGGCGAGATCGGCCGCGTCGAATGCTGCTGCCAACTCCTTCTGAAAGACGTTCCTTCGCGTCGTGTTGCTGCGGGGTTCGAAGACTGCCCATAACCTGCTCTCCGGATGGCGATGACGTATCGCCGACAGTGTCTCGCGAATCGCGGTGGGGTGATGGGCGAAGTCATCGTAGATCAAGACGCCATCGCGTTCCAACTTTAGCTCCAGCCGACGTCGAGCGTTCCGGAAGGACTCGAGCCCTGACTGTATCTCATCGAATGTCAACCCAAGCCAGGTCGCCGCGACGGAGGCGCCGAGAGCATTCCGCACATTGAACTCACCCAGCAGCGGGATTGTCATGCGGGCGATCTTCTCTCCGTCTCGCGTGATTGTGAACGATGTCCCGTCACTCCGATACTCGATGTCCACGCCCCTCCACGTGTTTCGTTCACCAAGACCGAATGTCTCGACAGGCGTGAAGGAATTAGATGTGGCTCTTGCGACATTCTGGTCATCGCCGTTTGCAACGATCACACCGTTCGACGGAACGACGTTGACAAGTCGTTTGAAGGAGAGGAGGATGTCGTCCAGCGAGTCGAAGATGTCGGCGTGATCGAATTCGATGTTGTTGATGACAAGAACTGTCGGGAGGTAGTGGACGAACTTCGATCTCTTATCGAAGAAGGCGGTGTCGTATTCATCCCCCTCCAGAACGATCACGTCGCTCGTCTGGTGCCAGGCCCAGCCGGCGTCGAAGTTGCCTGGGACGCCTCCAATCAGGAAGCTGGGGGAACGGCCCGCGTTCTCTAGAATCCACGCGGTCATAGACGACGACGTCGTTTTGCCATGTGTGCCGGTAAGAACCACCGACGTCCGCCCTTGTATCGCCGTCCGCTTCAGCAGTTCCGGCAACGATGTGTAGGGGAGTTTCCGATCCAACACCGCCTCCACCTCGCTGTTGCCGCGCGACATGCGATTCCCGATCACCACCAGATCCGGAGCGTTGTCAAGATTGTCGGGGGAGAAAGGGGACAAGATCGTGACGCCCGCATCGCGCAACAGATCGCTCATCGGGGGATATACGTTCTCGTCGCTACCAGTGACGACGTGCCCCATCCGGCGCATCATCAAGGCAACATTGCCCATCGCAGTACCGCAGATGCCGATGAAGTGGATGGTCATTCTTGTATGTACTTGGTGGACGATGGATGCCGCTATTGATAGTTTCCTTCCGCGACCAAACGCCTTTGGATCGAGTCGACCGTGACGCTCCCGTGAATGAGGTATGGCTCGCGCGCGCCGATCATACGGATATCTTCCGACATTCTCGCATGAACCAATAGACCGGGGATGCCCGGATTTCGATCTGAATACTTCAGCCTCATACGCCTGGTGTGAACGCTTCGCGCGTGCACACTATGAGAATTTTCCCGTCGGGTCTATCCTGATCCCGCGATCACTTCGACCCGACTTCTATGCCATCTACGCGTGGAGTCGAACGGCCGACGATCTGGCAGACGAGGGGGATCTGTCCGCGGCAGAGCGGATCGACGCGCTGAACAGTCTCGAAGCCGATCTCGGTGATGCCCTTTCGGGAGGGGTCGACACCGATCGTCCCTTCATCCCGGCACTGGTGGAGACGATCCGCCGGCGATCGATACCGACCGACCTTCTCCTTGACCTTCTGGTCGCGTTTCGTCGTGATGCAGCGAATGATGGCTTCGCAACGACGGACGAACTGCTGGGCTACTGTCGGTACTCCGCCAATCCAGTGGGTCGGCTGGTCCTCTCGTTGTTCGGGCTTCTGGACCGCGAACGGGGTGCCCGCTCGGACGACATATGCACCGGACTCCAGCTGGCGAACTTCTGGCAGGATCTGTCCACGGATCTTCCGCGTGGGAGAGTCAACATTCCAGTCGACGTGCTGAATGCCTACGGTCTGTCGATTGCCCAACTCATCGACGAACACGATGTCCACGATGCCCGCGTCGACATGCTAAACGAGTTGGTGGAACTCGGTCGTTCATATCTGAATCGCGGAACGGAGCTCTTGAGGATGATTCCAGTCCGTCGACTGCGATGGGAACTTGCCGCCGTCGTAGCGGGGGGATTGGCAATTCTTCGAGAGGTAGAGCGTCTGGGATCGGGAGTCTTCCACGCCCGGCCCGTAGTGAGGACATGGAGGATCGCCATGGGAATGCCCGCGAGATTGTTACGCTCCGGTCGTTCATCCCTTGTCTGATTCGCACCCTTTTTCGTATATCACAGTCCCTGTACCCGCTCGGACGATGCCCAATCTGATAGTCACCGATCCCGAGGAGCTGACCCTTCTTCCACAACAGTCGAAGACGAGCTTCTACTACTCCTTTTCGTTGCTCCCACGCGACGAACGGGCGGCTATGCACTCTGTCTATGCCTTTTGTCGCTACGCCGACGACATCATTGACGAGGACGAGTATCAGATCGGGATGAGCGAGGAGATGGCGAAGGTTGCCAGAAAGCGGGAACGGCTCGCAAGGCTTCGCGTAGAGGTCGAGCGATGTTACCGGGGAGAGTCCCGCCATCCAATTTTGGCCCCATTGTCGACCGTTGTGCGGCGATTCAACATCCCAAAGCAGTACTTCCTGACCCTGCTGGATGGTATGGAGATGGATCTGGTGCGACATCGGTACGCCACGTTCGACGAGCTTCGAGAGTACTGCTATCGCGTTGCCTCGGTAGTTGGATTGATATGCGTCGAGATTTTCGGATACCAGTATGAAGAGACCAAGGAGTATGCGGTGAACCTTGGTATCGCTCTTCAGCTCACGAATATTCTGCGCGACATCCGTTCCGATGCACATCGTGGCAGGATCTATCTACCTCTCGAGGATCTGCGGACATTCGGCTACACGGAATCGGACCTGATGGCGCGACGCTACAACCTTCCATTCATCGAGCTGATGCGCTTCGAAACGCGTCGGGCGCGGGAGTACTATGGAAAGGCTCGCGCGGCGCTCCGCCCGGACGAACGGAAGACAATGTTCGCGGCCGAGATCATGGATGCGATCTACTACCGCATGTTGGAGAAGATTGAGCTCAACGAATTCAACGTCTTCGGCCGACGGAAGATCTCCGTCTCTACCCCGCATAAACTCTGGATAGCCGCGAAGCTCTGGCTTGTGACCCGCGTTCTTACGAATCGACGCACCGTCGTAGACTGACCGGGCGAACGCCGACTGCTCCCATTGATTGAACACGACTACGATATCATGCCCCATCGCACCGCATACCGACTTCTTCCCCTGCTTCTCGTTCTTCTGTTCGGGTCCTGCTCAGGCGTCGGTCCCGACGTCGTTGATCCGAATGTGAACAAGAGGACAGAGGTGGCTCTCTTTGCGGTGAACAACGCCGGTGGAGGGGATCTTCTGAGGTACAGCGAAAACCAGGGAGCGGTCGTCACCCAGCATGACTATCAGGATATCAATGGCGCTCCTCTGGGTGTGGAGATCGACGCCATCTACAACGCATACGACTCTCTCTTCCTGGTCAGCCGCAAGACGGGGACGATCACGGTACTCGATCTTCAAACGCGTCGATTCCTCAAGCAGCTCTCAGGCTTCGGCGTGACTGATGGGGGTGGATTGTGTGGACTCGCCTTCAGCAATCGGTCGCAGGCGTGGGCCGTCTCGTACGGCACGCCAAGCCTCTACTTGATCGACGCGTACAATCTTTCCGTTCTTCCCGAGATACCACTCCCGGGTAATCCGACAGCTGTGGGGACGAGCGGGACGAAAGTGTATGTCGGCATGGAGATGGAGGATGGAAGCGGGCAGCTGGCTATTGTCAGTAGTAACGCCGGCGGTGCGTACACGATTGAGCAGACGCTCAATTTTGCAACGCCTGTCGTCTACATTGGTGGGGCCGCGGGGGGAACACAGGCATTCGTCGTGACCGCTGGTAGCCCTGGCGCCGATACAACGACACCGTTTGACGACCTATTCCCGGAGGTCGCAATACTCACGACGAACGCCCCGGTTCAAGTTCTTGCGCAGTTCAAGCTGACCTTCTCTCCATCACTCTATCGCCGAATCGGAACGCTTCCGGTATGGACCTCGCAAGTCTATCAGGATTACCTCTACCTGGCACTCCCCATTGGTGTTGTGAAGGTTGACATGATCAGCGCGTCGATCGAGGAGATAGGATTGACGGAGGATTACGAAGCGATCGCTGCGGACTTCTTCTCATCTCTCGTGTACGCAATGCTGCCGGACGGAAAGACAGTGCGGCGTGTCGATGCGGCACTGAACATCCTCCCCGACCTTACCCTGCCGACTGCCGCCCGGTCGGTCCGTTTCGTTAGCTCGACGCGAATCAGATAGGACCCGTTCGTTGACCGACGGGTCAACCGCCATTCACGTCGACACTCCCTCCATGAATTCATCGTCGGACGCATCCATGCAGTTCGTTCCCCCATCGAGTGTCGGGCACGTCCCGTCGCGTGACAATCGCCTTGCTGCCTGACCCTCCATGAACAACGTCTTCACCGTCCGCGAGCGCGTCCGCTGGATTGATTGCGACGGCGCCCATATCATCCATTATGCATCGTACATCCGGTTCTTCGAGATAGCGGAGACTGAGATGTATCGCTCGATCGATCTCCCCTACGCGGTGGCATTTGATACGCTGGACGGATTTCCTATCCGAGCCGCTTATCACTGTGAGTACCATGCACCTGCGCGCGTCGATGACCTGATGGACATTGATGTATGGGTCAGTCGATGGGGTACCACGTCGTACACGCTCAGCTTCCGATTTCGTCGAGCTGACTCGGATGTGGAATTCGCCGCTGGATACTGTACCGTCGTCATGGTCGATCGCCGAGAGAAGAGACCCGTCCCAATCCCTGATCTTCTGCGTGAGCGTCTCGCGCGGTATACGGTTATCGATGGATAGGCGCGGTGCCTTGGAAGAGTGGTTCGACGCCGAGGGTACGAGGGGAGCGGATCTCTCAGTGGCGACGCTCGATGCGGCGCACATCTTCCAGCCAACAACCAACACCCAACCAGCATGCATCGCATCCCCCTGGCCGTTTCCACACGGGGTTCACGCATCGATGCCCTCCATTACGGGTCTATCGCTGTCGTCAACGCGGATGGTGAGATCCTCTACTCCGCGAACGATCCCCATTTTCCCACCTACCTCCGCTCATCGATCAAGATGCTTCAGGCCCTTCCGCTCATCATGTCGGGCGGCTGGGAGAAGTTCGACTTCACGGATCGAGAAGTGGCGGTGGCCGTGGCGAGTCATGTGGGGGCCGACTACCATGTCAGTACGGTTCGGCAGATGCTTGACAAACTTGGACTGGGAGAGGAGGATCTCCGGTGCGGTCCACAGGAGCCCGACGACCCCGAAGAACGAAAGAGGCTGCTCTGTTCGGGAATGCCTCCGTCTCAGCTTCACAACAACTGTTCCGGGAAGCACGCAGGCATGTTGGCTACGTGTCTCATGCAAAACTGGCCGCTGGACAACTACATAGCGGTCGATCATCCCCTTCAGGTCTGGATTCATGAACTCCTCTCGGAGTACTCAGGTATCTCCCGCGATCTGATTGGTATCGGCGTTGACGGATGCTCTCTCCCCTGCTTCTATATCCCGATATCAGGTGCCGCGACGGCAATAGCACGTTTCATGGCGCGCTCCCAGACAGATCCGGGTGGACCCGATGCTACTGTTCGGAGGTGTGTAGCAGCGTTTCCGGAGATGATCAACGACCACGGGGGATTCGATTCGGAACTGGTGCGAGTGACCGCGGGACGAATGGTGGCGAAGCGGGGAGCGATGGCGATGTTTCTGATCGGGGCTCTCACAGTACAGCATGGGCCGATCGGCGTGGCAATCAAGCTTGAGGACGGGAACATGACCCCCGTTCCGATGGTTGCCATGAAGGTATTACGAGAACTCGAGCTGCTGTCAGACGACGAAGCGGGGCAGCTCGAGCGTTTCGACACCCTCCCCATTCACAACTGGCGGGGTATTCGGACCGGCGAAGTGACCCCGAATTTCTCACTGACGCAACCGACCAATCAGTTGTTCAATGCACCCTCCTGAATCCACGTCGACACACCCTTCCTCTGATTCAGGTTGGCGATAAACGAGATTGGCGTGGCGGTGTGTGGAAGCCGGTCGCTCATGACCTGACTGAGTACACTCCGTAGCGAGTCGTTGGGAATGACAAGCCCTGGACGGTCGAACAAACGGTTGTAGCTCGTTAGTTCCACGCTACCAGCCTGTGTGAACTGGTCGTGACAACCGCTGGTGGCACACGACGCGTCGAACAACGGCTGCACGTGGCTATTGTAGCTCACGTTCCGTTCCGGAAAGACGATGTTCGGAATTCCCGCCGTCGGAAGACTGTCACATGCGGCAACAATGAAGAACATGGGAAAGAGCAGCAGGATGATTCTGTTGGACATCGTGTAGTTCAAAAGCGTTGTTGCAGTCGCGGATATGGTAACGGCCGACGCAATGAGAAGCGCGCCGGGATGTCATAACGATCCACACTCTAGTAACTCTCGGACTCATTCGGGAACGATCCATCCCGTACGTCTGAGACGTAGCGACGAACCGCATCGGTTGCCCGCTCCGCGAACGATTCGTATCGGCGAACAAACCGTGGATTGAAGTCGACGGTCAGCCCGAGCATGTCAGCATAGACCAGTATCTGCCCGTCGCAACCAGGTCCGGCGCCAATGCCAATCGTCGGGATGGTCAATCGCTCCGTGATTTGCGCGGCTAGTCCGGCCGGGATTTTCTCCAGCACTATAGCATAGACACCCGCCTGCTCCAAAGCTAACGCGTCGCTCATGATGCGTTCTGCTTCGTCGGGCGTTGTCCCGCGCGGACGATACCCACCATACTGATGGATCGACTGCGGCTGCAGTCCAAGGTGCCCCATCACAGGAATTCCGGCCGTCGTCATCTGTCGAATGGCCTCCGCCCTGTCTATCCCCCCCTCCAGCTTCACTGCGCTGGCATCCGTTTCCTTCATTATCCGCCCGGCGTTCCGGAATGCCTCGTCTGCCCTCACTTGATAGGTCATGAATGGCATGTCCGCAACGATCATCGCACGCTCCACACCCCGCGTGACGGCAATTGTGTGGTAGATGATCTCGTCAAGGGTCACCGGGAGCGTGGTATGTCGACCCTGAACGACGTTCGCCACAGAATCCCCCACAAGGATGACATCAATTCCGGCTTCATCGAAGACCCGGGCCATCAGCGCGTCATACGCCGTCAGCGCTGAGATCCTCAGTCCGTTTCTCTTCATCTCCTGAAGAGTTCGCGTCGTGACGCGTTTGGCGTCCACAGGTGATGAATTCATGGGCATCGGCTCTCCATTTCTGTCAAGATGAAGAAAACCCCGTTGCCCGGAAAGCTTCGGCCAAGGCAGCGGCGATGGTGTCGAATGGAGGCAACGTCCCGCCTAACACTTCCCGCAGCGTCGCGGTACGTTCCGAAAGACGCTGCTTCAAAAGATTGCGCCGTTCAGGTGCCGCGTCAGGGTAGAGGATGTCGATGGCCATCAGATGCGCGCTGTCCAGTAGAATCGAGCCGTGCTGCAGGAGAGCGCCGTCATAGCGACGCTGAGCGGAACCGACGATCTTCTTTCCCCTCCACGTCAGTTCATTCAGGGCCGAGGCACTGAAGCAACTGGCCGACTCCTCCCGCTCGTAGTGACTCCTGAAGTCGGGTCGCGATCGGCTGAATTCAAGGTCGTGCGCGCCCAAGCGCTCCAATCCCCGGCGTATGGCGTCAACGATAGCGGCATAGGTCTGATGGATACCCTCACCCCCTCCGCGCATCGCCACAGCATACGTGATCTCCTCTGCATGGAAAACGGCGCGTCCTCCCGTCGGTCGCCTCACCACCCCCCAGCCACGTTCACCGAGGAGATCATTGTTGATGGTGACGTCAGTCTGGTGGTGGCCAAGGGAGAGCGTCCAGGGACTCCACGAATAGAGTCGCAGCCGGGGGCGACCATCGACAGCGCACCGGCGGGCCATCTCGATGTCCCGTTCCATGTTCGCCTCTCCATCGACGTCTGGTTCGATGACGGTCAGCCAATCCGCAGCATCCTTACGCCAGACGGTTTCCATCGGCGTCAAAGAAGTGGGCACGATCGGTTTGGACGCGCATGCTGAGCTCGTCGCCGAACGATGCGGTGGTATCTGGAGAGACGGACGCGATGGCGAGACCACCGGCAGACTTGAAATGGAGGAGCGTCTGGTTACCCAGCGTCTCGACCATTTCAACGGTGATTCTGAACGATAGCGGATCCGACTGGTCGGCAGGGAGAAAATGTTCCGGGCGAACCCCGATCGCGACGGGATTGCCGGTCGGTCTGGCTATTGGTCCCAGCGGGATCCGTATGCCGGCCTCGCCAGCCTCCACGAAGTCGATCCCATTCTCCCACCGATCCGACTGCACGAGTTCACCATCGAACATGTTCATGGAGGGTGTTCCAATGAACCCAGCGACGAACCGATTGACAGGGCGATGATAGAGGTCCAGAGGGGGCGCAACCTGCTGCACCCTTCCCTGATGCATGACAACGATGCGGTCGGCCATCGTCATCGCCTCAACCTGATCGTGCGTGACGTAGATCGACGTTGCGTGGAGATCGCGGTGGAGTTTCTGCAGTTCCGCACGTGTTTGTGTCCTGAGCTTCGCATCGAGGTTCGACAAGGGCTCATCGAACAGGAAGACGCTTGGATTGCGAACGATGGCCCTTCCCACCGCCACACGTTGACGCTGACCACCGGAGAGTGCCTTCGGTTTTCGATCCAGGAGATCCTCCAACTCCAGCATTCGTGCGACCTCGTCGACCCGCTTCTGGATCTCGTACCGTGGCATCTTCCTCATTTTCAGGGCGAACGCGAGGTTCTCGCGGACGGTCATGTGGGGGTAGAGAGCGTAGTTCTGGAAGACCATCGCGATGTCGCGGTCCTTGGGATGGACCTGATTCACAACCCGGTCGCCTATAGAGATCTCGCCATCGGAAATCGACTCCAGTCCGGCGATCATCCGGAGAGTCGTCGACTTTCCACATCCCGACGGCCCAACGATCACGAGGAACTCCCCGTCTTCGACGTCAAACGACGCCGACTCCACGGCGAGCGTGCCGTCGTCGTAGGTTTTGGTGACGTTTCTCAGAGCAACGTGGGACACGGGGAGGCTGATGGTTGGAGGATGAGAGATGGAAGGAGGCTTGCGCAATGGTTGCGAAGGTTCCAGCGGTAACCGATCACCGATAGCTCAACGCATGAACAGGAACGGCTCCCATTCCGACTCGACCGCGCCGATGACGTTTCGGATGAACGTGACATGATTCGGACGGAACGGGCGGACGTGGAGCTGCATGTTTGCCTCTTCGGGAGTCCGGTTCCCCTTGCGGTTATTGCACCGGACGCACGCGGCCACAAGATTCTCCCACGTATCGCTGCCGCTGCGGGAGCGGGGGAGAATGTGATCGACAGTCAGAGGAGGCGTGGTCCGTCCACAGTAGGCACAGCGATGATTGTCCCGCCGGAGGATGTTCTTGCGGGTCAACTCCACCTTTTTGTAGGGGATGTGGATATAGCGTGGAAGGCGAACTACGCTTGGATAGGGATAGAAGGCGCGAACCGTTCGAATATTCCGATTCGAGCGTGTGGCGACTAGCTCGGCCTTTCCAAGCCACAGCAGAATGATCGCTTTCTGAACGCTGCAGACGCTGAGCGGCTCGTAATTCTGATTCAGGATCAGAACCTTGCCGCTTAGTGTCCCGCTGATTGGGCCTGCAACGAAGCCGTCATCAGCGACAATGGGACTGAAGGTGTCGAACGGAATTCCTCCTGCAGACGTAATGGGCACAGAGATCTGGCACAAGCCTGCGTCGTCAATATAGTTCCGGAATCGGATGAACGCTCAGCGCTCACTCCCCCCCCTCCGCGTCGGCCCGGTGAACAAGGATTCTCGCCTTCTGCTCGATCTTCTGAAACAGACCGTCGAACGACGTCTCAAATTTCGCGACGCCCTCCGTCAGGAGTTGGTCCATGACGGCATCAACGTTAACGCCGACGGCGGCCAGGTCCTTCATGGTTTGAGCCGCTGCTGCGGCCCCCTCGGTCACCGTCTGTTCCTCAAACGGCCCCTCCGCGAGTATCGCTTCGAGCGTATCCGGGGGGACCGTGTTGACCGTTTCGGGTCCTACAAGCGGGCTGACGTACATGAGCCGCGGGTATTCAGGATTCTTGGTAGAGGTGCTGGCCCAGAGTGGACGCTGGGGGCGAGCTCCGGCAGAAGCCAGCCGTGCCCACCGCGCATCCCCAAAGAGACGCTGATACTCGGAATACACGAGCTTCGAATTCGCGAGTGCTCCCTTTCCACGGAGAGTGAGAGCCTCCTCAGATCCAATCTTCTCCAGCAGACTATCGATCAGAGAGTCGATGCGACTGACGAAGACGCTCGCAACTGATGCCATGCGATCGACTGGGAGTCCCGAAGCTAGCCGCTCCTCGAGCGCCTCGATATAGGCGCCGGCGACAGAACGATATTGTTCCAGCGAGAACATGAGGGTGATGTTGACGTTGATCCCGTCTGCAATGCAGCGGCGAACGGCTGGAATGCCCTGGGGCGTCGCAGGGATCTTGATCATCAGATTTGGGCGATCAATTGCCTTCCAGAGTACGTGTGCTTCATTGATCGTAGCCTCTGTCTGTTCCGCCAGTCTGGGATTGACCTCCAACGACACGAATCCATCCGCACCCCCTGACTCGTCGTAGACGGCCCGCAAGAGATCGCACGCGCTCCGGATATCCTGAATGAACAGGGCATTTGCGATCTCGCCGGTGGACGATCCCGCGGCAGAGAGGCGTTCGATCTGCTCATCGTATAAGTCGCCACCCGCGACCGCTTTCTCAAAGATCGTCGGGTTTGACGTCATACCACGGATTCCGAGGGCAACCAGTCGAGCCATCTCGCCTGATTCGATGAATTCGCGGCTGATGAAATCGTACCAGATGGATTGCCCCTGGCTCAGGAGCTGTTGAAGCTGATTCATGATAGAGGGGAATTGGGTGTTTCCCTGAAATGTGGGAAAACTGCGACGTTCCGGGCCTGTAGTGATCCGGGTACTTGCCACACGTGATGGCAAAGACGGGCCGGGTTGAAAAAGATACGGAAGGAACAGACACCTTTAGGGGAGAAGAACGATCTTTTGCCACTATGATATTGTGACTATATTCGTCGCAAGCGGCAATCCCGGACCGCCTCATGAGTCCATCACCCTGCACCCCGTTGTCGTAACCCAATCACCCTTGGTCGGGAGTTACCTCGTTGCCTGTCATGTTGAATGACCGGCATCGTGTTCATGCGCTCACCCTGATTTGCGCGGGACAATCTCGGCGTCACCCCAAAGGGGGACCGTGGACATGGTTCCCACTTCCATCCGAATTGTTCGGACGGAAGCAACGGCGCTTGAAATCTAAGCCTGCACAAACAATACAACAGGGAGAGATCCTCATGCGAATCGGTACTCTTTCACGGGTGGCCAGAGTCGTGCTGGGTGTGATCCTGCTGGGGACATGCGTTACAACGTCGGCCTTGGCAACGATTGACGAATTCGACTTCTTCGCCACGACCGGTGACGCCTTGACACTCGAGAATCGCAAGACCGCCCAAGGTGTGTGCGACGATTGCGCTACGGGTGGCCTGAGCATCGGATTTACGTTCAAGTTCGATGGTACGAACTACACGACGTTCGGAGTCTCAACGAACGGGCTGGTGGCTCTTGGCGGTACACCGACCACGTCCTATTCTAACTCAATGCCGGTTACGGGCGTCTACCTCGCACCTTTATGGGACGACCTCTACCCCCTTTCCAGTATTGACTATTCCACGCAGGGATCGCCCGGACAGCGCGTACTTGTAATCGATTGGAATGTTAGAGCCTACGCAAGCACGTCGTGGACGATCAAGTTCCAGACCCGCCTGTACGAGGGATCAAACAAAATCGAGTTCTGGTACGGCGCACAGGCAAACGGAAGCTCATTCTCGTCGTCGATTGGTCTGTCGAAGGCCTCGAACAACTACGGGACAGTCGATGTAAGCGACCAGGCCTTCGAGTTCACTACGGCGAACAACAATGAGCCGGCGCCAACGAGTTCCACCCTGTACGTGTTTGACAACTGCCGCACGACGATTACCGGCAACGTAGCACAGGGCGGATCCCAGTTCATGGATCAGGGTGACACGCTCTTGCAGAACGTAGTGATCGAGCGTGGGAACAATACGTCGAGGATGCCCTTCACGCTGGTCTCGAACGCCGGCTGCATAGGTGGTCCGGCGACGTACTATGTCACGGGTCCGGCAGCGGCCGACTACACATTCACTCCGTCGCAGGAAACAGTATTCCCGTCAACACCGACGGTGACGTTTAACCCCCAGGGAACGGGCGTTCGCCGGGCGACCCTGACGATCTTCGGTGGAAGCCTCTTCAGCTACAGTTACAACCTTGCTGCTCGCGCAACGCCGCGACTCCAGCTGGTTCCGGATCTGGCTCAGGGTGGAGCCGCTCCGATGGACAATGGAGCCCCACTGCTCGAGAACGTAAGCGTACCACGTTTGGGGACCGCAACACGGATCCCGTTCTCGATTCGCCATATCGGAACAACGGGACCTGCCTTCGTTTCGTACTCACTGGCCAACAAGAGTGGCGGGCAGTACGTGATCGATTCACCGCTCAACACTTCGCTGAATCCGGGCGAGACGACGTCGCTCCAGATCTCCTTCTATCCTCAGGGAATCGGTGTCATAGACGACACGCTGATCGTCAACGCAGACGGCGACGATCTTCGCTTCCCGTTGCGTGCGTTCAGCGAGGGAACCGGAGGTCACTTCTCCATCAACGGGACCACGCTCGATACGAATTCGCTCCTCTTCGTGAACGAGTATGGTTGCGTGGGCGAGCAGTTCATTACGCTCCCAATGCTGGTGACGAATATCGGATCGCTCCCATTCCGCATAGAGGGTGTGGACGGATACGTAACCGACACGACGTACCGCCAGGGAACGCCGCGCTATCCGCTCCGGCGTGATCAGTTTGGCAACCTCATACCGGCAGGTGACTACATCGTGACGACGACCCCGCCAACGAGTGGTGGTTCGTTCGCTACGTATCCGATCGTTATTCCGGTCGGGCAGGCGCAGACGCTCTATCTGACATTCACGCCTACGCGTCCCGGCAAGCGGTTCGCCCGCGTTTACATCCGCACGAACGACGAGATCCGGTCGGCTCCGGACACGATTGGTGCGCTTGCTCAGGGACTTGTGGTCTTTGACGCATTTGGACGAGGGAGTGGTTCCCAGCTGTCGGACAACCCTGATGGCGGACTTCCCCAGTCACTCATCTTCGACAAGACCTCGCTCGGGACTTCGCAAGACAAGTGGTTGATGATCGAAAACGCCGGAAACTGCCCCCTCCGAATCGACGAGGGCGCACTTCGGATCAATTCCGGCGATGTTGAGGAATTCGCAGTGCTGGCCGTCTCCTCGACGTGGCCAAGAGACGTGGGGAATGAACTACTTCTTCCGGCTGGCGTACGCGACTCGATCCAGGTTCGCTTCACGCCTCGTCACGTTGGCTCTCGTCGGGCAACGCTCTACATGGCAACAAATGACTCGACGGTCATTACGCGCGGTCTGACAGAGCGTGGCGTATACTACATGGATCTTTACGGTGAAGGAAAGGATGGTCTCTACGCCGGAGATGCGAACTTCCCGGCAACGGAAGTAACGACTGCGTCTCAGCCGCAGACGGTCACGCTGCGGAATGCGGCAGATGCACCCTTCATCATTCAGTCGGCAACGATTGTTGGAGTCGACGCTGGTGATTTTGCCGAGGACGGAGCCAACCCATGGCCCGGCCGTCCGTTTGCCGTGATTCCCGGACAGATTATGGAGTTGTCGATCGTCTTCACGCCAAGCGGCTCGACAGCCGGTCCGCGCATGGCGCAACTCGAACTGGTGACGGACCGCGATGACACGCTGCGAGCGTTGCTGACGGGTGAGGCGGGTACAAAGACACCCACCGGCCCTGCCAGCTTGAACTTTGGATCGTTGGGTATCGGTGGTGAAACGCGCCAGACCTTCGCAATTACGAACAATGGTACCATGCCAGCCAGGCTGACGCCACCAGTGATCACAGGCGTGAATGCGACCGAATTCGAGGTCAGCCCCCTTTCGCGTCTCGTACTGGGTGCGGCAGAGACGGAGATGGTCGAGGTGACCTGGCGTCCAGCGGTGGTGGGTGCCTCCAATGCAACGCTGACAATCGGCGCGGAGGGTGGTGACATTGTCGTTACGCTCTCGGGAAACGGAGTCCGTGCCCGATATGTGGGTGACGATCCGACGGGCTCGATTGGATCAAACGATGGCGGCGGTGTTGTGCCACCAGGCGCGCAGGGTCCGACGACCGGGTCCAGCTCGGTTGATAGAGAAACGCGTGCGGACGGCGTCAGTCTGTGGCAGAGCGTTCCGAACCCGGCTCGCGACCGCACCGAAATCCTGTACACCCTGGAGCGTGCAGGGAATGTAGAACTGTCGATCTACGACGGCACCGGAAGGCGTGTGGCGGCGGTTGAACGTGGGGTGCGCGCAGCTGGCGAGCACAGGGTAGCGGTGGATCTTGGTACGCTTCCGGCCGGAGCATATCACTATACGCTCCGCGTTAGCGGGGTCACGCTGACCCGCTCGCTTACAATAGTAAGGTAGTTGAATCTGGGTCCCAGACCCTAGAATCGTGGCGGGTCACCTCCTGCGAAGGGGGTGACCCGCTCGTGCTTGCTGGACGGGCGTATTTTTCTTCGGAATCTTTCCGCGAGGAGCTAACAAACCACCTTGGCGGGGTGTTAGGGAATGCACGTCCGAAGGGAGTGGCCGCGCTGACCGACACGTGGGCCTCCTCACTGGGGAATCGATACTACTTGATTATTTCGGAAAAATGTTCGATCCTTGCGAGCTTCTCCGAACACCCGCTCCCCTCCTGCCGTTCGGACTCCCACAAGATTGCTAGAAAACAACGATTCTGCTGGTGCGGGTCATCTGTCACCGGCACGGGATCGCTAGAACATCGATGAAATTCAGGAACATCCTGCCTAACCAATTCCACATCATTACAGGAGTGCAGCTAATGCGAAGGGTTCTACTGCTACTCTGCGCGCTCGCCTTTGTACTGCCGACGGCCCAGATTCTGGCCGGTGGCGGTGAAGAAGGAGAGAGTGACGGCAGTGAAGTGCTCCGTCGCAGTGTTGATGCTCTTGGCTCCTACCCTGGAGGGCCTGTAGCCAAAGCACCTCTGTCGACCGGGTACTATGTGACGGACAATGACGCTCCGTCGATTGGACCACCCTGGAATCCGACCTACCAGTTTATCGACACCACGGGAACGGAAGCCCGTTCGTGGCGTCGTGTCTTGTCGGGTCCGAACCAGCGTGCGGCCAGCTACTGGGATCTGCCTGGAACCCAGGGTCTGGAGTATTTCCGCAACCCAAATCAGATAGCTGACTCGACGAACAACGCGATCGCCGGTCCTATTTCGATTGGCTTTCCGTTTTTCTATTACGGTCGGAAGTATGACAGTTTCTACGTCTCGACCAACGGCCTCATTGCGTTGACCAATCGTCGGTATCAGTATGACGAAACGGGCAATCGCGTTGACTATGAGCCGGTGTTCGATGGCGAGCCGACCCTCCCTCGCACGGCGAATCCACTGACGGATCCGACGACGGACGACTACGGTTTTGAGTATGTCGTCATGGGCAAGGGGAGTAACTGGTACACGAAGAACGACGCCGGTCTGCTCAACGGTAACAACAACAAGTTCCCCACGCCAGCCCGTGCGACGGCCTATTCGGCTACAGCGACTGCACCGCAGCTCTCCGTGATCGCACCGTTGTGGGACGACTGCGAACTCTCGCAGTACGATCCGGCCCGCGGGCTTCCGGATGATTTCGGCCGCGTCTACTGGCGTAGAGATCAGACGGGCAACAAGCTTATCATCTACTACTGCGACATGTCGATGAGGGGTACGAAGTTCGTGCCGATCATCAACCAGAATCGCACCGTCAACAACCGTGAGATCCGTGCAAACTTCCAGGTCGTGCTGGACCGTACCGACAGTTCGGTGCAGTTCAATTACAACCTGTTCCGTGGTGTGTATCAGGATCCGACGGTTCGCGTGATCAGCATCCCGTCGAACATCATGTTCCGCTCGAACGCCACAATCGGCATTCAGAGCCACGATCAGGAGTTCACGAACTACTTGTCGAATGCGGACAACGGTGGTGCCGTGTACGTCAATGGTGCTGGAGCCAGCACGCCGCACAATTCGCTTGCGATCAAGTTCAAGCAGTGGAAGAACGTCGTCCGCGTGTTGAGCGTGACGTTCCAGGTCCCGAGCCGCTTCGTCGCCGGGCAGTATATCGACCTGCCAGCAGGAACGCTCCCGAATAACTTCGAGCTTCTGCTGGGTGATCAGCTTCTTGGCGTCGTTAAGCCGGTGGGTATTGTGGAGAACGTATCGAGCAACGTCGGCCCGGTCAACGTGACCCTGCAGCCGATCCGCTTCTTCGTTGTCTTCCGTATCCGTGATCTCGTCAACGTCAATAATCCGCCAGTGTATCAGCGGACTGCGACGACTCGTCCTCTGTATCCGATCGAGGTCGCACCGGGAACGCTTAACACCAACCCGGCTCGCCCGAACATCGATACGATCAAGTTTGACCCGTACATCACCAACGCCGCCGTGCCGCGTCAGGCCGGTCGTTTCCGTGCCGAGGTTATCTCGCTGGACGGTGGACCAGGTGGCGTCTACTACGGTCAGCAGTGGCCGTTTGACGACACAACTGGTGTCACAATGTTCGGAATCAAGAAGCTGAACCTGCCGTTTATCAACACGTTCAGTGACTACGATATCTCGCCGGAAGACGGAATCATTCCGTCGGTCAATGCCTGGGTGTCAATCGGTGCACAGGTTGTTGATGGTGACGCCAACTGCTACAATCCTCCGCCACCGCGTGGTCCTGCTGGAACTGCCGGTCTTAATTCGCCGGTCTGCGTCCTGGATCGCCGTGGCGTTGACGGTGGATTCTACTGGAACAATCAGTACAACCGCCAGGGTGGTGACACACTCCTGTCGTTCCCGATCAATCTCTCGTCGGCGATTACTCGCCCGGTCATGATCCTGTCGTATCAGCGTTCGGGTCGCCAGCAGTCTGGCTATCCGCGCGGGTATGCGGACGCAACAATGGTTGGTCCTGAGCACTCGACCTACACGACCCAGAAGACCGCGTTCTACCAGATCCCGGACTTCATCATTGTCGAGTTTGCCGAGCCGAGCGCGAACGCGATTGATCGCGTCGTGAACATTCAGAACCAATCGGACTGGCAGACGACCACGTTCGGTGACGCCACCGGCGCACCGCGCTGGCGAAGTGACGGAACGTCGCCGCGTTGGGGTGTCTTCGGCGGTGGCGGTGGATCGGGAACCGATACCACTGGCAAGATCGTCGTCGACGAGTTTGATGCTGGCAAGGACTTCGAGTTCTACCGTACGTTCATTCCGATTCCTGCTCGTTGGTTCGCCGACGCGCAGGCAAGCAAGGTCTTCCGATTCCGCATCCGCGGTCTCATGAAGAACGACTCGCCGCTTCCGCCTCCGGCAGATGACGCCGATCTCTTCTTCATCGACAACGTGATGGTGGTAGAGCCGGACAAGCCGGAAGTTGAAGTGACCACCGTGAAGGTCGACTGGCCGTACACGGAAGCTCCGGCCTCGCAGGCCCGCGCGATCCCGTTGGCGGTAAAGCTTGGCAACAACGGATCAACGGCAGCGACCGCCTTTGGCTGCGCTGTCTACGTTGAGAACCAGACGACGCCTCCTCCTCCGGGCCTCTTCAGCTACTATCGCTACCAGTCGATCATCGCGCTTGCAGCGGGACGTGACCGTGAGGTTCCGTTCCCCAGCTGGAACGCGCAGGAGTGCGGCTCGGCAATTACGCCGACCTCGCCCCCGGTGAACACGACGGACTACCGGATCTTCGCTCGCATTCTTCCGCAGAATTACGATTCTTACGGCGCGAACGATGTGACGTACACCGACTTCCGTCTGACGCTGGGACCGACATTTGCGTATGACGATGGATCGAACGACGTTCCTAACCAGAACTTCTCTGGTCAGACCGGTAAGGGCCTCAACCTGGTTCCGCCGGCACAGGATGGCGACGGCACGCAGCCGTTCGGTCCTGGTGGCGGATCCAACTCCGGTACATTCGCCATGCAGTTCCGCATCCTCGTCCGCGACACGATCACAGGGTACAAGGCGTATTACGCGGGTGCCAACCAGGCCCCGGACTACGTTCTCTACTCGATCTACAAGCAGCCGGCCGGAACGAACCTGAACAGCCCGCCGCTGAACCTGCCGGTAGCCTCGACGCGCCTCTACAAGCTGCGTGGTCAGGGTGTCCCGGATCAGGATATGGGACGGCAGTTCAACTTCGATCAGTTCGTCACCGTTCAGCTCGATACGCCGCTGGTGGTCGACCCAGGTATCTACTTCACGACTGTTGCCCAGCTCGGCCAGACCGGTCTGGAGCTCGGTGGTGATGCAAGCCGCATGGGTCAGGTCACGACGATCCGTTCCGACGGACCGCCTCGTGGTGCCGGTAACTACAGTATCCCGATTCATCCAGAGTTCCGTCAGAACCGCTTCTGGTTCGAGAACACGACGGAGTCGGGTGGTTGGAATCCGATGATCAACACGACGAACAACCCGGGCTTCCCGCACCTTAACTGGATCGGAACCCTGGGCGCCGTTACGACCTACACACGTGGGTCGTGGATCCCAATGATCCGTCCGTACTTCGGACCGAAGCTGGCCTCGGCCTGCCTTGTCGAGCCGGTCGAACTTGCGTCGTTCGAGCTTACGGAGCTTCCGAGCGCAATTCGTCTCGACTGGACAACTGCGACCGAGCAGAACAACCATGGCTTCAATGTCGAGCGACGGCTCAAGGGTGCCGAGGACTGGAACACGATCGGCTTCCGTCAGGGCGCCGGTAATAGCAACCAGCCACGCTCGTACAACCTTGTAGATGCTGACGTTGTTCCGAATACCGTCTACCAGTATCGTCTCCGTCAGGAGGATCGCGACGGATCGGTCAACTACAGCGGTGTCCGTGAGGGACGCATCAAGGGTGCCGAGGCTGGAAGCACGGCAAATACGCTCTCGCAGAACGTCCCGAATCCGGTTCAGGGCTCGACCCGCATCGAGTTCTCCGTAGCCGAAAGCGGACCAGTGCAGATCGTGATCAATGACGCTCTCGGTAATGTCGTCCGCTCGTTTGCGGTCGATGCGCGCGGCGGTGAGCTGAACGCTATCGACTGGAACGGTGATGATGCAACGGGTGCGCCGGTCCCGAATGGCGCGTATCTGTACAAGCTCGTGACGAACAACGGTTCGACCCTCGTCCGCAAGATGACGGTCGCTCGCTAAGCGAGTCTTGATCGTGCGCGATTCCCGAATCGCGTTACGATGGATGTTCGAAGCCCCTCCGAATCGACTAGGTTCGGAGGGGCTTTGTATTTTTCGCCCCCTATGTCTCAGCCCATCCGTATTGCCGTATTCGCCTCTCACAAAGGCTCGAACTTTCAAGCGCTCCACAGAGCACTCTCACAGCTGGAGGATCCACCAGCACAGATATCGCTCTGCGTAAGCAACAACGCCCATCCGGGTGCATTCGACTACGCGAATGCGCACGGTATTGAGACGCTTCGGCTGTCGCCGTCGAAGTATGAAGACGCCGCGCGATACGAGGCCGATCTCTTTCAGGCCCTCACGACCCACCACATCCACCTGATTGTCCTTGCCGGCTACATGCGGCAATTGCCGTCCCGGGTCGTGTCGCACTGGGCAGGACGAATAGTAAACGTCCATCCCGCACTCCTCCCGAAATATGGTGGACAGGGGATGTACGGATTGAACGTGCATCGGGCTGTCCTGGATGCCGGAGATACCGAGACAGGCGTAACCGTTCACCTGGCAGACACTGAGTACGACACGGGGCCGATTCTTGCGCAGGAACGTGTCCCCGTTCTCGATGGAGATACGCCCGAGTCTCTTGCTGATCGCGTCCTTCAGGTTGAGCATCGACTGTTTCCGAAGGTGGTTCTCGAAATGGCAGCAAAGCTGGTCGACGATATCGACGCAACCACCGAGAGTATTGGCTGAAGCACCATAACAACGCGGCATTGATGACGCTCGAAACGTTTCCTAATCCGAATCCCGATCGTAATTACACGATCGTTCATACCAACCCGGAATTCACGTCGGTCTGTCCGATGACCGGACTTCCGGACTTCGGGACGATCACCGTGGAGTACGTCCCCGACGCGTTGTGCGTGGAATTGAAGTCACTGAAGTACTATTTCCTTGATTACAGGAACCGGGGGATTTTCTACGAGGCAGCGACCAATCGGATATTGGATGACCTGGTTACGGCTCTCCATCCGCGATACATTAAGGTAACTGGGGCATTTACGACCAGAGGGGGACTACACTCCACGATTGTCGTGGAGCAGGGAGCTGATGGGCCATGACCGACTCAGTACGCATCGCTAAGGAATTTCGATGGGAGATGGGGCATCGGCTCCCCTTTCACGAGGGAGGGTGCCGCAATCTTCACGGACATTCCTACAGACTTCACGTCGTCGTGGATGGCACGCTGAACGAACATGGAATGGTGATCGACTATTTCGATCTGAAGTCAGTTGTTCAGCCGATTATCGACGAGCTCGATCATTCGTTCATTGTGGACGAGCATGATGCTCCAATTCTCGACTTCTTCACCACTAATCCCCTTAAACACGTAGTCGTCCCCTTTGCAACGACAGCCGAGAATCTGGCGAGATGGCTTCATGTCAGAATAGCGGCGTTGCTGAAAGGGAGCGTGGCCGGATGTCGACTGACTATCCGCGTACAGGAAACCGAATCGACCTACGCCGAGGTAACGGAATGACGCCGAGTAATCGCGATCGCGCAGTTGTTCTGGTCAGTGGTGGAATGGATAGCTGCGTGGTAGCAGGGCTGATGGGCCGTGACGGGTTCGAATTGAATTTTCTGCACACCAACTATGGACAGCGGACCGAACAAAAAGAACTGGAGTGCTTTCACGCGCTCGGAGATCATTATGGAGTGGAACGCAGGCTTGTTGTCGATATTCGCCACCTCGCCGTCATAGGCGGGTCCAGCCTGACAGACGCGCACATTAACGTCTCCCCCGCCGATCTGAACTCCACCGACGTACCCACGAGCTACGTCCCATTTCGAAACGCAAACATTCTTGCCATAGCGACCAGCTGGGCGGAGGTGATTGGGGCCGGTGCAATCGCCATCGGGGCCGTGGAGGAAGACTCAAGTGGATATCCGGATTGTCGTGTTGTGTTTTACGATGCCTTTCAAAGGGTGGTCGATCTGGGGACCCATCCGGACACACGTATCACCATCATGACGCCTGTGATTGGAATGTCGAAAGAGGAGATTGTGCGCACGGGTGCCGGCCTCGGTGCGCCGTTTCATCTCACGTGGTCGTGTTACCAGAAGAGCGATCGTCCGTGTGGAGAATGCGATTCATGTGCCTTGCGGCAACGGGGTTTTGATCGCGCGGGCCTTAGAGACCCCCTCGTCTAATCCTTACCTCGAATTCTGCATGCCGGTTCAAACTCGCATGAGCGGCACACCTTCCCTACCTCGCGCGACGTCAATGGGAATTGCCCTCTGGCAATGCCTTCGACGTACTCCTCGGCCCGCGTCAGGACGGCATCAATTATGTCGAGCAGATCTTCGGGCGTTTCTGGATCTGTTGCCATGCGGCTTGTTTGAACCAGCCCGTCAGGATTCTTCTTGTTTGATTTCAGTTCATTCGGAACAAAGACCGTTTTCATAGCCGTGGCTACTCGGCGGGCATCGAGTTCATAATAGAAACCACCTACTGGAAGCACATTCTCGAGTGGAATATCAAGGTTGTCGGCGAGGAGGCGGCGAATAACTTCGATGTACAGCATGAGCTGCAGGCTGGTACCATCATTGACATCGCCTCGTGTTGGGGCTCGGCCTGTTTTGTAGTCGGCAACAGCGAAATAGACCTTGTCGTCACGACGCGCAATTTCCACGCGATCCACCCGCCCCCGGAGGCTCAAGTGATGGACACGTACAGGCTCACCGGTCGATAGACGCCCGTCAATTTCCCTTCCACTTGCATTCCGACCACCAAAATCAACTTCGAAGAATTCCGGAATCAGGCTCGTCTTGCCCTCCTCACTGCGTGCTACGTCGTCATCAATCCACCGCTTGAGGAGTCCCCCGAGCAATTCGCTTCCGAGCAGTCGTTCCTGATCGATCTGCCAATAAGGGTGCTCGAAGACGATTCCTTCGATTTCCCGCAAGGCCAGTTCTCGCGCCCGGGCCAATGCCCACGCCTTCCGTTGCTGAGTGAGTGGAAGCTCCTGCCGGTCACGGAGCTCGGTATATAGCTTGAATAGAACTGAGTGAAGAAGGATTCCCCGCTCGAGGGGAGTGATAGTAACGTCATAGTCCGCCGCGGGAACGATATGGAGAATGCGCCGAGCGAAGTACTTGAAGGGACAGCGTGCGTACAGCTCAAGTTGTGACGGCGAATAATCCCGATGTCGCCTTCCCCGCAGAATCGCCTGCTCGTCGCCCGTCAGCGCACCCCCAATAATTCCCATAAACTCCCCGGCGAATCCCTTCTCGTTTCCGTGCCGTCCCATTTCAACGTGGACTGTATGCGCCAGATGTTGCGCCATCTCCTCGCGAAGCACGTCATCCATTCTGTGAATGTCACCGCCGCTCCACAGTGTTGCCCCGATTTCCTCCGCGAGTGATTCATGCGTGACAATGTCCGCGAGCGGGTCAAGCAGGGCCGGGAGGGTACCCCCTCGTCGCGCCTCTTCTCGTATGACGCGCAATTCATCAACGTCAAATACACGTGCGGAGTCCTCCACTGTGGTGATCCGGAGGAGGGCATCAACAAAGGACGAACGGACCACTCGCGCCTCGGACTCGTATCTGTGATATGTCAGCAGGAGCCGTTCACGGAACGACGTGATCGCGCCGTAGAATTCCATCCGCTCGCGGCGGATCTGACGCTCAGCTGCGTGCTGGAGTGGTTTTCCGAGAAACGATTCAGGAACATAGATGCTGGGAAACTCACCGTCCACCAAACCACAGACAATGATGGCATCGAACTCGAGTCCCTGGATATCTCGCGTGGTTGTAACAAGGACACCCTGTCCGTGCCCTTCGCGCAGCTTCCACGGTGTTTGAAGAGCGGCGGTGCGGATCCAGTCGATGTAGAAATCGAGCGGATACCGTCCTTCGCCGTAGCGCCCAGGCTTTGAGGTGACGAGTTCTGACCGTGGGCCATATTCAACCTCGAAGAACTCCGTCATCTCGTCAACCATGTTCAGGCAGGCCGAAAGCGCGCGCGTGTCCCGTTCAAGCTCGTCGTGAATTCGGTTCCAATCGTGCTCAGCTCGTCCCTGGGGTACGAATTCGGCACGGACGGAGAGTATTCGATCTGCCACGCGGAGCCGACCGATCAGATGCCTAAACGCGATTCGGAACTCTGCCGGCGTCATGCGACGCGAGAATGGGTCGAGGGCCTCAGCAAGAAGGGCTATGCTCGTGGCCGCCCGGTCGAGCGTATCCAACTCGGATTGGATAGCCTGCTGTTCATCAGGATCGTCCATGCTCGTCATCCGAGCTCGAAGGAATGAGATGCGCTGGTCAATCCTACGCCCCCAGGCCATCCGCCCCCTCCGTATTCGAAGCCGCCCGGATGCCTCGACGAGCGCCGCGGCGTCAATCTCAGACCCGAAGTCGAGATATGGTGAAGTCACCGCCCGGACGACATCATGGCGCTCGTAGCTCCCCGCCGGAACCGCGAGCGCGGCCAGGACGGCGGCCAGTAATCCGCTTCTATCCAGCATCGAAGATGCCGCGGTTATCGATGGAATGCCGTGTGATGCCAGATGCTCGGCAAACAGCCTGCTGTAGGGCTCCAAGTCGTACGTCGCAACGCAGATGCGCTCCGGCGGGATGCCGTCAGCCAGGATCATGCGTTTCAGGAGAGCACAGATTCCCTGCACCTCCTCTTCCCTGTTATGAAACCCGTAGACGGACAACAGGTTGTCGAACGACGAGTTCTCAATTCTTTCGTCGGTCCGGAAGAGATTCTTGCGCATGTGATGGCTGAATGGGCGGCGCTCTTCCTCCGAAATGCGCTCGTCCAACGCATCGAGACGTTGTGCTCTATACCCAGATTTCCGTAGCCGGTGCACTACTTCGTCGAAGTTGCCGTACAGCGGACCGTTCGACTCCTCGTAGTCCAGGTAGATAAGGACCTGCAGGTCGGAAACGTTTGCGACGAGTCGTAGAATGTCTGTCTCCGGGAGTGTGAACTCACGGAATCCATGTACGACGATGGATGTCACGTCTGGGTAAGCGCTGCGGAATGTTGCGTTATCGTCGCGCGTCAGTCGCGTCGCCAGTTCGGCAATCCTCCCGGGGTGATCGTCCCACGACCGACCGAGCAGGCGCAGGTACTCGGAGTAGATCTCGTACATGTCGCTCAGCTTTTCCCTGCTGTAGCGCGGTCCTCCTTCGTTGTTCTCCAGCCACTCAAGGTCATCACGAAAGTCGCTCGGCATGATGCCGTCTGCGCGGACACCGGCGATCACTCGAGCGATTCGTTCGGCTACGGAAGGGGAGGGATCACGGTCGGGCGTTCCGAAAAACGAGAGGTCGACCTTCTGCATCGCACGGTAGATCAACGCGAGCTGAATGCCTGGAGTGAGCTCTCGCTTCGCGCGTGCTATCCGGGAATGGAATTCGCGGACGAAAAGACCGAATGTGGTAATCGGCATTCTCTCAATGGGACGCCCCATTGTGCGAACGTGTTCTGCAACGATCTCCCGTTCAACCTCCTGGGCGCGTCGACGCGTGGGGACAACGAACAGGTGCCGATGAAGATCGCCAGCGTGCGCAGAGGCCAGGACTACCTGTCGGAAATCAAGTGCGTCCAGGGCTGGTCGCGTGCCATTATGGAGAAGGAGTGGCAAGAGTTACTTATGGTGTGCGGGGTTCGCACTCGTCGATGTCGCTCAGGTCGTGGGAGGACCGATCAGCAAGGGGAGCGCGCGCGGGCAACGGTGCCCGGTCAACAATGAGCAATGATGACTCTGGTGATCGCGAAGGCACGAGGGAGGCAAAGCCGTGACCGCCCGGGGAACGTGGCTGGTCAGGTTCGTGGAGGTCGTTGAGCCTGCCGTTCGGGAGTTGATAGGTGATTTCAAAGAGGCTCCCCCCTCCCGGTCTTATCCACACGTTGAACGCCGAGTCGAGAGAGACCGTGGTGTCGACCGGTGCTCGCTCACCCGGCAGACCGGGGAGGTTCACCGGGTCGTGACCCACTTCGCGCACACGCGCAATTCTTGTCGGTTGACCGTCGACCGGCGGCAGGTGAAGGCGGACCGTAACAAGTCTCCACTCGGCGAGGGAATCCATCAATCGCCCGCGACGCGACGTCGGTGGCACGTCGTCGGGTCGTTCAAACGTGCGGCGATTGACCACCATGACCCAGGCTGTATCGGTCGATGGTGAGGCGCCCTTCCGCGACTCGAACAACCCCACTTCCACGTAGGTCTCGCTCGGAGAATCAACGCGTCCTTCGCGGTCCCGAGCCTGAACAGCCTGGACGATTTCGGTGCTTTCAAAAGGGCGGGTGCTCCCTGCCGCGTAATCTTGAGGAGTCGTGAAGTGGACGGAGTAGGCGTCGCGCCACCGGAGCCTTCTCAAGTGCGGCCAGATTCGGGGAATCCATGTTCGGTTCACCCATCGTATCTCCCGCAGCCGCGTTCCCCAGCCTGTGTAGAACTGTGATATGGAATCACCAAACTCCGGTGAAATGTACCAGGGCGAGCGGAGTCTATAGTCGACCACGTTTTGTGTGTCAGCCGTCGTTGCGCCGACCGGCCCGAAGTCTGCTATGAAGTCCCGGCCATAATACTCGTTGACGTTTGCACCCAGGTAGGAGTACTGTATGCCACGAATCCCGTACGCCAGGCCAATGTTAACGTTTGCACGGATTTCCGATGCCTCGGGAATGTGGCCTATCAGCGTGTCGCGGTACGTCCGTCCCCCCTTCTCGCGATTCCAGATGTGTAGAGTGGTGTGAACCCCCGTCCAGAGAATGATCCGACGTCCCGTTCTGCGAGAAACGTCCGCTGCCCGTCCGAGCGCGGTGAGCTGCCACCGACTGTACGGCCACCGCAGTCGGAAGGGGACGTAGGCACCCCACGCCAACCTCTGAATGGAATGCGTGTACAGTTCAACGTTCGATCGCGCGTCACGGTCGTCCAGGCCCAACTGTGGGATGTAGAACCGTCCGCCATTGTGCTCCACGATCGACGGAGGCTGCTGAATTGAGTCAGGCAGTCCGAACCATCCCGCCATATCCCCCATCCACCCACCGCGTGATTCACCCACTCTGGATGATGCGGCCGGGTCGCTCCATTCCCCCTTCATGTGCCAGAAATCCCACGGATATGTCTCAACCGTGATTTCATTTTGGCTCGTCATGATAGGGGCGTCGCTGTCCAGTATCGTCGCTTGCGCTCGGTACGCTCTCAGCCCTCGTGTCGACGAGTCGCCGTTCGCAAACCGGCGATACAACGTCGAATCGAGCCAGTTGAATCCCACGTTCCGGAGGGCCGTCCCCTCATCACCAGTGTAGAATCGGATAATCTTTCCCAGTCGATCCCGATAGCGTGTTGACGCGGCGAGGCGTTGATCCTGTACCGACCATGAATAGCCACGGAGGGCACGCTCCACCGAGTCTATGATTGCTGCACGGAAGAGCGCCTGATGCGTCCGATTCCCCAAGAGAAGCTGTGCCATCGTGTCTCTCAGTGCCACGGAACGAAGGGCCAGTTTCTCCTTGCCTGTCCAACGGACACGAACATCCATTCGATGAGCGCTGTTGGCGTCGTTGAACGGACCCCCCGGCCCGAACGGGAACATCCGCTTCATGTCGATCCAGAACTCCGCCGCGCGGTATCGGTCGTAGGCGGTGTCGGCTCCCGCGAGAAGGGGTAGAAACTGTCGCTTGCTCAGATAGAGTGTGGTGTAGAGAAACGTCGTGTCGGCGGTCGCCCGCATGGTCGCGCCGTCAGCGTTCATGAATGTGGCCCCCTCGGGGACTTCATTCATGATGTCGATTTCAAGCACGATGTCGTCTTGCGCGGAATCGTAGGGGCGCCCCCCCTCTGCCGGTGAGAAGAGGTGACCCGTGACGACGATGAAGATCGATGCCTTGTCTCGGCTAACGTCCAGATCGTTGCGACGATAGAATTCGTCGGTGACTTCGACGCTGTCGTCGTACGGGTACGCACTCCATCGCCGTTTGTGGAACGCGGAGTCGTAGCCAAAGGCAATCCGACTAGCGACCACTGCCATTGTATCTGTGTTCGAGACGTCAAAGACCCGTTCGCGCAGTGGACTACCCGAGGGGCTTCGCTGAGACGGATCACGGTTGAGTCTCTCAACACCCTGTGATCTCCATGACTCAAGGAACCGGCATTGGAAGTAATAGGAGGCAGCCGTATCGAACGGATAGAAGATCACCTCGCGTGCCCATCCGAGCAGAGAGATTGGAGGCGTGTGCACAATAAGTCTGTGTCGCCACGCCCCACTGGTAGTCCCCCTGGCACCGTCCGCCAACGAATCGATCTCGGCGCCATACTCGAGCGAGTGTCGATCCTCGATGATGGAGATCCCCAATGAATCTGCCCACGGCCAGATCCCACCGAGACCTCCCGTCGGGGGTCGAACATTTACATATGCGCCCAACATGAACTCGTCCGGATTCAGGCCAAACACCGGGCGAATCGTCACCGTGGTATCCGGGAGGGGCTGCACGTTCACATACTGGCCTGTGTCGACCACCTGGGCGGCGGCCGACGACATAATCGTGAGCACGAGGAGGGAGAGGGTGCGGAGGGATCTGGAGAACTGTACCCGGTTCCCCACATAGCCAGGCGGACCGGGTCGATCGCGAAACGAGTGTGACGATCGTTGCCGAATCATGGGGTGACGTCCCTACTTCATCACCGTCACCGGTGCGGGTGAAGAGCGATCCATACCCCGTGTCCAGCCGTTCCCGGGCAGACGCATCACGCCGACGAAGACAAGCAGCGCAACCACGATCAGCGCAAGAAATGTCCGTTGAGCTCTGACCGGACCCGGGTGCTTCTTGAAGCGCGATGTCATGTGAGCGCCAAAGACCGCAACGATCATTGTCACTACGTGCTCGATGCGGTACTGTGCGTCATACGCTCCTGTTCCGATCAAGTAGACAAGTCCGGCCAGTACTTGAAGATCGAGGATACCTACCGCGGCGGACGTGAGACCGCTATCTGCCTTGGTAAAGTCTCCCCGCCGCATGACGGTGATGCCCAGCTTAATGATGGCAATGAGCAGAAGTCCGGCCACCAGCCAGCGAGTGTGCGAATGAATTGAGAAGATTACGTTCATGGCGGCACAAGATAAGGGATGACTGGTGGTTGACGGTTGGATCGGCATGTTTGCGGACGAGCGATTCGACGCCCGGAGTCAACCTCTAAGAAAGAACGGGTTTTTTGCGTATCGTCGACTCCTTCTCGACACCCACATCGAAACGGTATACTTTCCGGATTATGGCGACAGAGCGAAAGGACAGGTTCCAGACCGATTCTGGCATAGAGATTCCCTCCTATCTGACTCCGCCCGAGGGCTGTGGTCAACCAGAGGCTCCGGGCGAATACCCGTTTACACGCGGCGTCTACCCCACGATGTATCGATCGCGTCTCTGGACGATGCGGATGTACGCTGGATTTGGAACGGCGGAGGAATCGAACGAACGATACCGGTACCTGTTGTCGCAAGGGGTGACCGGGCTATCCGTCGCGTTTGACCTGCCGACGCAAATCGGATTCGATTCCGATCATCCAATGGCGGAAGGGGAGGTTGGAAAGGTCGGGGTTGCTATTGACTCGCTCGCGGACATGGAGACGCTGTTCGCTGGTATTCGGCTCAACGATGTGTCAACGTCGATGACGATCAACGCCACGGCATCCACACTTCTTGCGTTGTACGTTGCTCTGGCGCGACGCCAGAACGCTGATCTTGCGACGTTGAGCGGCACTATTCAGAACGACATCCTGAAGGAGTATGCGGCGCGGGGAACGTACATCTACCCCCCCCGGCCATCGATGCGGCTGATAACGGACACCTTCTCTTGGTGCGCACGTGAACTCCCCAGTTGGAACACCATTTCCATTAGTGGCTACCATATACGGGAGGCAGGATCCACGGCAGTACAGGAGGTCGCATTCACCCTTGCCAATGCCATTGCATACACAGCCGCGGCAATCGACGCGGGAATGAATGTGGACGTCTTCGCCTCTCGTCTCTCCTTCTTTTTTAACATCCACAACAACTTCTTCGAGGAAGTAGCAAAGCTGAGGGCGGCACGGCGGATGTGGGCTCGCATCATGAAGAGCCGTTTCGGGGCGACGGATCCGAAGAGTATGATGCTCCGGTTCCACTCGCAAACCGCCGGATCGACGTTGACGGCGCGGCAGGTTGAGACGAACATCGTACGAGTCGCAATGCAGTCAGCCGCGGCCATAATGGGGGGAACGCAGTCCCTCCACACGAACGGATTTGACGAGGCGCTTGGGCTCCCTACAGAGAATGCTGCCCGCCTTGCGCTTCGAACGCAGCAGGTGATGGCGTACGAGACCGGTATCGCCGACTCCATAGATCCCTTGGCGGGTAGTTATCTGGTTGAGTATCTGACGGACGAAATTGAGCGCCTGGCAGGAGAGTACATTCAGAAGATTGATGAGATGGGTGGGGCGGTTGCAGCCGTGGAGCAGGGCTTCGTTCAGAACGAGATCGCCAACTCGGCTTGGGAGGCGCAGCAGCGAATTGAGTCCGGGGAGGATGTCGTCGTAGGAGTTAACAGGTTCCAGATTGAAGAGGCCCCCTTCGCTGATATTCTTCATGTGGACGACTCGCTCCGTCAAAAGCAGATAGCGAGGCTATCCGAGGTGCGTACCTCCAGGGACGGGCGGAGGGTCAAAGCTGCGCTCGATGCGTTGCAAACGGCGGCGAACGGCACGGAGAATCTGATGCCCCGCATTCTGGAAGCAGTAGAGTGCTACGCAACCGTAGGTGAGATAGCGGACGTCTTTCGTCAAACTTGGGGCGAAGAGGGTGTATGAGCTCTCCACCCCAATGTCGCCTAATTTTTGCTGAAAAGAGGTTTCTCCACCCACAATTGTCCACCCCCAATATAGGCGTCTCCACCCCTTTGCGAATGGAGTAGTGATAAAGGGATGAATCGGAGGTCGGACTGTTTATATTTGCAGCGACTTTGAAGCATCTGTGCTTCTACCGGCCCGGTCCGGTGGGTGGAGTCAGAGCTGGGAAAGTCATCCTTCCCTCCCTTCAGCGATTCATAGAATCCCGAACAAGCGAGTCCGTTCAACCGGGGCTGCACTGCATCTCCGGAGGGGCGCCACCCGGGGTGGATTTGGGCACCCACCCGCCTTTCGACATTCCCTGTCGGGAAGACCCACGTCCGTTCCGGGCGAAGCCGTACACGATAGCAACCCCTAGCAGGAGTCCACGCGGATGGATTGGGCAGCCAACCGTAGCGACACAAATCGGCAGCCTCCCCTTCTTACGACGAAGCTGCATGTCGCCAGAATCCCGCCGAACTACGTTTCCCGTGCGCGTCTCCATGAGAGGCTGAACGAGGGATTGAAGCGGCGGTTGACGGTTATTTCCGCCCCCTCCGGATTTGGCAAGACCACCCTCATCAGTGGGTGGATGCAGCAGGGAAAGATCAACGCCGCCTGGGTCTCTCTCGACGAGGGAGACAATCAACCCGCCCGCTTCTGGGCATACCTCATTGGTTCGCTCCAGCAACTCCAGCCGCGACTGGGAACACGCGCCCTCAACCTCCTCAATTCTTCCGATTCGCTCCCGATCGAGGGTATCCTCACCGAATTGATCAACGATTTGGTGGAGGTTGCCGGGCAGATTGCGGTTGTTCTTGACGACTATCACGTCATTGAGAACGAGGAAATCCACGCCACTCTATCCTTATTCATAGAGCGGATGCCCTCACAGCTGCACATCTACATCACGAGCAGGGTTGATCCGCCGCTCCGGCTGACACGGTTGCGGGCAAGAGGAGAGTTGATAGAGATTCGGGCCTCCGAGCTTCAGTTCACGTTCCAGGAGGCGGCCCCTTTCGTCAATTCAAGCCCGGAAATAGCCCTTTCGTCGGACGAGGTCTCGGAGCTGGTGGCGTTGACGGAGGGGTGGGCTGTTGGCATTCAACTGATTGCGCCAAACGTTAGCCGATGGACGGACGATCCATTCTCCCGCCATTCGATAAAGACCTATAGATACGTCGTTGACTACCTGATCGATGAGGTCTTTGCTCCGCAGCCTCCTGTCATTCAGGAATTCCTGCTAAAAACTTCGATTCTCGGTCGCATGAACGGGTCGCTATGTGACGCCGTTACTGGTGGGACGGGAAGCGAGGGAATGCTCGAGCGGCTCGAGAAGTCAAATGTGTTTATCTCCGCGTTGGATGGGAGCGGGCGTTGGTACAGGTACCACACGCTGTTTGCTCACGTGCTCAACGAGCGTCTTCGGACCCTTCATCCCGATCAAGTTCGCGGACTCCACCAGAAGGCGAGTGTCTGGTTTGAGGGGCACGGATACATAGAGGAGGGGGTTCACCACCTGCTGGAAGGGGGAGATCTTGACCGAGCTGTTGCATTGGCAGAGCGCCAGGCTGAGGGAATGCTCTCGGCCGGACGCCTGGAAACGCTGCTTCACTGGCGTCAGACCTTTCCCCATGAGCAGGTTGCAGAGCGACCGCAACTCGCTATGGCGTTCGCGTGGGCACAGATGCTTGATGGCGCGTTTGAAGAGGTTGGTCAGTATCTGGAAATCTGCCGCAATTTCATCCACTTGGGGCCGGGCGAGGGGCTGGCCGACATACCGGGGCACCTGGCGACCATCGCCAGCTTCCTGGGTGTCCTCAGTGGGGAAAGTGACGATCCCATTGAGAAGACCCTGAAGACCATTGCCGGATTGCACGAGGCAAACGTGCGGTTCCGAAGTGCGGCCAGGCATTACCAGGACGTAGCGCTGACCAGCATTGGATCCGAGTATCAGCTCGGCGAAATGGGAATGTCCGGCCGGGATTCCGGTGAGACGGAGGGGAAGAGCGGCCTCCGCTGGGGGCGGTTTGGGATTCTAGAGTCGCTTCCACGCATAGCACGATTACAGCGTCGATGCGGGGCACTCCGCGGAGCCGCCGCGACATACGACCAGGCTCTCAAGCTCGCCGGATCTCAAGGGACCGAAGATCTTGACGTGTCCGAAGCCACCATCGCCTCCTGTCACGTGGGGCTGGCAGCTGTCTACCTTGAGTGGAACGAGCTTGACAAGGCTATGTACCACCTTGGAGAAGGGCTGAATCTGCATGAAACGGGGGAGTTGCTCCCTGTTTTGGTGGAGGGGTATCTGTGTCTCGCGCGCGTTCATCGTGCACGGGCGGATTTCGAAGGGGCTGTTGACGCGCTCGATACGATCGAACGTGTGGCGCGCAAACTAGGACAGGCAGAGGCAGCTGCACCTTTGATCGCGGCTGAACGGGCACACGCCTGGCTGGCACAGGGGAGCTCCGTCGCGGCCGGTCGTTGGGCACAGGAAAGCCAGTTGACGCACGTCGATTTACCAACAGAAGTCGACGATTTTCAGAAACTGACGATCGCCCGAGTTCTCGTCGCGCAATTCCGTGGGAAAGACGTAGTCGACCTCATATCGCCGCTTGTGCAGCGGGCGGACGCGCGTGGATGGTACGACACGGTTATCAAGGGACTCGTTCTTCAGGCACTTGCCCTGGATCAGGCGTCGGAAGTGGAGTCTGCCCTCTCAGCGTTAACAAAGGCCCTGCAAATAGCGGAGCCAGAGCGCTACATCCGAACGGCAATCAGCGAAGGACCCGTAATGATCAAGCTCCTGAAGGGGGTCCGTGAGTCCCAACAGAGGAGTTTTGGTCCCGGCCTTTCCGTCTCTGTGGCATACGTTGATCGACTTCTTGGCCTGTTGGGCGTTTCGGTGACGGGTCAGGCCGCCGTGCAAACGCCTCAATCGACGATGCCGGAACCGATCGCGACAAACACGCAGCCGGTGATTGAACAGCCGTCCGTTGTGGCTGCGCAGGGGCGATCGCCGATGCTGTTGAACCCTATCAGCGATCGCGAGCAGGAAGTGCTTCAGTTGATAGCGAGCGGCAAGAGCAACACCGCGATCGCCGAAGCCCTGTATATTTCCGTTAGCACAGTAAAGACCCACATCAATAACTTGTATAGCAAGCTCGGTGTCGAAAGCCGCACCCAGGCAATCGCGCGTGCCCGAGAGTATGCGCTGATCCAGTAGAGCGAAGCGCGCCCTCAGCCGTATGGGCAAGGTGTCCATTTTTGCAGGGAATCGCCCCTCGCCCCCTTCTCCACCCGACATTTCCACCCCCATCTCATCCCTACGGTTGACCACGTCGGCACCCTGAGGCGATAGTTTCGTGGTGTCTTCGGCAGGAGTGTTCCTGCGTAAGGGGCAGCTATGCAGGGGGATTTCTACCGTGGACACATCGTCGCCGATAAGCCGTGTCGCCTCACACCGGCACTGTTGATAGGTGACTTTGTGAGCCATGGGTCGCCAGTAGGGCGGCGGCCTGTGTCCTCACAGAACGACGCAGTAATAGCCAGTAGGGCGGCTAGAGTGCGCCGCTTCCTGAAACACCGCATTGAGCGTAGGACCTGATCGCTTGACGCGGGCACGGTTGAATGGTAGAGTCGGTCGGAATTGGACCTCCAAACGGCTCTTCCCATAAACCAACGTCGTCCGTCGATAATTCCAGACCTCCCGGCGTGACGACCTCGTGGTGTCTCAATGGGATTCGACTATAGGGCAGTCGTTTCCCGGAGACCTAGAGCAGGAAATGCGAGCTCATGCTCACCACTGGCTCGGCTGGTCCTGCACTTGGAACCATGATCGGACTTTAGCGGACCACTCCCACGGGCAACGGGGGTGGTCCGCGTCCTTTGTTGATAGCAGTCTTAGTCTCCTCCGTCCAGGGAGGGCGGCCTCAACCCACCCCGCCACCGTCTCGCAGCCTGTCTGACAATCATGCTGATAGCCAGGTGTTTGTCCACCCGGGGTGGAGGTGTTTTCGCCGTTGATGACAGCGACGACTGAATGCCGTTCACTTGGAAATGTCATAATGGTCTGCTAGGTTTGTGGTGGTCAACATATAGAGAGGTCTCCATGCCACGCACGAAAGAACCGGTCCGTGAACCACTATCCCAACTCAAGAAGCTCGAAGTCGATTATGCCGACACGCCGATGGCGCCTAGGCTGACGATGTTGAAAATGATGAAGGAAAGCCAGAAAAGGCCAATTTCCGAGATCGCTGAGCACTTGGGGGTGTCACACCGAAACGCAATGAGATGGTGGAGCACATACCGGCGTGAGGGATTGGACGCTCTGCTGCAGTATCGCCCCTCCGGTGGTCGTCGTCCACGCCGACTGGACGACGAGGCAATGGCTGCACTTCAAGAAAAGCTTGAAACTGAAGGAATTGGGACGGTTGACGAGGCCAGGGGCTGGTTGGAGGATCGTTTCGGTGTCCGATATAGTAGGTCTGGTGTCTGGTATCTCATGCGGAATTCGCTCGGTGCGACACCACGCGGATGGGTCACATTCCACGACGAAATGACCGATTCAACTCCGCGCTCCACCCCTCAGTCCACCCTTCCGGCAGGCGCCATCCCTGAACATATTCTTCAATTTCTCAACGGATTGCCGGTTTCGGGAGGGAGGAAGGAGATGACGTTTGCTTTACGCGATTTGTTGACGGTTCTTCTTCCGGACGTGGATAGAGTGTCGATAGTCATCAATTTCGAGTGCAATCTAACCGCACCAGAGTCGTACGATCCCAGCCTCGCGATTACCCAATTCGCTGAATCGACTCAAACGCAGGTGTCTACAAGCAGTGATTTCTCTCCAGAATCGCATCTGGCGCGATTGATTGAGGGATTTCGGCAAGACGGCGTGCCGCTGGATCGATATCACACTCCCAGCGGTTTTGAGTACTACTTTCTGGGTAAAGCATACCTGGGAGCCATCTTCCTCTGGCGAAACAAGGAGAAAGAGCCGATTTCAGAGGTATCGATTGCTCTCGTGACTAGTATTGCCGGATTCCTAACCTATGCCCTGTCGGACATCATTGCGCGCGATAGGCTTGAGCGGCCCGTGGGAGCCGTTTTCAACAAAGCTCTGGCTCAAATGAAGAGGGAAGCACTACTCAGTTCACAAGAAGAGCGTGTGGCGGTCCTACAGCTGCTGGGTCATTCGTACCGTGAAATCGCTGACAGACTATACGTTACGGTAGACACCGTAAAGAAGCACTTTAAACAAATCTATCGAAAAACAAAGACCAAGAGCCAGACGGAACTCTTCGCCAAGTATTTCACAACCCGAATCGCGATTTCACAGGATCATGAAGCAGACAACGACTGAATTTGCAGACGATACCTGCAATCGGTCATTCCGCTGTACAATCGGCGTTTTAGTCGGGGCAATGAGACTTTCCACCCTCCAAAACCCACCCCATCTCCACCATTTGGCCGACAGATGTCCATCCAGCAGGGACCTAAGTTGACACTAGCTCAGAAAGGCTCTTCCCTCAGGAGCCGGATAAAAACTCCCCAAAAGTGTACTTGAGAACTGGCCTCTCAAGGTCGTACGTTTGTATCGTTGGTAAAGGGAAAGCCCAAGCGCCTCCCCCAACGACCAACTGCGATCTTTGAATGTCAGCGGCTCATGGCACTGAAAGGGTGATCCGGTCACTTAACGGTAAATCCCCTGCTATGAAAACCCTGGCAACGTTCTTTGTAACTCTCCTACTCTTGGCCGGGAGCGCGTGGGCTCAGACCCAGACGCCAACTGGTTCGGCTGCCGTAGACAACTTCCCAGTACTAGCGAAGGCTGCTAGTAACAGTGGAAACGATATCATCGATGAACTCGTCGTGTGGGCATCAGATGATCAGCTTGGTCACGGCTACGAATTGAAGGCAGCGAAGCTCCAAAAGCCGTCTGACGTCTCGCTCGTCGATGCGTATATCGCAGCGGGGCGGGAGGCGGTAAGACAAGGGATAGCGCGCGGCTACACGGCGATCGGCTCCACGGCGACGGTCTGGACAAGCGATCGCACCTACGTAATGCGCTTTCAGACGGGCAACGGCATCGTGCTCGTCAGCTTTGAAGGCGGCGGCGGGATTCAGTAGGGAGAGAGAAAGTGCCCAAACCGGGGCGGGCGAACGACGCTCGCCCGCCCTGGATGCCCAAATTGACAACCAAGCGTCTTGATTCGTCCAGAATCAACAGTCTTCTGAGGTCCAGACTTACTGGTCCGGTGGAGCCCGAAATCGATGAACGGTCCATTCACGATATGCGGGACAGTGTCGGGGTCCATGCCTCACGTCCGGGGTGGAAAGGTCGCATCCCGTTCCTGAGTCCAGGCACGACTGGAAGAGCGAAGAGCGTGTCCAGATGCTCATTGCACAGCAAGTAAGACTGTTCCGACTGACTCAACATGCCCAAGTTGACGTCGGAACGCCTCAAAAGACACGGGGTAACACAATCCTCCTGGCGCCCACCAGGATCGTGTTACCCCTTTTTTTTGTCCCACCCCCTTGGATAGCGTCGGAAACCATCCGTAGCATCGCAAATTTGACCGCCACGCTTGACGGTCTTGACTTGCGGGTCGCGCGGCCGAATGTGCCACCGATGGTTTACAACGTCGAAATGAGTGTCGCTCGCATGTTTGGCCTCCGTCGACGGACCGGACTGCGAACGAACGGTCGAACCGCAGCTCGGACATGGTGTGATCTCATCCTCGTTGCACGAGCAATTACCGACACTTGCCGTTTCGGCGATCACCGCACCTCATCGTCGCGCTTCGCGGTGACGACCGCCAGCCGATGCCCAGCAACGGCCAAGCAAAGCCGCACGGCCTAACGACACACGTGTGTCGTTCGGACGGAAATTAGGGGGACCCAAAAGGGGCCGTTGCATACCGGCATGGCCCGATGTACCTTCTCTGCCAGCAGCATCCTTGAAGATGACCAAATAGAATGGCAGATACCACCATAGGGTACATCACGCTTGCCGAAGCACTCGAGGCTCGTCCCAATTCACACGCCATATCCACCTCCGATAGATCATGGCTTGAGATACTAAATTCGCTGCCATTGTTCCCGTCGTCTTTCCACTTGGCTGCGCAAGCACTTGGCAACGCGGTCTTGGCCATGCTTCCCGGTGTCAGCGAAATTGTGTTTCACGCCGACGCCGAGCATAGGGTGGGACCTAGTTCGCCGCAGGGGACTGGCCTCACGGCGCCACGTGGGCAACACCCCACACGACGCTACTCCGTACGACACAAGACCCAAACGGTCCAGGAATTGGTTACTGAGAGCGCCAACGCCACGTCAGTTTCCATTCCCATTCCCGACGATCATGGCGGGCAGTTGGCGGTCCTGGAGGTGCGTACGGAGACAGAATTCGCCACAGTGACTCTTCGCGTCCTGCCGTCGGTTGTCGCTCTGATCGGATTCGTGTTAACAGATTTGGAGGCCCGCTGCACGGTGTTTTGGAATCGATCAGTGATGAGCCTTAACGACTTAACTGCACACATAGTGCGAGACCTGCGACTCACCGCTCGCGACCACAGCGTCCTACAGTTGATCATGAGTGGAGCGTCATACATCGAGGCCGCCGACGAACTCGCCCTCTCTGTCGAGACCGTTAAGAAGCATATGAAGAAAATCTACGACCGCACTCGGGCTGATGGGCTCGCGGGTCTGTTCGCGAAATACGCCTCTCTTGGGAATGGTTAGTCGAGTGCGCTGGTTCATCTCAGTCCATCATTGTTGACTCCCTTCACGCCATGAGTGTACGGCCGATTAGGTGGGAGAGGTTTTTCGACGCCCTCCCCGTGCTGTTTGAGTCCCCAATACAGTGGATTGGCCACTTCAAGACAGCACTGACTGAATTGGTGCCAGATGTGGATAAAATTGTGGTTAGCGCGCTCACATCGCCGCTAATGATGTTGAAACGCGACGCTCCGACTGTCGCGTATTTGGTCCGAACAGGAGGATACTCTGACCATTGTCTTAGAGTTGACTCCGGGCCCGTCTATGACGTTAGTGGCAACGATAATCCACTCCGAATTCTTCGGCATTGCGCGAGGCAATTGGACATCACTTTGTATCGTACGCCCATCGTGCTGGAGATGACGGAGGCGGGGAGATATCATGGTTCTATAGTTTTGTTTCAAAGGCGAGATTCTCCACCCATATCAACGGAATCGCTCGAGTTATTGGACGAGATGAAACCATTCTTGGCGTGGGCGCTCTGCGGTGCAGCGTTCCGAAAGGCCCGTCTAAGCCCGGGCTCTCACGTGCGGATGGCTCTCACCAGTCGCTTGCAAAACTTGTTGCGTCTAACTGACGTCGACGTCTCAGTCCTCGCCCTTCTCCTGTCAGGATTCTCGTACAAAGCGACCGCTGAGAAATTGGAGATGACGATGGATGCCGTGAAGAAGCACATCAAGAAGATCTACAATCGTGCTGGAGTAAATAGTCTGTCCGAGCTCTGGACGCGCTACTATCCACGGCGCTGGGATGGGCTTGATGACGCGGATGGAATGGATGGTAGGGTGGCAGAAGTCCCAAATGGGGGTACACAACGTCGGACTGGCGAACCCCACGCCCAGTGATGTATGTTTGCGCACCGTCAATCGACGATCGTGTTGGATGTCACGACAGTACAAGAGCGAGCTGTCTTTGCGAACCGAAATCCGACACGCCGTCCTTGATGGCACATAGCAGAGATCAAGGCCGGGCCGCGGATAGCAATGCCAGGGTTCGCGGCTCGGCCAAGGTCACGTCTCCCTGGCCCTGACGGATTTGAAGATTGTGAGGTGTGTGGACGTCTCTGCCGGGGGATCGTCGCATCGTAAATTGCGAGCGAAGTCGAGTAATTGAACCACCAGAGTCAAACAATTCAAGTTCGATCAGGCGGTAACGTGGTGCGGAGCGATGCCATTATTGTCGTTCACTCTGGCATCGCGGCAGCTTGGACAAGAATGAAAACCCATCACAGCCCGCGTGAGACGTCGGTGCGTTGTCGTCTCATATCGTCGTAACGCGCGAAGTGTATTTGGCGTTCGCGTTGTGCGGATCGATTAACCCTTCAGCCTCCTTCCGTTCCCGCCTCGACGCACCGTGGCGGGACTGTTTCCTACCCTTCTACCATTCGGGGCAATGCTCCGTACTGCTCAATCAACACGTTGTCGTGGTAATCCGCCTTCTCGGCCAGCTTCCTCAACATTGCCTCCCCATACTCTTCGGTGAAATACTCATCGTACATAATCAATGAGAGGACAACGTCCTGACCGTGCACTCCAAATATCAGTCCATCAGGATGATCGTTCTCATGCAGGAGGTAGGCATATATCGCAGCAATGCCTGTCTTTGGGAGCCGACAGAGCGCAGCGTCTGCAACGATAAAGTTGTTCTGATTGTGGGTGAGTGTAATCGTTGCACTACCCTCGGAAAACTCCCACATGTTCGGGCCACGTGCGGCCAGGCGGGGGTTCTTTCCAAGCCGCTCCAGAATGTTTTCCAGCGTCGTGGCGATTGCACCCATCTGCGGCGCCGGGGTCGATTCCGCGGGGAGCGTCACTTCGGTCCCACACTCCGGACAGTAGCGGCCGTCGACGGTGGCGTGGGTAATGATACACCCGCAGGACGGGCACCGTGTCGCTACGGTACCTCGGTGTGGAGCGTAGTCATTCAGATCATCGATGAGAACTGAGACCGGGAGCGCGAACCCAAGGTTGTCACCGTCCCGGACGATCCAGGTGTTCACACCGACGATTTCCCCCTCGTAATTGAGAAGCGGTCCACCGCTGTTACCGGGATTGATGGCGGCGTCGATCTGAATGTAGTTCAGCCCGTTCCTGAGTCGCTCTGCCTTCGAGACAATCCCTGCCGTCGCCGTGTAGCTCATCCCGTAAGGATGCCCGATGGCGACAACAGAGTCTCCATCATGTACCGAGCCGGGAGAGCCGAGCCGTGCAACGGGCATCTCAACGCCGGCCGGCGGCTCCAGGAAAGCCAGGTCCGTCCCCTTGTTGGTAAACCAGACACGCGCAAGTGTCGGCTGAAAGACCTTTCCTCCAATCGAAACCTCGGTCTCATCCCCCACTACATGGCAATTCGTGACGATCACACCGAATTCGCTTACGAAAAAACCCGATCCGCTCCCTTTTCGAGTCGAGATCTGTACGATGACCGGCTGGAATGCCGTGATGAGTTCCTGGAGTGTCATTGAGCTCGTGATCCGTGGTGCTATTGCTCGCTGTATACTTTGATCTGCTCCTGCATTTCCAAAACGAATGACGACGCGAATGCTAGAGGCGAATCAAACGCCAGTCGCTCCGTTCTGAATTGAAAACTCGCCAGTGGTCCGCTCGCCCCTTCCAAAGCTGCCTCAACCGCTGCCACGAAACGCCCTCCGTCAATTGTTCCGTTGTCGGGATCGACAAAAGCGTCGTTGATCCCCACCTCAACGAAGAACGACGGGTGAAGCACTTGAAGGAGCAACATCATCAGGTCGGACACTGGTGATGGGACGGAAGTCGTCGCCAACGGCTGCACCGCTGTGTACTCAAGACATGCAAGGGCTGGCGTGGGGTCCGTGAGGCCCTTCCAATGATTGTAGCCGTTAAGGGCGTCGTTGATGACACCGAGAACGCTGTTCGGTGTGCTCTGACCCGTTGTGGCGAACGTGGAGGTCACACGATAGAAATCGCGCGCCGAACGAGCCTCAACATCCGCAGAGAGCTCCTGGAATAGCGAGAGCATTTCCGAATTTCGTTCTGGGTAACTGCGGTCACCCTGGGCGAAATAGATACCCACAATCTTCCGAAGAATCGGAATAGTTCCCCCCTGCGGTGCGAGCAGGTACTCTATCCGGTGCGCTAGCGACAGCAGAATCCATGAGATCGCGCCAGACTGTTTCTCCGGATCGAACTGCGCAGCCCGTTCCAGGCTCTCCTGAATCCAGCGTGCGAAAAAGCCGGCGCGCATCGCCAATTCTGCCTCACCATATCGAACGATTCGCCCCCCGTCAATACTCTCGAGTGTCGAGAATTCCTCGATCAATGGATCGTCGTAGTAATCGGCGTTGAGTGCGATCTCCTTCAGGGCGTGGTACAGCTTGGCCGGCTGACCCCCGCCAACCGGCGCTTCGAATCGAATGGAAATGACGTTGTCGTCGGAGAGAGCGAAGCGACTGTAGTTGAGGGCGTAGTTCACCTCCAGAAGCTTCCGCATTACAGCAACGCTTGGCTTCGACATTCGCGCGAGCAACGCACGGGCCTCGATTCCTCCTTCATCGGCTTGCCCCTGAATTGTGCGTGAGCCCTGGTGAATCTGGAAGTGAAGGACGTTGCCCGACTCGTCACACTGCACGTTGTCAACATCGGGATCGCGCAGGTAGTCGAAGAACGTGCGCCAGGCCGGGATGTACTCGCCTGCAGCGAAATGAGATTCGGACTGCCGCCACGCCTCGAGTTGCTCGGGAGACTTCACCGAATCGGAATATCGACCGAAGAGGTGGTTCATCAGTTGGAGGAGTTTTTGTTGCGGGCGAACATACGGAAAGATGCCGCGTGTCAAGCGGCGCGATCGTTGTCCGTAAACGAGCAGAGCGAATCTCGGACGAACTGCGTTACTGGTGCGAGCGAGAGACTACGTTCAGGCATCGTCAACGATGCTTCCCCTGCGATGAGCGCAAAGAGCGTGGCCTGTTGCCACGGAGCTTGAACTGCGCCCAGTATTGCCGCGGCGGAGTGCGCTACCAGTCTCGTATGTCCTCCCTTTCACGTTGAACGAGGGTCCCACCACACGTCTCAGTCTACTTGCCACGGCTGTTGGATTGTTGTGCGGCGTCACAGTTGCTGTGGGTCAGTCCCATGCTTTCAGTGATGAACTCCCCACCTTCCTGCCGTCCGTCCTGGAGCTGGGTACGATTAACGCCTGCGTATCGGACGTCGACACCACTATCAACGTGGCCAATCCTGGTCTCCACGCTCTGACCATAACATCGATCGATGGTTGGGGCGTCGTATTCCCACTCACACCCTTACCACTACTGCTACAAGCGGGAGATGCGTTGCCGTTTCAGTATCGCGTGCGCGCAGATGCCGTTGGTCCGTCTGTGCAGCGGGTCATCGTCCACGATGCGGGGTCGTCGCGTACCGCCGAGTTCACCGTGCGGGAAGAACATCTTGGCGCCGTGTTCGCTCACATCGACACAATCGACTTTCGTGAGGTCGTCACGTGCGGAGACACTACCCTTTCGGTCCCCTTTAGTCTGACGTATGGAGGAGGTCGTGGGTCTGCGGGCCTGGTCACCGTGGTCCTCATCGAAGGTCCATTTGGCGTCGATGCCCCAGGGGGCGTGTTGCTCGATAGCGGCGTTCCGCATC
>CAYWXV010000015.1:47010-79350 GCA_964462535.1 uncultured Alphaproteobacteria bacterium
CCATTTGGCGTCGATGCCCCAGGGGGCGTGTTGCTCGATAGCGGCGTTCCGCATCCCACGCATGCGCATTTCACCCCGCCGCGCAACGGGATATCGGGCGCCGAATCTAACTGCAGGTGACCCCCTGTGACATAGAGAGGGAAGTCGTTCTGCTGGGACGCCGTATCCCGGCTCCGGTCAGACTCCATGCAGATGGGCGGGACTATGGAAACGTACGGCCCGGCGGAGATACGCCCAGGGAGATCGATTTCAAGAACCAGGGTGTGACGCCCATCACCATCGACTCAATTTCCGATCCCGCCATTCCACTCCTTGTCCAGTCCACTGCGCCGTTACGTCCAGTCCTACGCATTCCTGGCGATTCACTTCGCGTAATCGTCATCTATCTACCGACCCCGGGGATTTGGTCTGACACGATTTGGGTCTTCTCGGCAGACCCCTGTTCCGCGGCGAGCGTGTGATCCATCCAAGCGCGCACGGACACGCTCCAATTGGGGGGCGCAGAAGGTCACATTTGGGGTCGTCGATTTCACTGCGCGTCCAGGCGATGGCGCTCGCCGCTCTGTGGTACTGAGCGACGCGGCCGGGCCTGCATCCTCTACGGCAACGTCAATGGAACTTGTGCTCCGTTCTTATGCATCGATGCTCTGAGTTCCCGCCCGGCAGAGCGGGCTCACACCGCTCACGGACAGCCTGGACTGGCGCAGGGTCCGACTGCGAGGCGCACTCCCGAACATGGGGGGCATCGATATCCACTATGATATCGTGGAGGAGGGCGTTACGCGCCCGGGCTCGTTCGACGTCGAGGGCCGTTTCCTCTGCACTCTCGTGGACGAGCCTCTGGCACCGGGGGCGTACGCTCAAACGATAGACACTGATTTCTTTCATTCCGGTGTGTACTTTCTGGTTCTTACCACGCCGACCGATCCGATTTCCGTCGCCCTCAGAGCACCGTGAACGTTCGTGTGATGCCGGGCGCCTTCAACGACCAACCAGACCCCACGTGCCATGAAACCGCAGCCTGAGGAGTACGCCCCATACTATCATCGGTACATATCCCTCGTAGCCGACGATGACATTCTGTCCGCACTGACCGACCAGATCGATCAGGTGCGACAGCTTGTCGATCGCATCCCTCGTGACATGGAGAGGCATTCGTATGCGGCCGGAAAGTGGACAGTGCGCGAGCTCGTCGGGCACGTCATCGACTGCGAGCGGGTGTTCGGTTTCCGTGCCTTTTGCTTCAGCCGCCTGGAGTCAGAGTCTCTCCCCGGCTTCGATCAAAACGAATACGTGGCACGATCGCCATACAACGACATTCCGATAGCCGACCTTGTTGACGAGTTCGTCGCTGTGCGCTTGTCAAATCTGATCGTTCTCCGGCGACTGGGTGAACGTGAGTGGGGTCAATCGGGAATCGCCAACAGGGCATCCGCCTCGATACGAGCGATGGCATATATCATGGCCGGGCACGTGCAACATCATCTCGATGTGCTGCACGAGCACTACGGGATCGAGGTCGGCTGACACGAGGGGATTTTCTGCTGCGTCATGGGGAGCATGACCACGTCGTGTTACCTCCATTCGTAGATGTGTGAGGAAAGCCATGCTTCAGAACTCGCCACGTCTCTCCACGGTGCTCCCCCCGACCTACGCGCTACTCTTCGCGGGGGTTGTAATCGCGCAGGGGTGCCAGAGCGATCCGTCACTTCCCTCCGGTGGTGAACAGCTTTCCGTTCCGGGCCATGAGCTCCGGCTGGATCTGGACGCGGACGGCATTCCCGATTTCCTTTTTTCGTATCAGGGGACGCAGAAGGCCGACATCCCACCGTCAGCGGTGTCATGGATCCTGAATGTGGATGGGTTCGATGATCACCAGGTGCAGTACAACAATGACATCGGCACAATACCAATGCTAGACGGGGCGACGATCAGCGACGCGAGCGGGTGGAGCGTATTTGACACGCCGCTCGCAACGCGTGCATGGGAACGTGGGATCGGATGGTCACGGGCGTGGGTTGGAGTCTGGATCGGCGTCGGCCCGCGCAGCCTGGGTCTGCGCTTGAAGAAGTCCGATGGTTGGCATTACGGATGGGTGAAGCTTGCCGTCGACGCACGCACGGGGAATCTCAGTATCCTAGATTCCGCATGGCAGCGCCAACCGGACCGACCTATTAGAGCCGGATTGCATGGATGATCTGATTGCCCAATCCACGTCTCTTTACGCCTCTCTCGTGTGCTACTACGGAAAAGCACCAGCGACGATCACCTATGGAGCACGCGCTGGGTGCCAGCGGCTCGAATTGAAGTCACGAACGTAACCCGCTGCTCGGCCCTTCCGAAATCTCCTTGCGGCAGCAGGCGCTCCCGCAGGTTGCATGTCCCCCCACTTCGCGTACCACAGTCCATGTTTCTGGGAACATCCGACCGAACTTGCGAGGAAAGGGGCACGACCCTGACCAACAATACACTGCTATCGATGCACGCGATTCGAGACCACGGGTGTCGCGTGGCTTCTTGGAACGCCGACGCATGGTAACACTGTGGACGCGGGCTCCGCGTGTCAATACACCAATGCAAAGGCAATCGAGCCATAGAAGCGCGCGTGCAGATCGATTTATCCACCGCTAGATTCACGGTCAGCTACCCGAAGGGGAAGTGCAAACTGCGCACAGTGTGGAGGCCAGTGAAGTCGTTAAGCCCGCGCGCACGACCACGAACAGGTTGCAACTCACACCGTCGAGTGCGCCGTGAGCGCACACAGAGGGATTCAGCCCACACCCGTCACTATGCTTCCCAGACAGGCATGGGATACTCTTGTGGACGGGCGTTCAACGATTGACATGATGGCCCTTCTGATCATCCTATTGGTCCTTGCCGTTGTTTCGCTTGTTATCGCGATTGCACAGATCGTGCGATATCGGCGTCGCTTGTACGAGGCGACAGGGCGGTTGCAATTCGAGATTTCGGTGATTGATCCGGAGGATTTCGATCCGACGTTTATGGTGACTGATCTGGGTCCGACTCCAGCAAGCGAAGTGCTGTTTATTGGTGGTGCGAATCGTGTGCCGAACGGTGCCTCGGACACCGAGACGTGGATTCTGGCGGCGTTGGCGAAGTCGAGACGGACACTCTTCGAGTTTGGAACGGCGACAGGGAAGACCGCCTATCTCTGGGCAAGAAATTCTCCACAGGATGCCCATGTGACAACTATCACGCTTGGGCCTGAACAGCACGTCTTATATAACGCCTGCGAGGGTGACGACCACAGCGCAACGCGCGTAGCGATCGACGAATCGACGTTTACGCAATTCGTCTATTCAGGCACCGTTGTCGAGCACAAGATCACGCAGCTGTTCGGCGATAGCAAGGAATTCGACGAATCACCTTTTCATCGTGCATGCGATTTGATCTTTGTTGACGGATCGCACGCCTATTCATACGTCAAGAGCGATTCGGAGAAGGCACTGCGAATGATCCGGCCGGGAGGGGTGATTCTATGGCACGACTATCGCGGCAAGTGGGGTGTTACGTCGGACGTACACGCCTATCTGAACGAACTCAGTCTGCGATTGCCACTTGTGCATCTTCGAGGAACCACGATTGTCGCCTTCCATATGCCACTAAGGTAGTGTTGCATACAGTCCGAAGATAGACCGCAACGCCAAGTGAACGCGAATGGGATTATTGGTGTGATGGGCTCGGGCAAGGACGAGCATCCCGATCTATCCGAGCCTACCGGTCGGCTGGTTGCCGTACATGGTTATCACCTGCTGACCGGTGGTGGGGGGGGCGTCATGCGGAGCGCGGCGCGCGCATTCGTCGCCGTGCCGGAGCGACGCGGACTGTCGATCGGCATCGTGCGCGCCGATAGCGACCGCCATCTCCATGTGACGAACGGTCACCGCGAGTACAGTGGCCGACAAGTGAACGACTTCGTCGAGCTCCCGATCGTCACGCACCTACCTTTGAGTGGGGATCGAGGGACGGACGCGCTGAGTCGGAACCACATCAACGTTCTCACATCAGATCTCATCGTCGTTCTCCCGGGCGGTGCGGGAACGCGGTCCGAACTGGAATTGGCCGTCGAGTATGGGAAGCCACTGATTCTCTTTGTCGGCGATCGGCTTGTGGGAGAGATGACAGCCACAGAATACACTCACAGATTCGGATCGGCTCTCGATGTCGCGCACGACGATCGCGAACTCGGAGAGCTGATGCGAACGCTACGCACTTGAGAGGAATCACATGAAGCATGGACGGATCGCCATTCTTGGCGCGGGAAACATCGGAACCGCCATCGCGAATGGGCTGGTGGAATCGGGCGCGTACAGACCCGATCAGATTACGCTCACGCGGCGGAAGATCGGTTTGCTCGATGCAATGAAGGAGAGAGGATTTGACATCTGCAGCTCCAACAGCGAAGGGGTGTCTAATGCCGACGTGATTATCGTTGCGGTAGAGCCGCTACAGGTTGACGATGTGCTCCGGGAGGTCGCCGGTAAAGTTGATGCGGAGAGGCACATAGTTGTGTCGGTTGTCACCGGGGTCAGAATCGAGGCGATGCGGAAGCGGCTTGGCACGTCGATTCCGATAGTCCGCGCAATGCCGAACACGGCGATTGCCGTCCGTGAATCAATGACATGTATCGCATCGGACGGGACCGACGCTGCTGCGCTGGCACGAGCGCAGGACATCTTCGAGACGGTTGGATCTGTCATGATCTTGGACGAAGAGCAGATGACGGCCGCTACCGCGCTTGCGGCGTGTGGCATAGCCTTCTTTCTTCGGGCCATTCGCGCGGCGTCGCAGGGTGGAATCGAAATCGGATTCCACTCACACGATGCGCTCAGCATGGCGGCGCAGACTGCGAAGGGGGCGGCGGATCTACTGCTGGCCCGCGGAGGACATCCAGAAGACGAAATCGACAGGGTGACAACACCGCGTGGATGCACGATTGCTGGATTGAATCAAATGGAGCATGAAGGGTTCAGCTCGGCTATGATCAAGGGGATCATCACGTCGGCGCGCAAGGCGGGAGGATTGTACGCTGCAGACGGCTCCCAATCCTGACACTGGTGCTGTGGTGGTGTGTCGTGCGCGGGTAGACCGTGATACTTGGTGGTGTGTACGCAAAACGCCCCGGCACCGAACTGCGGTACCGGGGCGTTTCCACGAACGCTGCCTGCGCTGTCTACTCGGCGCTCCCAACGAAGACCGGCTCGCGTTCAATCAAACGACCCTTGCCGTTTTGAATCTTCTCCTGGATGGTCATCAGACCCTGAATCAGGTTCTCGGGGCGGGGTGGGCAGCCGGCCACGAACACATCGACCGGCAGAAACTGATCGATGCCCTGCACCACCGAGTAGCTGCGGAACATCCCGCCGGAACTCGCGCAGGCCCCCATCGAGAGGACCCACTTCGGATCCGGCATCTGATCGTAGATCTTCCGCACCACCCACGACATTTTGTACGTCACCGTTCCCGCCACGATCAGAAGATCGGACTGCCGCGGAGAGAAGCTGAACCGTTCGGAGCCAAATCGGGCTACGTCGAAGCGTGGGCCTGCGAAGGCCATCATCTCGATGGCGCAGCAACTTATGCCAAGAGGCATCGGCCAGATGGAGTTCTTTCTCGCCCAATTGATCGCTGCCTCCACAGTTGTCGTCAGGAACCCATCTCGTTCCAGCTGATCCGTCAGTCCCATTTCAATGCTCCTTTCTTCACGATATAGACGTAGCCAACAAATAGCGTCACGATAAAGAGCAACATCGCCCAGAGCGCAAAGTTTCCCAGCGAGTTGAACGAAGTAGCCCACGGGTACATGAAGACGACTTCGATATCGAACAGGATGAAGAGCATGGCTACCAGATAGAACTTCACCGAGAACCGATCGCGTGCCGTCGATATCGGCTGCATGCCCGACTCGTACGTCGTCAGCTTCTGCGGGGTACTTCTATGGGGGCCAAGAATCTCATGCGCCTTGACCGAGACAATTCCAAAGCCGAGTCCGGCAAGGATCATCGCAATCACGGGGATGTAGGTCTCAAGCATGATGTCTCTTCACGTTGCTGTTCCTGAATGCGGACCAACGAACGGGTCCGGCCGACAAATATAGTCGATCACCGCCAGACGACCCGTTCACCTTCTACCATGCAACCCGAAGTGAAGCCCCCGTGGGGGAGACCCTGACGGCCCCCTCCATCCCGTCGACAGTAAAGTCGTAGAGATGGGCCCCAACATAGGCATCGATCATGCCAAGGACTTCGACCATCAGGAGGTAGGCAACATTGATATCACGATCGTCCCGATACGATTCGCGTTGAAACTTCAGCAGGGAAAGGGTGGAGGCGTTCCCGGCATCAACGCGGGAAATAGAATCGTTCATGTCTCTGAACAATCCATGAAAATGGACGATGCGATACCCAAACCATGCGGCCGCCCCCAGAAAGACAGGGACTTTCCAATAGTCGTGATTGTACAACTGACCCCCGCCGGGGACGATCGCCCAGAGGATTGCTGACGTCGGACTCTTGGTCAGCGTCAGCCCCGGAACCGACTCCGGTGTTGCACTGGTATCGGATCGTGTGGTATCGACCCCCTGGCCCAGGGAACAGACATGGGGGAGAAGAAACGCCAGAGAGGCTATCAGAAGTACTCGTCGCATTACATCAGGCGATATAGGCTATGGCCTCGATCTCCACACGCGCATCTTTAGGCAGCCGGGCAACCTGCACGGTCGATCGCGCCGGCTTGTTGCCGCTGAAATACCTCCCATAGACGGCGTTGACCTCACCGAAGTCATTCATGTCCATCAGATAGATCGTCGTCTTCACGACTGTATCCATCGACGCTCCTGCCGCCTCAAGTATTGCCTGCAGGTTCCGTAGGGCTTGATCCGTCTGGTCTGCAACGCCGGAGTCGACGAACGATCCATCGGGGCGCAGCGCGACCTGACCCGCGGTGAAGATCAACTTCTCCCACTGGACGGCCTGCGAATAAGGGCCTATCGGCTCGGGAGCATCCGAGGTGAGAATGGAATTCGATGCCATGGAGTGCGACATTTTTCTACGGTTGTCATCTTGTCTGTGCGGGCCGATTCCTCTAACTTAGCAGCCCTTGACCAGAATGGCGGGCCCGTAGCTCAGTTTGGGAGAGCGCTAGAATCGCACTCTAGAGGTCGTCGGTTCGATCCCGATCGGGTCCACGAGGTGAAGGCACGGCGGAGCGTGATATGATCATCGACGGGAAGTCCCGCACCCTGCCTTGCCTCATGTACATACTGCCCTGTGGTGTAACTGGCAACACGTCTGACTCTGGATCAGAAGAGTCCAGGTTCGAGCCCTGGCGGGGCAACAGAGGGAGCGGCGGTCGACGCGCGTTCCGAAAGCAATCGAGCGATTCACGCCGCGTTCGTCTAGTGGTTAGGACGCCGCCCTCTCACGGCGGTAGCACGAGTTCGACTCTCGTACGCGGTACCCATGATGGTCCGTCTGAGGCAGTTCAGACGGGCCTTCTTCGTTACGTCGTATCACCACTCCATTCCACCCAATATCACCTGATGGAGGTATTTCATGGTTGCAACATCCGGTATGTCAGCGCTGCCGAAGGTCAACTGCGTCATTGCACATTCAAAGAAGTTCCGCGGCGTGAAGAAGACCGCGACGCGCGTGACAGTACGGGATGAATCGGTCGTGTAGGTATAGGCAGAGAATCGCCTCGGTCCTATTACGAACTCCTCGATATCACCGACCATGGTTGCTCGCCCGTTGCTCCTTCGCCTGCGCTTCTCGAAGCTCATTTCCACCAATCCTCTCTCCCCATCCTTCTCGAATCGGCTTCGCAGCGCCGGATCGATCGGAGACTCGCTCACGATCACGGACATTGTGTAGGTCGGATTACACGCGATCACGAAGATCTGCGGTTCCTCAAATTGCTGAGCGTCCAGTGTAATCCAGTCGTTGGGGAGCCGCGTGGAGAGTTCGCCGGACGGGGATGTGAGCTGCTCCGATGACAGCGTGATTGCCGGTAGGTTTGCCGGGGGGCCCTGCTGCGTGGTGCGTGGTGCGAAGCATCCCCCGCAGAGGAGCACGAGAGGAACGACGAAAGCCTGAAAAGTGCGGATCGAGCGCATCGAGGAACTTAGTGAGCGGAGGAATACCCGGCTGGCGGGATCATTTCGCCTGCGCGAATCGCCACAGGGAGAACGTTTTCAGACGGAACGCGGGGACACGAATACGAATCGTTGTAGGCGCAGTATGGGTTGTAGGCTTCGTTGAAGTCGATCCGTATCGGACCTTCACCATCTCCCGCCGGCACCTCCAGATAGCGCCCCCCTTCGTACGTGTCGGATCCATTGGTCGCGTCCCGAAACGGGATAAAGAGGACCCCGGGGTCCTCGGCAAGTTCGTAGGCAGCGAGAGAGCAGTCGACGCTCCCCACCGAGAACCGAACGTACCCCATCCGCCGTGCCTTTCGCAGCTCTCCACCTGTCGCGGCAATTTCGACCGATTCCGGACGTCCAAGTCTCGCCAACGTGACAAGAAATGCGAGCGAATCGTTCGGTGGGAAGTACCGAAGACCGGGGAAGGCGGCCCTGGACGCTTCCGCAAGGGGTGACCCCTCACCCCGCATCAGCGAATCCTTGAGACGCCGGGCCTCCGCGACTTCGCGCGGGTCTACCGCTGCCCGCCCCGTCCCACCAGCTTCCTCGCGACCGCATGCGAGGACGAGGATGGCGAAGAACGGAATGAATGTCGTCGGGGATAGCAGGAGGAAGGAGGAGAATGAACGCATCTGGCGTGTATGCCGGGTCAAAGGGACGGCAACATACGAAAACGGGGTGGCTGGCCGATTCTCCCGCAACCCCTTGCACGTCGAAACCACCGGGGCTATTATTACGACTGCCCCCCACACGGAAAGCCAGTCAATGGACATGTTCAATTACGGTGACGACGACCTTTTCGAAGGACACGACTCGGACGACGGTCACGAGGAAATGATCCGCAGACTCCGCGAGCAATTCGGAGGCGACAATGACGCCGCCGAAGATGGTCAGATCCCAAGTACCGATGTGTTGGAGGAAATGGTCGAGGCATCGCTGGCGGAAGAGCGGTACGAAGAGGGACTTCGCATAACGGACTACTGGCTCCGGTTTGCGCCGTACAGCTACATGGCCTGGCTCAGACGGGGTGTTGTCCTGATTGGCCTGGGGCGTGCGGATGAAGCGCTGAGCTGTTTCGACCGGGCAGACGCGCTCAATCCTTCAGACACAGAGATTCTGATCAACCGCGGCATCGCGTACGACAGCCTTGGTCTGTTCGATCGCGCGCTGGAATGCTACTCCCGGGCATTGGAACGCGAGCCGGACAACGAGGAGGCGTTCTTCAATCAGGCGATTGCCCTTGAGAGAATGGAACGCTTCACCGAAGCCGCCCTGATGTTCGAGGCCCTTCTGGGAAGTGGTCAGTTTGGCAGGGATTCGCTCTATGAGCTTGGATACTGCTACGACTTTCTCGATCGACTCGACGATTCCCTCTCTGCCTACGAGCGGTATTTGAATGAGGACCCGTATAACTACAATGCCTGGTACAACAGGGCTATTGTCTTCAGCCGGAAGGGGCAGTTCGCGAAGGCGGTTGAGAGCTACGATATGGCGTTGGCTATAAACGAGGAATTCCCATCCGCCTGGTACAACCGGGGAAACGCACTAGCCAACCTTGGTCGTCTTCCGGAGGCGGCGGATAGCTATCGTGAGGGGTTGAAATACGAGCCAGACGACGTCGCAGCCTGGTACAATCTGGGGAACGCTTGCGAGGAGATGGGCGAACTGATGGCCGCTATCGAGGCGTTCACGCAGGTGCTTCGCGTCGACCCGAGGAACTACGAGGCCCACTTTGGCAGAGGGAGCTGTTACGACGGTTTAGAACGATTTGATCGAGCGCTGGAGGACTACGATCTCGCGATTGCACTGAACGAGGGTGATGCGGATCTCTGGTTCGCCAGGGCCGACGTCCTCTACAACGTTGGGCGCGTGCCCGACGCTCTGGTGAGTTATCAGAGGGCCATCGAGATCGATCCGGAAGACGTGGAGTGCTGGTTCGAGTATGGAGAGACGCTTCTGGAAAAGGGGGATCTCGACGATGCGTTGACCGCATTCAACAGGGCCGTAACGCTGGAGCCCGAATGGAGCGAATCTCACTACGGGCGTGCTCGCACGCTCCTGCTCATGGAACGATACCCCGAAATGGCAGAGGCCTTGAAGACCTCCATCGACCTAGATCCACGTCTTCGCGAGGAGTTCATCAGCGAGTTCCCGGCTGTGGCGGAGATGAAGGACGTCCAGCACGTCGTTGCGCCGAGCGCTCCGCATGACTGATCCCACCAACCTTCCGACGGTCGTCGTTGGTATCCTGAGCTATAACCGCGTCGATGAGGTGTTGACGACAATCGACATCCTTCTTCGATCCGACTATCCTGCCGACCTTCTCCGCATCCTGGTTCTCGACAACGATAGCGCCGATGGTACCGTGGAGTCGGTCCGAAGCCGATACGCCGACCGCGTGGAGGTTCTCCCTCTAACGGAGAATCGTGGTGCGATCACGCGCAACAGAGCCATACTGGATCGCGACGAACAGTTCATAGCCATCTTCGACGAGGACTGTGCCCCGGCGCACATGGATACGCTCGGACGCGCGGTGGGCTTGCTGGTGCGCAACCCCGATCTTGGCGGTCTCGCCTTCTACAGTGTCAACGCTGTGACGGGCCGACCTGAATGTCCATCGTGGAAACGCATTTCACGCAGGCGACTCCAGGGGGGAGGCTTCGAAGGGGTCTTCGTGACGGGAAATGGCATGCTCTTCCGACGAGATGCCATCCGGCGAACAGGGGGGTACGACGAGAGGATTTTCTGGGGAAGCGAGGAGTTCTGCTTCGCTCTTGAACTCCTCTACCACGATGTTGCGATCGCGTTCGACCCGACGATAACACTCGTCCATCGACGGGCACCCCGAGCCATTCCATCGGCGGGCGTTCTGGAGGCGGAGGCGAGGAACAATATCTGGGCTCCGTTCCTTCACTTCCCGTTCCCGCTGGCGATCATGACCGCGATAGCACATACCGGCCGCAGGCTGCTTCACGCACTGATCTACTCCCGACCGCACGGTATTTCCGCTGTCATTCGAGGAATAAGGCAGGCCCTACGAGGACTCCCCGACATCCTTTCGACACGCAAACCAATTCCCGTCCGTAAGCTCGCCGGCCACAACCGCTGGTTCTTCGACATGCTCATCCGCTAGCCGGCTGTTGAAATACGCGCGATCTCTGCGCCGCGCTCGTCGTCGCTCACTGCGGCGTACCTCCGGTACGCCTCATTCGTTCGTCGCCACGCGCCTTGACCTCGCGCGATTTGAACGGCCTCTTGATCTGAGCGGTATACAACAGTCTCCCAGGTACAACCAGCCCTCCGCACCGGCTCATCTCTCGATCCCTTATGATCTCCACACCATCAACTATCCGCGTCATCGGCGCGGAGATCTACGCTCGGCACGGAGTCGGTGAGGCGGAGCGGAGTATCGGCGGTCGATACAGCTTTGATCTCGAGATGGAGACGGACATCGCGCACGCCGCAGAGTCCGATCATGTGGAGGACACGATTGACTATCATGTTGCTTACAACATTGCACGCGACATTCTTACACGTACCAATCGTCGTCTGCTGGAAGCCTTGGTCGTCGAGATATCGCAGGCGTTGATGAACGAATTCGCTCGCATTGCTGCATGCACGGTGCGTCTCAGAAAACTCTCCGTACCGATCGACGGGGTCATTGCCGCTGTCGAAGTCGAACATAGGATCGAGCGTGACGGCGTCGGTGACAATCAAGGGTGAATCGTTGAACATGTCGACAGTCGTTGCTCTCTCGCTGGGTGCAAACGTTGGCGAACCGCGCACGACGATTGCCCGAGCTCTCAAGCTGATATCGGCCTCGCCCGGACTCCGCCTCCGCGCGGTCTCAAGCTACTGGCGCACGCCACCGATTGGCTACGTCGATCAACCAGACTTCACGAACGTTGCTGCCCTCTTCGATTGCGAGCGCTCCCCCGAGCGGCTCCTTGACAGGCTGCGTGCAATCGAACGCCTTCTTGGACGGAGGGTGCGACAGAAGTGGAGAGAGCGCGAGATCGACATCGACATTGTCTTGTTCGGAGACCGTGTGGTCGATCTCCCGGATCTGGTTGTTCCCCATCCGGAGATGCACCGCCGCGCGTTTGTATTGGCCCCTCTCGCAGAAATAGCACCTGACATGGTGCATCCATTGCTTGGGAGGACGATATCGAGTCTCTTGGAGCAAGTCGCCGAGTACGATAGGACATCGAAGGAAGTCGTGATTCTATGAACGTTCATCAGCGAGCGGAGGGTGAAGGAGGGCGTTTGCGTGCCATACTGATTCGCCTCACCGAGCCGGGGGGAAGTGCTCGACTCTCGCGACGGAGTTGGATTGTCGTTACGATGGTCCTTCTTGTTCTCCTGCTCCCAACGCTCTTTCTTCCGCTCGCTCCTGATCAGGCGCTCTTCTTCGTTGCCGGTCAGAAGATTATGCAGGGGGGTGTTCTCTACAGGGATATCGTCGACCTGAAGCCCCCACTCATCTACTATCTCTATGCGGTCGCGACATTCCTGTTTGGGCAGAGCGCCATGGCCATTCGTCTGCTCGATCTCCCACTTCAGGGGCTGTCATGCTGGCTGATCGTGAGATTGGTGCGCCGGTCGGGTGGGAGTGACGTGATCGCGGCGCTAGCGGCAGTCTCGTATCTCGGCGTCTACCTCGGGCAGGGGTACGGAATCATGGCGGTTCCGGAGAGCTATATGGCCCTACTGGGAGGAGGCGTGCTCTATCTGACGCTTCACAAGAGAACATCCGCTTCCTTCGTTGCCGCCGGGGCTCTCACCGCTATCCTGTTTCTTCTCAAATACACGTTGGCCATTGTTCTCCCTGCGGCGATCCTGGCGGAGTGGGTGCTGTTTGATGAAGCGCGGAGGGATCGGACCGTCCACTCATTTCAGATGATCGTCGGCTTTCTTGTCGGTCCACTCGCGTTGATTCTTCTGCTTGCGTTCACAGGTGCTATGACCGGGTTCGTTGAGGTTCAGGAGTTCACGCGGTCTTACGTTGCAACCGAAATGGCGTCGCTATCGCTGTGGCTGCGCAATCTCACGACACTGATTCCCTATCACCTGGCCGTTGATTTCTCAATCGTGTTGATGGCAGGGCTTGGGATCGGCGTAGCCCTCTCCGTCAAATCGACCAACGGCTATCCGGCTTCCGTCACACGATTGCTTGGATACTCCGTCATACTCTTTGTCTTTCTGACGGCGACCATTGTCATGGAAGGGAAGTACCACACGTCCCATATTTCCCGTTACTACATGGCCTGCTCGGTGCTGGCTGCGTTCGGCATGGGTCATCTCATCTGGAGACTGGCCGTTGGCGGATTTGCCCCCTTAAGGCAGGGATACCACCTGTTCGCGGCGATACTGATCATCGTAATGCTGGTCCTCTATTCGCCGGTTGCCGGGTATGGATGGAGGACCGCGGCAATAGCGGTGAAGAACATCAAGCGAGAGTTGAATGGACAGGTGGAGAACAGCCCGCTTGTGCAGGACAAACCGCTGGACGAGTCGAGGCAGATGGCGGACTACGTCTCCCCCCGGCTGCGGCCGGGTGACCATATGATGGCAGTCTCCGCGTTCGCCGGGCTCGTCTACCATACATGCGGGTACGTCCCGGACTTTCGCCTCTTTCACTCCGCCTTCGTCGTGGCCCCGTTTTCGCCGCAACGATGGAGAGATCAGACGATCAGCTACCTGATGGACTCTGCACCCAGGTTCATCGTGGCTCAGTTCACCGATAGCTTCCCGAGCATAACGGGATCCAACCTGACGGCCATTGCGGCGCTCCGCTCCCTTCCGGGCGTTGACTCCCTTCTTAGGAACAGATACGTTCTCGTCAAGCGATCAGATTGGATGGAACTGTACGAACGACGCAGATAACCAATCGTTGACCGAAGGGGTCGACGCAGTTCCGTAAGTTGTCGGCCCGTCCATTCATCATGCGCTACTTCATTCTCGGAATCCTCTTTGCCTTCGTCCTATACTGGGCGTCGAAGGGTCTCACACGACGCTTGCTGACGAAGAGGGGTGGCGCATATCCTCCCCGACGACCTGAGGTGCCACCCCGGGAAACATCGCGACGGTCCCGGTCGCTCGAGTATGACGACGCCCGAGACGTCGACTATCGCGACCTCTGATCTCCAACCAATACCGAACGTTCATCCTCCCGATGGTCCCCGCTCCCGATACCCTGGCCGCAATCGATGTCGGAACCAACAGCTTCCATCTTGTGGTCGCTCGTCTGCTCGGGGAGAACCGATTCTCGGTGATTGCAAAGGAGAAGATTGTCGTTCGGCTGGGGGAGAGCCCATCACAGATCAAGCATCTTAGCGAGGAGGCAATCAATCGCGGCGTCGACGCGATGAAGCTCCTTGCCCTTGTCGCCGCCAGGACAAATGCCTCCGTGCGGGCCGTGGCCACCAGCGCAGTTCGGGAGGCGTCGAATGCCGACGAGTTCCTTGAACGCGTGCGCACCGAGGCTGGAATCGAGATAGAGGTTATCTCCGGATTCGAAGAGGCTCGTCTCATCTACCTCGGTATCCTCCAGGCCCTGCCAATATTCAGCGAGCGGATCGCGCTCTGTGATATAGGCGGGGGTAGCACAGAATTTCTGGTCGGCGAAGAGGGGAGAATCCTCTATGCCAACAGCTTCAAAATCGGCTCGATCCGCATGACGCAGCGGTTCTTCCCGAACGAGCGGATTACCGACGATGAAACAGAATCGTGCCGTCTCTTCGTTCGTGGTGAGATCTATCACGCCGCACAGGAAATTCGTCGGCATGGCATACGCGAGCTGATCACCTCATCCGGAACGGCGCAAACGATAGCCGCAATGGCTGTTGCCGCACGGGGCGAAGAGCCGCCTGAATCGCTGAACGGAAAGCGTTTCACCCGCCGCGAGGTCCGGTCAATCGTCTCACGAATCCTGAAGGCCCGGACCTTTGCCGAACGAGCCAGCATACCGGGTGTGGATCCTCGGCGGACGGACATTCTGGCTGCCGGCGCGGTAACGCTGGAGACAATCATTGAAGAGTGCGGCGTCGAGGCCATCATCATCAGTGGCTATGCTCTGCGTGAAGGTATCGTCCTCGACACCATCCAGAAGATGGAGGGAGCGCGCGGAGCGGCCAGGCTATCGGATCTCCGATTCGAAACGGTGATGCGGATCGGTGGGATGTACAATTTCGATGAGGCCCACGGGAGAAAAGTCGCCGACCTTGCGCTCACCATGTACGATGCGCTCTCTGATATCCATCGTCTGGACGAGCGCTCGCGCGAGCATCTGGAAGCCGCCGCTCTCCTTCACGACGTCGGGTACTACATCTCCCACTCGTCGCACCACAAGCACTCGTACTACCTGATCCGGAACAGCGAGGCGTTGGGATTTACGAACGAGGAGATCGCGCTGATCGCCAATGTGGCGCGGTATCACCGAAAGTCCCATCCAAAGATTCGTCATCCCGAGTTCGCTGAACTTCGCCCGTCCGATCAGCGCCGGGTACGTATCCTGTCGGCGATTCTTCGACTTGCGGACGGTCTGGATCGGACGCACAACGGGGCCGTCACGGGTATCGACGTTCATGTCGACGAGCAGGAAATCGCGATGCAGATCCACTGTCAAACCGATGCTTCGATAACGTTCGAGCTCTGGAGCGCAGGGAGGAAGAAGGGATTGATGGAGGAGGTGTTCGACCGTTCAGTGCGGATCACTACCGAGGTGGAGCAGCCTGAGTTGGACGCTGATCCCGGTGCGCGGATCTCGAAAGGGTGACGCGATCTACCTTGCCTCGCTCCACATTTACAACCCAGTATTCACGTGGGCTCGATGACGCCGGACGCGGCTGCTCGGAGCGTAGGGAATGTGGAGGTCAAACGTCCGAAATGATTTGAATGGAGATATGTATGCGCAGCCTTCTTAGGTCACTTCTGGCGGGAGTTGTACTTCTGTTGACGACGACAACGGTGGGTACGGCTCAGATCCCCCGTGTCGTCAGTTATCAGGGATACCTGGCGCTTCCGTCGGGTGATCCGGCTCCCGACGGAACGCACAACGTCACGATATCCATATACGATCAGGACGTAGGCGGGCGAGTCCTGTTTTCGGAACTCCACAGGGCACAGGTTGTCCGCGGGCTGTTCAACATCACGATCGGGGGGAACACGTCGCGCGGGATTCCCGACTCGATCCGATTCAATGCCCCCTACTGGGTTGGAGTGGTGGTGGATGGAGGATCCGAGATGACGCCCCGCACGTTGATGACGACGGCGCCGTACGCGATGAGAGCAGGTGCAGTTGAGTCGGCCCCTGTCCAGGCGGTGGCGGTCGATGCGGCAGCCTCCCCATTTACACCGACGACAAGTCACGATTTCGTCGGCGTCGATGTCACCGCCGGTCCGGTACTAGTCGTGCTTCCTTCAGCGGCATCCGTCCCGACCGGGAAGACCTACATCATAAAGAATGTCGCGGGGGACGTGACGCAGGGAGCCGGCCCGGACTTTCACAATGTGATCGTCCGCGTCAGCGGCGCCGACGCAATCAACCAGAATCAGACTGAGGTACGCATTACGTGGGGGAACGGCGTGGGGTCGTACCGCCTCTTTAGCGATGGTGTGTCGCGGTGGTTTACCTACTGAACGGGAATGATGGAGATGTTCACGGCGGAGACGTTCGTTCCGCTGATCGACCGGACGTTCACGCTCAACGACGTCATCGAGTCAGGGGTTGTTGAACTTCGTCTGGTGGATGTAAAGGTCAGGACGGTGTCGTCTCTCGATGGCCGGTATCAGCAGATCGCCAACGGTGAGATGCGCGCTCCCTTCGTCCTCACATTCTCAGGATCTCCCGCCATTCCCCTTGCGCAGCGAATGTACCAGGTGACGCAGGAGTCGATTGGCCAATTCCCCCTCTTCCTTGTTCCGGTTGGAGAGACGGAGTCCATCAGGATTTACGAGGCTGTATTTGCCTGACCGGGCCGTATCCACTCCATGAAAAAGTGCCCCGGCAGTTCATCGATAACAACGAAGCCGAGGCGTTGGTAGAGTCGAATTGCGCCATTCCCACGTTCCACATGCAGGCGGACGGCGCGCCCGCTGCGGATCCCTTCCGCAACCCAATGTTGAACAATGTCGGTGCAGATGCCCCTTCCCCTGAATGAGGGTAGGAGGATCATTTCCCCGAGACGTATCTCCTGCTCCATCGGGATCACGGTCACCATCCCCGCCTCATCAGCCCCAACGTGTATGATCGACCAGACCGCGCCCGGGTAGTGCGTAGCGTAGTGTCGACGCAGGGCATCGAATTGAACCCTGAGGAATCGCTCGCGATCGCTCTCAACCCAGCCGCCGGCGTCCATCTCCTCCTGGCGCGAGAGTGCATAGAGCTGGTAAAGAAACGGTTCGTCGTCGGTTTCTGCGTTTCGCAGCGTGTAGGACTGCATTGGTCCCTGCTCAGTTCCTCGGAGGAAAGACTCCCTCGAGAGCAATACAATAGTTCATGGTGAGCGAAGGCTGCATGTTGGAATGTGCCTGGCTTCCTCCCGTTGTGCCAATGGCCTCGGGGGACATGACGCTGTTTGCGGGTTGCGTGGAATAGGTCGCGGTCTGCCCGGTTGGCTCGGTAGCTGGAACGGTCCTCACCGGCGATTGTTGATTCGCCAGACCGTCGAACGCGTTCAACGAATGAGTATGAGCCGGCATCTCGTTCGTCGTCAACGTAACCTCCTCTACACCAAGTCGGGACCCAATTGTTCTGGCGCTGAGCCCGCTTCCCTGCCCTTGATGTATGGGTGCTCTCCCGCGCAGGTCGGGAAGGGCAAACGTCGTCCGTCCGTCGCCGCCGTAGGTAGTACCGAGAAGCGAAAAGAGGGCTGCGTTCTGGCTGATTGGTAGGAGCTGACCGTCGCACAGTGCCCATCCGCGCGGTGCAAAATTGAAGCCGACGAGAATGACTTGACCGAGGAAGGGTTCAGCCATGAGTTCGAACCTCCGTGTGATAACTGTTGTTGTACGCCAGCATTCCCTCTGCTCCAATTGACCCGTACGGAACGCACCAACCATTCGAGGCAGGGGGGAGACGTCTCTGGCCCAGCTCTTCCGTTAACGGTTTGATGAAGGCCATTGAGCGGTCTGGAACGACCGTTCCGACCTGCACAGGAATCGGAAGATCGATTTCACGAATGTGCCGCGAAACGGCGTACCCAAGAAGCGCGGATGTGCCGGGAACACGTCCGGATAGCTCGCGGAAACTCCCGACGACGGCAGCCAGCGGCGAGCCGGGTACGCTGGACGGACTCCATCCGCACAGCGTATATACTCCGTAGAACACGGGATCTATCTCCCGTTCACCGACTGTAAATGGGGAGGCGACGACAGGAATCGCGCCCATTCCAACATCTCGGAGGTTTCGGAGAATTTCCGCGGCGCGGTCAGGTTGTGTAAAGAGAGCAATTGCGTCGGGTACATGGTCGGATGCCCGGCGAGCAACCAGGCGAGGATCGATACCGATGGGGTGGTCAACAACCATCGTCTCCACAATCTCGCCATGGCCCGCGGTAACTCCATGCCGATACCCGCTTATGGCGGCGAACCCTGCCTCCTCCAGCGATGAGATAAGGAGAACGCGCCCTCCGAATTGCTCAACGGTCCACTCCCCCAGCGCAACTGAGGCGGCCGAATAGCCGAGCGATACGCGACGGAGCCCCGCTGGGGGCGCGACGACGACTCGCTCGCCCATGTCGGCCAGCACGAGCCGACGGTACCCTGGATGTGTCGAGGAAGGGAGGACCCAGTGGGAATGAGCGGGGTTCATTCGGACCACGACGTCGTCGATGGCTGGGTCGTCGAGCAGATCCGATACGGCACGTCGCATTTCGGCGACGGAGTTGGGGGAATGGATGGCGGCGATAGCGATCCCCTCCCAGCCCACCCGAATCCCATTGATGAAATCGTCACGGTAAGGAGCGCGTCGATCCTGCACGATGCCGAGCCGTTTTGATGGCGTCGACGCGATGCACGCGGCCGCTGATCCGGACAGGCGAAGCGACCCGGCGAACGAAGCGCCCGCGGCCACCCCAAGTGATTTCAGAAGAGACCGCCGAGAAATCAGACGGTCGTTGCGCCGTTCCGGCATGGTACCTCCGCAGAGAACGTGACGGCGTGAGAAGGGCTTGAACATACGAAAAATGGCCCGGAAGCATCGATTTGTAGCCTGTTTGCGCTACCCCCTTGCTTTTTCGGCTCGCATCATCTATGTTTGTCCCTGCCTTGGACTCCAATCCATAATACCAGACAGGATTTGAGATCAGGGCGTCCAGCCGGCATCGTCCAGATCTACGCCGGTCCAATCGAGGTCCCTCGCACGCCTACCGCGCCATTCCGGCCCGAACTCCCAACGTCGAGGAAATCTCCAACGTCGACCCGTTACGGTTCGTCGGTGACTGCGCACGTATGCGCCCACACCGATTGAGTCGGATCCGGGGATGTCGTCCAGGCATCAATCACGTGCTTCGGGGTCCACACATGAAGCTTCTCACAACCCTCGTCCGCTTTCTCCAAACGGTAGCAGTACCCGTTGTGCTCCTCGTCGCATTCGGCAGGGCAACGGCGCAGCAGTCCCCTGAAATCAATTGGGCGGTACTGGCTGGTGGCGGTGTCAACAATGCCGCCTCGACCGATTTCCGTATGTCGGCGACCCTTGGTCAGCCGGTCATCGGATTAACCGGAGATCAGACGATCGTGCTTGGCCAGGGATTCTGGCTTCCGCTCGGCTCCATCTCATCGGTTCCGTTCGATCTCAAGAGTCCGGATGCGCCGTTCGCGCTGAGGAACTACCCGAACCCGTTCACGGTGCTGACGACGATCAGCTACCAGCTTGATGAACCGGCGCTCGTTGGCCTGGAGGTCGTCGATCTTGCCGGCCGCGTCATCGCGACGTTCGAAGACGAGTACCGATCGGCTGGAATTCATAACGTCGAATGGAACGGTATGAGCGACCGCGGCGAGCCGGCACCGGCCGGCATCTACGTCTATGCGCTCCACGTCCGCGGTGCGCACGTCGATAAGACATCACGGCAGAAGATGATGCTGGTCCGATAGGAGTCCGTCCAGGACTACCAGGGATTCGGCTGCTCGAATCGTTCAGATTTCAACAGCCCCCTTGGACCAGCAACGATCGGGCCTGTTGCGCCCGGAACACAGATAGAGACATACGAAAACCAGAGGTCCGTCCCCATCTGCGTCAGCCCGCCTCCAGTACGTGTCCAGCGTCGGAATCGGCAACCATTGTCGCAGAGCAGTCCACCTGTCACAGGTATCCCTGCCGGTAGGGCGCGTCCTCGCATGGATGAAGGTCCAGACATCCCATCATCATACCCAAGGCAAGGAGTCATGAACCGCACGCTACGAACCGCAGCGATGCTGGTGCTGAGTTTGGCGACGCTCGGCGCCTCCGCCTACGCCCAGACATCGGCTCAGATCCCGAGAACATTCAGCTACCAGGGTCTGCTTACGAACCCGCAAGGGGCGCACGTCCCTGACGGAAATCACATTCTCACGCTGACGGTCTACGATGCCCCGACCGGGGGTACAGTCCTCTACAGCGAAACACACGCAGTTCCCGTCCTTCGCGGGGTCTTCAACGTGATCATCGGGTCGGTCAATCCGATACCGAACACGCTGAAGTTTGACCGCCCATACTACCTGGGCGTGTCCGTCGACGGGAAGGACGAGCTGTCTCCCCGCACCGCAATGCTTGCCGTTCCGTACGCGCTCCGCTCAATCGAATCGGAGACTGCAGTCTCGGCCGAGCATGCCTCCACGGCTGACCTGGCGACCGTGTCGCAAGGTCTTGCTCCCGGCGCGACCGGATTCGTCCGGAGCGTCAACGGCCGCGACGGCGACCTGGAAATCGTCGGCTCCGGCTCGACGCAGATCCAGACGCTCGGGAACCGGCTGACAATCTTTTCCAAGGAAGTGACCAGTGGAATCACCTCGATCCACTCTATCGATGCGGCGCTGGCCGTCACCGATGGAACGGGTCCTGCGGTCTCCCTCTCGATGGTTCCAGGTGGAATCACGGAGGCTCTCATTGGCGATGCCGCCATCAACAACCGCAAACTTCGCAACGGATCGGTAACGACCGAGAAGCTGGCCGACGGGGCCGTCACAGCTCAGAAAATGTCGAGCGGTATTGCTCCATCCGGCATGACGCTTGTGTCGACCGGAACCGGAACACCGATCTGGGGCAACCCGATAGCCACCGCAATCATACTTCCGCGAGCGGATACGGTCAATTCGTCCTCGCCACTCTGGTCGCTCTACAACAGCGGATCGGGTGGGGCAGGGCGATTCACGATCCTGAACTCCGGCAACGGCAGCGATGCTCTCGTCGCGGCGACGGTTGGTTCCGGAAACGCACTGAACGTCAGCGGGAAACTCTACCAGAGCAACGGCGGCGTGGTCTTCGACGGAACGGTTGGAACGGCGCCGGTCTCGGGACCTGGCACCCGCATGATGTGGGTCCCATCCCGTAGCGCCTTCCGCGCCGGATACGTAAACGGCAATCAATGGGACCAGGGGAACCTGGGCGACTACTCGACCGCGACGGGATACCGTCCGACGGCATCCGGGAACTCATCCGTGTCAATGGGGAATTCGACCGTCGCAACCGGTGACTACTCAGTTGCGATTGGCCGCAATGCTTCAGCGACCGGTCTCAGCTCGTTCGCAACCGGCCAGTTGACAGTTGCCGGTGGCGACTATTCAACTGCCTTGGGGTACCAGACGGCATCGCCGGGCACGTACTCAACTGCTCTCGGCTACAACACAATCGCTTCAGGCGACTACTCGACCGCAACAGGACAACGTGCCGTTGCCAATGCACCCTCCGCAACGGCAATGGGTTGGAGTTCAACTGCAAGCGGCGCCGCATCGACCGCGATGGGTGAGGGGACGATTGCAAGTGGCGTCGCATCGACCGCTCTAGGTCTCAGCACGGTCGCAGCCGGTGAGAACTCGCTGGCAACAGGCAACTCGACACGCGCCGACGGCGACAACTCGACGGCCATGGGCTCGTCGGTTTCGACCAACGGGTACAGCGGTTCGTTCGTCTGGGGTGACGCCTCGACCGCGAACGTCATGAATGCCACAGCCAACAATCAGTTTGCGATGCGCGCCTCCGGCGGCATGGTGGTCTATGCGGACTCCAACCTTGCGTCGAAGATGACCCTCCATCCAGGGGGTGCATTCTCGATCGAGGGGTCGGCTGGAATGACGCCGATCACGGGTGCCGGTACCCGCGTCATGTGGGTTCCCTACCGCTCCGCATTCCGTGTTGGCGCAGTCGATGGCGGTCAGTGGGACGACGCAAACATCGGCGACTGGTCGTTCGGTGCCGGATACAACAGTCTGGCAATCGGCAACTACTCCGTGGCGATGGGGCGTGGGACCCAGGCCCTGAACACCTATGCGGTTGCGATGGGAACCGGCACAAACGCGAGCGGCTTCGCCTCCACCGCTCTCGGTTGGGCAAGTACCGCCCTCGGTACCGCCTCGTTCGTCGTTGGTTTCTCCAGCTCCGCTGGCGGGAACAACTCCTTTGCGGCAGGCAACCTCTCGGTTGCGCAAGGGAACAGCTCGGTGGCAATGGGGACCAGTGTTAGCGCCCTCGGCGACTATTCGGTTGCGCTGGGAAGCAATGCCACTACTGGTGCGAACACGGGTTCGTTCGTCTTCGGCGACGCCTCGACGACGACGCCGGTCACGAACACTGGTGCCAACGAGTTCATGGTCCGGGCCGCAGGCGGAACGATCATCTACTCGAATGCCGCAATGAATGCCGGTGTTTCGCTCGCCCCCGGCGCAGGTGCCTGGGCGACCGTATCCGACCGCAACAAGAAGGAAAACTTCCGGACCGAGAATCCGGAGACGGTGTTGAATCGCCTGGTCTCGATCCCGGTGACGAGCTGGAACTACCGTTCGCAGGATGCTTCCATTCGCCACATGGGACCAATGGCCCAGGACTTCCACGCCGCATTTGATCTTGGCGAGAGCGACACGACGATCACGACGACCGACATCGACGGTGTGACGATCCTTGCCGTGCAGGCTCTTGCCCAGCGGACAGACGAGCTCCGCGCCCGAACCGAAGAACTGGAGTCGCTCCGCCGCGAGGTGGCTGAGCTCCGCTCGCGCCTCGGTGACGTGGAGACGCTCCGTGCCCGTCTGGAAGAACTCCGTTCGTTGCTTGAACAGGCAAATCGACCGGAGCTTCGTCAGGCGTCTAACATGGAGAAGTAGACAGCGCCGTACTGCATGCGCCCCGCGACACGGCTGAAAGGAGGCCCTCCGGCAACGGAGGGCCTTTTTCATTGGGGGAACTGCAAACAGAATCGACCTTCCTCCCGTTAACCAATACCCCATTCTTCGATCCCTCCCGATCCCCCCGCGCTCCAGCATCTCTCTAACGGTCCACGGTCATGAGGTCCATGCACCATGGGGGCGCTCGCTCTACGCTCCTGGTATTCTTCGCCATTCTCGTTCTATGTCTTCCAGACACATCGACGGGACAGCAGATAGTTGTCTCAACCGTTGACGCTGGAACGTTCCCAATCATCCGCGCCAGTGTTGATGTAATTGACGGCGAGGGGAATCGAATCACTGATCTTCTCCCCGGCGATTTCGTGGTGACGGAGAATGGGGAGCGGAGGCGTGTGATCGCCTTCACCTGCCCGCCACCCGCTGATCCGATTGTGCTTGCGTCCGTTCTCGCGATTGATGTATCCGGCTCGATGGCCCGTCCCGGAACCGGTGGATCGACACCGAACATTGATCTGGCCCGTGCCGCCTCACAGGCATGGGTAGACGCTCTCCCGTGGAACGGATCGTCGTGCGCGGTGACGACGTTCGACCATCATGGGCGGATCGCCACCGATTTCACCACCGACCGCTCTCTACTCAAGCGAAGCATCGCCGGCCTCCGACCCGATGGCGGTACCGACTATGATGCCGGGCTCCTTCTTCCACCTGATGGCGCCCTCCCAATCGTCGCCGCAGGACAGGGTCGGCGCGTGATTGTCTTCCTGACCGACGGACGGGGCCTTGGATCCGAGGACGAAATAGTGAAACAGGCAATCGCGCTCGATGCGATAATCTACTGCGTCACGCTTGGCATGCCGGCGCCTGCGATCGTGAGGAGCGTCGCGGCTCGCACCGGAGGTGTCTGCTACGAAAACGTGACGACCATCGAAGCTGCGACAGCCATCTATCGCGCAATTCTCCGAAGAGAGGTCGGGGAAGGACCGTGTGAATTGGTCTGGGAGGGGGCTGACGCGTGTACTCGTGAGCGTCACGTCGAGATTACAGTCCCTGCACGCGATGTGGGGGGGCGGACAGAATATGCTGTCCCAACGGACCGTTCGCCTGCGCTTGTTACGGATCCACCGATTCTCTACTTCGGCGATGTTCCGGCTGGCGATATGCGCGAGATGACGACTACGATTGCAGCCGTCAACGGGCCGGTGACGATTACTTCATTTGAGCCGTCGAATCGTTCACGTGCCGTACGTGTCGAGGGCTTGGATCTCCCGCTGACACTGCAACCGGGAGAGCGAAGGAGCATCACGGTCATCTACCGACCGATCGACAACAAGGGAATGTCGGTTCGATGGACATTCAGTAGCGATGGCTGCGCTGGCGCATCCCTGCTGGCGACGACCATTGGTGATCGGCGCGATGATCCATCGATTCACTTGATCGTTCCGAACGGTGGCGAACGGTTCCGCGCCGGAGAGAGGACGACACTGCGATGGGAGGGGGTGCCACCGACGACGCCGGTCCGACTGGAGTACAGCACCGATGCAGGAAAGACCTGGATCGTTGTGGTGCCGAAGACATCGGGTGGGAGGTTCGACTGGATCGTGCCGGCCACACCCAGTACACGATGTCTGGCCCGTGTCACCGAGATCACCGACGGTGACGCATCGACGCCGCCGGTCATTGGCGATCGATCGTCAGGAACTGGCTCGATCCGGTCGCTGGCCCTTAGCCCCGATGGCTCTCAGGTTATCACGGCGAGCGATCAGGGAGAACCGATCACTATCTGGAGCACCACCACAGGTCTCGTAGTAATGACGCTGCCGAAGGACGACGATGTCGATCCCGGCCTGCGGACATTCTATGCCGGGTTCTCATCCGACGGGAGCAGAATCGTCACCTGCAGTCAGCGAAGCTCGATAGGATCGACCGATCGGGTAGAGCGGGTTGTGGAGCTGTGGGATGCGGCAACCGGACGAAGACTCGCACTGTTCGATGGATTCCTGGCGAACGGTTCTACTCCACTCGATCTCGCACTCCCCGATGGAGCAGGTCCGCCACCGGTGTCCCCGTTCACGCCCGATGGATCGATGTTCGCGGCACTCGTGAACGGCCGGCCCGTCCTCTTCGATGCGGAGAGAGGAACGGCACTTGTTGAGTTGTCCGCGCCGGCCGGGAGCGTCCGCGCTATCCGGTTCTCCCCTGATGGAGCCACGGTCGCGACGGCCGGTACTGATGGGACGCTTCGGTTCTATATGACGTCGAGTGGTCGGGAGATCCGTCATCTGTCATTGAAGGGGAGCGTGCAGCAAATCGATTTCACTCCGGATGGTCGTTCGATCGGGGCCTCGTGCGCGGACGACAAGATCCATCTGTTTGATGTTCGCACGGGTCGGCGGCGAGGAGAGATCACGGCCGCGCCGCGTCAGCACGACTCGCCGCCAAACAGCTTCATCTTCTCACCGGACGGTACTCGCATACTTGTGTGGCAGTGGGACAGAATGGCGCCCACGCTCTTCTCGCTCCCGCGCGGATACATGGTTCATACGTATGGCGCCGAGATCGACGACGGCGAATCGCATCCACGCAGAAACGTGGGGATGACGTTCAGTCCGGATGGAGCCCTCCTCTCCTTCACCAGCTCGACAAGAACTGACGAGCGCGACTATGGGGTGAAGGTCGTCGACGTTTCCACCGGCGCCATCCTTGCTCGAACGATTGTCGGCGAGACGAGCCGTCAGGCCCGGTACGCTCTGTTCACACCAAACGGAGAAGCGGCAGTAACTGCTGGGCGCGGTGTTCCGGTTGTACAGCCCCTTGGCGGGCGACCGGTTCAACAGGATCGCTCCGACGATCTCTGGTCTATCGTCGACTCGAAGCCACTCGCGATCGACGTGGACTTCGGTCCCCGCCTGGTTGGTCGAAGTGTGGATAGCGTCGTTACTGCGCTGATTCGGAATCAGGGGACAGATAGCCTGGCCATAGAGTCGATGCGTGTCGGTGGCATCAACGCCAGCGAGTTCGCGATCGTCACGTCGCCGGATCGGACCACCCTCCCTCCCGGTGGAAACGCGCCGGTTGAACTCCGTTTCCATCCGCTTGAACGTGGGATACGATCGGCCCTCCTCGAGATCGTGGCAGGTGGGAGAACGCTTCAGAGGAGGTTGTTGGGAGAGGGTATCCAGCCGCGACTGCGTGTGGCGTACCAGGCGATCGACTTCGGCGACGTACAGGTCGGTACCGCAAGCGATACAATCGTCCCGCTCCAACTTCAGAACGTCGGGAGTCGCCCACTGACAATCGATACGCTCCAGATAGTCGGTCCCGACACCGTCGACTTCGTGGTGTGCGAAGGGGGCCAACAGCAGGTTATTCCGCCGGGTGGTTTCGGGGAGATGGCGTTTCGGTTCTTCCCGGGCGAACCGGGACGGTCGTCCACGCGCCTACTCGTGAAGTCTGACGATCTGAGTAGCGAGACGATTGACCTGTACGGCCGAGGGGTTTTGCCCCCGGTCGCTCGCACGTGGCACGACCCGACCACATTCCGGACGATCTCGATACCAAATGCCGTCATCCCACCGAAGGGGAGTGTTGTTGTTGGCGTATATGATCTGATTGGGCTGATGTTCGCGTACGCGCCGTCGGACAACCTGATGATCATCGGTGGTGGCGCAGCTCCCCTTCCAGATGATTGGAAAGGGGTGAACGGCCAGATGTATGGAGCATGGTCGCTCGGATTGAAGGGGGGATTTCAGCTGTTCGATCGACTGGATGTTGTTGGAGGATTTCAGTATGGGATGAGCATGTACGATCGCGAGGAGACGAAGCGTGTCGAATCACGGATCGATGTCTCGACACCGTATGGTGCGCTCAGCTACGGCGATGACGATAGCCGGATCTCCATTACCGCCGGATACGCGTTCAAACGACACCGCGTGCTGGGCCAGGACGGAGAGGTAGCGGAGTTCCACCGCGACGCGCCGTTAGTAGGAATCGGTGGTGACTATCGATTTGCCGCCCGCTGGAAGATCTGCGCCGAAGCCCTGTCGATGCGGACGCTTGGCTACATCCCAATCGCGACGACGGTACGCTTCTTCGGCGACACCTGGGCACTCGACGCGGGTGTCGGCTATCTGGGGGTCACGACCGGAACCGACGAACCCGCGGCCGTGCCGCTGGTACCCGTGCTGAGCTGGGTGGTGGTGTGGTAGGATCCAGGCTTCCACGTCGCCGTCTGCAAGGCGAGGTACGAACGCTGTTCGCTGCGTGACAGGTTCACGCGGAGACGCCGAGCCGCGGAGTGGGGAGGCCGCGCGCGCTGTCTGAGAGCTCTCACAAGTCCCGGGCCCGCAACGTGAAGGGCGCAACCTCGCGCCAACCACCGTTCCCAAGCCCCCAACGTGGAGGGTGCGTTGTCGCCCCAACCTCCGTCCCCACGCTCCGTTCCGAAGCCCCCTTCTAGAAGGGTGCAGCCCTGCCCACTACTCCGCTCCCAAGCCCCCTTCGTGAAGGGGGCAGACTCGCGAAGCGAGGCGGGGGATTCGGGCGATGCCCCCCCCGGAACCCACACCCCCCTCACTCGTCCCTACCCCGAAGCCCTCTCCCCGAGGAAACTCCGCGTCACCCGCGCAAAGCATCTTTCTTTTCGCATTTTGCGCCCCCCCTCCCCCACGCACCGTTCGATCAACAGAACCACGGCTATGCGATCGACCCTACGGCGAATTTCCATCGGTCTTGTTCTTCTTCCACTTCTCATCGTCACCAGCGCACAACGTCTCCACGGGCAACGGATCGTTGTTTCGACCATCGACGCCAAGGACTTCCCGACGGTCAGCGCGGATGTCTACATCCTGGGCCTTGACGGACGAGAGATCCTCGATGTCAACGCCGGGGACGTCATCATCACAGAGAACGGCGAACGTCGTCAAGTGGTGTCGTTGGATTGTCCGCCGTCACCGAAGCCGCAGATGATATCGTCGGTCCTGACGATCGACGTGTCTGGCTCGATGGAGCGTCCGGGGGCAACCGGGACCACACGGAACATCGACCTGGCCCAAGCTGCGGCCAACGCATGGGTCGATGGCCTTCCGACCGACGGCTCGAGCTGTGCACTCACGTCGTTCGACAGTCGTGGACTGATTCAGCTCGACTTCAGTCAGGATCGTTCCCTTCTGCGGGGAGCCATAAGCTCGCTCCGTCCGAGCGGTGGAACCAACTACAACGCTGGATTGCTCAACGCCCCCAGCGGAGCGTTGACCGTCGCGTCGACTGGACGCGGACGCCGCGTGATTGTCTTTCTCACTGATGGTCGTGGTGATGGTGACGAAGACCGGATCGTCGAAATGGCGCGGGGGCTGAATGCGTCGATCTTCTGCGTCACACTCGGCATGCCGGCTCCCGAGATCCTGAAGAACATTGCCGCCAGAACGGGTGGGAGTTGTTATGAGAACGTGACGACGGTCGACGAAGCGCAGGCGATCTACCGAGCGATTCTCTATCGGGCCATTGGCGGTCTTCCCTGCCGCGTGGTCTGGCGAAGTGTTGGCTCTTGCGATGGGAAACGGGACGTGAGGCTCTCGGTGCCGTCGCGCGACGTGATGGGGTTCGAATCGTACAAGGTCCCGCCGGAGACGATGGCAGGGCTCCGTCTGGATCCGCCAGTCCTCTTCTTTGGGAAGGTCCCGCCCGGCGAACGCCGCGAGCTAATGACATCCGTGAGCGCAGTAAACAAGGCGGTCACCATAACCGGAATCGAGGCCTCATCGAACTCCGGTGCCATGAGCATGGAGGGAATAGCTCCCCCGTTCACGTTGCAGCCGGGGGAGACAAGGCAGGTGAAGGTTGTCTATGCACCGACCGACGACAGGGCAACGACGGTCCGCTGGCGGTTTGCGAACGATGGGTGCAACGGGGGGACGCTGCTGGGAACATCGAGCGGGAATCGGCGGCAGGACCCATCAATTCATCTGATCATACCCAATGGTGGGGAGCGCTTTCGCCCGGGGGAGACCACTACAATCCGGTGGGAGGGTGTTGCCGCTGAGACGCCCGTAAAGCTTGACTACTCCACCGACGCCGGCTCCCACTGGGTAACGGTTGCCCCCCGAACCAGCGGTCTCCGGTACGAGTGGATCGTACCCGGGACACCAAGCGAACGTTGCTACGCCCGCGTATCGGAGCTGGCAACCGACGCCACGCCGATCCCCCCGATCACAGGCGACTCATCGGTCAGGCACAATTCGATCACTGCCCTTTCCCTGAACGGAGACGGATCACTCGTGATCACGGCATCGGGGACGTCGGAAGGGCAGAACGCTGCGAAGGGGCGCATTGCCGTCTGGAGTACGTCCACCGGTGCCAAGGTCATGGACATCGTTCCCCGCGACATCCGGAACAACTCGGACCAGAAACCCCAGATTTACTACGCCGGATTTTCGTCGGATGGAAAACGGATCATCACTGCCAACCACGGTCGACGAGTCGGTTCGACAACGTATGTCGAGAATTACATCGAGCTGTTTGACGGCGTGACGGGTACACCCATCGCCTCATTCAAGGGGTCGCTCGCGAATGGCTCGATGTTCGTCGATGGAGCCCGTACCAGGGACGGGCGGTACACCGGCGAGAACGACAAGATCCCCTTGAGTAGTCCATTCAGTCCGGATGGGAAGGTCTTTGTTGCGGTGGCCGACAGCGTCGCAACGCTCTTCGACGCAGCAAGCGGACGCCAACTCCGCAGGTTGGCGGCACCGACGGAGACCGTGCGCTCCGTCGTCTTCTCGCCGGATGGAAAGCAGGCAGCCACGGCCGGCGTGGACGGATTCGCCAGGATTTTCGATGTCGCAACCGGGCGACAGACACAGGAGATAGCGTTGACGGGGACTGTTATGCAGGTCGGGTTCAGTCCCGATGGAACAATTCTGGGCGCAACGTGCGAGGACGACAAGATTCGATTCTTTGACGTTCGGAGTGGACGGCTGGTCACGGAGATTCTGGGCAAGAAGAGTCCGAGCAGCGCGATCAACAATCAGCCGAACACGTTCCTCTTTGCGCCAAGTGGCGATCGTGTTCTGGTTGCCAACTGGGGTAGAATGGTGCCGACTCTCTTCTCACTTCCAGACGGAAGGATGATTCAGGAGTACGCAGCGATCGACGAAGGGGAACTCTATCCGGCACGGCAGAACATTGGCGGATTCAGTCCCGACGGCACGATGCTCTCGTTCACAGGGGAGCATCGCGGCGATGACGGGAACTATGTGACCAGGGTGGCCGACGTGGCAACGGGCACCGTGATAGCGCGGAGCTACGTTGGTCCAACAAGTCACGGCGTCCGTCAGCCAATGTTCACGCCCGACGGAAGTGCGATCGTCACGGCGGGGAACGGTGTGCCGGTGATTCAACCGATCGGTGGGGGCGCTATTCAGCAGGATCGCTCGGATGCATTGTGGGCGATCGTCGCAAGCAATCCATCAGCAATTGATGTCGACTTCGGCGGTCACCTGGTTGGACAGAGCACCGATAGTATCGTCACCGCCCTGATCCGGAACGAGGGCCCCGACACGCTGCTAATCGGCGAGATTAAGGTGAGCGGCGAGCAGAGTGGGGACTTCGGTGTCACGATGCAACCGGTACCACAAACACTAGGTCCGGGAGGGACGGCGCGTGCGGAGCTCCGGTTCTCACCAACCGCCGTCGGGCGCAGGTCAGCGACGTTGGAGATCGAGGCCGGCGGGAAGAGGCTTGTGCAGCGGCTGACCGGTGTCGGGCATCAGCCATCGCTCCGGTTGGCGTCACAGTCGGTCGATTTCGGGAACGTCCTTGTCGGGACAACCCGGGACACAACCGTCCAGCTTCTCTTGCGAAACGATGGTGAGACGCCGGTTCTGGTAAGAGGCGTGGAGATGCTCGGTCCCGACACGTCCCACTTCACCGTCATTGACGGCGAAGAGGTGACGATTCCCCCTGGAGAGACGCGCTCGATGTCCTTCCGCTTTTCCCCCGACACGATTGGTCGGCGGTCGACGCGGCTCGTTGTGCGGCACAACGGGATGGGCGATCAGGAGACGATTGACCTGAACGGCCGGGGTGTTGTTCCAGGGCGCGAGCGTGTGTGGCACGACCCCACGACGTTCCGGAGCATCGCAATTCCAAACGCGATACTTCCGCCAAAGGGGAGCATCGTGGCCGGCGTATATGACTTCCTTGGGCTTATGGTCGGATACGTGCCGGTTGATCACGTGATGATCCTTGGCGGCGGCGGCGTTCCGCTCCCGGACGACTGGGGTGGATTGAATGGCCAGGCGTACGGCGCCTGGTCGATAGGACTGAAGACCGGGTTCTGGGTTGTCGATCAGTGGAACGTGGGTGGTGGTTTTCAGTACGCAGAGAGCTACTATGATCGTGAAGAGACAGCGGAAAGGGAGTCGCACATTACGATGAAGATTCCCTATCTGGCGGTCAGCCATGGCGATGACAAGAGCCGAATCTCCGTCACGTTTGCCTACTCGTATCGGTTGCACCAGACGCTCGCCCCGGCCCCCATCAACGGAATCATCGAGTACAATCGTGAGGCGCGCATGCTCGGGATCGGAGGGGACTACCAGTTCGGGTCGCGATGGAAGGTGGCAGGTGAAATACTCACAATGGACGAGTTGGGCTACATTCCCATCGCCGCCACTGTCCGCTACTTCAGCGACACGTGGGCTATCGACGGGGGCCTCGGATTCGTCGGTATCACCACTGGAGACGGCACGGCCCCGGATATTCCGGTTGTTCCGGTGTTGAGCGTCGTGGCAGTGTTCTAGGGGACTGTTGAAATACGCGCGATCTCTGCGTTGCACTCCTCGTCGCTCACTGCGGCG
>CAYWXV010000016.1:0-40195 GCA_964462535.1 uncultured Alphaproteobacteria bacterium
GACTGTCGAAATACGCGCGATCTCTGCGTTGCACTCCTCGTCGCTCACTGCGGCGCACCTCCGGTACGCCTCATTTGCTCGTCGCCTGCCTTGACCTCGTGCGAGTTGAACGGTCCACCGAAAAACCGGTGTTTCAACAGTGTTCTAGGGGACTGTTGGAATACGTGCGATCTCCGCGTTGCACTCCTCGTCGCTCACTGCGGCGTACCTCCGGTACGCCCCATTCACTCGTCGTCGCCTGCCTTGACCTCGTGCGAGTTGAACAGCCTCGTGCCGTGCGAGATATTCAACAGTCTTCCAACGGGCGACCTCTCACGCGGAGCGCGTCGAACCGAGCCGCCCAGATGCCCCGCCGCCTTACCGATCGGCGTATTCGGATTGAACGAGATCGCGAAGCCGCTTCATGCTTCTGCGGGTGCGGGTGCGCAAACGACCACCATAGAACGCGAGGTGGAGTCGTGAGAAGAATCCCTCCAATCGCGCAATGTTCGCTGAATATGTCCAGATTGTCGCGCCATCGGCCGTTTCCTCGAACCTCCACTCAATGCTGAGCCTGTCCTCGGTGGGGCGGGAGATGAGCGAACGAACACCACTCCGGAATGGTGGGGTCCATGCCAGGTATTGCACCCTCGTGGTGAACCGTCGGCCAAATAATCGTGCCGTCAAGTCGATCAGCGTTCCGGTCCCCAGGGGACCAGGCGTCAGACGCCGGTAACCAACCAGCCTCTTATCCCACAAATCTCGCCGGTTCGGGTCCTGTGCCATCTCCCATACGACATCCCTTGGGGCCGCAATCTCAATCTGCTCTTTGAACTGATAGGTCTCCATCGTCCTTCCTTCCATAAATGCACACTCTGAGTTGACAAGTCGTGGTTGCGTGTCTTCTTTCGACGTTCGCAACCTACGACCGATCCGGGGTGGCATGGGTCATACGTTCGGGTGAAAGCGGAGGGTGAATCTGGGACAATGCGGCCTGGCGTCCCGAGAGGACATTTTTCCTACCCGGCCGGCGCCGCTTGTGAGACGGTGCAGGGGGGTGGTATCCGGTTCTTCACGTGCGCGCCGTTCGCGCATCGTCCTCGTTTGACTCTGCAGTCCGTCATGGACATCATCCTTGGTCGTTGTGTAACTTCCGATCTCCTTCCAACATCGCCTTGACCAGCCCATGCGTGTTCTTCTTACCCTCGCTTTCCTCACGGTATTCCTTCTTCCGATCAGCGCTTCGGCACAAATGGAGTCGTACGATGACGTTCTGCTCATCGTAAACGATCGATCGAGTGCATCTCGAGACATCGCGGACTATTTCGCGACGCGCCGGGGAATACCCGACCGGCATATCTACCACATCGATGTAGACAGTTCGGAATCGATGGATTCCGCCTCGTTCGTGACACTGAAATGGCGGCTACAGGATTGGATGCGGAGCCGCAATCTGGTCGACTCGATCAACTACATCGTCACGACAAAGGGGTGTCCGCTGCGAGTCACGACCGTTGTGCAGGATGGAACTGTGTTCGGTGGGCTGGCGTCATTCGAGGATCTTCTGGTTCTGATCAATGGGGCCGACTCGGTGCGGATGCTGGTACCCCGCAGCGGGTTCTTCGCCAACCGGTACTACAACGCGACGCAGCGATTCCGCCGCGATCCCGTCTCGCTGCCGATGTATCTGGTGACCCGACTGGACGCCTACACCGTCGATCAGGTGAAGAGCTACATTCTGCGAGCCGAGACCCCGGCGGTCCTTGGGGACGGGCTCTGGATGTTGGATGTCGCCCCCAGTAGGGACAACCCCAGCTACAAGGTTGGGAACGACTGGCTCCGCGCAGCGGCGGCAATTCTCATGACCAAGGGACTCAACGTCTACCTGGACACCACCACCGTCTATATCCACGACCAGAAGAACGTCATCGGATATGGATCGTGGGGGAGTAACGACGGTAGCAGCGGTGGGGGAGAGGCGGCAAAGCCGGGTAATACCTGGTTGAACGGATCGATTGCCGAGACCAGTGTGTCGACAAGTGGGCGATCGTTCAAACCGGGAACGTCGTATGGGCAGTCGTTGATCGCAGATTGGGTTGCGGAAGGGGCCTGTGGTGTGAAGGGGTACACAAACGAACCCTATCTGACATCTATCGCCCACTACGACATCCTCTTCGATCGCTACACTTCCGGATGGAACATGGCGGAGAGCTTCTTCGCTGCGTCGCAGCTGAGCGCGTGGCGGCAGGTGGTGATTGGCGATCCCAAGATGAAGCTCGGTCGACTGCTGGCATCCGCCAGCATAGAGGTCGATTTCGGGAGCGACTACCGATGGATCTGGCGGCGTGACACAGTGACCCTTCGCCCGGCCTCATCCAGCGATGTCGAAGTGACTGCCCTGACCATCGTGGGTGGAGATTCGCTCGATTTCGCGGCCTCAGTCATCGGCGGCCCCCTTCCTCGAACCGTGAAACCGGGGGACTCGATCCGTCTGGAGGTTGGATTCCGGGCCAGTGTCTATCGAAAGGAACTCTCAAGTCTTGCCATTGCACACCGAAAGGTCGGCGGGAGCGGGGGGGCGTCGGTGGTGATCTCACTTGCCGGCACTGGTCTTCGTCCCGTGCTGGCAGTCGACGATACGGTTGATTTCGGGCTGGCACCAGGGAGCAATCCAGTCCGGCGCGAAGCCATTGTCAGGAACATGACGGTAAGCGACACGCTGGACGTCCGCAGCCTGGTACTCGGCGGTACGGACAAAGCTCGATTCCGGCTCGATACGTCATCAATTTCGCTCCCCTACCGGATCGCTGGGGGCGATTCCGTGGCCGTTCCGGTCGAGTATCTGCCGACCGGTGTTGGTGGGCATGTCGCCACTCTCACCGTCACTGCCACGTCGCAGTTCCCACTGGTGGTTCGGCTCGTTGGTCGGAGCAGTACGAGCGGTGTACCGTTGGCGGAGAATGGGAACGCGGGGATGATTCGATCAATCGATCCAAACCCCTCCAGCACTCACGCCCGCGTCGCGTTCAGCGTCCCGTGCGATGGTTGCGACGTTGTCCTGGAGGTGTGTGACATGACGGGACGCGCGGTGTTGGTTAGGGAAGAGCATGGGGTTTCGAAGGGGGAAAATATTCTCGACCTCGATCTCCGCACTCTCCCGGCTGGACACTATCTTTGCCGGCTAACCGTTCGAGGACAGGGAAACGAGACGATATCGCTCGATCGTGTGGTGATTGAGAGGTAGCTGTAGCTGGCGGATCGTGGATCCAGTTGCTGGGAGGCTGACGAACTACGCGTGATCTCCACGTTGGGCTCGTCATCGCTTACCACGCTGCACCCCCGCTGCGCCTCATTCGCTCTTGGTCGCGCGATCAGGACGGCCTCACGATCCGAAGGGCAGTCAATAGTCTGTCAGCCCCCGGTGCTCAGTCCCTATTTCAAGACAGGTTCTCTCTCGCACATATACAACACAATCCCAAATCCATTTGACCATGACCAGGCACATAATGCATGCGGTCGTCGTAGCACTTCTGCTTGCGGCTACATCAGCGATCGCACAAGAGACACCTACGATCACGCCAGTTGCGATCCCGGAGTTGGGTCGTGCCGCGTTCCCGGAAGCTCCGGCTCCGGTGAACGCCGATGTTTCCGAGGAGATCCAATACATCTGGTTCGGACGGCACTATTCGCGTATTGGCGACGATGGGACCGGTAACAACATCGATTCGAACTCCACAAACTTCTCGTTCCCGATTCCGATCGGCAATTCGGAAGTGCGTGGCATCGGGCAGCTGTTCGCCCCGGGCGTGATATACGATTTCTTCCTTCCGGTCTACACTGGCAGCGACACCAGCGGATTGATCGTAAACGAAGACTACCGAGCGGACTGGGCCCGCCAGTTCGAGGGCGCCGGCGCCTACACAATCGATAGCATTTCGGTCCCCTGGTTCAAGAACCCCTATTTCGTGGGCGACCACAGCTATCCGGCGAAGTTCTATGTTTGGAGCACACCTCCGGCGTTCGCAGGGAATTCGTACTTCAAGAACCAGTCGGGGTATCAGCGCACAGGGTTTGTCGCCAGCCGTCGCACGCTCCTTCCTCTGTACGAGTCCGAGCTGACGCAGGAAGGTTTTGACACAACGATCAACGGCACGCGGTTCGTTCAGACGTCTCTCGTCTTCGATCCACCACTCAGCTTTGCATCAGGTGCCGCCGCCATCTTCATGATCGTCAACGACGAACTGCCTGCGCTCAGCAACCCCTATCCAAACGTTGATCCGAGTGACACGCGCGAGTTCCAGACAGTCCGCATGTATCACGAGCGGATCGAGGGAACGAAGAAGCGTCTCACGAACTACAAGGCGTGGGGAACGATGCTCTGGCGCACGGGCACGATGGACAGCGTCGTCACAATCTGGCCGACGATCTACTTCTCAAGCTCAACGCCCGGAGATTCGAACGCGGCCATCATGGACATTGGAATGACTTTCCAGGGGACCGTGGATCTCTCGTCCGGCGTCAAGTATCATTTCGGAACGGATGCCAAACACCAGGGGCTGACGGCAATCACGCCCAATCCGGCTCGCGAGACGAGCCGCATCTCCTTCGAGCTGAAGGACTACTCGAACATCACGCTTGATCTGTTCGACGCTCAGGGCGGAAAGGTCCGGACGCTGGTGACTGCCCGCTACGTTCCGGGAGTCTACTCGTACGACCTCAATGTGAACGATCTGCCGAATGGACCTTACATGATCCGGCTTCAGGCCGATGATCAGGTCTACACGCAGAAGCTGAACGTGGTGAAGTAGCACCACCCGATGCAGAAACTCGAGCGGGAAGCCTCTTCATTGGAGGCTTCCCGCTTCGTGTTCCATATCTACCGGTCATCGATACCTTTGTGATTATCCGTCCCTCCGGTCAAGAACCCTTCAACATGCGCTACGGACTACTGACTCTTGTTTGCCTGATTGCATCGGCCGCCATCGCGTCGGCACAGCAGGCGGCCCCCCTCCCCACGCCGGTGAATCAACCCGCAGGCTCGCTCCCGACTCCACTTGCACTGGAGGAGGTTTCACCGCCATCCATGCTGTCAGCCGCCAACCAGGAGTACGTCTGGTTCCCGCCGATCTTTCGGAATCGAGATGCCCGCGTCTATCCCTTCATCCCATACCGATTCGCACCACGTGCCGGCAACAGCGACACCATTGAGTGGCGTGGCATAGGGCAGATCTTTGCGCCCGCCTCGAATCATCCGTTCTACAGCGGCAGCATCTTCAACGACACCAGCAACATCTATTACGACACAACAGGTGGTGGACCCGGCGACCAGGACTATATCGATCAGTTCCTGGATGCGACTGCCTTCACCATCGACTCGCTCCAGATTTTTGTGTTCGAGAATGCGCTTGCTGGGCGTGGCAACTTTGGCGGCAAGGTGCTGGTGATGAAGACTACGACAGACTTCTCGTCACCCGCGTACCGCACCGACGGCTTTGCCCAGAACCGTCAGGATCTTCCCGTCGTCTGGGAACAGGTCCTGACACCTGATATCCTCGACGCGGCGTCTCGTGGCAACGACACAACGATCGCCACGCGCATTCGCATTCCAGGCTCCGCGAATATCCGATTTGCAGCCGGGGAGTCGGCGGTGGTGCTCTACGTGAACGATGATGCCCCCGCGCCTGGTCCCGAAAACGTCCCTGCAAACGCAGACGTTCAACAGGTGACAACGCAATTGGAATGGCGCGACGGCTCATTCTACGACACCACGCTCGCGAACCCACTGGATGAGTACAAGAGTCTCGGCGTCGTTCTCTTCCGAGATCAAAACGGGAACGAGACTGTGCTGAGTGGCTTTCGGAATCTCACCTATCAGGGGGTGCCCGGCATTTTCGATCTGCTGATGGTCTTCTGGGGAACGGTTGAAGGGAAGGCTGGTGTGAACTATCATGTAGGCACATCGGTCAATGGCACAACACTCGGTCAGCCTGCGCCGAATCCGGCCACCGTTGAGACACGCATTCCGTTTACTCTTGCGGACAGGACAAGGACGAAGCTCGATCTGTACGACGTCTCCGGGAGGCTGATCCGTACGCTCGCCGATGATGATTTCCCGGCCGGAGCGTGGTCAGTCGATATCCAGACGTCAGAACTGCCGGGTGGCCTCTACGTCGTCCGTATGATTGCAGGCGACCGAGTCATGGCAACGCAAATTGTGGTGGCGGGCCGCTAAGAGACGTCGCGTCTCGGGCGTCTGGCTGCTGGCCGGCTGGGCAGGGATGTTTTGTCCGCGTGTCGCACCGATCCTGTCGAGCTGCTTGTCGACGCCGGCTCAGGATTGGACTATTGGCCACGAAGTTTCATTCAATCGCTAGCTGCCAACTACCAACCGCGCATGCTCTCGCACACTGTCCATCTTACGTTCAACATCCCGAGTCGTATGGGATTTGTGAACATAACTGGGAAGGTCGAAGAGGTCGTGCGCGAGAGTGGAGTTCGTGAGGGCCTCGTGCTTGTCAATGCGATGCATATCACCGCCAGCGTCTTTATCAATGACGACGAACGGGGACTCCATCACGACTACGAGAAATGGTTGGAGGAGCTCGCGCCATTCGATCCCTCGCCGCAACGATATCATCACAACAGAACGGGGGAGGATAATGCCGACGCCCACATGAAACGACAGATCATGGGACGCGAGGTTGTGGTCGCTATTACGGAAGGGAAACTCGACTTCGGTCCATGGGAACAGATTTTCTATGGCGAGTTCGATGGGATGCGGTCGAAGCGCGTGCTTGTGAAGGTAATCGGCGAGTAGGGAAGGGGCGATCTAGACTCCCATTCCACCAGGCGCCGATCCACGCATCAGACGTGCTCGCTGTCGAAGGCGACCTGGATGATGAGAGAGTGTGTCCCCAGGCAACACGACTGTCCGTTCCCGCAGCTCTGTCAACGACATGTTGGAGGGGTGAGACACCGCTCCACGTCATCCTTCGCGGTTTATCGCTTCTTGTATCTCCCCAATGTCGATCGCTATCCGCCACACTGTTTGACGTGGGCCGTCGCGCAGATGACCGATCATGCCAACGCAGCGACGGCCATTCGCATACAGTAAACGACCTTCTGCGTATGTCAGCAACTCCTTCGACGATGATTCCTCTGGGCACGATTGCTCCCGACTTCACGTTGCTCGACGTGGTGACCGGCAAGGAGAGATCGCTTGCCGACGTACGTGGAGTGAACGGGACACTGGTGATGTTTATCTGCAATCACTGCCCGTATGTCGTGCACGTGCTGGACGAGATGCTCCGACTTTCGAACGAGATTATTCCAAATGGGATCGGCGTCGTCGCCATATCGAGCAACGACCCCGGCCGTTATCCGGCAGACGCGCCGGACAAGATGCGAGAGCTGGCGATCAGCAGGGGTTTCCCCTTCCCCTATCTCTTTGACGAGACCCAGGACGTGGCGCGCGCCTACGATGCTGCCTGCACACCAGACTTCTACCTCTTCGACGGGGGGCTTCGCTGCCGATATCGTGGCCAGCTGGACGGCGCCCGTCCAGGAAATGACGTGCCCGTCGATGGCCGCGATCTCCGTGCCGCGATCGATGCGGTGCTGAACGGTGGCGAGGTGGATCGTGCACAGCGGCCGAGTATCGGCTGCAACATCAAGTGGCGCTCGTGAAAGGACTCTACGCCGCCTTCGATGTATTCCCCTCTGCAAAAGGGGCGGCAACGCACATCGCCGCTGTCGCACCACTCCTCTTCGCCCACTCTGAGGGAGGACTTCTGTACGTCCTTGGCGCCGACGGGCTTCCAGTCTATCAAGAGGAGGATGGCATCGAGATAGTTCGGTTCACGGAGAGCATCGCGAACTATCTCGAGCGTGGCATGGCCTTCAGCGCGCGCCTGCGAACTCTCCTGCACGATCGGATCGACCAGATCGGTCTGGCGCAGTTTCGTGACCCGTGGAGTGGCGTTGCGATTGTCGACAGGGACAATCGTCCCTTCCGAAGCATTTACGAGGTCAACGGGCTCCCCTCCATCGAACTCCCTTCCATCTACCCCGCCCTTTCCCCCAGAACGCTTGCCAAGATCCGGACGATGGAGGAACGATGTTGGACGCGGGCCGACCGCATTGTGGTGCCATCTGCGACGATTGCCGACAATCTGGTCCGGCTTGGCGCCGACGCGACGAAAATCGAAGTAATCCCCAACGGCGCCGACATCCCCCCCTCGTTCCCGCGACCTGTTGACGCCCCTGCTCGGTACATACTCTACTTTGGCGCGCTCCAGCGCTGGCAAGGGATCGATGTTCTCCTTCGGGCGATGACCTACCTGGCCGACATCCAGGATCTTCATCTGGTGGTTTGTGCTTCGACGAAGCACAGGTATGCCAAGGCATATCGAAAGATGACAGAGCGGCTGGGCATTTCCGACCGCGTGCTATGGCAATACGGTCTCCACAAGCGTGAACTGGGAGGCTGGATACAGGGGAGTGAGCTTACGGTGGCGCCGCTAACCGAATGCGCGCGAAACATCGAGCAGGGATGCGCTCCGCTGAAGATTCTGGAGTCCATGGCTGCGGGTGTCCCTGTTGTCGCCTCCGATCTACCTGCCGTCCGTGAGATCATGACAAACGGGGAGCATGGAAGACTTGTCAGGGCCGAGCGTCCATCAGACCTCGCGCGAGCGATTCGCCTCCTTCTGGCGGATGAAGACGAGCGGCGTCGAATGGGTGCGAGGGGGAAGGAGCGAATCGGAGCTACCCTGACATGGAAGGCTTCGCTTGATCGGCTACAAGGGATGTATTCCTATCTTTCCGCCCCCACGAATCTGCGCGCGATATCCACTCCCAAATCACATGGCGAACTCGACACCCACACTGACGGCCGAGCAACAGGCGTTCATCGACTCGAAGATGATCGACTCGGCGTTGACAGCTGAAGGCTGGATCGACTTCCTGAATCCGCTTGCCGCGTTTGACAAGGCAGGTGACGCCAAACGGGGACCGACCGGTTGCGCGGCGGGAATACTGCTGCTCGTGACATTTGTGGCCGCGGTCGCTATTCCCCCGCCATACATCGGGGTGGCGGTCGTGCCCCTGATTGCAGCCGTCGTCCTGTTCATGAGATGGCGAAAGATGAAGAAGCAGGATATCCCGAATTCGCTTCGGGAATTTGTCCTGCCACTTGTCTCCGTCCTGCGGGAGGACGTCGATCCGAACGAGCCCGTTCATCTCAAGCTCGATCTCCGCGGGGGAACAGTCGCTGCGAAGAAGCAACGCTCTGAGACGCTGAACGACAAGGGCTATCCGAAGGTATCGCTCGATTTCTACAGCGATGCCTGGATGTCGGGAGAGGCGAAGCTGGTAGATGGATCCACAGTGTCCTGGGAAATTCTTGATGAAATCCGGCAGCGGAACGTGACGAAGCGAAATCCGCGTGGGAAAATCAAGCACAAGGTCAAATACAAGGTTCGCCGAACAATGGACGCGCGAGTCGCAATCCCGTCGTCCGATTTCAAGATGACAGGCTCAACTGATGGACGAAATGAGGGGCTGAGGATTCGTGTGAAGCAGGGGGACAAGCGGAACGTGTTCCAGACGCGACGTCGTACAATCGCGACGACGGTCGATACATCCCCCGACGTTGCCGAACTGCTTGGGTTGATCACCAGCGCCTACGGGCGCGTCTCCGCAAATCCGGGAGGGGAGAAGTCATGAGCAAGTGCGCTGTAAAACGTGGATTCGTCGCCCTCCGCGACTGCGGAAACGAAGCGACCGGTACGTGCGTTGATTGCTCGCGCGGAATCTGTGCGGAACACACCAAGATACTTTCGACCGACACTCTCTGTGTGGAATGCTTCGCGAAGCGTCAGGTATCCGTAGCCGAGACGAAGGCCAAGGAGGAGAGCCGGGGGAAATTTTCTGTCGGCAGCGGATCAGGTGGTGGGAAGGCAAAGGCCAAAGGATTTGTGTCTCAGCCGCAGGAAGACGATTGGAACGACCGCTCGTGGGCATACGGATATCGAACGCACTACTACGGGTATTACGACTACAATCCGTTCTTCTACGGGCATTACCATAATTACTACGATACCTACGACGTTCGGTCATTCGATGAGTACGACGAAGGGGCGCCCCCCGACGACGAAACCGCTGCAGGCTTTTACGACAGCTAGCAGACTGTTGAATTCCTCTCGGATAACGAGGCCGATCGCATCGCGCGGCACGGAGACCGCGTCCGTTGCAGCATCCTCCCGGACTGTGGATAACAGTGTGTAGAATGTGGAGAACAAGCGCGCGACGTGCGTCAAGCCAAATCCCTTTCCTCCAACGCCAATAGTATTTCCCAGCAATGCATTCCGTCGTTCGATTTCCACGCCCAGATTCTCTCTTCGCCGTGCGCGCAGGAGAGTTGCTGGCTGACGGAAAATCGAAACAGGCGTTGGAGCTCTGCCGTCGTGGGCTGATTTACTATCCGGAAAATCCCAGTGGCTACACAATGCTCGCGAACGCGTTTCTCGCCATGGGCGAACGGGAGCGGGCGCACCTGGTCCTTGTGGACGGGTATCGGCGGACGCGATCTGAACCACTACGGAGGTTGTCCGAACAGCTTGGGGCCGTCCCACCGACCATCGACCTGCAGGGGCCAACACCCCTTCCGACCGTAATCAGCGATGAACGCGCTGACTCGGCGGATAGTGAATCGTTCGAAACTGCGGCACAGGACGTGATAGCCACCCATGCGGACGATGCCCCCGAAGCGGAACGGGGTAAGACGGGTTCGGGGAAGGATGACGGGGACTCAGAACAGGAGAACGCCGACAGCGAGACCGCCCCAGCGGTGACCGAGGAGCGACCGGCAAGCAAGCTCGCGCTCCATGTCTTACGCACAAATCCCGGGACACGGAGCTCAAACCTCCGTCTGATTCCAGGACTCGAGTTCGCGCCGTTGCGGCACGAGGATTCCACGCCTCGCCAGTCGCTGGCGTCGTTGATGCATGAACCGTTGTCCGAGTCGGATCTTCCGTTCCCGTTGACCTCGTCCGGAACTCCAACACCACCGCCGTTGCCGTCCGGCCTGGGCGGCGAGCCCGCAACTGAGAAGGATGACTTCCGCCTGCCGGCTGGTGATGCGTTATCGAAGGCCATTACAGAATTGACGGGGAAGCAGCCGGCTATTCCCCGAAATCCAGGCAGGATTCACGAGTTGGTGCGGAACGGGGAGGGTGGGGAGCTGACACCACTTGAGGAGCTGGCACGTCGTCTGGAAACCGCCCGCATTCCGGTCGTTGATGAGGGAGACGCGCAGAAGGTCTTTGAGCCGTCGATTGTCAGCGATACCCTGGCCGAGATTCTCGTACAGCAGAATGCCTATGCAGAAGCAATGAAGGCTTTTCAAACGCTGGCGCGACTCAAGCCGGAGCGCCTCGACTACTATCAAGAGAAGATTGAGGAGATGAAGTTCCTCATGACCACGGTCGGTTCAGGCGGGAGTAAGAGTGAGAGAGAGGGGGAGGGAGAGTGATCGATGCGGTTGACCAGGTATATCATTCAATTGCACCTAGGACCATTTCTGTTCGGAACGAGCGCGGTGGTCTTTCTCTTTTTTCTACAATTTATTTTCAAGTTTCTGAATGATTTGGTCGGAAAGGGGATAAGCTACTGGGTTATCGCCAAATTCATCGCCTACAATCTTGCCTGGATGCTGGTTCTTGCGGTGCCAATGGGTGTTCTTGTTGCATCTCTGATGGCATACGGAAAGCTAGCGGCCAACAATGAGCTGACGATCATTAAGAGTTCCGGTGGAAGTGCCTTTCGCGCGATGCTCCCGTCCATGATAGGAGGTCTCCTTCTGTTTGGCGGCCTCTATCTCTTCAACGACAAGGTATTGCCGGAAACCAATCACCAGGCGTACGTGCTTCAAACCGATATCCGCCAGGTGAAGCCAACGTTCGCCATCGAGCCGGGACGATTCACGACCCTGCAGAATTATAGCATTCTGGCGCGGCAGGTAGATCACAGCAACAACACTCTCAAGAATGTCACGATCTACGGACAGGAGGGTGAGAACCTGAATGTCATCACGGCAAGAGAGGCGAGGCTCAGGTTCTCGACGGACCTTGGCAAGATGTTGATGACATTCTACGACGGCGAAGTTCACCAGGTCACGCGCCGTTCGATGCGACAGTTCCGACGCCTCTCTTTCAAGCGACACCAGATCATCGTCAGCACGCCGGGGTTCAATTTCAGCAAGACCGATCCGACGTCAGTGAGCCGAAACGATCGCACAATGTCGATCGGGGCAATGGACAGTATTGTCAATAACGCTGATGTGTCCGCTATGCGCTCCGTGCGCCGGCTCGACAGTATTCTCATGCGTCAGCTGGCGACTCGCGTAACCCTGGACGAACCAATTCCACGGGATAGAATGGCCGCCGCCGCAGTCGCCTCCGCACAGTTCACGACCGTCCGCGCGCAACTGGAGTCCGAGTCGGCGACGGTGTCCGACCAGATGCGCCTGGCCGATCAGTATCGGGTCGAGATCTACAAGAAGTACGCGATACCTGCTGCATGCCTTGTCTTCGTCCTCGTGGGGGCACCACTCGGCATCGTCGTTCGAAGAGGCAACTTCGGAGTCTCCGCAGCGATTGCCTTGGGTTTCTTCATTGTCTACTGGTCGTTTCTTGTCGCTGGCGAGAAATTGGCCGATCGAGGAGTTCTGTCGCCGGCCCTTGCAATGTGGATGGCCAACATCGTGCTCGGTAGTGTCGGGGCTTACCTGACGTTTATGGTCACTCGCGAGTTCTCGCCGATCGGATACGTGCTTGAAAAACTCAGGCATCTTTTCAGAGGATAGAGCCGGATGCGATCTGTTTACCTCCTCCTACTCCTTGTTCTTCTCAGTTCGATCGTCCGCGCGCAGACGATGCCGCCGTATCCGCGTATTGCTCCCGTCGAAGACGAGGGATCAGTGCCAGATTCAATGCGTGGGCGATTCCGCGACGACGCCCTCCGACTAGCGGTCGGATGGTTGAACGAGCGAAAGCTCAACCGGGAAGAGTTTGTGGACATTCCCGACACTCTGGTTACCAGTATTTACCAGGGTCTTCTACGATGTTGGGCCGTTGCGACCGAGCGGGAGCGGACCGTTATTCAGGAATCGCCGGCAATGTGGGTGGAACTGCAGACGCTCTACCTGGTGATATCCGCCGATTCGTCACGCTGGATCAACGCCTGGAAGGCTGATAAGTCAACTTCCGGCAACATCGAGGCCGATCGTCTGATGTCAGCGTTTGGAATGACAGCACAAGCCGGGCTTCAGTTTCAGCGGGCGGCAAATGTGCGATTCAGCCTCACCAGCAGTCGCCCGATCAATATTCATGCGCTGGAATGTGTGTTTGCAAAATTGCCGGGCGTCATACTCGATCTTGGTGATGAGGATATGTCGGATATTTTCTGCCAGGGAAAGCCAACGTCGCCGTTGATTGTCGAGCAGAGAGGAATTCACTGGCATTTTCGATTCTGCACGGAATGCGAGGACCCATACTACGACAATCGTGCCGTCGCCTTCGATGTTATCGTGGATGGAAACGTGCAGAGACCTAAGGTCGAGTAGAACCACCCGAGTCGCGAATCAGTTCAGCCTCGTTATCGCGCCCGCAGCCGTTTTCTCTTCCGCCGCGTCCCCTTTGTTTCCAGGCCTGCGTAGTGATAGAGCGATCGATTCTCTCTGAATGAAGGTGACCACATGCACCCTCCGTTCCGAATCGCGTTTGTTCTCATTTCGGTGTTTCTGATTCTTCTCTGCGGAGCACGGTCGCAGGACGAAGCCAACGCATACCCAGTCGTTCAGCCTGCACTCAAAGATCTCGCGATACCGCGAGGGCCAGAATCCGGTTGCGTGACTATGCGGGTTCCAATGCGCTTGGCTGGATCGAGACGCGGTATTTCAGTCCTGAGGATCAGGTCTCGGCGCCCGATTCGCTCGTCTCAAGCGGATACAAGGCCATGGTTCGGTGCTTTCTGTTAGCCCCCTTCGATGTTCAGCAGCGAATGCTGCGATGGGGTCCCATCGTGTATGGAGACACCGTGATTGCGTTGTACCTGGAGCAGCGACTGACTCCGTGGGCGGTTGCGTGGTGGCATGGAGAGCGGACAACGAACGATTCCGTCAATCGATGGAGCTCCAGGTTCGACGTTACCGTCGAGAGCTACAAGGACTGGTCCGACGGATGGGGCGTGGTCAAGCTTCGGACGGGACGCCCCGTGAGCAAGCAAGCGGTCCAGAAGCTCTTCGCGAGCATTCCCGGCGTTTCGGCCGCCGATCCATTGGGAGTTGAGGGAATTGGCGTTGGCTTTGGTATGGACGATTACGACCCGGACGCATATTACAACGAGCCTCCCTTCCGGCTCGAAGACAGTGCATGGGTTTTCGCCTATGCCACACCCTGCCCCGATGACCAAACAGCCGGATGCGGGCCAGTGTACCGCGTCGGGACTGACGGCGTCGTTAACGTAATTCCACCGCGACAGACAAAACCATGAACCGGCTTCTAGCAATCCTGACTCTGATCCTGCTTGCAGCCCCCGCTCAGGCACAATTGCGCATCGTCTTCCCGAACGGTGGCGAACGATTCAACGTTGGTTCGACGCAACTCATCAGCTGGAGAGGGTCTGCTCCAACCGACACACTCCGCATCGAATACAGCACCGATGCCGGCGGCAGCTGGAATCTGATCACCGATCGGGGGGTAGGGATTTCGCATGTATGGACTCCCGTACCGAACACACCGAGTGATCGTTGTTTGCTTCGCATCTCCACGAAAACGACGACAACCGACAGCGTCCTGTTCCTTCCGGCTCGACCCGATTCGTTCGGTATCGAGGCAATTCACTACGCTGAGTTCAGTCCGGACGGCGCTCGTGTCGTCGGTGCCGGAGCGACAGGGAACGTCTACATTTGGAATTCATTTACCAAGCAAGTCATCCGTCGCATACCCGTCGAACCCATTCCCACCAACTTTGACGGATCTGTACTCGTTTCGCGGGCGCGCTACAGCCCGGATGGCGCGCTCATAGCTACGGTGAGTCCATTTATGGACACGGCAAATACTACCGTGCGCATATTTGATGCGAATTCAGGGGCTTTGATTCGCCAGTGGATTCATCCAGGGTTTGCAAGGAGGGCAGTTACCGTTGCATGTGCGTTCAGTCCGGACGGATCCCGCTTGCTAGTGACCGGAGAGCGAGGCGGCACCATATACAACGTAGCTGACGGAACGCAAGCGCAGAAGCTCCAAGGGTATTCGGACTCGATACCTCCCTCTCTCTTCTTCCATGGTTTCATGATCGACGGAGACTGGAGCCCAGACGGCGCAAGTATCGTTGGCGCCGAAAACCTCGTGCAGCAGAATCTGCAGCCGTACGTCCTTAACAACGTCGCCACCGGTGATACAGTCCGGACCTTCCGTGCACACGTCGACAGGAGCACTCTCAGCTCGATCAGATTCAGTCCCAACGCAGATCGGTTCATTTCCACGTCGTTCGATAGCACGGCACGGGTTTTCGATCTCGCGACAGGTGGCGAGGTCTTCCGCATTCAGGGTTACACCAGGATACCTCTCTGGGGAGAGTACAGTCATGCAGGGACGGTGTTCGGCACGGTGGGGGAAGACAGCGTCCGTCCATTCCAGACGCTCAAGTTGTACGACGCAACGACAGGCGCATTCATTCGGAATGTCGGATCCTTAAACGCGGGAATGCACAATCTGAATTTCAATCCCGATGACTCGCGCATTGTGGTTTCATGCGGAGACGGCGCGCGGATTTTTCAGGCGCCAGGCAATGCCCCAGGTGCATCGGATGTTTCGGATTCGCTCTGGTCGATCGTCATTAATCCTGGCGGAACGGTCACGGTTGCCGCCGGGACGGCATCAGCGCGTCAAGGTGACAACGTGGAGATTCCCATCACCATTGATAATCCGGGCCTGGCTCTGGGCGCCGGCGCGACACGCGTCGATGCCACGCTCGCTCTCAACGCATCGTTGCTCGAGCCCGTGGATTCAACACCGATAGGGACTCTGTCGGGCACGACGCGCGCAATCCAACTGTCCCTTCCACTTGTCAGTGATCAGGACACTGTACTGGCGATTCTCCGTTTCCGAGCAGCACTCGGTGACGATTCCACGACGACACTCGACCTTTCAAATCTGACCACCGATCAACCAACGGTCACGGTGAACGAGCGCGATGGGCTGTTCCGGCTGCTTGATCTCTGCTACGAAGGGGGTCCGCGACTACTCAATCCGAACGCGCGCGTCGCAATACGCAGCGTGGCGCCAAATCCCACAACGCATTCGCTCGAGGTGGAAATCCATATCTCCGAATCCGGCCCGACGCGTTTGGATCTTGTCGATGCGCTCGGGAACATCGTCGACGTTTCTGCTGCGGGCGTACTCCCTACCGGCACTCACCAGCTCCATTTCGATCTCCACGGAATACCGTCCGGCCACTACTTTCTCCGATTGAAGACGCCAACCGTAGTTGAGACGATTCCGGTGGAGGTAAGGCCATGAAAGCCCGCGCTCTCCTCCTGGTTTCCATGTTGTGTCTGACAGCCGCTGCCCGCGCGCAGGACAGCCTGCGCCCCGCGTACGGGGTTTCTGGTGGATGGACAATGAATGCGCACACCGCAGACTTCAGAGCACTCCCCGGATTCCCCAATTGTTGTCCCAGGTTTCAGAGCGGGGATGGGAATGGGATAAATGGGGGGATAGTGTATGATCTTCCCCTCTCAAGCCGGTTCGCACTATCGTTCCGGGCGAACTACGTTTCTCACGACGCAACTCTGTTAGAAAGAGAAGCGATTCGCATCATTGTCGGCGGGGTTGGGGCGGATGGAGCATTCGAGCATTCGATTGACATATCGATTGCCTCGTTGGGCCTTGAACCGCTCGTTGCGATTCGCCCGATGGACCACCTTGCGATCATGGTTGGGCTCCGTGGCGGTGCGACCGTCAGCAAGAGGTTTGCTCAGAAGGAGGTGATCGTCGACCCGCCTGGTGTTGGGACGTTCCTCGATTCACTTGGGCGCGACTCGCAGAGCAGAATTCGGAACGACACATCGGCCGAGCTGTCGAACGTTTCTTCGATTCTCATTCATGGCGTTGCCGCCGTCACATACGAGTTACCGTTAAATGCGCGTGGTACTTGGCAGCTGTCACCAGAGGTGGCCTGGATGCAGGGACTCAATGACGTCGTGGACGGGCTAACGTGGAAAATGAACGGACTGCGTGTTTCGCTGGGCATGAAGTATTCCCCTCCGTTCGTACATCCCACCTTTTACGATACGACGTACACACGCGACACCACCGTTCGGCTTGCCTCGCTCAACTCCCCTCGCCTGACGTTGACAAACAGAACATCGAATGATATCCGGCAGGAGCTCGAGGACGCGACGCTCATCCGGACGAGCGTCCATGAATCATATCTGCTAGAAAACCCGGAACCGGTTACAGTGACGTGTAGCGTGACTGCAGCCGGTGTCAGTCCGGATGGACAAGAAGAGCCTATAGCTGCGTTGCGTGTCGAAGAGTTCGAAGCAATCAACACCCTGCCGATGCTGAATTTTGTCTTCTTCGACCCCGGTTCGTCGACATTGCCTGGACGTTATGTGACGCTGGATCGGGGCGGGGCGGACTCGTTCAGGCCGGAGCATCTGTTCGGACGAGGAACGATCCCAACCTATCACAGCATGCTCAACATCATCGGCGAGAGGATGCGGCAGTATCCCGACGCGGTGCTGACACTTACCGGCTGCAACGCCGATGTCGACGACGAGAAGGGAGAGACCCAGCTCTCCATGAATCGCGCGATCACGGTCCGGGATTATTTCTCGACCGTCTGGGGAATCGACACGTCGAGACTTCGCATCGCGGCGCGGAACTTACCCGCCCATCCATCCAATCGCGCGACGGTCGACGGTCAGCAGGAGAATCGTCGCGTGGAAATCACGTCCGACACGCCGGAGATTCTCGACGTCTTTATTGCTCACGACACAACACGCACCACGAACCCTCCGATCGTCCGACTCCATCTTGCCGCCAGCGCGTCGCGTGGTGTCGGGGCATGGCGTCTTCTTGTGAAGCAGCACGGATCGATACTGCGTGAGTATTCCGGAAGCGGAGCTCCACCGGAAACTCTGGATTGGGACTTGACTCGAGATGGAGAAAACCTCCCGCGTTTCAGCGAGCCGTTGCAGATCGACATGCAGGTTACGGATCGCGAAGATCGTCGCGCCGAGAATGGGGCGCAGTTGCCGACCCGTGTCGTCACGCTTCAGGAAAAGAGAGACAACGTCAGCGGAGACGTTCGGATCGATCGGTATAATCTGATCCTGTTCGACTACAACAGCTCAGCTCTTGGTGCCGGCAACCAGAGGATCGTTGGACTGGTACAGTCCCGGTTGAAGCCGTCATCACAGATCACGGTCGAGGGATTTACCGACAGGAGTGGCGACGCGAACGCGAATCGTCGGCTAGCTGAGGCGCGTGCGAAGTCTTCGGCGAACGCAATCGGCAGAAAGGATGCGGTCTATCGTGGTATTGGTGAGGATCGTCTTCTGTTCGACAACGACCTTCCCGAAGGACGCTTCCTCTGTCGCACGGTGCAGATCACAGTGCGAACGCCGGTGGGGAGGTGAGGGACGATTAGGTGTTCGACCGGACGGCATTCTATCGGAATGCGGAATGAGCCACGTGTCAGTTGTCCGTGGATCTTCATTTGTGTTATGAAGCGAGCCAACGTGCACAAGCAACGCGGCACACGCCACAAGACATCGCCACCGAACGAGCAATCCAGGTCAACGGACCCGAACCGCACCATCGCGAATCGGCTCCGAATGTGCAGTGCCGTTCGAGCCAACAGAGCATCATGAAGTACCTTCTTATCATACTCGTTAGCGGAATCATGGTGGGCGACACTAACGCCTCCCACGGCAGGCTTCCAAAGTACCCGCACGTCCCACCAATCCCGGATTCAACGCTTCTGCCGGCCGAGGTCAGGGCGGATTTCGAATTGGAGTCGAACGAGCTTGCACTGCAGTGGATGAACCTACATGATCACTTGACCGAGGCCGACATCGAAATGCCAACGAGTCTGCAGCGTTCGATCTTCAACGCGTTGGCGCGTTCCTATCTTCGGTTACCGGATAGTGTGCGCCGAACGGTCCCTTCGCGGTGGGACGTGTGGAGTGATGGCCCCTTCCTTCTTCGCATCAACACGCGTCGTGCTAAATGGAGTTGAACATGGCTGCGCGGCAGGAAGACGGAGAACCGGCTTGAGGATCGACTCACTGCCAGCTTCCGTCTTAAAGCGCGTGTCGCCGAAGAGGGGAGTCCTGATGAAGTGTGCGTAGACGGCGGGGTTGGCGTCAGGCAACCCATTTGCTCCTCGGCATTTGTGGGCGTCTTCTCCCGTCCTGGTGGTGTAATCGTATTGGGAGTCACCACGCCAACTCTCGAAGGAATTGAGGACTCCGAGGAGGTGAACCTTCAGGAGGGCGCGTGGGTTGTCACGTATCACCGACAATGCTACGACGATGCGATCCTTGACTGTGGACCATCGTACCTGGTGCGCCAGGATGGAACTACCACGGCCATCCCCAATGATTCCTGACGGGTTGCGTGCCAGATATTGAGTCAGAAACCTCGGAGCGCCTACATGCTGCGCCTGGTCCTCTTCATTCTCTTCCCCACTCTCGTTCTCCCCATTCTTCTTCACGGCCAATGCGGAGAGGACTACTATCCGCATGTCCCTTCACCGACTGAGTTCGAGGGGATTCCCGATTCGATGAACACTCGATTCCGGGACGATGCGATGACGTTGGCAATGGAATGGATAGGGAAGAATTGCCGTGAAGATGAAGAACGTGTCACTCCTCCTGAAGCTCTCATCACCAGCCTTCACAACGCGCTGATCCGTTGCTATCAATACGCGACGCCACCAGTGCGCTCGATAATGGAAGGACGTCATCCAGGCGTCGACGGTGATTCCGCGTTAACCATCTACATCGACATGCAGGTCGCGCGCTGGGGATCAGCCTGGATGAAAGGGAAAGAGTCGGGCGATTCTCTTATCGATTACTGGACCAGGACTCTTGGATTGCGAGTGGTGGAGTCGGAGAAACTGAACAGGAAATGGACGCGTTTGGTCATCGCATCGGATCGACGTTTCAATGCAGATCCGCTCTACTCCATACTTGCCCGAACATCCGGACTGCGGTCAACAAATCCAGAACCACCATCCGCGCCCGAATCGAAGCCGTGGCAACGAGGCGGGAGGAGAGCTCCCGCGCCAACAGCACTAGAAATGTCTCGCGAAGAATCGCAGAGGGACAGAGAGCCATTCTTCCGTCAGGACGTCGACTCGTGGGTATTCAACTACAGGGTGATGTGTAGCAACGACCGGACATGGGGTTGCGGGGCGACGTTCCGCGTCATGTCGAGCGGGGAGGTGTCGATGTCGACAGTGTTTTGAGGGGAGTGGGAGCGTACTGGAAGGTCAGGAGTAGTTGATAGACGCAGGTATGCATTCTAACGTCCACCAAACGTCCAATCCCCGCCACGCGGACGTGTACTGCGAAGCGATCTAACGTCCACCACGAGAAGTATCTGACGACTTGTTGTGCGCGCCGTTCCCCCCCCACGCGTACCACCCATCCGCCTCCTGTTCTTTCAACTGAATGCAGACAAGCCACCCGTCGTTCGTTCCAACGTACATATTTCCGTTCGCCAGAATCGGCTGGAAGGAGATTGGGTGGTTGATATTGTAGTTGAAGCGGAGCGCTCCATTGTCAGATCGAACGGAGAGAAGATGGCCCAGAGTGGTCGATATGTAGAGGTTCTCACCACCGATCGCGGGGGGAAGGAATATCTGTCCACCATTCTGCACCCCCTTTCCCTTCGCCTCGGCTCGCCAGCGCATCTCGCCACGATCGGCATCGACACTGTTGAGGTAAATACCCTGCGCATTCATCAGCCGACCGTTGCTGTATGCAGCCCGGGCTCCCTGATATGCCCAGGCGCCGACGACCGTCGAGACACCCAGATGCTTGTTTGCATCACCGAGATTCGCCGCCGGAGGAGCCGAGGTGAATCCGACTGATCCGTCGAGCTGCGCCTGTGTTGCGTGGTCGATGCCGACACCACCACCCTGATCCTCGCGGAGATGACTCGCGTCGCCGGCGGCCAGCATGCCGTTGTGAAGCGCATTCCCTCGCGCAGCATCGGTGACCACCATTCCCTCTACCGTAGTGCCGGACTCCTCATCGCGAGCGGAGAAGATCGCCTGTCCATTGACAATCAATGGCGCGCTCGTCCCCGCGTTTTCTTCCTTCCAGATCTCCTCGCCCGTCAACGCATTCAGGCAGTATGACGTTCCGTTGAAGCAGGTGAAATAGAGCCGATCTCCGTCGACGACTGGAGCCGTGATGACATCTCCCGGTATTCCATAGCTCCAGATGTGTGTGCCGGTACGGAGATCGGCGCAGAGCATCGCATGAGTTCCCGAACCCTCCACGTGAGTGTTCGAAGAATTGTGTGGTAGCGAGTTATTGTTCTGAAGCTCACCCCTACCATTCGCCGGATGTGCGATAAAGAGGCGTCCGTTCGATACTGCTGGCTGGCTCATCAACGGATCGCCGAGCCATTCCTGCCACACCACCTTTCCTGTTTCCGCCTCGACGACGATAACTGTGCAGCTCTCGGTATTGAATGCGACGTAGCCATTCTCTTCAACCGCTGCGGTCGGCCCGTCATCGGCTGTGCGAATGGACCATGCGGTCTTGCCGGTCGCCGCGTCGAATGCATGGAAATCGTACGAGCCGTATCCTCCGCCAACGAAGAGATGCCCGTTCGCAAAGCATGGTGTCGCGATCGGCCGATTCCCCGGAATGCGCACCGCCCATCCGCTCCGTCCGTCAGGGGTCGTGAATGTCACCGGCGTCAGCTCAGTCGCGTTCGCATCGAACTGAACATCTATTGCGCTGTCGATGTTGATTGAAATCGACGGAACGTCGATTGTCCGACGGATTGAGTCGGGGGGAAACAGATGCGTGGTGGGTTGGGGGGCGTTTGTGAACGCCAGAATTCCAAGGAGAGGCAGGATTGCCAGGAATATTCCTCTCATCATTGCGATTCCTCCGTTGCGTTGTGACCCTCGGAGGACGCACTCTGCATAATCATGTAACACCGATAGTGTCATTCGTCATCGTGCTCGACGTGCGATCCCGATAGTTTTGGTTTCCCTCGTCACCCTTTCGAGGACTGCCATGAAGAGTCCCAACGTCCTACCGCTACTCATTCTGGTTCTTGTCATCATCGCGACGTCCACGGGTGTATTCTACCGGACGGAGGGATCGCCGATTCAGCAGATGACGATTCGAGGTGAGCGGGCGACGTTCCAGGGGAGCGGTCTCTATCGTTATGATCCAGTTGCGGTGGCACGTGAGGGGGTGATTTGGGACGTCGTCGATCTCCTTGTCACGATCCCCCTCTTCATCGTTTCCATCGTCCTGACCCGACGGAAATCGCTTCGAGGCTCGTTAATGATGCTCGGGTTTCTCTTCTACTTCTTCTATCGCTACCTGATGTTCGCCACTATGTCGGCGTTGAACTTCATGTACCCGGTCTACGTTCTGATTTTCGCCCTCAGCGCTATCGCCTTCTTTGCGACGCTTCACACTGTTGATGTCGCGACGCTTCCAATGCGGTTCTCTGCTTCGTTTCCCCGGCGATTCTTCGTCGGCTACGGTATCGGGGCGGGTGTCATGATCACGCTCCTGTGGACTCGCCTTATCGCTTCCATTCTCGTTCCGAATCGATTTCCCGATGAATACGCCGGAATGACAACACTGGAGACGCAAGCCCTGGATCTGGGGCTCGTGGTCCCGCTGATGATTTCCACCTCGATTCTCCTGATACGACGTTCTCCGTGGGGCCATCTCCTCGCATGCGTGGCAGTGACCTTCGGCATGATTATGTGCATCGTTATACCCTCCTGGATTGCGATTCCGGCGATACAGGATGGGGTGATCAAGCCGGTCGAAGCAGTTCCCTTCCTTGCTCTCTGTGTCGCCGGGCTTGTTCTCGCATGGCGATTGTGGCGGGGGATGGCGGGCCAGGGATGAGGGCGGAGAATCTTTCTGGCTACTGCGGGCAATTGCACGCGAGGACGTTGAAATTGCCGGTGCGAGCCGGCCTTGACGGCGTCAATCGTCCACAACAGACGTGGTTACTATGGCAATGCGACTGCTGGTACTTCTCTCCGCATTGATTGCGGTTCTCCTCATCTTTTTCTTCGTCGCGCGTCCATGGTACCTCCAGTGGGGAGCGACAGATGAAGAGACGACCATGGTGCTTCCTGGGGATGAGATCGTGCCAAACGCCGGCGACGGTGAGACGCGCGCGATCACCATCGACGCACCGATCAATCACGTCTGGCCATGGATGGCACAGGTCGGGCAGGATCGGGGTGGATTCTACAGCTTCGACCTGCTTGAAAACCTGGTGGGCTGCCAGATGCCAACCGAAGATCGGCTTCGTCCCGATAAGCAGTCGTGGGCACTCGGTGACAAGCTCTGGATGTATCCACGTGAGAAGGCAGGTGGAATTGGATACGCGACGCTCCGGTCCTTTGTCCCGGGGCGCGCCCTTGGGTTCGGCACACACGTTGTTGGCACGTCCATCGATCAGCCGGAAGATGGAAGCTGGTCATTCGTTCTGGTACCGGTGAGCGACTCAGCAACGCGGCTGCTGATACGCGGACGCGGGGCGCCGGGGCGGACCCTCCTTGGCGTCGCATTCGATCGAGCCATCTTCGAACCGCTGCATTTCATGATGGAGAAGCGGATGATGATCGGGGTGAAGGAATTGGCGGAGACGGGAGAGAGAGGAAGACTTGTCAACCACGTTCACGTTGCGATTTGGGCGCTCACGTTTGTGCTCATGATCGCATCGGGTCTCCTGGTGCTACGCCGCACCGAGTGGCAGCGACCCTTGATCGGCTTCATCGCGTCGGCCGTCGCGTTTCAGATCATGACATTCGTTCAACCCCACGTGCTTATCGAAGCGGCGATCGTAGTATCGATCGTACTCTGGGTGTGGCGCGGTCACCATCGTCCTGCGCTCCGAGAGGACTTCATGTAAGAGGGGGAGGATGTTATGGAAGGCTAGAACAGGTATCTTCTTCGCGTTCTCCTTCCGATTGTGATCAGAACCAACATCGTTCCCCGGCATCTCCAGCTTCTCCTCCGTCTCTACGCGGTCGGCCTGGCATTCTTCTTCGCCTTCCGCGTAGCGTTGCTTCTTGCCGATCTTGATGCAACCGAGGGGACGCCGTTGATCACTATACTCGAATCGTTCGTGATGGGCCTCCGATTCGACGTCGTGGTGAATGGGTATCTGCTGGTACTGCCGCTGGTCTTTCTTTCAATCACGGAGTCGTTGAGACTCCATCGACTCTGGGTCCGTCGGTCAATTGTCGTATACACTTCAGTCGTATTTGGGCTCGCGTTTCTGATCTGCGCGGCCGATATCCCCTACTACGAGCACTTCCACTCGCGTATTACGATTAGCAGCATGTCCTGGACCGACTCACCGTGGTTTATGGTGTCGATGATTGCCCAGGACGTGCATTACTACCCCTTCATCGCTCTCCTCGGCGTTGCGTGCGCCCTCTACGCGTACCTCTCGCGCAGGCTTGTCCGGACGTGGCTTCTCCAAGTGCCAACGCTGACCAAAGCACTGGCACCGACGCGACTCCGTATCATCCTTTTCTCCCTCTGTGCGCTTGGCCTCCTGCTGGTTGGTATTCGTGGTCGTGTTGCGGCAAAGTCACCAATCCGTTGGGGTACCGCCTACTTCTCTTCTTCTCCGTTCGCCAATCAGCTGGGCCTCAATCCTGTCTTCACGTTTGCCCGGAGCTATCTGGATGCACGTTCGGGGAAAGGCATGCGACTTGCGTTGATGGACGACGATGCGGCCATCCGATATGCGCAGGAACATCTTCGGATCGCACCCGATTCCACACTTGCATCTCCTATCGCCCGCCGCGTCATTCCAACTTCCGCACCGTTGAGAGCCAACGTCGTGATAGTGCTGATGGAGTCGCTAGGCGCGTACAGAATGGGATTCTGTGGCAGTAGTTCGAAGCTGACACCCAATCTCGATAGCATCGCTGCCCGTTCGATCGTCTTCGACAACCTTTTATCGGCTGGCATTCACACGTTCAATGGCATCTACTCGACGCTCTTTTCGTTCCCCGCGCTCGGTTCGCGTCATCCGATGTCGTCGACGAGAGCGATGCAACCGTTCACAGGAATCGGGCGCACGCTCGCGAGCAACGGATATAGCACGATCTTCTTCACCACGCACGATGATCAGTTCGACAACATGGGTGGATTTCTTCGCTTCAACGGCTTTCAGCGAATCGTCGCGCAGAGCGACTATCCGAATGATCGTGTACTGAGCACGCTGGGAGTTCCGGATCATTTCATGTTTGAAACGGCTGTGAAGGAACTGAATCAACTCCATTCCGAAGGGAGGCCGTTCCTGGCTACACTGCTGACCGGCAGCTTTCACGGCCCCTATATTCTTCCTCCAGATATCCCATTTGCACCGAGGTCGAGCAACCTGAAAGAACAGGTGCTGGAGTATGCCGACTGGTCGATCGGTCGCTTCGTGGATCTCTGTTCCCACCAGCCTTGGTTCGACGAGACGATATTCGTCTTCGTCGGCGATCATGGTGGGACAGATAGAGTCACATATGCGATGTCGCTCGATCTGAACCACACGCCCGCAATCTTCTTCGGCCCCGGCATCCTATCAACACCAACTCACTACACCCAACCCGCCGGACAAATCGATATCTACCCAACTCTCATGGGGATGCTGAACCTCTCGTACGTCAACAACACGATGGGAATCGATCTGTTGCGAGATCGGAGACCCTATCTGTACTTCGGGGCGGACGAGGACGTTGGAGTTATCGGTGATGAGTACTTTCTTGCAATCCCGGCACACGGAAGGCAATTTCTCTATCGCTACCGAGACGGCGACCCGACCGACTATCTTGACGCTCAACGGCAGGTAGCCGACAGTATGCGACGCTATGCCTTCGCAATGCTTCAAACAACCGATTGGGTCGTTCGCAACAGGCTGGCAGGGGAGGAAACGGATGCACGATGATTGGAAGCGTCAGCTCTGACGGTGCGAATCGCGATCGTCAATCACCGAGTGCTCAACGAGCGTTGAGCACTCGCACATTTCAGAAAGTCCCTATACCGTACGTCTCCCAACATGCCAACTAGTAGACTTGAAGCCTTTAGCGATGGTGTTATCGCGATCATCATAACGATTATGGTGCTGGAGTTGAAGATTCCCCACGGAACGGAACTCTCATCGCTCGGCCCTCTCCTTCCCATGTTCGTTTCGTACGTGATGAGCTTTATCTACCTCGGGATCTACTGGAACAATCATCATCACATGATGCATGTTGTGGAGAGCGTGAACGGAGGCGTTCTCTGGGCGAACATGCACCTGCTGTTCTGGCTATCGCTGGTGCCGTTCGTTACCGGTTGGATGGGGGAGAATCATTTCGCTGAATTGCCGACCGCGGTCTATGGTGGCGTGCTGTTGATGGCCGCGATCTCCTACAAGATTCTGGTGATGGCGATACTGGCGCACAACGGACGGGACTCACGATTGGGGCGTGCCCTTGGGACGGACTTGAAGGGGAACATCTCGATAGCTCTCTACCTCTCAGCCATTCCCCTCGCGTTCGTTCATGAGTGGATTGCCGACGCTATCTATATCGGCGTTGCGGCAATGTGGCTCATCCCGGATCGGCGAATCGAGTCGCGACTGAGCGAGGGGTAGTGTGCCAGATGGACGTGTGCTCTGTTTGTACCATATGACCGAAGAGGTGTCTGGATGACAGTAACGAAGCGGATTTCAGCTCCCGCCGATCGCGTCTTTGATGCGCTTACCCAGGCAACCGAACTGTCGGCCTGGTTCACCACATCCGCCCAGGTCGATCTACGCGTGGGAGGCGCTTACTCGAACGGCGATGGCGATCGCGGAACGTTTCTGGAGATCGACGCTCCTGGTAGACTTCGATTCAGTTGGGATAATCCCGGTCATAGCCCGGGCACCACTGTCGAGATTGCCATTGAGACGGACGGCGGGACTTCCGTCGTTACGCTCACCCACACCGGGCTTGCAGGCGAAAAAGAATCGGGCGACATGCGCACCGGATGGAGCTGGGCGCTCGATTCCCTCGCCTCCTATCTGGAAACTGGTGAGCGCATTTGGTACAAGGACTGGGAACCCGCCTGAATCCAAAAGGCGGTTGAAAAACGCGCGATCTCTGCGGTGCGTTCCTCATCGATCACTGCGGCGTTCCTCCCGTACGCCTCATTCACGCGTCGTCGCGCGCCCTGACCTCGCACGAATTGAACAGCCTCTTGTTTTGCGAGTTATTCAGAAGTCTCGGGGCGGACGATGTTCCAACCGATCGAAGTCGTTCCAAAGGCTTTGTAGAGATGGAGCCACATCGGGAGCATCATTTCCATCGCGCGCGCTCCCGTAAGGTTGCCGATGTCGATCACCTCTTTCCATCCAAACCACTCCTTCAAGTACCCAGCAACTGCCGCACGCGCCGTCGGATCGTTGCCGCAGACCATCATCTGGTGTTCACCATCGACAAGTGCGGCCGGATCGGCCATGACATTGCAGTTGACAACGTTGAGTGTTTTCACAACCCGAACATGCGGGAGTGCACGTTGTATCTGCTCGGCCAACGAATCGGTGTTGCAGACGAAGAGGGATGGCGGAAATCCGTTGGAGTAGTCGAGTGGGTTTGAGAGATCGATGAGGATCTTTCCCTCCAGATCGGCTCGGGCGCTGATCCCGACGGCATCGATCGCCCCGGTCCCCTTCGTCGCATTGATGATCACTTCTCCGTAGGCGGAGGTCTGCTCGAACGTGCCAAGAGCAATCGAAGGATTGTCTTTCAGCCACTCACTGAACGGCCGAGCGCTCGACCCGGTCGCGGCTGGTCTCGCCATCGTCGCCTCGACAACACGGGTGCCGATCATAACATCGTGTCCCTTGGTGTTCAGTTTCGCCGCCAGCGTTCTGCCGACTACCCCTGTTCCGAAGATCCCAATGTTCATTCTGTCCTCCTTGATGCTGGAAACCATGAATCATCTCATTCACCGATACCGACAAGCGTCGTAACGTGCGACGGAAGATAATGACACCACGTCCGCATGTCTCCACATGGCGATGCACCTGAGTTCACATCATACCGGTGACTTTGATCCTGATAGGTTGCTCGCGTTCGCCCGCATGAACGTTGCGGCGGCGCTTCGGGCGCTCGGATCATCTTCGGAGGGGTTAAGCGAATCCGAGATCGAGAAGCGACGCGGCCGGTACGGACGCAACGAGCTGGTATCCGAGCACCCGCACGGACTCCGCGACCTCCTCATTGCGAATGTTCGAAATCCGTTGGTCGTCCTTCTGGTCGTACTCGGACTTGTGTCGTGGTTGACCGGTGATGTCCGGGCAACAATCATCATCGGGGTAATGGTCGCACTAGGAGTCGTCCTCCGATTCGTCCAGGAGCTGAAATCGGACAAGGCTGCTGAACAGCTGAAGCGCCTTGTTGGCGTGAAGACTACGGTCATGCGTGCAGGTGTCAGGAAAGAAATCCCCGTCGCCAATCTGGTTCCTGGCGACATCGTGCACGTTGCGGCAGGGGACATGATACCTGCTGACATTCGGCTTCTCTCGGTGCATGATCTCTTCGTCGATCAGGCCTCGTTGTCAGGAGAATCACTCCCCGTGCCGAAGGAGATCCGAGAGAGAGACGATGATGAAACGGAATTGCTTGATCTGCCGATGCTCTGTTATGCGGGGTCGAGCGTCCAGACAGGTACGGGAGTCGGGCTCGTGATTCAGACAGGTCCGGCAACGTGGTTCGGGCAGATAGCCCGACAGATTGAGAGCCGTCGACCTCCGACACCGTTTGATCAAGGGGTCTCGAAGTTCACCTGGATGATCATTCGAATGATGATGATCCTGGTACCCGTCGTCTTCATTCTGAATGGCGTGAGCAGGGGCGACTGGGTCGAGGCGTTTCTGTTTGCGCTCGCCGTCGCCGTCGGGCTGACCCCGGAAATGCTCCCGATGATTGTCACCGTCAACCTGTCGAAGGGGGCAATCGCCATGTCTCACCGGAAGGTGATTGTCAAGCGACTGAACGCCATTCAGAATCTGGGGGCGATGAGTCTGCTTTGTACCGACAAGACCGGGACGTTGACCAGAGGGAAGATCGTGCTGATAAAGCACGTTGATGTTGAAGGGAATGAGCAAGAAGAGGTACTCCACTACGCCTATCTGAATAGCTACTTCGAAGCTGGACTGAAGAATGTCATGGACGTGGCGGTGCTTCAGCATGAACACCTGGAGGAGAGATTGGTGCGCGAAGGGGGATACTGCAAGATTGATGAAATCCCTTTCGATTTTGAACGCCGACGCCTTACTGTCGTTGTGGAGGATAGTAGTGGAGAGCGGCTGTTGATTTGCAAAGGAGCAGTCGAGGAAGTGCTGGCTAGCGCCAATCGTATCATGGTGCGTGGCGTGGAGCAGCCACTGGATGAGATGCATCACCATCCGATGAGCGAAACTCTGGTTGAAAGCTTCAACAGCGAGGGGTTTCGAGTTGTGGCCGTGGCGATCAAGAAGGTGAGTCGGGACGACCGTACCTACACGGTCGCAGATGAGACATCTCTGACCCTGGTAGGCTTTCTTGCCTTCCTTGATCCACCAAGGAAGAGCGCACCCAAGGCGCTCGAGCGCTTGCGTGAGAGTAACGTCGGCATCAAGATCCTCACCGGCGACAATGCCGTCGTAACCGGGACAATCTGCCGTCAGGTTGGGCTTCCCATTGACGATGTGCTCCAAGGGCCCACGATTCACGCGATGTCGGACAACGAGCTTGCAGAGAGAGCTCCGCACACCACCATATTCGCGAAGCTGTCGCCGCTTGACAAAGACCGCGTGATACGAGCGCTCCAATCCACCGGGCACGTTGTCGGCTTTATGGGGGACGGCATCAACGATGCTCCGGCGTTGCGGCGGAGTGACGTGGGAATATCAGTCGACACGGCAGTCGATGTTGCCAAGGAGGCCTCGGATATCATACTGCTGAAGCAGAGTCTGATGGTGCTTCACGATGGTGTAATCGAAGGTCGAAGAGTGTTTGGAAACGTCGTCAAGTATATCCGCATGGCAGCCAGTTCGAATTTCGGAAACATGTTCAGCGTCGTGGGGGCCAGTGTATTCGTCCCATTCGTCCCGATGCTGCCAATCCAGATACTCACGAACAACCTTCTCTACGACTTCTCCCAAACGACGATTCCAACGGATCGCGTGGATCAGGAATGGCTGCGAAAACCTCGTGCCTGGAGAATCGACGAGATACGCCGTTTCATCCTCTACATCGGTCCCATCAGCTCGATCTTCGACTACATCATGTTTTTCGTGCTTCTCTACGTGTTCGATTGCTGGACGAATCCCGAGCTGTTCCATACCGGATGGTTTGTCGAGTCTCTCTTTACACAGACCCTGATCATCCATGTCATCAGGACGAATGGCATTCCATTCGTGGATAGCCGCGCAAGCGTACCACTGAGCGTTGCGTCCGTCTTGATTGCTTGTGGAGGAGCTTGGCTCCCCTACTCTCCGCTGGCGCGGACACTCGGCTTCGTCCCCTTGCCACCTGCCTACTGGATTGTCCTGGCGTGCATGCTGGTGGCGTACATAGGACTCACGCAGGTTGCCAAGCAATGGTTCGTCCGGCGAATTGAAGGGCAACCGGCGGTGAACCATTGACGCTCCCACCGTATTTTCCCAACCTCGTATGGCAGGTCGCCAATGCGGCACGTTGCTGCCGAACCGCACGGCCGTTCTCAGCGTCTCGCCGTTTTCGCAGCTGTTCCCCTCGCTCCGTGCATCTCCATGCACGGCCTGGGGAGTTGTAGTCGGCGCGAACACGGCGGTCGACCTTGCGTCGTCTGAACGACCTCAGCCGATATCATCACTGAAATGACCATCCCATCTGAGCCGGGTAGGGTACGGGATGCTCACACGTCGACCAACCAACTTGCGTGGTGGCTTCGCATCGTCGGGACCGTATACCTACTAACGGGACTTGGTTTCGTTCCGCCCATGCATGCGCGCGTCATCTCCACGCTCCACCCCGGTGTCGACGCCCCGAATACTGGTGTTGCCTACCGGGGCCTGCTCGACGTTTCATTTCTGTTCGGGCTGGATCTGATTGTGATCGGCGCATACGCGATCTGGACGTCACGCAATCCGTTGCGGCATCGTTCGATCGTCTGGCTGATTGTCTGGCTTGAGTTGATACGGGGAATTTTCGATGACATATATATGCTGGCTCGCGGATACAACGCTGCATTTATGATCGGATTCATTGTTGCCCACCTGATCATTATTGGGACGGGAGTGGCAATCGTCAATAACACACGACGGGAGCGCCCGGCGTGAATCGGTTGGACACGGATCGGTTCACATTACTCAACGGAACTACCATGCTGAAGAGACTTCTACTTTGTCTTCTGTTCGCGACCGGCGTTACAACCCTTTGGGCGCAGCAGGACCAGACAATAACGATTTCGAGCGGTGGCATCCAGCGGATGTTCGATATCCACCTTCCGGCGCTTCCGGTTCCGGCCGACCTTCCGGTAGTACTCTGTTATCATGGCACCGGTGGAACTGGGGCGGGGATGCGCGGAGTGAGCGACTTTGACGGGTTGTCAGATCCGAACCGATTCATTGTCGTCTATCCACAAGGCGTGCGAATAGGGAACGACGTGCAGTGGAACGTGTACGTCGACGACAAGCCGGGACACGGGGGCATCGATGTGGCCGATGCGCCGGATGACGTGCAGTTCACGCGGGACATCATCGATTACCTGGCGACGAACTACAATGTGGATCGAGGACGCGTCTACGCCACAGGACTCTCAAATGGTGGGTTCATGTGCTACGCCCTCTCCATGCTCGCAGCCAACGATATCAAAGCGATCGCGCCCGTCGCCGCAAGTCTCTGGGCAGACAATGGGTATCTGACTCAGCTTGTCACTTCCGGAACCGTCATGCCGATACCGGTTATGCATGTTCATGGCACTGCCGACAACATTGTCGACTACCCCGATCCCGACAACGTCCCCAAGGACTACGAGGAGTATCCGCTCTTCATCCCATCTCGGGCTTGCGGCTCCGTAACGTACAGCCAGGTTGTACCCATTATGTCGGGTGTGGACAAGCTGGTCTTCTGCGGACCCCCGACCGAAGTCTCATTGATTCGAATTCAAGGAATGGGGCACGCCTGGACGAACGGCGCCTATCCGACATCACTCGAGATATTGAAGTTCTTCGGCCTGACCGGCGCCACCGGTGATGTCGCAACCGATGCCAACCAACGGACCTCACGACTCGCATTGATGGATGGTGACGCCGCAATTCGCTTCCGGACCGAGACGGTCGCGCGCGTTGAAGTCTCATCTCTCACGGGGGCGACGGTCTATTCCGCAAACCACGATGCTGGAATCGTTTCGATTCCGCGCGACCGATTCCCCTCCGGACTCTACTTCGTCCGCGTTTATCATGCACACGGCGATCCAACGGTACAGGGAACCGTCATTCTCCAACGGTAGACGTTTGTTGGAGCAGGCGCGAACTCAACGCCAGCCAGAGCACTTCATAGGGTGATTCGACGACACGAAACCACTGATCGTCAGAGCATCATGCGTCGCGAGAGTCTCAGCCAACAGGACACGAAGAGCACACTCCGCACGGCGCTCGTCGGCGCTGTAGTAACTGCAATAGCAATTCCCGTCTCCGGTCCGATAGGACTTGTCGTGGTGAACGCCGTCGGTCCGGCACCGACATGGAGCGGAGCGGAAACGTTTGTCCGACACTATCATCCGGTTCAGACGTTCCCCTTCTTCGCGGGCTTTGGCCTTCTTCTGGGCTATTCGATGACGATGGCCGCGCTCTATCGGTTGGCAGACGAGCACCTGAAAACACGCGCACTGATCGGTGTGATGTTCACTACGGCCTTCGTCGCGCTGATCTTCTTCAACTACATCAATCAGACAACATTCGTTCCCGGTCTGTCTCGTGATTACCGTCCCGAGTACGGGCCGATCATCACGGCGCTGACGATGGCGAACCCACAGTCGCTAGCCTGGGGGATTGAAATGTGGGGATACGCTCTCCTGGGGGTTGCAACCTGGTTCATGTCTCCGGTCTTTCATGGACGAATCATAGAGCGAGCTACATCGGCACTAATGGTCGCCAACGGTGTCATCAGCATCGCCGGGGGTGTCGCGACCGCGTGGTATCCAGCTTGGGTACTCACGTCAGTCGGCACACTCGGATACCTTTCCTGGAATTTGTTGGTCTTCGCGTTGGCGATTACAATGATTGCAGCGCTGCGCAAGAGAGAACATGGTCTGCCGCTCAACGCTCCAGGCCGTTCCTGAACGATTGTACCAACGCATCCATGCTACAGCAAATAGCCGCGGACCTTCTTGATATCGTGGAAAAGGCAACACCATTTCTCCGCGCAATCGACGCTGACGACGCCGCCCTCCGCCCATCACCCAACAAGTGGTCGAGAAAGGAAATCCTTGGTCACCTGATAGACTCCGCATCGAACAACCACCAACGGTTCGTTCGGGGTCAGGCCGCAGAGTCGCTGGTCGGCCCGGGCTACGAGCAGGATCACTGGGTGCGATGCCAGGGATACATCGAGCACGATTGGAACGAGATGGTCGATTTCTGGAGGCTCTACAACCGACATATCGTGCAGGTGATACGCCGCATCCCGGATGAGAAGACAACTATGCAGTGTAGAATCGGCAGCTACGAGCCGATGACCTTCGGTTACCTGATCGAGGATTACGTGATTCATTTGAAACACCATCTGGGTCAGATCTGGGAGTGGGGACGAGGGGATGGTGGGTAGATTCGCGGACCAACCGACGTTCAACAGACGAACAGATGACGACTATCGAGCATATCCGTAGGATGTGGGAGCATGCATGTTGGGCGGACGAGAGAATGCTGACCCAACTCGAGCGGGGCGCCAGTCACGCAGCGATCCGAGAGTACGCGCACGTCCTGGGGGCGGCGGAGATCTGGTTGTCCCGCCTTCAACAACGGGACGCGAGAGGAGCAGTCTGGCCCGAAGTACCGCTCGAAGACGCGCGCCTTCTGCAACGTCAGCTTGCACATGACTATCGCGAATACCTTTCGAGTCTTGACAGCGAGCACCTTTCAGATCATGTCTTCTACAAGAACAGTGCCGGGCAGGAGTTCACGAATACGATCGGGGACATTCTCATCCACGTCATGATGCACGGCCAGTATCATCGGGGAAAAGTGAATCTGTTGCAGGTTCAGGGGGGGAATGATCCTGCGCCTGCCGACTACATTGCGTTCCTCCGCGGGATACCGGCGGCAACGACCAGAATGTCGGACCAACGGCCGACGAACACAGAGTGAACCCCGCTCAGCGACCTGGCGGACGATCGGTCACGAGGACATGGTACCGACGCGGTTACCGCAAGACCGTTCTGTCCAGGACATTGCCGGTCAACGGACCGTCTGACGACAGCGGTCTATCTACACCAGATCGTCGCATCCGCTCGTGCGGCAGGTGTGCATCCACAACGTTCACAATTCAATCAGCACAATGAACGACTCTCCAACATCAACACGATCAACGTGGCACATCTGGGTGGTTGGCATCATCGCATTATTGTGGAGCGCTATGGGGGCGTTCGACTATGTGATGACCGAAACGCGTAACGAGCAGTACATGAGCCAGTTCACGCCGGAGCAACTGGCTTTCTTCTACGGAATGCCGGCGTGGGCCATTGCCTGTTGGGCCATTGCGGTGTGGGGGGGAGTGCTCGCCTCGCTTCTTCTCTTGATGAAAAAGAGACTCTCGGTCACTATCTACCTGCTCAGTTTCATCGGCATGCTCATCGTTACGTTCCAGAATTTCGTGCTGGCGGACGGGGCGAAGATCATGCAGAGTTCCGGTATGTGGATCATGACCATTCTGATCTTCGCGATTTCACTGCTTCTGGTCTTCTACTCCCGAGCGATGGCTAAGAGTGGCGTACTCTCGTAGCAAGAGTAGCGGCTACGTGGCGCCCGTTGGACGGCGCGGTTCGGATCGGCCCACAGACTTGGGCTATCGATCTCATGCTCCGACCACGCGGGCACCTCGAGTCAATCGAACCTTGGGATAGCGAGCGTTCCTATTCTCGCTATGCGGCCGTTGAACGCGATGCATCTATTAGCGTGGTGCAACAACAGAGGAGTACACGGGACATGTCCACGACGTCACATCAGACGCGCTGCCCATGGGTCGACTTGACCAAGGACGATTACGTCGCATATCACGATCAGGAGTGGGGTGTTCCGCTGTACGATGATCGCAGCCTTTTCGAGTTTCTGATTCTGGAAGGAGCGCAGGCCGGTCTTAGCTGGTATACCGTCCTCAGAAAGCGACATGCATACAGAGAAGCGTTCGATCGGTTTGATGCCCAGAAGGTCGCGCGGTATGACGATCGAAAGGTCGAGTCGTTGCTCGGAAATCCCGGCATTATCAGGAATCGTCAGAAGATCTTGGCGGCGATAAACAACGCACAGCGGTTTCTCGAGGTCCAGGCGGAATTCGGGACGTTTTCGGAGTATATGTGGCGCTTCGTTGATGGCAGGCCGATCGTCAACCGCCTGAAGGTGATGAGTGACTACGCGGCAACCAGCCCTCAGTCGGACGCGATGAGCAAGGATTTGCGTAATCGTGGGTTTTCGTTCGTCGGCTCAACGATCTGTTACGCGCACATGCAGGCGATCGGCATGGTGAACGATCACTCGCTCGACTGCTTCAGGCGAGCGGAGATAATAAAGGGCTACTAGGAGACTATTGGAATAGGCGCCATCTCTCCGTTGCATTTCTCGTCGCTCACTGCAGCGTACCTCCGGTACGCCCCACCCGCTCCTCGTCGTGCGCCTTGACCTCGCGCGATTTGAAGGGTCTTCCGACACACAGGTATATCCAGAGGCTACTTAGAATGTTCGTTGCGCTTCTCCGAGGGGTAAATGTCGGCGGAAGGAATATTGTTCCCATGGCGGACCTCCGGTCGCTTTGTCTGGATCTTGGATGGACGGATGTGGCAACATACATCCAGAGCGGAAACGTCCTCTTTGAATCAAGGATGAAAGCTGGCGTGCTAGAACGCAAGCTGGAGAAGGGGATTGAGGACCGGTTCGGGATCTCGACGCCCGTCGTCGTTCGAAGCGCCACGGAGTGGGAAGGTCTCATGAGAGGCAACCCATTTCCCGGAGCTTCTGTGGACGAACCGAATCTGGTTATGGCAGCGTTGTCCAAGAAAAGCGCTGCGCCCGATGCGGCAGAAGCACTGGCGAGGTACGCTGTGAATGGCGAAGCTGTAGTTCAGGCGGCAGACGCTCTCTGGATTCATTTCCCGCAAGGCTCCGGTCGATCGAAAATCACGCCGACGGTTCTGGATCGTGTGGTGGCGTCTCCGGTAACCATGCGCAACTGGCGCACTGTTGTCAAGCTGGGGGAACTGGTCGCGACACGACGTTGATCGGCCTTTCACACAATCGAAGATCACAATGGCGAAGCTGGATCGAACGAGCGAGAATCCCTGGGTCTTGAAGACACCGCCGGGAACTTCTGAATACACTATGCATGTCGATGAGAGAGATGGAAGGGTGGTTCTGGTCTGCACCGTTGGCAAGACCATTCTTCACTACGATGCACGGTGCATAGACGATCTGTACACGATGTTGAAAACTGCAGGGGACTGGGTCGAGCTGGGTGGAGCGGACGAACAGAAGCCGGCAAAGGAAGGGACCGTCGAGGCGTGGGGCCGCTCGCCATCCAACCCGATAAAGGGGTGGTACGGATTGAAGAAGGGCTTCCGTGGACGCTTCGGTGTCTACATACCTCCGTTGATGGAAGCCCTTGGTCTCTGTGAATTGGAACACAATCCACGGAACAATCGCATGCGTGCCGTCTAGTATGTCCGCATTCGACCCCGACGATCTTGCCCGGCGATTTCGCCATCGCGACATACCGCATAACGAGTGGACACATCAGGCCCACTTGATAGTTGGCCTATGGCACGTCCACCGGTATGAGGTACATGCAGCCCTCGAGCAATTGCGCACCGGGATCCGGGCGTTGAACGATTCCCACGGCACAGTCAACTCGGACGATAGCGGATATCACGAGACGATCACGCGGGCCTATGTATGTCTTCTCTCGCATTTCATCCGTTCTATGCCGCGCGGGTTGTCGGTCGACGAGTGTGCCAAGCGGTTGCTTACGAGTGAGCTTGCCCATAGCGGACTCCTGCTGCACTACTACACGAAGGGTCGTCTGATGTCGAAGCGTGCCCGTGATGAATGGGTAGAACCGGATCTGTGTCCGCTCCCTGAGCTAGTTTGATCTGCCCCCAACTGCCACCACATGAGGAAGGGCTACCGTCCACGCCGGCTGTTGCCGTGGACTACTTTCCGAACAGCATTTCAGTGAAGCGGAACGAGAGGGAGACGAATGGATTCACGCCGTACACTGGTCGATGGAGTTGCTCCTCTCCAGGATCTTCTGTCAAACGGGCTCCTTCCGCATATTTCGAGTTAAGACGCTTCAGCTTCATTGCCACCACTCCTGCGGCCATTGAGATATTCTGATTGTACGTCAGCGAGCCGCCAAGCATAACCGCGGGGCTACTTACGTCGAGACCCATTCCCGCGGCGACACTCCACGACCAGTCCTTCCATTGATCGACGTTGGCGAACCAGTGAATCATGCACATGGGAATGGCCGAGATGGGTGATGGATCCGCTTGTCGTTGAATCGAATATGCATACCCGGTGTCGCGCCTGGCCACATATTCCTTATCGGCGTTGACCATGATCGCAAAGGCGAACCCGAACGAGATTCTCCACATACCACGCGGCGGCGTCACGAACACAATCGTCCACGCGCGATCCGCGGGCGCGGTTGCTCTCCGAACGACGACGGTCATTCTTTGCCCTGGTTGTATTCGTGCGGCTCCGGGGAGTCGCTCTCCGCGGCTGGAGCGGGTCGAATCAACGCCCGGCACTGGATCAAGGGCACTTGTCATCGAGTACGAGGGCGCTGACGCCTCCATCCGCGCAGCCTCCGATCCGCTGACCGAATCACCCGCAGATCGAATGCCACGCGATACGTGCGAGAATGTACCCGCGGTCGAGTTGATAGAGCTCAATGCAAGAGGGACGAACGCAATGGTCGGCATTTCGATTCCATCAACACGGACAGAGACACTGTAGACGTCCGATCGACTTGCACCGGCGATATCGAAGACGAGATCCGTTGCCACGTCGATCTCGAGTGTTCGCACAACGGTGGTTCCTTCGCGTTGTGAGGTCAAGTCTATTTCAACCTCGAATACTTGCGTCGCGCAGGCAATGGCTGCGTGCGAGACCAGGGGGAGGACGACCGATAAGGTAGTCTTGACTACTGAAGCCATGATTGACCTCCGTAGGGTGGATTATCCCGGACCACGCCGTACGCGCGCGTCGTAGTGCGTGGGTTACGAGGCTGTTGAAAAACGTGCGATCCCTGCTTTGCGCTCCTCATTGCTCACTAAGGCGTATCTCTGGTGACCCTCATTCGCTCCTTGTCACCCGCCTTCACCTCGCACGATGTGAACAGCCTCTAGATCTCGTTGGTATTCAACAGTCTCTCAGCGGGAGTGATGACGTCTCTTCGGTACCGCTTTCTCCAACATACCGTCCAGCAGATACGGGGTTACCTCAACTGTCCAATCGCCTTTTGACTGCCAAACCGATACGCACTACATTGCGCCCCGGTGTAACGTCGGCCCGTCAAAATCACTCGCAACAGTCGACACACCACCCGCACCCCGACCCCTTTCCCATCAAAATCACAGCCATGAGTCAGGGCAACTCACCCTCGGTCCCGTCGCAACCGAACGAGCGTGCTCGTGCGGACCTGCTTCTAGCCGATTTGAATCATTTCAGCCAGTCTATGTGGCGAAACGAGGAGGTGGGCGAGAAGCGATTCAACTTCTTCCTGACGCTCGTAACGGCAGTAATGGCGGGGCTGGTTGCGCTGGAGACGCACGGCGGGGTCATCCATTCCAGGCGGATGATCTATGGGTTAGCTATTCTCTTCCTGTTCATGGTCGGCATTATGACGTACCTCCGCATGCTGAAGCGGAACCACGTGACGGACGAGTATCAGAGGACGCTCAAGTCGATTCGAAAGAACTTGAGCGATCTGGCTGCTGACCACCTCGCCTACCATGTTCCGGTGCGCTCGACACCGTTACCCTGGCTGTTCTCCGGTGGATATGCGGAATCGCTCGCTGTCATGAATGGGTTGCTCCTCGCCGGCTTCGTCTATATCGTCTGGTGCTCGTCTGTCGGGGTTGCCGCCATTCTAGGTGCAGAGGCGATCGCGTTATTGCTGATCCCCCCGTTCCTTCGACACCGTCGGAAGACTGCTCACATGCACGACCCGGGGGAATGATGATGTCGACGTCACAGTACTTCAGAGCCGGTGCCGGTGCGTTGATCATCGACGATGTCGGACGCGTGCTGGCACTCGAGCGATCGGATATTCCTGGTGCGTGGCAGCTGCCACAAGGTGGGTTGGAGGCGGGTGAGGAACCGGGTGACGCCATCGTACGCGAAATAGGGGAGGAGACCGGATTGTCCTCAATGGACATCGATCTCATCGAGCGCTATCCCGAACCAGTTGCGTACGAGCTCCCACCAGAGGCGCGTCGCCAAAAGACGGGGCGCGGTCAGGTGCAGTATTGGTTTCTCTTTAGACTCAAGAACGTTGATGCCATAGACCTCCAGGAGAGTACCGAGTTCAGACAATGGAAATGGACGTCGATGCGGGACCTGGTTGATGGTGCAGTCGAATTTCGCCGCCCCGTGTATCGTCATTTGATGGAATACTTCTCAGCCCACCTGATGTAGGCATAAGCATC
>CAYWXV010000016.1:40295-51812 GCA_964462535.1 uncultured Alphaproteobacteria bacterium
TGTATCGTCATTTGATGGAATACTTCTCAGCCCACCTGATGTAGGCATAAGCATCCCATGAACAGACTCAACATTGGCGTAGTTGGTGGCTCGCTCGCGGGATGTACCGCCGCCATCCTGCTCCAGCGAGAAGGACATTCAGTGCAGGTGTTCGAGCGCTCGAGAGGCGGGCTGGTTGGCAGGGGTGGCGGAATCGCTACCACGGGACAGGTCCTGCAGGCTATGCTCGATCAAGACATCGTCGATCCCGACTTTCCCCATCTCACGGGAAAGGGAATGCCCTTCATTGTCCGCACGCCGGAGCATGAGCGAACAGGGTATGCACCCCTGGAACTTCCGTTGAATCTGGAGGCCTTCCACTGGGCGACGCTCTGGAACACGCTCCGGAAACGTGTCCCTGATGAATCGTATCACCAGGGTTCAACGGTGGTGCATGCGGAGACAACCGCTGAACCAACCGGAGTACTTCATTTCGAGGATGGCACGGTCGCCGAATTCGATCTGGTGGTGTTCGCGGATGGATACTCGTCCCTTGGTCGCCGACTCCTCTTCCCCGATTCTGAACCGGTCTATCGTGGCTACGTTCTCTGGCGCGGACTACTTCCGGAATCGGAAATTGATGACAGCGCACCGTTGGAGGGGATGGTCCCACGCCTTTCCTATGCCAGTCACCAGGGAAATCTTGTCGTCTACTTCGTACCGGGTCTGGATGGTTCTACCGAGGTGGGGAGAAGGCTCTTCAATTGGGCGGCATACATTCCTGTCGCTGAGGAGTCGTTGCCACAATTCATGAGAGGGAAGGACGGAACTGTCCACGCTGGCACAATTCCTCCCGGGCAGATGCGGCTGGAGGAAGAGAATCGGCTGAAGCAACTGATGGTGGAGAACCTTCCGACGTATTATGGGGAGATAATCAGCAGAAGCGTTGATACCTACGTGCAGTTGATCTACACTGCCAGCATGCCTGCCTATCATCGAGGGAGAATGTGTCTGATTGGTGACGCCGGATTCGTGGCGCAGCCATTCACTGGTTCGGGTGTATTCAAGGGGTACAACAACATCAAGGACCTGCTGGTGGCGTTGAAGGAGTATGGCAGCGTCGACGATGCGCTTGCGCACTGGGGAGCGGATCAGGTTGCGAGGGGCGAGCGATTGTTGAAGCTCGGTATGCAGATGGAGCAAGCCTTCATTTGGAATCCGCTAGATCTGTCGACTGCTGATGAAGCATCAACCAAGGCGTGGTGGACTGCTGCCGTAACGTATCCGGAAGAGTTCTCACTCGAGAAGTAGGGTATTCAATAATGGACCTGGGCGAATACTATCCCTGTCTGAACGTGGCTGACCTGGCTCGGTCGATTGATTTCTATCGATCGTTGGACTTTAAGATGGTCGAAGACCACAGCGCCGATGGCTGGGCTGTCGTTCAGCATAACAACATGGCCCTCTGTCTGTTTCAGGGGCATATCGATCGAAACCTCATCAACTTTCGGGGTGGAGACGTCGAGGCGGTACATGCGGAGGCGAAGGCGCGGGGTGTCGAATTCGCCAGCGATGCGGAGCGTCACGACGACGGTTCCTGGAGCGCCGAACTTCGTGACCCGGATGGGAATGTCATCTTCCTCAACACGTTTCCCTGGGAACGAGAGAAGTATTTACGCGATGGGAAGTTGATCGACTACTGAGCGGCGACGCTGGAGTGTCGTTCAATGGGAGATGCAATTGCGAAGTCGCGCAATCCACATCTGCTTCTTGTCGCTTGCTCTCCGTTGTTGACATTGAGCCTCCATTTCGCCCACACTACTTCTTCGTTGGTTCTGGCAACGAAGGGAGACGACGTTGCCAACCTCCTTCGGGCATAGACGAACGAGCTTGTCGAGCAGGCAGGGTGATAACGTGCGGTCGATGAGTCGACGAGGATTTGGTCTCGGTCGTCCGGATATTCGACGCCAGCGGAATCGTCCAAGGCAAGTTTGATGCATCGCAGGAAGAACTGGGAATGTCTTCGTACCGTGACCGGCTTGAGCCGCTATCCACATTCTTGCATAGCGCTCGGGCATATCGTTGACCGTATCGAATCGGGGGAGGGGAATACGGGTTCTGTCACCATAACGTCAACAATTCAACAGTGCCATGCCGTTGGAATTACACACACCCTCGGACATTCATCCCAGCCTGACCTACAACGACGCCGCGGCGGCCATTGACTGGCTGTGCGACGTCTTCGGATTCACCAAGAGAATGGTAGTTCCCGACAGTGATGGAAGAATTGTGCACTCGGAGCTGAGTCTGGGAACCGGCGTGGTCATGGTCAGCTCGTCGAAGCCCGATCAGAACAGGGTAAGCCCGCAAAACGTGCAAGGGGGTATCGCCCAGGCGTTGAGCGTATACGTCCCCGATCCCGATGCACACTACCTGAGGTCGGTTGCCGCCGCCGCCAACATTATTCGCCCACTCCGTGATGAAGAACATGGCGCCCGCGGCTACATGGTGGAGGACATCGAGGGCCACCAATGGTATTTCGGAAATTATCGTCCAGGCGCGTACTGGGAATAACGTGTGGCTGGTTTCCGAACGTACTTGGGATCACAACGCATCAATTACAATAGACATCAACACACGAACCGGGAGCAGACCATGCAATTGGGGAATTTCTCCGTTAGTCTTGCGGTCAAGGATATTCAGGCCTCGAAGGATTTCTATGAGAAGCTCGGATTCATTGCCACCGGCGGCAACATCGATCAGAAGTGGCTGATATTGACGAATGAAGACGTAGTCATTGGACTCTTCCAGGGCATGTTTGATAGGAACATGCTCACGTTCAACCCAGGTTGGAACAACAAGGCGGAAAAGCTGGAGCACTTCACAGACGTCCGGGATTTGCAACGTGAACTGAAGGGACAAGGGGTGGCACTGATAAGCGAGGCCGACGAGTCAACGACCGGGCCCGCGCACATCATGCTGGTCGATCCGGACGGCAACCCGATCCTGATCGATCAACACGTATGATTCTAGGAACTGGGGCGCGGGGACTTGGGGCTGGGGGAGATTGAAATCGCTTGCCTGGCCCCGACTCTCCATTGCTGATCGTCGAAACGGCGGTGCAACGGTATGGCGACATGGCGATCGCGATACGGCTCCAGTTGGCGCATCACGTTGAACCCACCGGCAGTTATGATCCGGTCCGCAATTGGGAAGAGGAGGGATGCGGGGTACATGTCAACATGCTCCATTCCGTCCGGGGCACCGTGCGGCGAGACGACGACGACACGAGGAGGTGACACGGATGATCCACGTTGAGCATCGACCGCCGCGTGACGCGAGTAGCTCACACGTACCAGTTCGCGGATTTCGTCGTTGCTACCCGAGTGGACAATAATCCAAAGGGGACGGGGCCCCTCCCGAAGCGCGGCAATGATCCTGTTCTCGGCTTCTCCCACGTCAATCGACGGATCCAACAGGTCCAGTGTCTCGATGCTGTTGCTGTTCCTGCGGAGATACGATTCGTGGTCCGGTTCGAGTTCTTCCAGGCGGTAGACGCACTGGAAGCGCATGCCAATTCCGTCGGAGCCTGTGGCAGCCGTCGTGGCGCAACGGGATGGCGGAGGACGGAGAAAGCGGTCAGTCGCTACGGTGATGAGTGGTGCGTAAGCGTTCCAGCGAAGACGTCGGGCAAGGTGCAGAGTGGTTGCGCCGCGGGGGATCTCAATCCCTTCCAGTTCCCCAAGTATCCCGGCCGGAAACGTGTCTACGACGACGAGCTCGGGACGAAGGGTATCCAATGCTTCCGTCACCCATGCCCGCAGTCCATCGCGATCGTGTTCCAGGTGTTCCGGTGGGCGGACCCCACGCATCCGACCGGCCACTCTAGTATCCTCAATCTCCTTGATTGGGGTCAGCACGTTGATGCTCTCCTCGGGAATCCCAAGTGTGAGGGCGGCAGCACGTGCGCGCGTCACATGACCCAGTCCGCCACCAAGCGCGTAAAACAGGACACCGCTCGCCAAGGGTTACTTCCCCCGCACCATTAGTTCAGCCATGATAATTGCCCGCTCGGTCGGGTGAATCCGGGGCATGAGAATCAGGGCGTAGGCGGCGCTCCGGATGGACGTATTCGATTCCGCGATCTCCTGTTCCGAACCATCCTTCACCTTGACCTTGTTCCTGTCGGCGTAGAATTTCACCTCCCCCAGCCTTGCCTCGCTCTCCTCCACGCGGAAATCGTCTCCCTTCGCCTTTATCTCATATGGATTCTGATTCTCTTCGTTGTCGCTGATTTTGATCTTGTCATCCGCGAATTTCACCTTCCACAGGAGCTTCCCCTCCGCGGAGCGAAGTTTGAATCCGCCCGAATCGGCCTTCACCTCTGCGACCGCGGCCCCCTCCTCGATCGCGTACTTCCGCTTTCCATTGTCGCGCATTTCTCCTTTGAGGATCGTGGGACTCCCCTCACCTCCGATTTCGACTTTCACCTTTCGCTCGTTCCACTTGATCTCAACCAGGCGTTGGTCAGCTCCGTCCTTTACCTTGACGGTGCTTGTCCATTCATTTCCGGCTGGGTCGTTCTTTCCGCTTGATTGCGCAGGGGACGATGCGCTCGGCCGCTCGGCCTCCTGTTTGGATCCGCAAGCCAGGGTGAGACATGCAAGCAGGACCGCTGTGACGCTACGAATGTTCATGGCAGTATCAATGAAGACTCAGGTGGGAGTTGCACTCAATCATGTGAAAGAGATGGGGTCGGACGCACATCGCACTCGCTGACGAGCTGCAGGTACTGGCGTGCCTCACGCCGCGAATCGAACTCATCAACGGCGAGGGCTCGGCAAGCCACGCCGTATTGCCTCAACTCTTCGTCTGTCGCAACGGCTGCCCGATGAAGCGCGTGTCGACACTCGTGTGCATCGCCGGGCGCAAAGGTAATCCCATGGACTCCGTCGACAAGGTGATCTCCCATGCCTCCGGCGCGCGACGCCAGCATCGGGATACCGAGCGCTGCTCCCTCGACGAGAACATTCGGGGTTCCGTCATAGAAGGAGGGGATGGCGATCATGTCAGATGCGGCATACCAGGGGAGGAGATTGAATCGATCAATGAAGGGAAGGTGCGAGTAGTGAAGTCGCTCCTGGTTCTCGGCGAGAAACGTGGCCGATTCGTCGTCAACGTCACCCACGAACAGGAAGTGGAATCGATCGACAAGTGTCGTTCTCAGGAGCGATTCAAGTAGAAAGAGAACGCCTTTCTTCCGCTTTATCTGACCAATGACACCGATGACGCGGCGATTTTCGCTCACGTTCTCCCGCCGCCACACCATCCCCCTCTCGCGATCCACACTTTCGATCTTCCACTCGTCCAGATCAAGGCCGTTGGTAATCCAGGCAACACGAGCTTGTGGAAAGAGGCGCTCGATCTTCTCCTTCTTCTCTCGGGTTACAACCGCGACGGCCGCCGAAGCATCAATTGCCCTCTGCACGACATCCGATCGTTTTGGGGAGAAGAGTGCGGCATCGAAATCGTTGCCTCGGAAGAGAGATATCAATGGGACGTTCAACCATCTCGCCAGAACTGGTCCTGCCAGAAGGGGGATCGTGCCACCGAAAGCTATAATCGACCCATATCTCCGCTCGAATCTGGATGACTCCAGATAATTCCACAGAAGATTTAATCCGTGTGCCGGATCGTCCCCAAGGGGAAATCCGATGTACCGGCCCCCGAGCTTTGGTTCATCATGTAATCCCCTCAAACGGCGCGTGACGTGGAGAACGTCTATATCGGCACCCTCCTTCCGCATGCCGAACACAATCCGGTCGCACGACTGTGCCATTCCCCCTCGGGCCGGCGGATAGTGCTCGGTTAGGACCAGCCTTGTGAGGGCCGAATCAGGCGTGGGCGACGGAGAAACGATGTCTACCATGGGAGGTTCACGACGATGACGCGTTTGAGCAGCTGGCTCGCTTTGATGGGCACCAGCGGATTGATCCAGATTCCTAAGGCAACAACGATCCAACCCATGCACAAGGGAATCGAGGGCTTGTGTCAGGAGAAGTCGAGGGACGCGACGGGGATCTGGGGCCTGCGTCCCAGGCGCGACATTGCCCACGACTTCGGGACACAGTGAAGCCATCAGGCAGCCAGCATGGCCCACCAAGCGGGCGCGAACGATTTTCGCTCCCTACTCCCGGCTCCCTATCCAATACACCACGCCGGTGTGATCGTCGGTCACGAGTAAACCACCGTCCCATGGATGAAGGCCGCACGGACGACCCGTAATGGTCCTGTCGCGCGTAAGGAACCCGATAAGGAAATCGCGAACCTCTCCGTGTGATGATACCTGCGCAATAGAATATCCGCGACGAAGTTCTTTCTTCGTCGACCCGTGAAGCGAGACCAGCAGGCTGTTGCGAAGCACGGGATGAGCAGTCGAGTCAAAGTACAGAAGGCCAAGCGGAGCACTGTGAGCGCTGAACGTCGCAAATGCCTTCGGCACATCCGCGATGTCGGGTCTGCGTGGAGATGAGCTGAAGCGGCCATCCTCGAAGACCTTCGCGCGATATTGATAGTAGTACGGCCAGCCGTAGTTCTTCCCTGCTTGAATGCCATACACCGTCTCCATCGGTTTGTCGTCACCAAGGAAGTCAGATCCCATGTTTGTGACGAACAGCGTTTCACCAATCCACGTCATGCCCACGGCATTTCGAAGTCCGGTCGCGATAGTTCTGGCGTTGGTTCCATCCGGATTCATTTCCAGAATCGCCGCGCGAACTTCGTCCGGCTTCTCTTCACAGGCGTCGCAACTGCTGCCAACGGAGACATAGAGCTTTCCAGTGGGTCCAACTGAAACTGTTCTGGTCAGATGCCAGCCTCCGTATTTATAGCTCAGTCCGTAATCGGGAAATCGTGCGATTGTATCCGCGGGTGCTGTCGGTGCTGCTTCGCCGGCGGTATATCGAAAGCGAATCAGCGCCTGGGTCAGAGCGACGTACAACCAGGTTGTTCCGTCGGGCGTGGTGTAGAATGCGATGCTGTTTGGATTCCGCAATTCGGTCAGCCAGGGACGCGCGGCGGAGAAGTGTTTCGTCCCGCGATCCCATCCTTCCAGGACATAGATCGCACCCTTTCGATTGTCGGTCTTGTCATACATGTCCGTGATGAAGAGGCGACCGTCGGGGCTTGTGGCCATGAATCGAATGCGTTTCAGACCCTGCATGGCGGGCACGATCGTGAAGTCGTGCGGAAGGGAAAGGTTGATAGATCGCCCATTCAGCGCGACGCGTCTCCGTGCAAGCCGCAATGGTTTGCGCCAGCTGTCCTCCGGCTCTGGTAGATAGGATGCCGTGCGAACAGGCGTGGCAACGACTGCCTGGTCGCGTTGGGCCACGCGTCCTCCCACAGGCAATCGTGTCGATTCCGGCCTGCCGCACGATCCAGCCACCAACACCAGTGCCAGGCAGGCGGAACGAATCCAGATCCTCATGTCCGCTCCTGAAGGTAACCGATGATTTCCTCGATGAACTCTCGACCGTACTGGCCCAGCTTACGGTCACCAACGCCATTGACCAACCTGAACGCTTCGAGTGTGGTGGGACGGTCACGGGCCATTTCCTGCAGAGATGCGTCCGAGAAGATGATGTAGGGGGGGACGTCGTGGGCATCGGCAAGTCGCTTGCGGAGAGAGCGTAGCCGCATGAATAGGTTGTCGTCGTATGCACCGGCTGGCTCACGCCGAGCCTTCCCACCCGTCGATGCCGGTGCAACCGGCCGCATGAAGACGCGCTCGCCATGCAGGAGCACCTCCACACTTCGCGGGGTAAGTCGAAGAACATTGTATTCTCCGTGGACAAGGTAACCCTCGGCAACGAGCGCGCGGGCCAGGCTCATCCATTCCTTCTTCGTGTGATCTTTTCCGATGCCGTACACGGAGAGGTTGCTATGTCTGTTCTGTAGGATGCGGGCGTTTTCGGATCCGGCAAGGACGTCGACGACATAGCCTGCCCCGAATCGTTCCCCAGTCCTGCGCACAGCGGATAGGAACTTCTGTGCCATCACCGTCACTTCAACCTTCTCGACGGGCTTTGTGCAGTTGTCGCACATACCGCAATTCGCGCGCGGATATTCTTCTCCGAAATACTCTGCCAGCAAACGATGTCGGCATAGAGTCGACTCGGCGAAGGAAATCACCTTCATCAGTTGCCCCCGTGCAACCTCGCGTCGCTCGGGCGATTTCTCCTGGATGAAGTGATCGATCTTCATCTTGTCGCCGTAGCTGTAGAAGAGAACACAATCACTCTGCAATCCGTCCCTTCCACCTCTGCCGGTTTCCTGATAGTACCCCTCGATATTGCGCGGCAGGTCGTAGTGGATAACGAAGCGAATATTCGGCTTGTCGATGCCCATGCCGAAAGCAATCGTGGCCACCATAACCGTCACATTGTCCCGCAGGAATTGCTCCTGTCGCTGATCGCGCTGTGCGATTGCAACACCCGCATGATATCCGGCAGCGGAAATGCCGTCGTTCCGAAGCCGTTCAGCGAGTGTTTCGACAGTTTGTCGTGTGGCGCAGTAGATGATGCCCGCGTCCCCCGGGCGCTCGCGGATATAGGTCAGGATCTGTTTGTAGCTCTCCTGCTTCTGTCGGACCTCGTAGTATAGGTTCTCGCGCACGAAGCTCGAGACGAACGTTGCGGGGTCGCGTAGTCGCAGTTGCCTGGCGATGTCTTCGCGCACCTGGCCGGTCGCCGTTGCGGTCAGGGCTACAATGGGAATGTCGGGAAAGAGTCGGCGCACCTCCTTCAGCTTCCGGTATTCCGGACGGAAGTCGTGTCCCCACTCGGAAATGCAGTGGGCTTCATCCACTGCCATCATGGCAATCGGGAGCTTTCCCAGGATCTCGAGAAAGCCGTCGGACATGAGACGCTCGGGCGCAACGTACAGGAGACGATACTCTCCTTTGAAGAGTCGCCCGAGGCGTTTCGATGACTCTGAAGATGCGATGGAGCTGTTGAGGAACGTCGCCGGTATCCCCGATTCGGTGAGCGCGTCGACCTGGTCCTTCATCAGAGCGATAAGTGGGGAGACGACGATTGTCAGGCCGTCCAGAAGGAGAGCGGGGAGCTGATAGCAGAGAGACTTCCCTCCACCGGTCGGCATCAATACGAACGTATCACGTCGCTGCAGAACGCTGTCGATAATCTCCTCCTGCATGGGTCGGAAGGAGGAGAATCCAAAGAACTGCCGTAGGGGGGCTAGCTTGTCGAGCGTCATGAAAACGGGTGGTTCTGCATCGATCGTCGCATCGTTGTCGCGAGAAGGTAATCGATTCGGGCCAAACCACCTGCCTCGGCATTACTACCTCCCTCGAAGGCAGAAGACCAGTGGGGCCGTCCGGATCAAGATCTCGAGATCGAGGCGGAATGACAGTCGTTGAATGTACTCCAGATCATCGCGGAGTTTCATAACTGTCTTCTCGACGGTGTCGGCATATCCGCGCCGGACTTGCGCCAGTCCGGTCATCCCGGGACGCACCTGATGACGCATCCAATAGTCAATCAGGAGGTGATCATAGATAACGCCCATCTCCCAGATTTCCGGTCGAGGGCCAATGACACCCATGTCGCCACGCAGCACGTTGAAGACCTGCGGCAGCTCGTCCATATGACTGGATCGGAGGAATCGACCGACGCGTGTCACGCGTGGATCGCGTGGAGAGGTAACCGGGAACTGGCCGGCATCGTCCCTGGCAATCATGCTCCGGAATTTCAGCATGGTGAACTGACGGCCGCCAAGTCCGACTCGCTGCTGACGGAAGAGTATCGGTCCCGATGAATCCAACCGTATCGCGACGGCTATCAGGAACATTACAGGGAGGAGCACCGGGAGCAGAAGAAGGGTCAGGGCTACCTCCCCGTATCTGCGATACGTGAGGTAGCCCGACGGAGAAGCGGTCCGCAGGGTTCTTTGATGCGCGGGTTCCCGCTCGCTCCCGGCGATCCGTTCGCTTCCAACGGGTCGCAGCCTTCCTCTCCTCGTCTCCAGTGTTGACGTGGCTTGCATGTGTGATCCAGTCTGCTTGTGAAGAGTCGGCCGTCGCGCTAGGTCATTGCTTGAGGACGCAACGAGGTACGACAGCGATCGGGTGCTATCACCCGACCTTCAGGCAGGAGGTCGCGATGTTGGGAAGATGTGGCGGGAATCTGATGATTGGGATTGCGGAAACGCATAGAGAGGGCGGAGATCCGCGGGTTGAGTTACAGACGTTGATTGTGCAGCCGATCCGGCAGGTGTTGGCACGATGGGGAACCACGCTCGCATGCTTTCACGCTAATGCGCGATTTCTCAAACGATTCCCCCACGCGTGCCGAGGGGATAGACTTGTACGTCGTCGCGTCTGTGTGCTCTAGATCTCTCCTGTTCTGTTCGTCTCCGCGCTCAAAAGCGCGGTGTAGCCCCTAACACGGGAGACGGAGACTTTGTTAGCTGCGTTCGAAAGAAAATGACTGATGTGGCAGGGATGGCCGGATGGCACGTTGTCGTCCCGCGGTTGGAAGTGATGCGGGTTCATTGCTCCATTGCCCGGCGCACCAGGTTCTGAAACGCCCATACCCCGCCCTCCAGCTCCACCGAGTACCGGCCCCGGTCGTACGCTCGCGATGACAAACCGCGCTGGACATGCTCGCAGATCGAGATGTCTTCCAGTTGTGTCTGGTGAGCCGAGCTGATGTCATCCTCGATCCAGCTCGATATCTGGTCACTCACGATGTCGTCGTAGTAGTAGTCGAAGTGGACCCTGCATTTGTCGTGGGCAACCGGGATGATGAGGTTCGTCTGAAGCCGACCGGGGAGGATGTTCAGCGCGAGGTTGGGGAAGATGTAGTAGTAGAAGGCATGTCCGTCCCCGAACATCCACTCGCCCGATGCCGTTGGGCTGTGCTGTACAGAGTACCAGTCGAACATCTCCGTAGCATAGTCACGGTAGTCGAGCATCCCGAAGAGCCCGGGATGGACCAGCGGGACGTGATAGCCCTCCAGGTAGTTGTCCGCATAGACCTTCCAGTTGCATGCAATGTCGTACGCCACGCGCGAGTGAAAGCGCTTGGTGCTCAACTCCATCGGTGCTATACGCTCGGCAATTCCTGCGGTGAGTTCCGAGAGGGTGGGGGAGGGATGTAAGTCTGGATCGAGGTTGACAAAGACGAACCCTTCCCACACGTCCACGTGAACCGGGACGAGACCGAAGTCTTTCTTGTCGAAAAGATCGACGCGGTCCCACCGAGGTACGCCACGGAGTTCCCCGTCCAGTGTGTAGGTCCAGCCGTGGTACTGGCATTGAAGCATAGAGTCGCATCCATCCTCAGTTGCCAGCGGTCCGCCACGATGGCGACAGACGTTGTAGTACCCGCGGAGCGATCCATCCTTTGTACGGACGACGACAATCGGATTGCCCCCAACATCGGCGACGATCCGATCACCCACATCCGACAGCCGCCCCACATGCCCCACCATCTGCCATGTGCGCTCAAAGATCAG
>CAYWXV010000016.1:51912-60651 GCA_964462535.1 uncultured Alphaproteobacteria bacterium
GTCGATTGTCGGATGCGAAGCACGATGCGTTGGTGGGAGTCAACGGTCCAATCTTCCCCCTTCCCACCCCTTCCGCACCTTGCGAACGATGCGCAACTCGAAGAAGGACTTGAGGAAGTCGCTCATGCGGATGTTCGATCCACGGACATCGTGCCATGCGGTCAGGGGTAGTTCGTAGACCGCGTTTTCGACCGATGGTAGCTGACGATTCCGACGATAGGCAATCATTCGAGCCAGGAGTTCGATATCGAAGATCCAATGGGTCTGGAACGAGGATCCAAAGAGCTCGGCCGTCTCGGCGTTCGCTCTGAACATCTTCGCACCGCACTGGGTGTCATACACACTCAAACCGAGCGTCAGGCTTGCCAGGGTAGCCGCGATGCGGCCCAGGTAGTGCCTCATTGGACGCCGCTCGATCCTTCTCCCCAGGAGGTTGACGCGTGACCCGATGACCAGCTGTATTTCGGGGCGCGACTCAAGGATCTCGACGAACGGGGTAATGCTCTCCAATGGGGTTGCCAGATCAGCATCCCAATAGGCAATATGATCCGGCTTGAGCTTCAGCCCTTCCATAACGCCGATACGAACCGCCTCGGCCTTCCCGCTGTTCCTCTTGAGCGAGTGAACGATGAAGGCCTGGGGGTTCTCCTGTTCCAGTCCGCGAACGATCTGCAACGTGTTGTCCCGGCTCCCATCGTTGACGAACAGAAATCGAACGTCTGTGCGATCGACCACGAAAGCGCGAAAGGCCTGAAGGTCGAGCCGTGCCGCCTCGTTGTAGCAGGGGACAACGACGATCGTTAGGGACATGTGCAGCTGGGATGGGAGGCGCCGGAGCCACGGGCGCCGGACGTTGTGGAAAACGGTCCGAAAGATACGCCAAAACAGACCCGGTCCCAGCAGAGGGCGGACCCCATATATTTGCGCCGATTCGATCTACACCGAGCAACCTATTCATCTTCCGATGGACTTCCTCACCGACCCGACGATCTGGGCCAGCCTCGCCACGCTCACTGCGATGGAGATCATTCTGGGTATCGACAACATCGTCTTCATTACGATCCTTGCCGAGCAGGTTCCGGTTGAACAACGGAGTCGTGCGCGTCTTGTCGGCCTCGCGATGGCCTGCATCACACGTCTGGCTCTGCTCTCACTGATCAACTTCCTTGCAACGCTAACAGCCCCGTTGATCACGCTCTTTGGGAACGATCTATCCGGTCGTGATCTCATTTTGCTCGGGGGTGGCCTATTCCTCATCTACAAATCGACAAAGGAAGTACACGCGAAGCTGGAGGGGGACGACGAAGAGGAAGGGGAGACGAAGAAAGTCTCATTCTGGGGAGTGATCGTGCAGATCATGCTGCTCGATATCATCTTCTCTCTTGATTCGGTGATCACTGCGATTGGTATGGCCGAGCATCTCTGGGTAATGATGACCGCGGTGATTCTCTCGTTGACCGTGATGCTGTTGGTGGGGAAGGCGATCGGCGATTTCGTGATGAAGCACCCGACCGTCAAGATGCTTGCCCTTTCGTTCCTTCTCCTTATCGGCGTATCCCTGCTCGCTGAATCACTCGACTTCCACATCCCGAAACCATATATCTACTCCGCCATGGCCTTCAGCGTCTTTGTCGAAATGTTGAACCTGGCAGCCAGGAAACGTCGTGATAAGAAGCGTGGCGTGCCGCGCAGACCAGTGCGGTTGCGGCGGAATGTGGTGGGTGTGCGCGTGAGAGAGGAGGGAGGATGAGGGATGAAGGATGATTGTGAGGACGAGCCACGTGGGGCGTGGTCCCGCGTGGAATCAATGCAGGCCGGCTCTCCTGCAACGCTCGCCCCTTCGGACCTAGGGGCCGTTTACTATTGGACGAGCGTCGAACGACTCCCCACTATTCAACACCGGCCGGTTTCGGGATGTCCGCATGCGTGACGTGTCGGCCGTTCCCATTGATTCCAGGAAGATCATCGCGCAGGCCATTCAAACTTCCGTCAGGCTTGGCGCTGCTCTTCTTCTTGTCGTTCTTCACGGGGCGTCTGGTAGCGGGATGTGCCGGTGTCTTCTTCGCCGCCTTTCGCGCCGCATCTCGATGCGTGACGGCAGCCTTCACGAACGCTTTGAAGAGTGGATGTGGTGCCAGCAGCCGCGACTTCAACTCCGGATGGAACTGACAGCCGACGAACCAGGGGTGATCCGGAAGCTCGATGATCTCAACCAGTCGCTTGTCGGGGCTGACACCACTGAAGATCATACCGTGTCTGGCAAGCGTTTCGCGGTAGTCGTTGTTCACCTCATAGCGATGACGATGCCTCTCGGTGATAAACTGATCGCGATATGCGGCGAGCGTCTTCGTCCGTTTCTCGAGAATGCATGGATAGCTCCCGAGACGCATCGTTCCCCCCTTCTCTTTGATGTTCTTCTGCTCTGGCATCAGATCAATCACCGGATATGGGGTTCGTGCAAACTCTGCTGAGTTCGCGTCCGCAAGGCGTGCAACGTCGCGCGCAAACTCGATGACCGCGCACTGCATACCGAGGCAGATACCTAAGAAGGGGATCTCCTTCTCCCGGACATGCCGGATCGCCATGATCTTCCCTTCAACACCGCGTGATCCGAATCCAGGCGCCACGAGAAGTCCGCTCAATCCATGAAGCGCCTTTCGTGCATCTGCCGTCGACTTGATTTTTTCGGAATCGATCCACTCCAGCTCAACGTGGGCGTTGTTCGCGGCTCCGGCGTGTACGAACGACTCGATGATCGATTTGTAGGCATCCTGGTACTGCGTGTACTTGCCGCAGATGCCAATGCGTACCGTGCCGTTGCGGGGCTTCTTGATGCGTCGCGTCATCGTTGACCACTGCCGAAGATTTGCCGGCGGTGCTTCGACACCAAGTTTCCGCAGGACGATTTCGTCCAGATCCTGGTCTGCGTAGACCATCGGCACTTCGTAGATCGTACTTACATCACGAGCCTCGATCACCCCGTCGCGTTCGACGTTGCAGAAGAGAGCGATTTTCTCTTTGATGTCTTTCGTCAGCCGATACTCGGAACGGCAGACGAGAATATTCGGCTGGATGCCAAGCTCAAGGAGCGTTTTGACTGAATGCTGCGTCGGTTTGGTCTTCAACTCGCCGGCCGCCTTGATGTATGGGACGTAGGTGAGATGAATGTGGAGTGCGTTCCTGCGGCCCAGTTTCTGATCCAGCTGTCGCACGGCCTCGATGAAGGGTAGCGACTCGATATCACCAACCGTCCCACCGATCTCCGTCAACACGATGTCGTACTCACCGGTCTCTCCCAATGCAGTCATGCGCTGGAGAATCTCATCAGTGATGTGCGGGATAACCTGCACCGTCTTCCCCAGGTAGTCTCCCCGCCGTTCCTTCGAGATTACTTCGTAGTAGACCTGACCGGTGGTTGTATTGTTCTTTTGGGACATCGACTGGTTCAGAAACCGTTCGTAGTGTCCCAGGTCAAGATCCGTTTCGGCCCCATCCTCGGTGACATACACTTCTCCATGCTGGTATGGAGACATGGTGCCTGGATCGACGTTGATATAGGGATCAAATTTCTGGATCGTCACGCGCAGGCCGCGCGATTTCAAGAGGAGCGCAAGTGAGGCGGATGTAATGCCCTTTCCGAGTGACGACAGAACCCCTCCGGTGATGAAGATGTACTTCGTTTCGGCGGGGCCTTTGACTGGCTGCGAGGGTTTCTGAAGGTGGGCCACGGTAGGGTTGGAGCTAACGGTTGACGACGACGGTGCAGCAACGGAGAAACAACAAAATGCCCCCCTCACGACCTCGGCGACGGGCCGCGCGCCGGCCCCCCTGTCGACGGGCGTGATCGCTGCTGGGCGGAAGAAGGTGTTGAAATGCGAGCCGTTGTAGTGGGCGAACATACGGAAAGTCCCGGAATCGCAAACCGGAACCACCGTGACGAGTAGAAACGAAAAACGCCCGGAATTTCGCTGAATAGCGTGGTTCCGGGCGCGCAGAGCCGAGTGGGAGTCAGCCGATCTCGATCCGCTTGTCGCCGTGTTCGATGATTATCTTCTTGGCCTTGCTGTCGAGCGTCAGACTCTTCCGAACGCCGCGAGAGCGGATGTTCTCCGCTTCCAGGCGTCGCCGCTTCCTGTCCTCTTTCTCGAGAATTTTCAAGGCCCCTCGCTCGATATCCTTCTCTTTCGGGAAGAATGTCTCGGCTGCATCGAAATAGAGCCCAATTCCCCACCCCATCAGCACCCAGTAGAACCACGTCCCGCCGGTAAGAAACAGGTCAAGAGCAATGAGGAAGAGGTTGACAACGACGTAACTCCGCAGGTGCTCTCGGAATTTCTGTTTCCGTTGGGCGATGTAGGCCGCTCGCGCGTGTTCGACGTCTGATACTCTCTCGTACTCGCCAATGGCGGCGTCGAGTTGTGCCGGATCGATCCCCAGCTCCCGGGCCGTGTCCTGCAGGTCTGTGTACGACACCGTGGAAGACGCACCTGCACCCTGACGCTCGATCGCCCTGCGGAGAATCGCATTGACCTGATCGGGAGTAAATCGTATGGACGAATCGTCTGAAGACATGTGCGTATTGAATCCGTTCGCGGCGATGCCGCTTTTGCATCAGGAGAATCGTGGGAATGACGGGCGGAGACGGAGGATGGGTCCCGTTGTTTCACCGGACCTACCCACGCTTCACGCCGGGGATCGCGTAGATATCCTTCAGGAACTCAAGTCGGTCCGATCCCTCTCCGATAAACGTGAACTCGGCCGTCGGCGGAATCTCGTTGCCATCGACGGAGAGGCCCTGGATCGAATCCTCGTGTGCATGCAGGACACCAAGAAACCGTCGGAGCGTGTCTGGATCCGAATCGAGGACGAAAATCATCTTCTTGCCACGACGACGGTGAATGTAGTTCTCAAGCCGTCGTAGCGCAAGGATCATTATCACTATGAACACCGAGATGGCGATGGCGCTAAGAAAGTAGCCGGCCCCGATCATCAATCCGAGTGCGGAGAGCATCCAGATCATGGCCGCCGTGGTGACCCCCTTGATACCCCCCTTGTTGTGCAGAATGACTCCTGCACCAAGGAACCCGACCCCGGTGATGATCTGGGCAGCGATTCGTGTCCCATCCCCTCCATACTTCAAACCCAGGTCGATGCTCATGATTGTGAAGAGCGTGGAGCCGGCGCAGACCAGAATGCTGGTCCGCAGTCCTGCCGGCTTGCCGGTGGTCTCCCGCTCCATTCCTATCGCCCCGCCGCACAGGACGGCAACCAGGAATTTCAGGGCAATGTCCGGTCCCTGACGGAGAAGTTGGTCAAAGGTCTCAAGCACGAATCGTCGAGCAGAAGTGGGACAATCGCGGATTTGGGGGGAGACTGGGCGCGCCGTTCGCGAGGACGTTGGAGCGACAGGTGACTCATGGGACGTTGGGGTATGCGTCTAGCGCAGCTATGCAACCTGTCGCACGAACACCGGCCCTCTACTCATCGTGCGAAAAATAGACAAATAGCTTAGCTTCGCTCACCGTTCACGGAACACACAACCCCGATGGGATCCTGCGTGCGTCTCCGCTACCTTCTTCCTCTTCTTCTCTTCATTCCGCTGGTCGATGGCTGCTTCCCAAAGCTCTATCTACCGGAGCGTTCACGTCTGGAATGTCCCGAGCCCGTAATCGTCTGCCGACCAGGACGAACAAACGAGGTGACAATCGACACGTCGTCAGCGATCGGGCTTCCATCGTCCCATTACTTGACGATCACGCGCGTCGAAGGTCTCGATACCCGTGTCGATGAAATGGGAGTGCATTTTCAGGTTGGGGGACGCGGAGGGGATCGCTCGCATCGTCTCCCCGGTGATGCGTGGGCCACGATTCGATCTGAGCGGCGGCGATCGCCTGCCGCTGATCGAATAGCCGAGGTTTCTTTCAAACAGATTGACGAGGCGACAGTACAGGGCAACCTGACGATGCGTGGTGTTTCGGGACCCGTTGGAACACCCACGCGGAGTGGGTCGGGCGATACCGTCTACTATGGATCTCGAGGGACCGGAACCGTCTCCGGCGATTACGATCTCTTCATGGGAACCCATCAGCAGGGGGCGGGTGTCGTTGCCTCGCGTCGTGTGCGCGAATCAGCAGTCGTTCCGTGGGATGGACAGCCTGCCCTGTCGCCAGATGGAAGGACACTCTACTTCGCCAGCGACCGGAAGGGGAGTCTGGGAGGTGTAGACATCTGGATGTGTTCGATGAGTAGAGATGGCGCCTGGGGAGAGCCGATCAACTGTGGGCCGGGGGTCAACTCGCAGTGCGACGAGCTTACGCCATGGGTTTCAGGGGACGGGAAGTGGCTCTATTTCTCGTCCTCCGGTCATTCAACCGTCGGCGGCTACGATCTCTTCCGCTCGCGCATTCTCTCGCCGGGCCAACTTGGGAACGCTCAGAACCTGGGGCGACCCATCAACACCGTGGCGGACGAACTCTCCCCCTCCGCGCCATCTAGTGCCGATCCCGACACACTCCTCTACTATAGCTCCGACCAGCCGGGGTCACAACTCTTCGACATTTACGTTCTCCACCGGCTTCCGAGAAAGGGGGGTGGTACGCGCCCACGTGAACGGCGCGATGTAACGTTGACCGGTACCGTGATCGGTCCCGACGGCCGTCCCGTTGACAGTGCGCTTGTCACGGTCAATGGTGGCGACCCCCCGAAGAGCGACTCAACGATCACCGATGTCACGGGACGCTATCGCATCCCGGTGAAGGAAGGGTACAGTTACGAGGTGATTGCCGGTTCACCGGGGACGTTGTACATGCGTGAGATCGTCCGGATACCCATAACCGACGGGCGTACGTCGATCGAGCACGACATCACGCTCCCCGATACCGTCACATTCCGCGTCAACTTCCCCTTCAACAACGCGACCGATCCCTACGAATTCACGCTCGATGATCGCGGGCTCCCCAGCGACCTCCGCTGGATTGACATGATAGATCAGGCAGCGAACTTTCTTCGCCGCATGAACGGTTCGTCGAATCGTTTCGAGATCGTCGGACATACCGATCCCGTCGGATCAGATCCCTTCAACATCGATCTTGGCCGTCGCCGCGCGGAGTTCATCAAACGAGAGCTGGTCAAGCGGGGCGTCTCAGCGGAGAACCTATTGGTCAGATCGGAGGGAGAGGGGCGTCCTCTGCTCCAGATGGAGGGGGAATTGCGCGACACCTATCACGCCCGGCTCCGACGCGTGGAACTCGTCAGAAAGAAGTGAGAAGGAACACCAGAACTCATGAACCGATTTCGACATACTTCGCTTCTCGTTCTCCTGATCCTTTCCGCAGTCGTTGCGCTGCCGGGATGCTTCAGCATCACTCGCATCGAGAGCGATCTTTACACGATCACCGAACGGGACACGACGATCCGTGAGGATGTGAAGAACGTACCCGGCGAGCGTGACAACGGGACGATATACCCATCACCCAGGACGATCGACATCAATCGCCGCTACGTGCAGCGCGATTCCGTCGTCAACCGGTTCTACCCAAACTTCCTCCGCGCTGGCGGGATTGAGGTTGCAGGGTTCATTTCCCCCGGCACGTCGACCGAGGGGCGCGGCAACGGACTGTTCGGTCTCTATCAGCTCTTTTCTCTGAAGTCCCCGGACAGTACGAAGCTGATGGGGGCGAATATGTACAGGCTGATGCCGTACGAGGTCTACCTTCCTCTGTTCGACGACGACAACTGGACGTTGGGTACCGCCGCATACGAGCTCTTCACGTACCAGAAGGACTCAAGCTCGAGTCTGGATGCGGGTGAAAGTTTGAGCGGGTTGTTCCCCATTTACATCCGCAGAAGATTCTTCCTGCGGGACGTCCCGCCATTCGTGATGATCGTCCCATTCATCGGCGTCGGCTACGTCCCTTCGACGTATGTCAACCTCGGCGCGACGTTCGACGTGGGGTCGTACGGCGGAATGAACATTCGCGCCTATGCTGGGTACATCACAGGAACCGACTGGCTTTCCGCGCGAGACGACCCTAGAAAGGATTTCTCGCTCGACTTTCCGTATGTCGGTCTCGGGGTCTCCGGGCTCGACTTCGTCAACACGGTTCCGGAGCTCTATATCGAATGGAAGGACCACAAGCATTCGGCCATTGAAGTTTCGGCGCTCAATTTCTACCTCGTCTCGTCCAGCAAGAAGAACCCGACGTCGTTCTTCAATCAGAAGAACGCCGACACTGCATCGCCCTTCCCGACCGGGACGGTGCTGTCGGTCGCCTCGGCCCATTACCCGATTCCAATTGCCGACACAAATTTCTTCGTCGGGACATCACTGTTCAATCTGATGGGGCTGGCCAAGGAAGAAGTGGCGTATGGATTCCTTCCAATCCGATTTGGATATCGGAGAGCGTTGATTGGAGAGGATCTGAACGCGATGATCTTCGGCGAACTGAACTACTTCCCCCAGACAGCCATCCATCTTGGACTGCGAGGTTCGTTGAAGATCTACAACTGGGTAACATTCAACGCCGTGGCAGGCTATGTCAGCGCTTCGGCGAACGACGATGTTGGTGAGGGGCTTCGAGACTTCCTTGCCCCCGAGTCGTTTTCCAGCTTCTACTTTGGTGTCGGCTTCGGATTTGGTGATGTCTTTCAATCACTGGAGACAGTCAGGAAGCCGTTCCTTGGTGGTAGCGGGAAGTAGGCGGGAGCAAGGATGAAGGAGCAAGGATGAAGGATGAAGGA
>CAYWXV010000016.1:60751-75994 GCA_964462535.1 uncultured Alphaproteobacteria bacterium
TCGATGGGAACTGGACGAATCCGATAATGTGCTCGTTCACCGAGCAACTAACGTCCGCTGCGGCGGACATCTAACAAGCCAATGCGTCTGATTCTACTCATACTCCTTCCGCTTCTCTTTTCCGCCTGCATCAGGGATCGGATAGACATCTTCGTTGGCGGGGATTACTACAACGGAAAGATTCTGTCGGATCCATCCACGGTAGAGGTGCGAGGAGCATCGATCCGGTTGAAGCCCGGCGCTCGAATCGCAATCAAGACGGGATTAACGACCCAGTGGCTGGGACAGTACGAAATGACAATCGTGGATGGGTCGGGTCTGAACGCCTATGTAAGGACGGTGTCCCACAAGTTCACTGGCGACTCAGGTGTGCGATTCCGATGGGCAACCGACGGTTGCTCGATCCGCTCCAGCACAGGGCGAGAGGTTGCTGTTCCGGTCAACGCGGAACTCGATAGACAGATCCTCTCCTTCTACAATGAGGCCGATCTGATGACAATCTCGATTGGATGCACCAAACTGTACGAGGAGAAGTCGAAACTTCCCGCCACCGAGTACGTGATCCTCGAGACCCTTCCCAACAGCACCGTCGACATCACGTCGATCGCCTATTTCAACACGGACGTTGAGTAGGTGTTGGCTGGAGCGAGTCTGGAGAGTTATCGGTCGACCGTTGGCTGTTGAGGTTCATGGACTCCGAGCGTAACCGCGGCCCTGAGCCAGCGATGTGACCACGGACAACTGCCAACAATCAACCCGTTACCACTACGATCCTATGAGCAGCGATACCGAAATGTCAATCCGCCGCGGACCGATGGAGTTCGGAGAGATACTGGGCGGCGCGTTCAAACTAACGGGGCGAACATTCGGGAGCGCGGGAGTGGTGACCGTCATCGCCATCCTCCTCTTCTCCGTCGTGATTGCCTACACCACGCAGAATTACCTGAGTGCGGTCGGAGCCTCGTTCTCCGCTGCGTCAGGAATCAATCCCGAGAAGGACTCCCAGGCCTTTCAGAACGCGATGACACCGATGATCGGTCCGATGATCACCTCTGTCGGTGTCCAGTTCCTCTATCTCCTGATCATCGTCTTCACCCAGGTCTTGGTCGCGCTTGCGGGGTGGTATGCAGCACACAACGAGAAGATCGGCGTGGGTGGTCTGTTCAGTTTGGCGTTCAAACGTTCGTACTGGATGGCCGCCATTCAGACTATCATGCTCGCGATATTCTTCATTGTTGTGATGATGGGCCTTGCCATAGTCGTGGCCATTCTGGCTCGATTCACCGGTGACGTCGCAACCACTGCCCTGATGCCGCTGTTGTACGTGGCTATCATTTGGTTCCTGGTTAAGACTGTCACACGCCTGCAGTTGATCGCTATCGAAGATCGTGGACCGTGGCAGGGTTTGATGGCCAGCCTCACGCTGTCGAAAGGGAACTGGTGGAGGAGTTTTGCCGCCGTGCTGGTCCCCACGGTTGTCATGGGGGCGGTGACCATTCTGTCAAGCATCCTGATGATGGGCGGAAAGGGACTCTTCGATATGCCGATGGGCATGAATGCAGGGCCGAGCGCCGCTACCGAGAACTATGCGCTCCTTGGAGCAAAGATGAAGGAGATGGCGAACGCGCTGACGTTACCCTTCTTTCTTGTCAGCGGGTTCATAATGTCGATCTACCTCGTCTACCTCACGCACGTTACCACGCTCCTCTACATCGATCTGAAGGGGCGTCGCGGAGACTTTGACGCTATCGAAGAGGTTGACGGTTAGAGCTGCGCTGTTGATCCCTCCAATACACCCTGGGCCCATAAACGGTCGACGCCTGGTGAACGACGACAACTAGGAATGTCACAGGATGGATGGCATGTCGTCATACGGGAGTTCACTGCAAATACGATGAGCCGTCATGCGTCTCACTCACGACGTACATCGATAGTTCAGAGCTTTTCTTGAAGGAGCACATGATGAATCCACGCCTGACCCTCATAGCGACGCTTACCGTTCTGACCATTTCGGGAGGCGCGGCACTCGCACAGCACAATTCCACCTTTCCGTCCGCTGACCGTCCGGAGATCGTACGCCAGCTCGAGTCGGAAATCGGGGGCGCAGCCTTTGACTTCTGGACCCCCCGTCTGAACGACTACAAGAATCAGATCGATCAGGCGCTAACAACCGACGACCTGGCCGAGCTGAACCGACTCCGTGTTCGGTGGGCGATCATTATCGACGAGGGGATGCGTAACGCCCTCAGCGTTCGCAATGGTGACACCGCTTCCGTTCGGTTCGACGTCGAATCCATGGGACACATGCAGGAGGTGATGTCGATATACACTGCCGCGAAGAAGCTCTCGATGAGATACCGTCCGGACATGGATCGACTCTCCACCGACGTGTTGGATGACATCGTCGTTTTTGCCGGAGATATGGCCGACAGGGCCGATCGATTTGTTGACGCCAATCGTGTTGCTTTCGAATCGAATCCGGATGCGAGTGGTATGCTCGAGAGGCGGGGTGATTTGAGCATGGCCGTCGAAAAGCTCCGCTCCGATAAGGGGCGTCAAGGACTGGCCTCCATCTACGCGTTCGCGATCGAGCCTATCGTCATGCTCTACGATGGTACCGACCTGAAGACGCTCCTCACTGGTGCAATGCCATCCGGGGTCACCGTAGGTGGCATGGAGATACCGGAAGCATCTGCTCTTCAGCAGAACGTTCCGAACCCGGCATCGACGACAACGTCGATCCACTACACGCTCAGCACGCCGAGCGCGGCCACGGCGCTTCAGATCTTCAACAGCAATGGTGAACTTGTTGCCAGCTACGACCTGGGTTCGCGCGACGCAGGCGAATACGACGTCGCAGTGGATGTGACGCGATTCCCGTCCGGCTCTTTCGTCTATCGCCTTACCCACTCCACCGCAAAGGGACCGAGAGTGTACTCTAAGGTCATGCAGGTGGTTCGGTAACTCCGGGAAACCAGCGAATTGCCGCGAAACGCCCCCTCTCGAACGAGGGGGCGTTTCGTTGGATGCTCTGGACGAAGCGAGCGACGCGGGGAATGCTGCGTGCGTCAAATGCAGTCATCCGGATTGCTATCTTCATGAGCCAGATGTGCATGACGTCGAGCGGTCAGCGAAGTACCACTCCGTTTGCTTGTGACCCGGAATCTGACAACAGTGAACAACCCATATTCAACTCTGATCTTTTCGACCATGCGAACTCTCGTTCTCTCTATACTCATCGCTGCGATCGGGGCCGCGTCGTTACACGCACAGGCGAGTGACAAGAAGTTTTCGCGCGAACAGGAGAAGGCCGCTGAGAAGGCCATCGTGAAAGAGTTGGTTGAGCTCCTCCATTCGTATTGGACGCCGAAGCTCAATGACTACCGCCGCTATATCGATCGCTCCATCTCCGAACCGGATCTTACACAGCTGAATTCTCTGCGGCTCCGCTTCTCCTTTGTTATGGAGGAGATGAAGAATATGCGTGAGGCGCGACGCGCGGAATACCAGTCAGATCGTGTTGAACTGGCGCCAGATTCCGAAGTGGTTGAAGCAGAGTTAGCACCGGCCGCCGAGTCATCGTCCCCGTCCAATTCCAGTCCCATTGCCTCACCAGAGATCGATGGCAATCCTCAATCGGACCTGTCTCCATCCTCTTCAGAGGGTCAGCCATTGCCGCTGTATGAGTTGGGTGACGAGTCGGCAATGGTTGATGTCGGTGCGGCCGTCCCAGAGGACAACTACGCAACGGTCGTCGGGACTGACGAGATTCCAATGGGCGTCGAACACGATCTCTCAAACACACAGGATCTGGACGGTGTTGAGTCAGATCGAGACGATTACGACCGGGACACGTACGTCGTTCCCGAGAGAGAGGACACGAAGATCTTTACGGAGACGAAGTCGCTTGCGGCTCGGTACGGAACGATGTCCGATATGCTCCGCCGCAAAGTGTCGGAGGACATGGTCGAATTCCTTGGACAGGTGGTTGTCGTTTTCGAAAGGCTGTCAAAGGAGTATCCAGGCCTGGCAAGCGCCCGTGAAGACAAGGACTTTCAGGAGATGGAGGACGTCTCGACGAGACGTGTCTTGGTGAAGGGGCTGCTTGACGCGACATGGCGGGACGTGGGTCCGTTCATTATGCTCTACAATGGAGGCGGGTTGTTGCAGATGCTGGTTGGTCTGGGTGTTGATGACATTGAGGGGGTGGATCTCTCAGTCGCATCCACAGATGAAGAGAGCGCTGCCAGTGGTCGCACCCTGTTGATGCAAAACAGTCCCAATCCGGCTGCGACGACAACCCTGATCTCATATCGCCTGGCAGAGCCGAGCGCAGCTACGCGCCTGAAAGTGTACAGTGCGAATGGGGAGGCGATGTCCGACGTCGATCTTGGTCCTCAGGGAAGAGGAGATCACGAAACAACACTCGACGTCTCCGGGTTTGCTCCAGGAGCGTATGTCTACCACCTCTCCGCGCAGTCCTCGATGGGTGAAGAGGTGTTTTCAAAGATGATGCAGGTCGTTCGGTAGCGGTGTCAAAACACCTTGCGAGCCGGACCTTTGACGTATGGTCTTACGGATCCGAGTCGGCCTCTGGATGGCCGAGTAATTGAGACTGCAGGCTCGGGGCGACGTTAGTACAAGCATGGCGGAGGAGATCGGATCTCTTCCGCCATGCTTGTTTCTACGAGCGCGATTCACCCTTGTCAGCCTCGGCCCACATTGTGATCCGTGCCCCCCCGGGCTCCCTCGCATCGCGTTCCACCTTGCCATCCCGGAACACCGTGTGTATCTTTCTCGGCCCGCTCCCCCTTTGTTCCTTCGTTGCCGGATCAGCCCGGCATGAACGTTAACGGTCCAAGCGCATGTCCGTCCATACACGCCGCCGCTGGGTGTACATAGTTCCAACGGTTCTCTTGCTTGTCACACTCGCCAGTGCATTCCGCTGGAAGGACGAGAGCGACTACTTCTTCCGTGTCAATCGTGGGCTGGAGATCTTTGGCAACGTGTATCGTGAGGTCGCCCAGAACTACGTTGACGAAGTCGAACCTGATGACTTCATCGCAGCAGGTATCGATGGGATGCTTGCGACGCTTGATCCCTACACCGTATACATGGATAAGCGCGAGGCGGCAGAGATCGACGTGTTGACAAGCGGCACGTACCCCGGTGTCGGCATCACGGTTGGAATGCGAGACAGTGTGGTCACAATCGTAGATGTCATCGACGGATACTCAGCCCGCCGGCAGGGAATTCGCATTGGCGACCGCATCATCGAGGTGAACGGATTCAACGTTTTGAGAGGACCGGTCGACGCGCTGCGCGACAGGATGCGCGGTGATGCAAGCACACCACTCACATTGACCGTGTTGCGAGAAGGGATCGAATCTCCGCTGACGTTCACGCTAACCCGCGAGTTGATTCGAGTCAGGAGCGTTGGATACAGCGCCCTTCTCACCGACGACATTGGCTACATCCGACTCGAGCGATTTGGTTCGACCGCGGGAAGTGAGATCCGTGACGCCATTACCGACATGAGGAGTCGATCCCGGCTTCGGGGATTGATACTCGATCTCCGAGACAATCCCGGAGGGCTGTTGGAGTCTGCGGTCGATGTTGTCTCCAAGTTTGTTCCCGTGGGGAGTGTCGTCGTTTCGACGCGCGGACGCGATCCACAGGAAGATCGGGTCTACAGGTCGACCGAGGAACCAATGCTCCGCGGAACGCCACTGGTCGTCCTGATAAACGAGAACTCCGCGTCTGCATCAGAAATCGTTGCTGGTGCCGTTCAGGATCTGGACGCGGGAGTCATAATCGGCGAGCGGAGTTTTGGAAAGGGACTTGTGCAATCAGTTCGGCGATTGCCGTATGACGCATCGCTGAAGATCACTACCGCCCGGTACTTCACACCTTCGGGGCGAAGCATCCAGAAGATTGACTACTCGGCACGCAGGAACGGGCGTGAGTCTGACACGGCCCATCGGTTCTTCCTGACCGCCCACGGGCGCTCAGTGGAGGACCATGGGGGAATCGAACCCGATACCGTTGTCATGGGGGGCACCCTCCCGGAGGCACTTCGTTGGCTTCGAGACGATTCGTTCCTCTTCGCGTTCGGGACGCGCGTCGCAGCCGACATGACAGAGCTCCCCGCCGGGTTCCTGGTAAGCGACGAGACACTCGATCGCTTTGAAGAGTTCACGGTTCGTCGCCTCGACTCGACCGGGGGAGGGCGAGCGCTAGCCTCTGCCCGCGATCTGGAGCGCTCAGTTTCTTCTGAGGGTTATGATTTTGACGCGGTCGCCCGTGCTCGCGCCCTCAGGAGTGAGTTGATTGCAGAGAGGCGGCGTTTGTTGCGGCGGTATCGCGACCAGGTGCGGACCGAGCTGGAATGGGAGATAGGTGCTCGATTCAGGAGCCCGAAAGAGCGTGCCGCAGCGGTAACTCGGGCTGATCGACAGATCGTTACCGCGGTTGTTCTCTTGCGCGGCGGCGAAGGTCCCGACTACGGTCGGCTACTGAGTACGCGTTAACGCAAAGTCCGAATTTAGATTGATCTCAAAGGATTTCCCTACATTCGTCGCATGCGGCTAAACCCCGCATGTTCCCTCCCGTCCCAACGCGAACCGTCACGAATCCATGCCGTGGCGGGACTCGACCCTTCCGTTCGCATTGCGCGAAAACGAAGGAATCCACCGTACCGCATCCACCGAATCGATGAAAAAGATCTTTGCGTCGCTCGCCCTCCTGTTTCTCATTGCGGCAGGTAATGTCTGGGGACAGCAGGAAGGAGAGCAGCCCCTCTCCACCGACACTCTAGGCTCAGCACTCTCCTACGAATTCCGATTAGATTTCGACATCGTCTTTAAGGGAGTGAAGAACGCTCTGGAGGGACTGGGATACGAGGTCAACTACGCCAGCAAGAAGAAGCGGCTGATCGAAACGAATTTCAAGCAGCTCGCAACCGAGGATGACTTCTATGATACCATGTCGGAATATGGAGACGTCCCCTACATGCGGTCGCCTGGTTGGACGATCGGGCGGGTGAAGGTCAATATCTCGTTCGAGGAGATCGACAGCGTTCGAACGGGGATCAACGTGCTTGCCCAGTTGAGCGGTTTTGAGGAGCGCTTCACCAATATCTGGCACTACTGGGGGTCGAACGGAAGAATCGAGCAGGAGGTTATGCAGGCGATTATTGCAAAGCTTGAGGGTCCATGAGATCTATTGTCACGTCCGTCGCGGCGCTGCTGGCACTTGCCGCTGCTGCGCTCGCACAGCCACAGGTAGCGTACATCATTCCGGACATCGGTGCGGCTGGGATGAATACCTATGTGGAGATCGTTGCTCCGGCTGCGGCATCGGGCTCGTTCGGTGGTAGCGGGCTGTTCGTCAACTCCAACAACGGGAGTGAAACGGTCGGCATCGGCCCGGCAAATCCTGCCGATACCAACCGAATTCTCGTTGGCCCCATCGTGTCGAGCTGGGGGGGGCGGATACTGTCAACACAGATTTTCGTCAAGCCAGGGGCGGCCAATGGGGTCGTCCCTCTTCGCGTGACCGTCAGTGGCCAGAGTACGACAGTCGATTTCGAGATCGTCACACCGCAGGTTCTTGGTGCTGCGGGCGTCGTCAATGGCGGTGGTGCGCTTGGCAGTGGTGGTCCGCTTGGAACGAGATCGAAGCGGGGGGCAATGATCGTGGAAAACCTCGTCCTCGGAACCGGGACGTACACCGTCGCAACCAGCGATCCCGACGCCTCAACTGCAGGCAATCAGGGGTATCTCCCGTTCATTCTGATCTCCCGCGGAAATCTGGCGGTACTTCCCACAGCGACGTTGAATGTGAATGGATCCGGGGCCAACGGTGGTCCAGGTGGCGGCGGGGGCGCCGGGCAGGTGTGTGACTACAACCCGATCCAGAATCCCGGGAATGGATCTGCCGGTGGTGACGGTTACAGTGGCGGTGGCGGAGGGGGCAAGAACGGCTCGGGATCCCCACATGTCAACTTGAATATCGGGAATGGCTCCGGCGCAGCCGGTGCCTCGCTCAGTGGTGCAACCGCCGGAACCAACTCGTACAACTGCTCCGGTCCGGAATCGGCAGGGGCGGGGACCGGGCATCCGTTTGGAACTGGTGGCGGTGGATCGTGTAATCTGGCCGGGTCCGTCGGTGGGAACGGTGGAGGCGGCGGCAATGGTCAGACCGGGCCGGGGGCCGGCGGAGGGTTCGGAACCTCGGGCGGGAACGGCTCGGGATCGTCCACAAACGGTGGAAAGGTTCATGGCAACGCCATGGGCGTGCCGGTTGCCGGTGGATCGGGTGGCGGAGGTGGGAACCCTCAGGCATTTCCGCCCGTGTGCGCCGGACGCGGCGGCGGAGGTGGGGGGGCCATGGTTCTCTACTCGCAGACGATTCTCAACGGTACTGCCGGCGGCTTCTCGGCGAACGGTGTCGATGGCGGAACCGGTTCGCCCGCCGGGGGAGGTGGATCCGGAGGTTTCATCGCGCTCGGTGCCAAGATTCCGTCCGCCTTCGGCGGAAGCGGGACAACCGCCCCAGGTATCGCGGGAGGTGGTGGCGCTGGCGTCGGAGGTCAGGGACGTGGGCGGTACGACGGTTTCGTCTCGAGTGCCCCCAGTTTCAACAACGCAGTCTCGACCTTCATTGGCCCCACGATCGACACGTTGACCTACATTCAGGGGGCTACGTTCACGCTTCAAGGGACGTTTGACGGCACGAACACGCCCACAATCTATATGCGGAGCGCCGCGGGGGTATTCGCCGCGTTGCCGGCGCCTGCGACCACCGGTCGTGTGTGGTCGGTGCAGGTAACCGTCCCCAACAGCGGACTCTACTACTTCGTCGCGATGCAGCCGGTCCCCGGCGCAAACCCCAACGATGCGAATGTTGCGCAGCCCACGCATGTCATGTCACAGGCAGGCGCCAACATCGTCCGCGTCGATCTCATACCGAAGATTTCCGTCGACAGCGCGACCGTCACGTTCCTTCCGCTGGTGTGCCGTAGTGACTCGACGATCGATTCCGTCAAGGTCTACAACACCGGCGATACCACGCTTCGGATTACGACCGGCCTTGGCGGAGCAAACCCTGGTGACTTCTCCATACTGAATCCTGGGACGTTCAACATTGCTCCGCGGGACTCGATGGTCATCCGCATCCGATTCCGAGCGACGGCCCCAGGATCCAGGACCGCAACGCTGATCCTCACGAACACCGATCCACGACCCGGCAAGAATCCCACAATCGTACAGCTCATCGGGTTCAGCAACAACATGTCGCGCATGCTGGATAAGAACATGCTCGACTTCGGTCAGGTCTGTCGTGATTCGGCTTCGACGCTGCGGCTGAATCTTCAGCATGACGGCGAAGCGGGGGGTGCAATCTCGGCGATTGTCCGTCGCGGTACGGGACCGGCGGTCTTCACAATCACTACTCCAGCTGCCTTCCCATCAAATTTCGGGGCTGGGCCAGGGACAACGCCTATTGACGTTCGATTCCGCCCCACCTCCGTCGGTGCGGTTGCCGATTCCTTCCTTGTCATCGTTGGACCGTGCAATGACACGCTCCGGTTCGCGGTGCGGGGTGAAGGGGTCGTTACCGATATCAGCATCTCACCCGATCCGCTTGATTTTGGTGACGTCCGTTTGACGACGACGGGGAGTGGGCAGGCCATACTGAAGAACAACGGCGCGTCACCGGTGACGATTACGGCGGCGTTCGTTACGCCAGGGGGTTCACCCTTTACGCTTGTTTCCAATCCGGTCGGTCAGACCGTGGCGGGGGGTGGGAGCCTGCCGATTGATCTCAGCTTCACTCCGCCCTCTCAAGGCGTCTTCAATGCGCGGCTCTGCGTGGTGGCGGGGGGTGTGTCATGTCCGGACACGGCATGCGTCGATCTTACAGGACGTGGCACAACGTCGCTGATCATTCTCTCACGACGGACCGTTCTGCTCGAGGCCGATTCCTGCTCCGACGCGCCGGGGACGCTGAGCGACACATTCCACGTCTACAACCGTGGGACGGCGCCCGTCCGGATCAACACGGCAACCAGTACCGGCACTGTTGCTGTGGCAACGGCTCCCGGCCTTCCCACGGATCTAGCGCCTGGCGATTCTATCACTGTTACCGTGACTTGGACGCCTGGTACGACGGGGACTGATCGTGTGACGATCACAACAGACGCGTCGGATCCTGCCCAGCAGACGCTAACCGTTGACGTGACGCTGCGTCGGGAGCGGGTTCAATATGAGGTCGTCGACGGGAGCGGGGGACCACTTCCCCCCGTTGTCGACGTCGGCAATCTCTTCCCCTGCGTTCCTCCGAATGTAGTGGAGATCGAACTGCGTAACACGGGGTCGCTGGCCGACACCATCTCGGCGTCATTCTCCGGCGGGGGGCCATTTGTTCTGAGTCCGGCACCGCTGTACGCGCTTGGAGCAGGCGAAAGCAGGCGCGTGAGGATCTCATTATCCGGTTCCACGTCTGGTACGTTCTCCGATACGCTCGTGCTGACGGACCTCTGTGGCCGTCAGACATCGATACCGGTTGTCGGTGGAAGCTACACGCTGTCGTTCGTCGTGACCGGGATCAACTTCGGGACGTCGAATGTCGGTGTGCCCAGGACCGGAACCGCACGACTGCAGAACACGAGTGGAACGCCGAACAATGTGAAGGTGGTTGTTGGTTCCGTTACCCTGATACCGGCAGCGGGATCACCCTTTACTATCACTCGTTCCGACATTCCCGATACGCTGGCGCCGAACGAGGTGACCGCCGTCGATGTCGATTTCACACCGACGTCCCAGACAGGCTTCAGTGGTCAGATCTGCTTCCACATAACCGAGCCGTGCGACACGACGCTGTGCGTCCCCATGAACGGGACGGGGATTCAATCCAGCGTCCTCGTGCGAAAGAGCAGTCTGAACTACGGGACCCTCTTCCTCTGTCAGGACTCCACGCTATCGCTTTCGATCGTCAACACCGGCACAGCACCGTTGAATCTGCAGGGACTTGCGATCACGGGAACGGATGCCGCGCTCTTTGAAGAGACGCCTCCCACGTCGACGCCGCAGACGATTGCGCCCGGTGACTCGGTAGTAGTGACGATTCGATTCGTCCCGGGCCGATCAGGTACCGACGGGGCAAAGACGGCGACGCTCGAGATAACCACAGACGATCCTGCTCAGCCGCTAATACGAGTATCGTTGCTGGGCGAGCGTCGTCGGCAGTTCCTGGCCACGCCGGTCCAACTCGATTTCGGTCGTGTGGATGTCGGGACAGTGAAGGAGGACACCGTTACTCTAGACAATCGCACGGGAGCTCCGCTTGTCGTCTCGTCGCTGCAGATAACTCCTCCATTCTCGGTTGTCGGGACAATCCCCCCGGGGGGATTCCCACGCACTCTTGCCCCCGGTGACTCGATCCGCGTACGTGTCCTGTACACGCCGACCGATACGTCGAGTGCAAACGCCGAACTGCTGGCCGTTCAGTCGCAGCCCTGTCCTGACACGACCCGTGTTCAAGTGCAGGGTCGCGGACATATTCCGCAGCAGGGGACGGCTTCCATCGTGATTCCCTCGGATCTCATGGGCGCCCCGGGGGAGCGGATCAGTGTCCCCATCGTTCTGGAGCAAGGAAATCTGATCAGCGAGGCCGAGGCCACGACGTTCGAGCTGACGCTCCGGTTCCGGGCATCTATGCTGATTCCGGTCGGGGCCAGGGCGAAGGGAGACCCCCTGTTGAAGCCGTCGATCGGAAGCATCAAGGACTCGCGCATAGAGGGGGCGGATAGGGTGGTAACGGTTCGCGTTGCGAACAACCCCGTGCCGATTGCCCCCGACACGCTAGGATTCGTTGACATGATGGTTGCCATTGGTGACGCGCGGCAGACGCCGATCACGTTGGACACAATCGTCTGGATCGACGGTGATGTGACCACAACCACCGTTGATGGACTCTTTACGGTAGATAGCCTGTGCACCATCGGTGGCGAACGACTGGTGCGGGGGGATGGGGCTTTTGGATTGAAGCAAGCCCGCCCGAACCCGTTCAATCCATCCACGGACATCACGTTTGACGTCAACGAGACCGGTGGGACATCGTTGAGGATTTACGATCTTTACGGGCGCCTCATACATACCCTGGTGGACGGCGAGAGCCTTGCTCCGGGGAGATATGCCCGCTCATGGGACGCAACCGCATGGCCATCCGGCCTCTACCTGGCGGTGCTAACGTCGTCGACACAGCGGAGTGTACTTTCGCTGGTTCTTGTCAAGTAGCGTCGAACTCCTTCGACAATCGGTCAGGAAATTCCCTCGTACAGGCCCCGGCAGCATGGCCGGGGCTTCCTGTCCGTTTCCTCCATGGCGCTTCGTTCACTTCAATTGCCTACCTACATGCCACAATCCATTCTCCGATGGCGGGGCATCGCGACGCTTGTCGCGCTTCTTGCGCTGACGGTTCTGCCGTTGTCAGCGCAGGACGACTCCCGTTCCTTCGAGGAGACACTGGCCCTACAGAGGCTGCGCGCCCGCGTTGGTCTATTCGGCAATCTCGGCCTGAATCTCCACACCGGTGATCATACCGGCGCCCCCGAAGCGCCGACCTGCATGCTCCTTGACAACGTGAGCTTCACGTCTGGGACGGGAGTCGGCTTCGGCGGTGGTCTGTTGTTTGAACTTCCGTTCAGCGAAGTCTTGAGGCTTAACGTCCGTGCGGGCTTCTACACAATGAACGCCCGTCAGACCGTCCAGGCCAACATCGGGCCGGTAGTGCTGCGCTCTGGGGACACAGCTTCGGGGATTTCCGAGTATTCATTTGAGCCGACCCTGGGTCTGGTAGCCGGTGAGATCACTCTTGGCTTCCGACCCATCGAAGGGACTCCGTTCGGAATCAAGGTTGGACCGGAGTTCGGGTCGTACATGCAGAAGGATTTCACGCAGCAGGAAGAGCTGGTATCACCATCGTCCGCAACATTTATTGGCCCGTCGGGTGAGAACACGAAGACGAGAAACCCGGTGACGGCCGCGTTGGAGAACGTCGGATTGAGGATCGCGGCTGTTGCCGGCGTCGAGTACGAGCTTCCGATGAATCGGCAGGAAACATGGCTGTTGGTACCTGAGGCCGCGTTGTCCTTCAATCTGTCGGACGTTCGGAGCGACATGAGTTGGAAGGCGCATCAATTGCGTGGTGGCATTGCGCTGAAGTATTCCTTCCCGGTGCCGCCGCCGCCACCGCCGCCGCCGCCACCGCCGCCGCCACCGCCGCCACCGAAGGAACCGGCTGCCCCCATCGCCGCGATCACGGCCGTGGGCGTCGGTCTGGATGGCGTCGAACGAGAGAAGGTGACCGTCAAGGTCGAGGAGTTCATCAATACCCAGACCCGGTCGCTGTTGAACTACGTCTTCTTCGACTCCAGCTCTGCGACGATCCCATCGCGTTACGTGCAGTTCGGACCTGAGGCGCCGAACCAGTTCACGTCGACACGTCTTCATAACAGGTCGACGATGGACGTGTACTACAACCTCCTCAACATCCTCGGAGAGAGGATGCGGAATGATCCGAGAGTGACACTCACTCTGACGGGGACGAACTCGAACAACGGTGCTGAAACGGGTAATACCGCCTTGTCTCGCTCGCGTGCCGAGTCGGTGAAGAATTACCTTGTGAATTCGTGGGGAATTGATGCGAAGAGAGTCACGGTAAAAGAGCGGAATCTCCCTGCGACGCCGTCGAATCCGCAGGATCCGGATGGTATGCAGGAGAATCGCCGCGTCGAAGTCGTTGCCAGCGTTGCCTCCGTCCTGGAGCCCTTGACGACCAACGATACGCTCCGTACGGCTGATCCACCCATTCTCCGGCTGAAGCCACAAGTGACGGCCGAGGCGGGAGTCGGTCCATGGCGAGTGCAGATCGTGCAGGAGGGTAGGGTGTTGAAGGAGTTCAGCGGCACCGGTTCCGTCCCCGAGTCGATCGACTGGAGGATTGCGGAGACGCCAACCGCACTTCCCCTTCGGAACGATCCGTTGGTCAGCCGTCTTGAGGTAACCGACACGCGTGACAAGAAGGCGAACGCCGCAACGCAGACGGCGGTTGATCAGATTACGATCCAACGGAAGAAGGAAGAAGGGAAGAGCGACGTTGAGTTCGATCGCTTCAACCTGATCACGTTCGACTTCGACAAGGCAACGCTCGATGGAGCGAACCTGAAGATTGCCCAGGGGATCAAGAATCGCATTCGACCGGGATCGAAGGTAGAGATCGTCGGATACACCGATCGCCTGGGTGAGGAACAGCACAACCTGGACCTCTCGACGGCCCGCGCCGTGAACACGGCAAAGGCGCTTGGCGTGCCACCCACGAACGCACGTGGCGGTGGTGAGAACACGACGCTCTACAACAACGAGCTTCCCGAGGGTCGGTTCTACACGCGAACGGTCGATATCACGATCACGACGCCGGTGGAAAGGTAAGGTGTGGTTAGATGCTTCGCGTTCGATGCTTCGTGTGAGTACGTCCGTGAGTGGCGCCCCGAGTTTGTCGATGTTCTCGCGTACAGGTGAGCGCGGCGCCGCAAGATGACGGCCGAAAAACGAAAACGTCCCGGCGGGTTATGATCCGTCGGGACGTTTTCTTGTATAAGCGCCATCAGGGTTCAGGCGGATCTTGGATGCGCGGTTCCTCTATCGCACGACCGTCACCCGCGTCGATGCCGTGCGGCTCCCCTGCGACGCCGACAGAACGTAGACACCCGGTCGAAGACGTCCCACCTCCAGATTGCCCGACCCCTCGCCCGAAAGGAGCGTCATCGTCCCAAGATCGGCTACTCTGTTCCCCGCAAGGTCGTACAGGGCGAGCGACACCAACGCGTCGCCGTACGATGAGTTGGCCAGTATCCTGCTGAATTCGCCTCGCGCCGGATTCGGATAGACCGCCACCGCGAAAGTCATCATCTCCCGTTCATCGCCGTTCTCGTCCACTCGACGTTTCGGGTTGTAGGTGTCGGGTTTGTCGATGAGCGGTTCGCCAGCGGCGCGATGATTTCGAACCCGGCGGAATCGGCCCGCTTCCACAAACGACTGGTCAGCGTGTCGACGTACCGGAGGAACGGTTGACAGGGATGGTCGATGCCCGGCGTCTCGATGATCCGCGCCAGAACCGGGAGATGCTAGGGCGTGGTCTTCGCCGCGCCAATCCCCCGCCTCGCTTCGCGAGTCTGCCCCC